>NZ_OBEF01000005.1 GCF_900215375.1 Enterobacter sp. CC120223-11 | reverse complement strand
AATCTGAGCCATGATCAAACTCTTCAATTTAAGTTTGATGCTCGTGAATTAAACTTCGTAATGAATTACGTATGTTCACTCAGAGACTTGGTATTCATTTTTCGTCTTGCGACGTTAAGAATCCATGTCACTTTGAGTGCCCACACAGATTGTCTGATAAATTGTTAAAGAGCAGTGAAACGCGGCTTTCGCTCGCCGTTTCGAGGTCCCGTATAATACGTTTTCCTCATTCAGAGTCAAGCGTTTATTTTCGCTTTTCTCTGTCAGAATTTCCGGAGAAACCCTGCTGAGCCGGCGGCTTGTTTGCCGTTGTTCCGTGTCAGTGGAGGCGCATTATAGGGAGTTATTCTGAGGTGACAAGAGGAAATTTGAATTATTTTACCGTTCGCATTTTTTTTCACCAAAGCAGTCATAAAAGCACCATTAATTGCGCTATCTGCTGATTTTACCGCCGAATTTTGTCACCCAATGGCATACTAGATAGGTAAATCTATCGATAAGGAATGACGGCTATGTCCTTAAGCGCGCAGCAGCTGGCGGCACAGAAGAACATCTCATGGGTTCTTGCAGAGAAATTAGCGCAGAAGATTTTAACCGGCGAGTATCCGCCAGAATGCATTCTCCCCGGCGAACTGGAGCTCGGCGAGCAATTTGGCGTAAGCCGTACCGCCGTGCGGGAGGCAGTAAAGACGCTCACGGCCAAAGGCATGGTTCTGCCGCGCCCACGCATTGGCACCCGAGTGATGCCGCGCAGCGACTGGAACTTCCTTGATAAGGAGCTGCTCTCCTGGTGGCTTACGGAAAATAACTTCGAAGAAGTCGTGGAACATTTCCTGGTCATGCGCAGCAGCCTTGAGCCTCAGGCCTGCATGCTGGCCGCGACGCTCGGCAGCGCGGAACAGAAAGCCAGGCTGAATACCTTAATGGAAGAGATGACTCACCTGAAGCGGCACTTTAACCGCCAGCGATGGATCGAAGTCGATATGGCCTGGCACGAGCAAATCTATGCGATGAGCACCAATCCGTTTTTGACCTCTTTTGCTTCCCTATTCCATTCGGTCTACCAGACCTACTTCGCGGCCATTACTCAAAATGAAGTGGTGAAGCTCGATTTGCACCAGGCCATTGTGAACGCCATTCAGGACAGCGACGGTCCGCGAGCCTTCATGGCTTGTCAGGCGTTGTTAACAGCCCCCAATGCTCAGGCCAGTAAATAGATGACAGAGAAGAAAGCACGCAGTATGGCGGGCCTGCCGTGGATCGCGGCAATGGCCTTCTTTATGCAGGCGCTGGACGCCACCATTCTGAACACCGCGCTGCCGGCCATCGCCCACAGCCTCAACCGCTCTCCCCTGGCGATGCAGTCCGCCATTATCAGCTACACCCTGACGGTAGCGATGCTGATCCCGGTCAGCGGCTGGCTGGCCGACAGGTTCGGCACGCGACGCATTTTCATGATTGCCGTGAGCCTGTTCACGCTCGGCTCGCTGGCCTGTGCGCTTTCGGGTTCCTTATTGCAGCTCGTTATCTTCCGCATCATTCAGGGGATTGGCGGGGCGATGATGATGCCAGTGGCTCGTCTTGCATTACTGCGCGCTTATCCACGCAGCGAACTTTTGCCGGTTCTGAACTTTGTCACCATGCCAGGGCTGGTTGGCCCGATACTGGGCCCGGTGCTCGGCGGCGTGCTGGTGACATGGGCAAGCTGGCACTGGATCTTCCTGATTAACATCCCAATTGGCGTAGCCGGGCTGCTGTACGCCCGCAAATATATGCCGAACTTCACCACGCCGCGACGCAGCTTTGACTTAACCGGTTTTCTGCTTTTTGGCCTGAGCCTGGTGCTGTTCTCCAGCGGGATGGAGCTGTTCGGCGAGAAAATTGTGTCGACGTGGATTGCGCTGAGCATCATCGCCGTCAGCATTCTTCTTTTACTCTCTTATATTCGCCACGCCCGCCGTCATCCCACGCCGCTCATTTCGCTGCCGATGTTTAAGACGCGCACTTTCTCAGTCGGGATTGTGGGCAACCTCGCCACGCGTCTGGGAACAGGCTGCGTGCCATTCCTGATGCCGCTGATGTTGCAGGTTGGATTCGGGTATCCGGCATTGATTGCAGGCTGCATGATGGCACCGACGGCGGTCGGCTCCATTCTGGCAAAATCTGTTGTTACGCAGGTTCTGCGCGTGCTGGGTTACAGGAAGACGCTGGTTGGGATTACGGTGTTTATCGGCCTGATGATCGCCCAGTTCTCATTCCAGTCACCTTCCATGCCGGTCTGGATGCTAATCCTGCCGCTGTTTGTGCTGGGCATGGCGATGTCGACGCAGTTTACCTCGATGAACACCATCACCCTTGCGGATCTAACGGATGAAAACGCCAGCAGCGGTAACAGCGTGCTGGCCGTAACGCAGCAGCTGTCCATCAGCCTTGGGGTGGCAATCAGCGCCGCCGTTCTGCGCTTTTATGAAGGGTTCGACAGCGCCAACACCGTCGAGCAGTTCCACTACACCTTTATTACGATGGGCGCGATCACCGTGCTCTCGGCGGTGACCTTTATGCTGCTGAAGCCGAAGGATGGCCGCAACCTGATTAAAGAGCGGCATAAGAAGAAGGATTAAGCTGAGCCGCGCACCACCAGCTCGGGCGTCAGCTGAACACGCTGCTGTTTCTGTCCGGGCTGAGCAATCCGATGAATAAGGACATCAATAGCAAGTTCGCCCAGCTCATCTTTTGGCTGATGAATGGTCGTCAGCGGCGGCGCCATATAACCCGCCAGTTCGATATCGTCATACCCCACAACCGCCATATCCTGCGGGATACTCAGGCCTGCCAGATAGAGCGCCTGATAAACGCCGACGGCCATAGCATCGTTACCAACAAAAACAGCCTGCGGTGGCTGCGGCAACGCGAGCAGCTTTTGCATCGCCGTCAGGCCGCCGCCAAATTCAAAGTCGCTGGTGATGATGTAGCCCTCAGGCACCGGCAACCCGCCGCGCTGCATCGCCGCCTGATACCCTTCCAGACGCAAACGCGCAGGCGTTTTGTCCAGCGGCCCGGCAATACAGGCGATGCGCGTGTAGCCCTTATCAATCAGATATTGCGTCGCTATGTCGCCGCCGAGCAGCGAGTTGTCCTGAATCAGATCGCTGTCGCCGTCGAACGGCGCCCAGTCCATCATCACCGTCGGCACCGAAGGATAGCGCTGCATAATTTCCTGCGAAGGCTGATGTGTTTCGGTGCACAGCAGCAGCAATCCGTCGACGCGCTTTTGCATCAGCGTTTCGAGATTACGGTTCATCCGCTGTTCGTCGCCTTCGGTATTGCACAGCACCAGGCTGTAGCCGCGCTCAAAACAGCTGCGCTCCACGCCGCGCACAAGCTCCGAATAAAACGGGTTGGTACTGGCGGTGATCAACATGCCAATGGTGCGGGTCTGGTTTAGCTTGAGGCTACGCGCCAGGGCTGAAGGCGCATAGTTGAGGCTCTGGATCGCCGCCAGCACTTTTTCAGTAATGGCTTCGCTGACAAATCTGTCTTTATTAATGACGTGAGACACCGTTGAGGTGGAAACGCCCGCCAGGCGGGCAACATCCTTCATGGTAGCCAAGCGTTACCCCTGCTGACAAAGAAAGTCGTCGATCTCTTTACGCCATGGAACGGAAGGCTGGGCGCCTTTGCGGGTCACGGCAATCGCCGCGGCGGCATGAGCAAAACGCAGCGCCTGCGCCAGTGGTTTTTCTTCCAGCAGTGCCGTCATCAGCGCGCCGTTGAAGGTATCTCCAGCCGCGATGGTATCCACAGCCTGCACCTTAAAGCCTGGCACACGTTCGCCTTTGCCATTCTGGCTGGCCCACACGCCGCGGCTGCCGAGGGTAATAATGACGGTATCAATGCCCTTTTCATGCAGAACCTGCGCCGCTTTCGCTGCGTCTTCATCCGTTTCCACCTTCACGCCCGTCAGCTTTTCAGCTTCGGTTTCGTTCGGGGTGATGATATCCACCAGCGCCAGCAGTTCGTCAGAAAGTTCTCTTGCCGGAGCCGGGTTGAGCACAACCTGAGTCTTATTTTGATGCGCGATCTTCGCAGCCAGCAGCACGCTGTCCAGCGGTGATTCGAGCTGCATCAGCAGAGCGTCGGCCTGCGCGATAAGATTTTCCTGCGCGGTCACAAGCGCTGCGGAGAGCGCTGCATTGGCCCCGGCATGAATACCGATGACATTCTCCCCTTCGCCGTTAACAAAAATCAGCGCAACGCCGGTCGACTCTCCGGCAACGGCGGTGACCGGCGCTACGTCGATATTGTCGCTGACCAGCTGTTTACGAATGCGCTCGCCGGTGTCGTCATCGCCGGTACAGGCGATAAACGCGATGTTTGCGCCGCTGCGCCCGGCCGCCACGGCCTGGTTCGCGCCTTTACCGCCGAACGCGACCTGATAGTGGCTGCCCGTCACGGTTTCGCCCGGACGCGGGAAAGATTCAAGGTTAAGAATGTGATCGGCATTGATGCTGCCAAGGACGACGAGGTTGCCTGCGTTATTCATAATCATGAGTGTCCGGTAAAGAGCGCCACCGGGAACCCGGTGGCGCATGCCACGCTTTTCTTTTTACGTTGTCCCCTCAGGCTCTTTGGTGGCCTGAATCGGTATGACTTATTGCTTGATGACCAGCTTCAGGTCAACAGGATATTTAGCCTGAACCTTCTCACCTTTCAGTACCTTAGCAGCAACGTCAACGCCCTGGGCGCCGATTTGCTCCGGCAGCTGTGCAATAGTCGCTGCCAGTTTGCCATCATTTACTGCCTTTTCGCCATCAGGCGTGCCGTCAAAACCGACAACCATCACATCTGTTTTACCGGCAGTCTGCAATGCACGCAGCGCGCCGAGCGCCATTTCGTCGTTCTGAGCGAATACCGCTTTCACGTCAGGATGGGCGGTCAGCAGGTTCTGCATCACGTTCAGACCTTTAGTACGGTCGAAATCGGCAGGCTGGCTCGCCAGGACATCAAACTTGTGAGCTGCCACGGCCTGCTGGAATCCTTCACCGCGTTCGCGTGCAGCGGAAGTCCCGGCGATGCCCTGCAGTTCGATAACCTTCGCGCCTTCACCTGCTTTCTTCGCGATGTAATCACCGGCGATTTTGCCACCCAGCACGTTGTCAGAAGCAATGTGGCTCACCACTTCGCCTTTAGATGCCTGACGGTCGAGGGTGATCACCGGAATTTTTGCCTGGTTTGCCATCTTCACGGCATTACCGACGGCGTCTGAATCGGTTGGGTTGATCAGCAGGATTTTGGTGCCGCGCACGGTCAGGTCCTGCACGTTTGCCAGCTCTTTTGCCGGGTTGTTCTGAGAATCCAGCACCACCAGGTTGTAGCCGAGTTTATCGGCTTCTTTCTGCGCACCGTCCTTCAGGGAAACGAAGAACGGGTTGTTCAGGGTGGAGATAACCAGCGCGATGGTGTCTTTTGCCATTGCGTTAGCACTTACGGTGGCGCTCAGTGCCACTGCGGAAACCAGGGTAGCCAGTTTTTTCATGTTCATATCTGTAGAGGTCCTGTTATGTCAGTTATTACTGCTTTTTGTTGTCTACCAGCACCGCCAGCAATATCACCACCGCTTTGACGATCATCTGGTAATAGGAGGAAACACCTAACAAATTCAAACCATTATTCAGGAATCCGAGAATCAATGCGCCGATCAGCGTCCCAACAATGCGACCTTTACCGCCCGCGAGGCTGGTGCCGCCGAGTACCACTGCTGCAATCGCATCCAGCTCGTAGCCTGTACCCGCCGTTGGCTGCGCGGAGGAGAGGCGCGCCACTTCGATGATGCCCGCCAGAGAAGCCAGCAGACCACACAGGGAATAAACGATAATTTTGACTTTATTGACGCTGATACCGGACAGACGCGTTGCCGCTTCGTTCCCGCCAAGCGCATAGATATAACGTCCGAGGCGCGTGTGGTGCAGCATGTACCAAGCGGCGAGGAACACAATCGCCATGATCCACACCGGCGTCGGGATGCCCAGCGGGCGGCCAATGCCGAACCAGCCGAACAGATCGGCGTTATCGGTAAACCCGGTATTCATCGGACTGCCGTTGGTGTAAACCATCGTCACACCACGCAGCAGCAGCATCATCACCAGCGTTGCAATAAACGCCTGCACGCGACCTTTCGCCACAATCACGCCAGTTACCGCACCGATGGCGGCCCCGGCGGCAAGCGCAGCAGCTACCGCCACCAGCGCATTAACTTCAATCCCGACAAGCGATGCCGCAATGGCGCCGGTCAGCGCCAGCAGCGAACCGACGGACAGATCAATACCGGAGGTCAGAATAACCAGCGTCATCCCAACGGCCATAATGGCGTTCACCGAAGTCTGCTGGAGAATGTTGAACAGGTTATTAACGGTAAAAAAGTTCGGGCTCATGGTCGAGACGATCGCGATCAGCACCAGCAGGGCGATCAGCGATTTTTGCTCTAACAGCCACGCCTTTGTGAAATAGCGGCGACCAGCAACAGCCTGGGTAGTCATCTTTCTTACTCCTGATTCACACGATTAAGCTTGCCCACTGCGGCAGCCATCAATACTTCCTGAGTGGCCTGCTCGCGCGTGAATTCACCGCCGAGATGCCCTTCGTGCATCACCATGATGCGGTCGCTCATGCCCAACACTTCCGGCATCTCCGAGGAGACGAGGATGATGCTCAGGCCATCGGCTTTAAACTGGTTAATCAGCTGATAAATCTCTTTTTTCGCCCCTACGTCGACGCCGCGCGTAGGCTCATCGAGGATCAGCACCTTCGGGCGCGTCATCAGCCCACGGGCAATGGCGACTTTTTGCTGATTACCGCCGGACAGCAGGCCAATCGCCTGTTCCATCGACGGCGTTTTAACGTTAAACAGACGGATAAAATCGCTCACCGCCTGCTGTTCATCCTTATGCTTGAGGCTACCGCCTGAGCGGCTGAAATAGCGCAGCGCGGTCAGCGACATGTTCTCTTTCACCGACATGCCCAACACCAGACCATCACGCTTGCGGTCTTCGGAGATGTAGACGATGCCGTTCGCCAGGCCGTCCTGCGGAGATTTGGTCACCACTTCATGGCCGTCCAGCGTCACATAGCCGCTGGTACGCGGCAGCGCGCCATAAAGCACTTTCATCAGTTCGGTTCGACCTGCACCCATCAGCCCTGCAACGCCAAGGATTTCGCCTTTACGCAGAGTGAAGGAGACATCGCTGACGCCCGGCCCGCAAAGGTTATCGACTTTCAGTCGTACTTCGCCGGGGGTTTTATCAAGATGGGGATACTGATCTTCAAGCTTGCGACCGACCATCATCTCAATCAGGGAGTCTTCCGTCAGGCTTGAGACTTCGCGTTCGGCAATGAACTGCCCGTCGCGGAAGACGGTGACGTCATCGCAGATTTCAAAAATCTCTTTCATGCGATGGGAAATGTAGACGATGCCGCGCCCCTGAGATTTCAGTTCGCGAATAACGCGGAACAGGGATTCGGTTTCTGTATCGGTGAGCGCATCCGTCGGCTCATCCATGATGATGACCTTCGACTCAAAGCTCAGCACCTTGGCAATTTCGACCATCTGCTGATCGCCAATCGACAGCTCGCCCACCAGCCTGTCGCTCTTAAAGCGCAGGTTGAGCTTCGCCAGCAGCTTGTCAGCTTCGGCGTGCATGGTTTTCCAGTCGATTTTGCCGAAGCGGTTGACGAACTCACGGCCTAAAAAGATGTTCTCGGCGATGGTCAGTTGGGGGATCAGGTTCAGTTCCTGATGGATGATGCCGATCCCGGCTTCCTGAGAGGACTTCGGCCCGGTAAAGGTCGTTTCCTGCCCGAGCCAGTGCAGCGAACCGGCATCTTTACTGTAGATCCCGGTCAGCACTTTCATCATCGTCGATTTGCCGGCGCCGTTCTCGCCCACCAGCGCCATAACTCGGCCTGCGTAGACGTTCAGCGATGCGCCGGAGAGGGCTTTCACGCCCGGGAAGGATTTATCAATCCCTTTAAGTTGCAGTAATGCGTCCATGATGGCCTCAGAAAGTGACGCCAGCACAGAGAATGATATTCGCATACGGGGAACACTCCCCGCTGCGAATCACCGCCTGACTGTCTGCGGTTTGTAGTTTGAACTGCTCATGCGTGGTGTAACGAATTTCAATGGTGTTTCCCTGGTGTTGTTGCAGTTGCTCTATGTGGCTGAGCAACGTTTCGTGGAGCTGCGGGTTATGGGTTTTGATTTCCGCGGCGAGAATTGCCGTCTCAACCTGCATTTCCGTGGTGACCACTTCCAGCACCTGCATAAACGAAGGCACGCCTTGGGTTAAAGCCATATCAATGCGCTGCGCGCTGTGAGGGATCGGCAGACCCGCATCACACACTACCAGCGTATCGGTATGCCCAAGACGGGAAATGACCGAGGAAATATCAGCGTTGAGTACCGTACCTTTCTTCATCTTTTGCTCCACTAGCGAAACGTTTCGCTGAAGTAAGTTTAATCCGAAGAAAGCTCATAAAACCACCACCAGGTTATAGAATTGTGATCGACTTCGAAACGTTTCGAGGAAAAAGCAAAGCCTCCCTTGGGGAGGCTTTTAGAGTTTGCGCCCTCTCCCTGTGGGAGAGGGTTGGGGAGAGGGCATCAGGCCGCAACGATTTAAATGTTAAATCTCGACCTGAGTCCCAAGCTCTATCACGCGGTTAGGTGGTATCTCAAACTGGTCCGGCGCACGCAGGGCGTTGCGCTGTAGCAGCAGGTAGAGTTTGCCGCGCAGGCGCAGATACCACGGTCTGTCGTTGCCGATAATCAGCGACTCATGCGACATGAAGAATGAGGTTTCCATCATCCGGCAGCTCAGGCCTTCCAGGCCGCAGCGGTGGAACACTTCTTCCACGTTTGGCGTTTCACGCCAGCCGTAGCTTGCCACCACGCGCCAGAACGACGGTGAAAGCTGCTCAATCTGCACACGACGCACGTTATGCACGTACGGCGCATCTTCGGTGCGAAGCGTCAGCAGGATCACACGCTCGTGCAGCACTTTGTTGTGCTTGAGGTTGTGCAGCATTGCAAACGGAATGACGTTCAGCGCGCGGGACATATACACCGCGGTGCCCGGCACGCGAACCGGCGGCGATTTCTCCAGAGAAGCAATCATCGCCTCGAGAGAGTTGCCGTGCTCATGCATACGTCGCAGCAGGCGGAAGCGCTCGCTTTTCCAGGTGGTCATCACCATGAACATCACCAGGCCCAGCGTCAGCGGCAACCAGCCGCCGGAGAGCAGCTTGTCGAGGTTCGCGGAGAAGAGCGGTACGTCGACGCAAAGGAACGCAATCAGGATCAGGAACACCAGATATTTATTCCAGTGCCAGTTTTTGCGCGCCACGGTGGTCGCCAGAATAGAGGTCAACACCATGGTGCCTGTTACCGCAATACCATAAGCCGCCGCGAGGTTACTGGAGTGCTCGAAGCTGACGATAACCAGCACCACCGACACGTACAGCATCCAGTTAACAAACGGGATGTAAATCTGCCCGGATTCCATTTCAGACGTATGGATGATGCGCATCGGCGAAAGATAGCCGAGACGCACGGCCTGACGGGTCAGAGAGAAGACGCCAGAGATAACCGCCTGAGAAGCGATGACCGTCGCCAGCGCGGCGATAACCAGCATAGGGATCAGCGCCCACTCCGGTGCCAGCAGGAAGAACGGGTTCTTAATCGCTTCCGGGTGTTTGAGCAGCAGCGCCCCCTGGCCGAAGTAGTTCAGCACCAGAGAAGGCAGAACGACGGTAAACCAGGCGATACGAATCGGCAGTTTGCCAAAGTGGCCCATATCGGCATACAGCGCTTCCACACCGGTGATAGACAGCACCACCGCGCCGAGCGCTACAAACGATACGGTTTTGTATTCCATGAAGAAATGCACCGCCCAGTATGGGTTCAGCGCCTGCAAGACTTCCGGGTTATCAATGATGCTGCGCGCGCCAAGCACGGCCAGCAGCAGGAACCAGATGAGCATGATAGGTGCGAACAGCTTACCGACCATCGCCGTCCCATGCTTCTGAATCACAAACAGCAGAGTCAACACGCCGATAGATATAGGGACAATCCAGCTATCAAGCTGTGGGGCGATGATCTCAAGGCCTTCGATGGCCGACATCACTGAGATGGCGGGCGTGATAACCACCTCACCATAGAAGAAGCTGCCGCCGATAAGCCCGAGGATCACCAGCACAGACGTCATTCTCGCGGAGGTATTACGCCCGGCAAGGGACATCAGCGTTAAGATCCCACCTTCACCGGCGTTATCCGCACGCATTACGAAGGTGATGTACTTCAGGGAAACGGTAAAAATCAGCAGCCAGAAAATCAGCGATAAAAAGCCAAAAACAGCATCGCGTTCTACGCCAAATCCAAACTGGCCCGAGAGACACTCTCTCAGTGTATAAAGGGGGCTGGTGCCGATATCACCATAGACCACGCCGATAGCGGCCAGGGTGATGGCCGGCAGGGACTGCTTATTATCAGTGCTCATAGACTCGTCTTTCGTTTAATAAGACAAATGTGTACCGCTTTCCCTGGCTCACAAAAGGCGCACAGTATGCACGATTAATCGAAGATTCGTACTCCAAAATGACCCCGCATTAACCTTGCTCAAGAAAAATCAGGCGACTTCTCGCACTATTACCCGGCGCCCGCAAAGGGCTATAATCGCTTGATAGCTGGATAAATGCTGGAAGGACACCTCTCTATTATGGCGCAATCACACTTATTAGCAGAAAGAATTTCCCGGCTCAGCCAGGCGCTTGAAAAAGGCCTGTTCGAGCGCAGTCACGCCATTCGTTTATGCCTGCTGGCAGCGCTGAGCGGCGAAAGCGTATTTCTTCTGGGGCCGCCGGGGATCGCCAAAAGCCTGATCGCCCGCCGCCTCAAGTTCGCCTTCCGACACGCCCGCGCCTTTGAATATCTGATGACCCGTTTTTCCACACCTGAAGAGGTGTTCGGTCCGTTGTCCATTCAAGCGTTAAAGGATGAAGGCCGATACGAGCGGTTAACCACGGGCTATCTGCCTGAAGCAGAGATCGTCTTCCTCGATGAAATCTGGAAAGCGGGCCCGGCCATCCTGAACACGCTGCTGACCGCCATCAACGAACGTAGCTTCCGCAACGGCGCACACGAAGAGAAAATCCCGATGCGCCTGCTGGTGGCCGCCTCTAACGAGCTCCCGGAAGCCGACAGCAGCCTTGAGGCACTTTACGACCGCATGCTGATTCGCCTGTGGCTCGATAAGGTTCAGGAAAAGAGCAACTTCCGCTCGCTGCTTATCAATCAGCAGGATGAAAGCGCCAACCCGGTATCTGAAAACCTGCAGGTTACCGACGAAGAGTTCAGGCAGTGGCAGGTGGATATTGGCGGCGTGAAGCTGACAGACGCAGTTTTCGAACTGATTTATCACCTGCGTCAGCAGCTCGATACCCTGCCCAACGCGCCCTATGTGTCCGACCGACGCTGGAAAAAGGCGATCCGCTTATTGCAGGCCTGTGCCTTCTTCAGCGGTCGCGAGGCAATAGCGCCCATCGATCTGATCCTGTTGAAAGACTGCCTGTGGCACGACGCCGAGAGCCGCAATCTGATGCAGCAGCAGCTGGACATTTTGATGACCGGGCACGCCTGGCAGCAGCAGGCGATGCTGACAAAACTCGGCACCATTATTCAGCGCAGGCTCCAGCTGCAACAGCAGCAGAGCGACAAAACGGCGCTGAAGGTTTCCCGCATGGGCGGCATGTTCAGCCGCAAGCCGCATTACGAACTGCCCGAGAGCTTGCAGGAGCCGACGCTCACGTTGTTACTGCAACAGCCGCTGAAGCTGCATGACATGAACGTTGTGCATATTTCTGTTGAGCGTACCGCGCTGGCTCAGTGGCTTGAGAAAAGCGGCGAGATACGCGGCAAACTCAACGGCATTGGCTTCGCGCAGGTGCTGAACCTGGAAGTGGACACCAGTCTGCATCTGGTGGTGCGCGACGTCAGCCTGCAGGGCTCCCGTCTGGCGCTGCCGGGCAGCTCTGCGCCGGAAAACATGCCCGGCGAAATCAAGCAGCAGCTGGAAGCCCTGGACGACGAGTGGCATCAGCAGCACACCCGCTTCAGCGAGCAGCAAAAGTGCCTGTTCATCCACGGCGACTGGTTAGGGAAAATTGAGGCCAGCCTGCAGGACGTCGGCGCGCAGATCAAACAGGCGCGGCAGTAATGCTCACCCTCGACACGCTTAACGTGATGCTGGCGGTCAGCGAAGAAGGATTGATCGAAGAGATGATCCTTGCGCTGCTGGCCTCACCGCAGCTGGCGATCTTCTTCGAGAAGTTTCCCCGCCTTAAGAACGCTCTCACCGAAGATATTCCCCGCTGGCGTGAAGCGCTGAAAGGCAAAATGAAAGAGGCGCACGTCCCGCAGGATCTCAGCGATGAGGTGATGGCGTTTCAGCAAAGCCAGACCCTGTCGACTTCGCAATTTATCGTCCAGCTTCCGCAGCTGCTGACGCTGCTAAAGAAGGTCCACTCGCCCTTTGCTGCCCAGGCACAGCAGCTGGTGGATAACAACGCTACCTTCACCGCCGCGCTGCACACGCTGTTTTTACAGCGCTGGCGTCTGAGCCTGGTTGTTCAGGCCACCAGCCTCAACCAGCAGCTGCTGGAGGATGAAAGGGAACTGTTGCTCAGCGAAGTGCAGGAGAAAATGACGCTCAGCGGGCAGCTGGAACCGGTACTGGTGGAAAACGACACCGCCGCCGGACGGCTGTGGGACATGAGCGCGGGCCAGCTGAAGCGCGGCGACTGGCAGCTCATCGTCAGATACGGTGATTTTCTCAGCGAGCAGCCCGAGCTGATGCGGCTGGCGGAACAGCTCGGCCGTTCGCGCGAAGCCAAATCCGTGCCGCGAAAAGATTCGCCGATGGAAACCTTCCGCACGCTGGTGCGCGAACCGGCGACGGTGCCTGAACAGGTCGATGGCCTGCAGCAAAGCGACGACATTCTGCGCCTGCTGCCGCCCGAACTGGCCACGCTCGGCATCAGCGAACTGGAATATGAGTTTTATCGCCGGCTGGTGGAGAAGCAGTTACTCACTTACCGGCTGCACGGCGACGCCTGGCGGGAAAAGCTCAGCGAACGCCCGGTGGTGCATCAGGACTTTGACGAGCAGCCGCGCGGGCCGTTTATCGTCTGCGTGGATACGTCAGGTTCTATGGGTGGGTTTAACGAGCAGTGCGCCAAAGCCTTCTGCCTGGCGCTGATGCGGGTGGCGCTGGCGGATAATCGCCGCTGCTTCATTATGCTGTTTTCCAGCGAAGTGGTGCGCTATGAGCTTACCGGCCCGAACGGGCTGGAGCAGGCAATCCGATTTTTAAGCCAGCGCTTTCGCGGCGGCACTGATATCGCCAGCTGTTTTCGCGCCATTATCGAAAGAATGCAGGGGCCGGAATGGACGGATGCGGATGCGGTGGTGATTTCGGACTTCATTGCCCAGCGGCTGCCGGACGACGTGGTGAGCAAAGTGGGCGAGCTTCAGCGCAAACACCTGCATCGCTTCCACGCGGTGGCGATGTCGCAACATGGAAAACCCGGCATCATGCGCATCTTCGATCATATCTGGCGCTTTGATACCGGGTTGCGTAGCCGTTTACTGCGGCGCTGGAAACGCTGATTAGAGCAGGGAGCCTACGCTTTCGCGGATCTGCTGTGGCCATACGCCGCACTGCACCTGGCCGATATGCGGCAGCTGTAACAGCAGCATGGTCAGACGCGACTGGCCAATCCCGCCGCCGACAGTTTGTGGCATCTCACCGCGCAGCAGCGCCTGGTGCCACTCGAGCTGCAGACGATCTTCATCCCCAGTGAGTGCTAACTGACGTTTCAGCGCTTCGGCATCCACGCGGATCCCCATGGAAGAGATCTCAAAGGCATCTTCCAGCACCGGGTTCCAGACCAGAATATCGCCGTTCAGGCCTGCCAGGCCCGCTTCGCCCTGAGTGCTCCAGTCATCATAGTCCGGCGCACGCACGTCGTGGCGCTGGCCGTCGGAAAGTTTCCCGCCAATCCCAATCAGGAAGACGGCACCCATCTCTTTGGCAATGGCGCGTTCGCGGCCTTTGGCATCCAGACCCGGGTAGCGGGTCAGCAGATCCTGGCTGTGAACAAAGTGGATCTGTTCTGGCAGGAACGGTGCCAGACCAAACTCTTTGCTGACGGCGGCCTCAGTGGCTTTGATTCCGGCATAAATTGCTTCAACGGTCGCTTTCAGCGTGCCGGTGTGGCGTTCGCCGTCGCCCATTACGCGCTCCCAGTCCCACTGGTCAACGTAGACAGAATGGATTGGGGTAAGACGGTCTTCATCGGGGCGAAGGGCTTTCATGTGCGTGTAGAGCCCTTCACCCGCGCTGAAGTCGTGTTGGCCAAGCGTCTGACGCTTCCATTTCGCGAGGGAATGCACCACCTCGAACTGGGCGTCAGGCAAGGTTTTCACTTTCACCTGTACCGCTTTTTCGCAACCAGAAAGGTTGTCCTGAGTGCCGTCACCCACGCGGCTTAAGATCGGCGCCTGAACTTCAACGAGTCCAAGTCTGTCTTCGAGCTCACGTGAGAAATGGGACTTAACGAAACTGATCTGGCGTTGTTTTGCGATGTAAGCGGTTTTCATTTTTTATACTCCCCTGCGTCCTGTGCCGTTGATTAAGCAACAGAATGAGGCATGAATTCAATAATCAACAATCAAAAAGGCCTTGCCGATTTCAATCGACTAAAATAAAGCGCTAAAATAGAAAGATTCGTTAAACTTCATAAGAAAATCCTATGGAAAATTATCAGATCGACAATCTAGACCGCGGCATCCTTGAGGCGCTGATGGCCAATGCGCGAACCGCCTATGCCGAATTAGCCAAACAGTTCGGCGTCAGCCCCGGCACCATTCACGTGCGCGTTGAGAAGATGAAGCAGGCGGGCATCATTACCGGCGCACGCATCGACGTGAACCCGAAACAGCTCGGCTACGATGTCTGCTGCTTTATTGGCATCATTTTGAAAAGCGCCAAAGATTACCCTTCCGCGCTGGCACGGCTGGAAAGCCTCGATGAAGTGACCGAGGCGTATTACACCACCGGGCACTACAGCATCTTTATTAAGGTGATGTGCCGCTCGATCGACGCCCTCCAGCAGGTACTTATCAACAAGATCCAAACAATCGATGAAATTCAGTCCACCGAGACGCTGATCTCCCTGCAGAACCCGATCATGCGCACCATTCGCCCGTGATCGGGCTTTTTAATCCCACATCTTTCCACAGGTAGATCCCAGCTCACACACAGCGTACAATGTGCCACTCAGGATCAGAGGGTGGACTTTCATGGCAGACATTACACTTATCAGTGGCAGCACGCTTGGCGGTGCCGAATACGTAGCGGAACACCTGGCTGAGAAGCTGGAAGACGCCGGTTATTCCACTGAAACGCTGCATGGCCCCCTGCTTGAAGACCTCAATCTGAGCGGAGTCTGGCTGCTGGTCAGCTCCACGCACGGCGCGGGCGACATTCCTGATAATCTCGTTCCTTTATATGAAGCAATAAAGGAAGAGAAACCGGATCTGAGCGCCGTACGCTTTGGTTCCGTCGGTATCGGCAGCCGCGAATATGACACTTTTTGCGGGGCAATCGAGAAAATCGATCAGGAACTGACGGCCTGCGGAGCAAAACAGATAGGCGAAACGCTGAAGATCAACGTCCTCGATCATGACATTCCTGAAGATCCGGCTGAAATTTGGCTCGGATCCTGGACAAAACTGATCGGAGAATTGTAAAGATCGGCCTTTTTTATGTGGATAACTCTGGTTAAAAGCGCTGATCAACCGGTAGTTATCCCACGAATAAGGTTTGGTCAGTTTTTGAGTTGTGTATAACCCTTCATTCTGATCCCAGCTTATACGGACCAGGATCACCGATCATTCACAGGCTGTGATCCTTATTAAGCATATGATCTTAAACGCCAGATCCAGCTTATCCACAGAAGATGGCGATCCTAATAAGAGATCACAGTAAAACAGATCTCTAAATAAAAGATCTTCTTTTAAATACCCAGGATCCCGGGTGCTTTCTCCGGCTCGCAAAGTTGAGTAGAATCCACGGCCCGGGCTTCAATCACTTTTCAAACCGCTTTCATGCGAGGCAGACCACCATGTTTTATCAGGATCCTTTTGACGTCATCATCATTGGCGGGGGTCATGCAGGTACTGAGGCCGCGATGGCCGCAGCACGTATGGGTCAGCAGACCCTGCTGTTGACACACAATATCGACACGCTGGGGCAGATGAGCTGCAACCCGGCCATTGGCGGCATTGGGAAAGGACACCTGGTAAAAGAAGTGGATGCGCTCGGCGGGCTGATGGCGAAGGCAATCGACCAGGCGGGCATTCAGTTTAGAATACTAAACGGCAGCAAAGGTCCGGCGGTTCGTGCAACCCGCGCTCAGGCCGACCGCGTGCTCTATCGTCAGGCGGTGCGCACTGCGCTGGAGAATCAGCCGAACCTGATGATCTTCCAGCAGGCCGTTGAAGATCTTATCGTCGAAAACGATCGTGTCGTTGGCGCTGTCACCCAGATGGGCCTCAAGTTCCGTGCAAAGTCCGTTGTGCTGACCGTCGGGACGTTCCTCGATGGCAAAATTCACATCGGCATGGATAACTACAGCGGCGGTCGTGCAGGCGATCCACCAGCCATTTCGCTCTCTCGTCGTCTGCGTGAACTGCCGTTGCGTGTCGGTCGCCTGAAAACGGGTACGCCACCGCGTATTGACGCGCGCACCATCGATTTCAGCATCCTGGCCCAGCAGCACGGTGACAACCCGATGCCGGTGTTCTCGTTCATGGGCAACGCGGCTCAGCATCCGCGCCAGGTGCCGTGCTACATCACGCACACCAACGAAAAAACCCATGATGTGATCCGCAATAACCTCGACCGCAGCCCAATGTACGCGGGCGTCATCGAAGGCATTGGCCCACGCTACTGCCCGTCGATTGAAGACAAGGTGATGCGCTTCGCTGACAAGAATCAGCATCAGATCTTCCTCGAACCGGAAGGCCTGACCTCCAACGAAATTTATCCGAACGGGATCTCCACCAGCCTGCCGTTTGACGTGCAGATGCAGATCGTCCGTTCAATGGAAGGGATGGCGAACGCGAAGATCGTCCGTCCTGGCTACGCCATTGAGTACGATTTCTTCGATCCACGCGATCTGAAGCCGACGCTGGAAAGCAAATATATTCAGGGCCTGTTCTTTGCCGGACAGATCAACGGCACCACCGGTTACGAAGAAGCTGCTGCGCAGGGCCTGCTGGCGGGGCTTAACGCCGCGCGTTTCTCTGCCGAGAAGGAAGGCTGGGCGCCGCGCCGCGATCAGGCTTACCTCGGCGTGCTGGTGGACGACCTCTGCACGCTGGGTACCAAAGAACCGTACCGCATGTTCACCTCCCGCGCGGAATACCGCCTGATGCTGCGTGAAGACAACGCCGATCTGCGTCTGACCGAACAGGGTCGTGAGCTCGGTCTGGTCGACGACGAACGCTGGGCGCGTTTCAACGAGAAGCTGGAAAGCATTGAGCTTGAGCGTCAGCGCCTGAAATCGACCTGGGTGACGCCAACATCTGAAGCTGCTGCGGAAGTGAATGCCCAGCTGGATGCGCCGCTGTCCCGCGAAGCCAGCGGCGAAGATCTGCTGCGTCGTCCTGGTGTGACCTACGCACAGCTGGTCGGGCTGTCGCCATTCGCACCGGGCCTGGCAGATCCTCAGGCTGCTGAGCAGGTGGAAATTCAGGTCAAATACGAAGGTTATATCGCCCGTCAGCAGGATGAGATCGAGCGCCATCAGCGCAATGAGAACACGATCCTGCCGGCAACGCTGGATTACCGTCAGGTCTCAGGCCTGTCGAACGAAGTGATCGCCAAGCTCAACGATCATAAACCGTCCTCTATCGGTCAGGCTTCGCGTATCTCCGGCGTCACGCCTGCGGCAATTTCGATTTTGCTGATCTGGCTGAAAAAACAGGGCATGCTGCGTCGCAGCGCCTGATTTGAATAGATTGCCCGGCGGCGCGAAGCTTGCCGGGCCTACAAACCCGTAGGGCGGGTCTGCGAAACGCCATCCGCCAAAAGAAGCTCAACAGGGATCTCTCAGTGCTCAACAAACTCTCTCGTCTGCTCGCTGAAGCAGGTATTTCGTTGTCCGGAAATCAGCAGCAACAGCTGGTGGCCTACGTCGAACTGCTCCACAAATGGAACAAAGCGTACAACCTGACCTCAGTGCGCGATCCGAACGAGATGCTGGTGCGTCATATTCTCGACAGCATCGTGGTGGCTCCGCATTTGCAGGGCTCGCGCTTTATTGACGTGGGGACGGGCCCGGGCCTGCCGGGGATCCCGCTGGCCATTGTTCTGCCACAGGCGCAGTTCACGCTGCTGGACAGCCTGGGCAAGCGCGTGCGTTTCCTGCGTCAGGTGCAGCACGAACTGAAGCTCGATAACGTCACGCCTGTGCAAAGCCGGGTGGAAGAGTTCCCCGCTGAGCCGCCGTTTGATGGCGTAATAAGCCGCGCGTTTGCCTCTCTGAATGACATGGTGAGCTGGTGTCATCATCTGCCAGCTGAAAATGGACGTTTCTATGCGCTGAAGGGTCTGGTGCCTGACGATGAAATTGCTCAGTTACCTGCACAATTCACGGTGGAAGAGATAGTTAAGCTCAGCGTTCCGCAGCTCGAGGGTGAGCGTCATCTGGTTAAGATTAAGCCAACTAAAGTTTAATCTTTATCAAAAAATGTGGATATTCACCCTGCTGTGAAGTGTTAAAACGGGGTGATGAAAGCAGTGATACGTTCAGTTACATTTAACGATACGGTCACTGCTTTTTTGCATTTATTTAACGACGCGCTATTTGATTGACTTTAAAAATAGTCAACCACGAAAATATCAGGCTGCTAAAAATCGGTATCGTGAACAACCGGTGAATGTTAAATGTTTATTAAGAATGTCAATGAAAGGTTTTTGGGGTGTATCGGGCTGTTTTAAAAAGAGTCTATAAAATTTGTTATTGAATTCAGAAAGATGAAATCCTGGAATTTTTTCTATGCTGGTTTTCGATAGCGGTGAAAATCTTTATTTTGTGATCGGATGCACGCTTTTATGCGCGGTATTTCGCGTCATTTGCAGTTTTGTCTGATTGTTCACAGTTTAGTGAAAAGTGGAAAAAGAGTCCGGTCGAAAAATATTTAAACATTTATTCACCTTTTCGCTACTTATTGTTTGAATTCACGGGGCGTCACCGTATAATTTGTCCGCTTTTTGATGCTTGACTCTGAGCCTCAAAGAACGTTTTATACGACACGCGGCATACCTCGAAGGGAGCAGGAGTAAAAACGTGATGTCTGTGTCGCTCTTGAGTCGAAACGTTGCTCGTAAGCTTCTGTTCATTCAGCTTCTGGCGGTAACCGCAAGTGGATTGCTGTACTGCCTCAAAGACCCCTTCTGGGGCATCTCCGCAGTATGTGGAGGTTTGGCGGTTGTCGTGCCAAATGCATTGTTTATGATTTTTGCCTGGCGTCATCAGGCGCATACACCTGCCAAAGGCCGCGTGGCCTGGTCTTTCGCCCTCGGCGAAGTGTTCAAGGTGTTGCTGACCTTTGCCCTCCTCGCGGTGGCGCTGGCGGTTGTTAAAGTGGTATTTTTGCCGCTGATAGTGACGTGGGTTTTGGTGCTGGTGGTACAAGTTCTGGCACCAGCTGTAATCAACAACAAAGGGTAAAAGGCATCATGGCTTCAGAAAATATGACGCCGCAGGAATACATAGGTCATCACCTGAATAACCTTCAGCTTGATCTGCGTACTTTCTCGCTGGTGGATCCGCATAACCCCCCGGCCACCTTCTGGACGCTCAACATTGACTCCATGTTCTTCTCGGTCGTGCTGGGTCTGTTGTTCCTTGCCATGTTCCGCAGCGTTGCGAAAAAAGCGACCAGCGGTGTTCCAGGGAAGTTCCAGACGGCTATCGAAATGATCATCGGCTTCGTCCATGGCAGTGTCAAAGACATGTACCATGGTAAGAGCAAGCTGATTGCGCCACTGGCACTGACCGTCTTCGTCTGGGTTTTCCTGATGAACCTGATGGACCTGCTGCCAATCGACCTGATTCCTTACATCGGCGAACATTTCCTGGGCCTGCCTGCGCTGCGCGTGGTGCCGTCTGCGGACGTGAACATCACCCTGTCGATGGCGCTCGGCGTATTTATCCTGATTCTTTTCTACAGCATCAAAATGAAAGGCGTTGGCGGCTTTGTTAAAGAGCTTACCCTGCAGCCGTTCAATCACTGGGCGTTCATTCCGGTCAACCTGATCCTGGAAGGCGTCAGCCTGCTGTCCAAACCGGTTTCTCTCGGTCTGCGACTGTTCGGCAACATGTACGCAGGTGAGCTGATTTTCATTCTGATAGCCGGCCTTCTGCCGTGGTGGTCACAGTGGCTTCTGAATGTGCCTTGGGCCATTTTCCACATCCTGATTATCACGCTGCAAGCCTTTATCTTCATGGTTCTGACGATCGTCTATCTGTCGATGGCGTCTGAAGAGCACTGATTCTTTACCAACACTACTACGTTTTAACTGAAACAAACTGGAGACTGTCATGGAAAACCTGAATATGGATCTGCTGTACATGGCTGCCGCTGTGATGATGGGTCTGGCGGCAATCGGTGCTGCGATCGGTATCGGCATCCTCGGGGGTAAATTCCTGGAAGGCGCAGCGCGTCAGCCGGATCTGATTCCTCTGCTGCGTACTCAGTTCTTTATCGTTATGGGTCTGGTGGATGCTATCCCAATGATCGCTGTCGGTCTGGGTCTGTACGTGATGTTTGCTGTCGCGTAGTAAGTAGTCATCAAATTTTAAGAGGTATTGTGCTGTGAACATGAACGCAACAATCCTCGGCCAGGCCATCGCGTTTATTCTCTTTGTCTGGTTCTGCATGAAGTACGTATGGCCGCCATTAATGGCTGCCATCGAAAAACGTCAGAAAGAAATTTCTGACGGACTGGCTTCCGCAGAACGCGCAAAAACAGATTTGAGCCTTGCACAGGCCAACGCGACCGACCAGCTGAAAAAAGCCAAAGCGGAAGCCCAGGTGATCATTGAGCAGGCAAACAAACGCCGCGCTCAGATCATGGACGAAGCGAAAGCTGAAGCAGAACAGGAACGTAGCAAAATCGTTGCCCAGGCGCAGGCTGAGATCGACGCCGAGCGTAAACGTGCTCGCGAAGAACTTCGTAAGCAGGTCGCGATTCTGGCTGTTGCTGGTGCCGAGAAGATCATCGAACGTTCCGTGGATGAAGCTGCTAACAGCGACATCGTGGATAAACTTGTCGCTGAACTGTAAGGAGGGAGGGGCTGATGTCTGAATTTGTAACGGTAGCTCGCCCCTACGCCAAAGCAGCTTTTGACTTTGCGGTCGAAAACCAGAGCGTAGACAGCTGGCAGGATATGCTGGCGTTTGCCGCCGAGGTCACTAAAAACGACCAAATGGCAGAGTTACTTTCTGGCGCTCTGGCGCCGGAAACGCTCGCAGATGCGTTTATCGCCATCTGCGGTGAGCAGCTGGACACCAACGGCCAGAACCTGATTCGGGTGATGGCAGAAAACGGTCGTCTGAAGGCGCTCCCGGATGTTCTCGAGCAGTTCGCGCATTTACGCGCCCTGAGTGAAGCGACCGCCGAAGTCGAAGTGACTTCTGCCTCCGCACTGAGTGACGAACAGCTCGCGAAAATTACTGCCGCGATGGAAAAACGTCTGTCACGCAAAGTTAAGCTGAATTGCAAAATCGATAAATCTGTAATGGCAGGCGTCATCATCCGTGCGGGTGATACGGTCATTGATGGCAGCGTACGCGGCCGTCTCGATCGCCTTGCAGATGTATTGCAGTCTTAAGGGGACTGGAGCATGCAACTGAATTCCACCGAAATCAGCGAACTGATCAAGCAGCGCATTGCTCAGTTCAATGTTGTGAGTGAAGCTCACAACGAAGGTACTATTGTTTCTGTAAGTGACGGTGTTATCCGCATCCACGGTCTTGCCGACTGTATGCAGGGTGAGATGATTTCCCTTCCGGGTAACCGTTACGCTATCGCACTGAACCTGGAGCGCGACTCCGTAGGTGCAGTTGTGATGGGTCCATACGCTGACCTCGCAGAAGGCATGAAGGTTAAGTGTACTGGCCGTATTCTTGAAGTGCCGGTTGGCCGTGGCATGTTAGGCCGCGTGGTGAACACCCTGGGTGCGCCAATCGACGGTAAAGGTCCGGTTGATAACGATGGCTTCTCGCCAATCGAAGTTATCGCACCAGGCGTTATCGATCGTCAGTCCGTAGACCAGCCTGTTCAGACCGGTTACAAATCCGTCGATGCAATGATTCCAATCGGCCGTGGCCAGCGTGAGCTGATCATCGGTGACCGTCAGACCGGTAAAACCGCGATGGCAATCGATGCGATCATCAACCAGCGTGATTCCGGTATCAAATGCGTGTACGTGGCTATCGGCCAGAAAGCGTCCACCATTTCTAACGTGGTTCGCAAACTGGAAGAGCACGGCGCACTGTCCAACACCATCGTGGTTGTTGCTACAGCGTCCGAATCTGCTGCACTGCAATACCTGGCACCATATGCCGGTTGCGCAATGGGCGAATACTTCCGTGACCGCGGTGAAGATGCGCTGATCGTATACGATGACCTGTCCAAACAGGCTGTTGCTTACCGTCAGGTTTCCCTGCTGCTCCGTCGTCCACCAGGACGTGAAGCGTTCCCGGGCGACGTATTCTACCTCCACTCTCGTCTGCTGGAGCGTGCATCCCGCGTTAACGCTGAATACGTTGAGAACTTCACCAAAGGTGAAGTGAAAGGTAAAACCGGTTCCCTGACCGCGCTGCCAATCATCGAAACCCAGGCGGGTGACGTTTCCGCGTTCGTTCCGACTAACGTAATCTCGATTACCGATGGTCAGATCTTCCTGGAAACCAACCTGTTTAACTCCGGTATTCGTCCGGCGGTTAACCCGGGTATCTCCGTATCCCGTGTGGGTGGTGCTGCTCAGACCAAGATCATCAAGAAACTGTCCGGTGGTATTCGTACCGCGCTGGCACAGTATCGTGAACTGGCTGCGTTCTCTCAGTTCGCATCCGATCTGGACGAAGCAACCCGTAAGCAGCTGAGCCACGGTCAGAAAGTGACCGAGCTTCTGAAACAGAAACAGTACGCCCCAATGTCTGTAGCACAGCAGGGTCTTGTTCTGTTCGCGGCTGAACGCGGTTACCTCGAAGATGTGGAACTGGCAAAAATCGGTAGCTTCGAAGCCGCTCTGCTGGCTTACGTCGACCGTGACCACGCTCCGCTGATGCAAGAAATCAACCAGACTGGCAACTACAACGACGAAATCGAAGGCAAGCTGAAAGGCATCCTCGATTCCTTCAAAGCAACCCAGTCCTGGTAACGTCTGGCGGCTTGCCTTAGGGCAGGCCGCGAGATATTGAGGAGAAGCTCATGGCCGGCGCAAAAGAGATACGTAGTAAGATCGCAAGCGTCCAGAACACGCAGAAGATCACTAAAGCGATGGAAATGGTCGCCGCGTCCAAAATGCGTAAATCGCAGGATCGCATGGCAGCCAGCCGTCCTTATGCTGATACCATGCGCAAAGTGATTGGTCACCTTGCCAGCGGCAATCTGGAATATAAGCACCCATACCTGGAAGAACGCGACGTTAAGCGCGTGGGCTACCTGGTGGTGTCCACTGACCGTGGTCTGTGCGGCGGCTTGAACATTAACCTGTTCAAGAAAGTGCTGGCAGATATGAAAGCCTGGTCCGACAAAGGCGTTCAGAGCGAACTCGCGATGATCGGCTCGAAGGGCGTGTCTTTCTTTAATTCCGTTGGCGGTAACGTGGTTGCTCAGGTGACAGGCATGGGGGATAACCCTTCCCTGTCCGAACTGATCGGCCCGGTAAAAGTGATGTTGCAGGCCTATGATGAAGGCCGTCTGGACAAGCTTTACGTTGTCAGCAACAAATTTATTAACACCATGTCTCAGGTTCCGACCATTACTCAGCTGCTGCCGCTGCCGGCATCAGAAGATGAGAGTCTGAAGCGTAAATCCTGGGATTATCTGTACGAACCTGATCCGAAAGCGCTGCTGGATACCCTGCTGCGTCGTTATGTCGAATCTCAGGTTTATCAGGGCGTGGTAGAAAACCTGGCCAGCGAGCAGGCCGCACGTATGGTGGCGATGAAAGCCGCGACCGACAATGGCGGCAGCCTGATTAAAGAGCTGCAGTTGGTATACAACAAAGCTCGTCAGGCCAGCATTACTCAGGAACTCACCGAAATCGTCGGTGGTGCATCCGCGGTATAACCAGGTTAATTCGTAGAGGATTCAAGATGGCTACTGGAAAAATTGTCCAGGTAATCGGCGCCGTGGTTGACGTCGAATTCCCTCAGGATGCCGTACCGCGCGTGTACGATGCTCTTGAGGTTCAGAATGGTAACGAGAGCCTGGTGCTGGAAGTTCAGCAGCAGCTCGGTGGTGGTATCGTGCGTACCATCGCAATGGGTTCTTCCGACGGTCTGCGTCGTGGTCTGGAAGTAAAAGACCTCGAGCACCCGATCGAAGTCCCGGTAGGTAAAGCAACCCTGGGCCGTATCATGAACGTCCTGGGTCAGCCGATCGATATGAAAGGCGACATCGGTGAAGAAGAGCGTTGGGCTATTCACCGTTCAGCACCAACCTATGAAGAGCTCTCCAGCTCTCAGGAACTGCTGGAAACCGGTATCAAAGTAATGGACCTGATCTGCCCGTTCGCAAAAGGCGGTAAAGTTGGTCTGTTCGGTGGTGCGGGTGTAGGTAAAACCGTAAACATGATGGAGCTGATCCGTAACATCGCGATCGAGCACTCCGGTTATTCCGTGTTTGCGGGCGTGGGTGAGCGTACTCGTGAGGGTAACGACTTCTACCACGAAATGACCGACTCCAACGTTCTGGACAAAGTATCCCTGGTTTACGGCCAGATGAACGAGCCACCAGGAAACCGTCTGCGCGTTGCTCTGACCGGTCTGACCATGGCGGAGAAATTCCGTGACGAAGGTCGTGACGTTCTGCTGTTCGTCGATAACATCTACCGTTACACCCTGGCCGGTACTGAAGTATCTGCACTGCTGGGTCGTATGCCTTCCGCGGTAGGTTATCAGCCAACACTGGCAGAAGAGATGGGTGCCCTGCAGGAGCGTATTACCTCCACCAAGACTGGCTCCATCACTTCCGTTCAGGCGGTATACGTACCTGCGGATGACTTGACTGACCCATCCCCAGCCACCACCTTTGCTCACTTAGATGCAACCGTGGTACTGAGCCGTCAGATCGCGTCTCTGGGTATCTACCCGGCCGTTGACCCGCTGGACTCCACCAGCCGTCAGCTGGATCCACTGGTTGTTGGCCAGGAGCACTACGACACCGCGCGTGGCGTTCAGTCTATCCTGCAGCGTTACCAGGAACTGAAAGACATCATCGCGATTCTGGGTATGGACGAACTGTCCGAAGAAGACAAACTGGTGGTAGCACGCGCACGTAAGATCCAGCGCTTCCTGTCCCAGCCGTTCTTCGTTGCAGAAGTCTTTACCGGTTCCCCAGGTAAATTCGTATCGCTGAAAGACACCATCCGTGGCTTTAAAGGCATCATGGACGGCGAATACGACCACCTGCCGGAGCAGGCGTTCTATATGGTTGGCACCATCGACGAAGCTGTTGAGAAAGCCAAAAAACTTTAACGCCTTAATCGGAGGGTGATATGGCAATGACTTACCACCTGGACGTCGTCAGCGCAGAGCAGCAAATGTTCTCTGGTCTGGTCGAGAAAATCCAGGTAACGGGTAGCGAAGGTGAGCTGGGTATTTACCCGGGCCACGCCCCGCTGCTCACCGCCATTAAGCCTGGTATGATTCGCATCGTGAAGCAGCACGGACATGAAGAGTTCATCTATCTGTCTGGTGGTGTGCTGGAAGTTCAGCCGGGTAACGTAACCGTACTGGCTGATACCGCTATCCGCGGTCAGGATCTCGACGAAGCGCGAGCCCTGGAAGCGAAACGTAAAGCGGAAGAGCACATCAAGAGCTCGCACGGCGACGTGGATTACGCTCAGGCGTCCGCGGAGCTGGCCAAAGCGATCGCCAAACTGCGCGTTATCGAGTTGACCAAAAAAGCGATGTAACACCGGCTTGAAAGCACAAAAGCCAGTCTGGTTTCCAGGCTGGCTTTTTTCTTGGTGATGATTCAGATGTAACTCTTAAGTGTGATGTATGTCACATAGATGTTGCGCAGGTCAAAAACCCGGCGTAGACTCTGTTTTGTGAGTTAGATCACACAACAATTGTGCTATGCAGGAATTACCATGAAACGCTTACATAAAATCATCGCGCTGTTCCGCAATCTGAGCTTCTAATCCTCTGTATTGTCGAACAAAAAGAACATGAGAAGGTCGCCATCAGGCGGCCTTTTTGTGTTTTAGCGCTCATTCAGGCTTGATTCAGGCATCGAAAGAACAACCAAAGCAGCAACATAGCGGCTAATCTTCAGATAATGGGTCTTTTTTTCGAGACAAATCACGCTACGATGGCTGAAAATAGCGTCATAAAATCGGTTTTGACTTTCACGTTGCACGTTTTCTCTGCATTCCATTTCATGACGAAAAATATGTAGAAATTTCAATGTGAAAGGTTTTAACTTCTCACTCAAACAGCTGTCAGGATGCTTATGTCAAACAGTGCGATGAGCGTAGTGATCCTTGCCGCGGGCAAAGGTACTCGCATGTATTCCGATCTCCCGAAGGTGCTTCATACCCTTGCGGGCAAGCCAATGGTTCAGCATGTTATTGATGCTGCTGATGAATTAGGCGCCACTCAGGTTCACCTGGTTTACGGCCACGGCGGCGATTTGCTTAAAGAAACGCTGACCGAAGGCAATCTGAACTGGGTGCTGCAGGCCCAACAGCTCGGCACCGGCCATGCAATGCAGCAGGCCGCACCGTTCTTTGCCGATGATGAAGACATCATGATGCTCTACGGTGACGTGCCACTGATCTCCGTGGAAACGCTGGAGCGTCTGCGCGCCGCGAAACCGCAGGGCGGCATCGGCCTGCTGACCGTCAAACTGGACGATCCGACCGGTTATGGCCGCATCACCCGTGAAAACGACAAAGTGACCGGCATCGTTGAGCATAAAGATGCCACCGAGGCGCAGCGTCAGATTCAGGAGATCAACACCGGTATCCTGATTGCAGGTGGGGCCGATCTGAAGCGCTGGCTGGGCAAGCTGGACAACAACAACGCGCAGGGCGAGTTCTATATCACCGACATTATCGCCATGGCGTACCAGGAAGGGCGTGAAATTGCCGCCGTTCACCCGGAGCGTCTGAGCGAAGTGGAAGGCGTGAACAACCGTCTGCAGCTTTCCCGTCTGGAGCGCGTTTATCAGAGCGAGCAGGCAGAAAAACTGCTGCTGGCGGGCGTGATGCTGCGCGATCCAGCGCGTTTTGACCTGCGCGGCACCGTAGCCCACGGGCGCGACGTGGAAATTGATACTAACGTTATTCTGGAAGGCAACGTCACCCTCGGCCATCGCGTGAAGATTGGCGCGGGCTGCGTGATTAAAAACAGCGTGATTGGCGACGACTGCGAAATCAGCCCGTACAGCGTAGTGGAAGATGCAGAACTGCACGCCGCCTGTACGATCGGCCCGTTCGCACGTCTGCGCCCGGGTGCTGAGCTGCTGGAAGGCGCTCATGTCGGCAACTTCGTTGAGATGAAAAAAGCACGCCTGGGCAAAGGTTCAAAAGCGGGTCATCTGAGCTATCTCGGCGATGCGGAGATTGGCGACAACGTGAATATCGGTGCCGGTACCATCACCTGTAACTACGATGGCGCAAATAAGTTTAAAACCGTAATCGGCGATGACGTGTTCGTCGGTTCCGATACCCAGCTGGTGGCGCCTGTCACCATTGGCAAAGGCGTAACCATTGCGGCGGGCACGACTGTCACCCGTAACGTTGCCGATAACGAACTGGTATTAAGCCGCGTGCCGCAGGTTAGCAAGCAAGGCTGGCAGCGCCCGGTGAAGAAGAAGTAAGTTTGCGTTTTTTTGTAGGCCGGATAAGGCGGTTACGCCGCCATCCGGCAATGCAAAGTGCCTGATGCACTTCGCTTATCAGGCCTACGGTTTTACAGGGTAGAGGGTAAAACATATTACCCCGCCCAAATTGCAGCACCCATAAAAACAACCCCACTCTCTACAAGGCTCGGGGCGCCGGAAATCACCGGAAAACACAGGTCAGCGACAACGCATGGCATCATGCCATTTCAGGAAATCTAACTATGTGTGGAATTGTTGGCGCAGTCGCGCAGCGTGATATTGCTGAAATCCTTCTCGAAGGGCTTCGTCGTCTGGAATACCGTGGTTACGACTCTGCCGGTCTGGCAGTGGTCGACAGCGAAGGTCATATGACCCGTCTGCGTCGCCTCGGTAAAGTACAAATGCTGGCTCAGGCCGCAGAAGAACACCCTCTGCATGGCGGCACCGGTATCGCGCACACCCGCTGGGCGACTCACGGCGAGCCGTCCGAAGGCAACGCGCATCCTCATATCTCCGACCACATTGTGGTGGTGCATAACGGCATTATCGAAAACCACGAGCCGCTGCGCGAGCTGCTGCAGTCCCGTGGCTACGTGTTCGCCTCCGAAACCGACACCGAGGTGATTGCTCACCTGGTGCACTGGGAGCTGGAACAGGGCGGTACGCTGCGTGAAGCCGTACTGCGTGCCATTCCGCAATTACGCGGCGCATACGGCACCGTGATTATGGATACCCGCCATCCGGATACTCTGCTGGCGGCCCGCTCCGGTAGCCCGCTGGTGATTGGTCTGGGCATGGGCGAAAACTTTATCGCCTCCGACCAACTGGCCCTGCTGCCGGTGACCCGTCGCTTTATTTTCCTTGAAGAAGGCGACATCGCGGAAGTGACCCGCCGCAGCGTGACCGTGTTTGCCAAATCCGGCGAGCAGGTAAAACGCCCGGACATCGAATCGAATTTGCAGTACGACGCGGGTGACAAAGGCATCTACCGTCACTACATGCAAAAAGAGATTTATGAGCAGCCAAACGCCATCAAGAACACCCTGACCGGACGCATCAGCCATGGTCAGGTGGATTTGAGCGAGCTGGGCACACAGGCTAACGATCTGCTTTCTAAAGTTGAGCATATTCAGATTGTGGCCTGCGGCACGTCCTACAACTCGGGCATGGTTTCGCGCTACTGGTTCGAATCTCTGGCTGGCGTGCCGTGCGACGTCGAAATCGCCTCTGAATTCCGCTACCGCAAATCCGCGGTGCGTCGTAATAGCCTGATGATCACCCTTTCCCAGTCTGGTGAAACGGCAGATACCCTGGCGGCGCTGCGCCTGTCGAAAGAGCTGGGTTACCTGGGATCGCTGGCAATTTGTAACGTGCCGGGCTCTTCGCTGGTGCGTGAATCCGACCTGGCGCTGATGACCAAAGCCGGAACCGAAATTGGCGTGGCGTCGACCAAAGCCTTCACCACTCAGCTGACCGTGCTGTTAATGCTGGTGGCGAAACTGGCGAACCTGAAAGGTCAGCCTGCTCAGATTGAGCACGACATCGTGCACGGCCTGCAAACGCTGCCGAGCCGTATTGAACAGATGCTGTCGCAGGATAAACGCATCGAAGCTCTGGCCGAAGACTTCTCTGACAAGCATCACTCGCTGTTCCTGGGCCGCGGCGATCAGTACCCGATCGCGCTCGAAGGCGCGCTGAAGCTCAAAGAGATCTCTTACATTCACGCCGAAGCTTATGCGGCTGGCGAGTTGAAACACGGCCCGCTGGCGCTAATTGACGCGGATATGCCGGTTATCGTTGTCGCACCAAACAACGAACTGCTGGAAAAACTGAAGTCCAACATCGAGGAAGTCCGCGCGCGCGGTGGCGTGCTGTACGTCTTCGCCGATCAGGATGCCGGTTTCACCAGCAGCGACAACATGAAAGTGATTGAAATGCCGCATGTGGAAGAGGTGATTGCGCCAATCTTCTACACCGTGCCGCTGCAGCTGCTGGCTTATCACGTGGCGCTGATCAAAGGTACTGACGTGGACCAGCCGCGCAACCTGGCGAAGTCCGTTACCGTCGAGTAAACACAAGGGAGCTCTGCCAGGCGCAGAGCTCCTTTCTTATTTACAGGCGAAACGCAGCGACCGCCAGCCGCAGCTGTTCAGCCTGCTCTTCAAGCGACGATGAAGCGGCCGCTGACTGTTCCACCAGCGAAGCATTCTGCTGCGTTACGCTGTCCATCTGGGAAACGGCCAGGCTGACCTGTTCGATACCCCGACTCTGCTCTTCAGACGCTGTGGTAATTTCCCCCATGATATTGCTGACGCGCGTCACCGCGGTCACTATCTCCTTCATGGTTTCCCCCGCTTCAGCCACCTGTTGCGAGCCGGTATGCACTTGGCTGACCGATGTTTCAATCAGCCCTTTAATCTCCTTCGCCGCCTGCGCGCTGCGACTTGCCAGGGTGCGGACTTCTCCGGCGACGACGGCAAAGCCTCTCCCTTGTTCACCTGCGCGAGCGGCCTCAACTGCCGCATTGAGCGCCAGAATGTTGGTCTGGAAGGCAATTCCGTCAATCACGCCGGTAATATGGGCAATTTGCTGCGAGCTTTCGGTAATTTTTTGCATCGTGCCGACGACGTCACTGACGGCAGTGCCGCCCTGAACGGCCGTTGCAGAGGCTGTGCTCGCGAGTTGTGCTGCCTGGCGTGCGTTGTCGGTATTCTGCCGCACCGTCGCGGTCAACTGCTCCATGCTGGCGGCCGTTTGCTCCAGCGAGGCCGCCTGCTCTTCCGTGCGTGATGAGAGGTCGTTATTGCCGGAGGCAATTTCGCTGGCTCCAAGGTAAATCGTATCTGAACTGCCGCGAACGGAGGTGACGGTTTGCTTGAGCTCCTGCTGCATGTGATTCAGGTTGTCAGCCAGGTGGGCAATCTCAAGACAGCCGCAGGCCTGATTACGGCGTGACAGGTCGCCACTGGCGATGATCCTGATATGTTCCACCACCGCCTGGAGTGGTTTCAGAAGCAGATTTTTCAGGCCATACCAGATGGCTGCCATGATGATCAACACGGCCACAAAAATGCCGACCAGCGTCCATTTCATGTTGTCGAACGCCTTTTGGTTCATTTCAGTCGCAGCGTGCAGCAAGTGTGTATTCTCCGTGCGCCACTGATGATAGCTCGCTTCGATGCTGTCCTGGGCCTGCTGCGCATCCAGATTTCCGTAGGCGGCATAGTTATCCTGCTGCAGGAAAGTGATGGACGCATTCAGTAAGCCAGACATCTCCCGGTACGACTTCTCCATTTCTTCAGCGAGTTTGCGCTGCTGCCCCTCAACGAGCGGCAGGTTTTTGTAGCGAGTGAACTGCTCTGCGGCCGTCGCCAGGGACGTTCTGGCGCTGGACAACAGCTTTTCTATGGCTGCCAGTGAGTCCGGATCGCGTTGTTCTTTCAGATAGCGGATCGCGACGCGATTGACCGTCACGCGGGTTTTAATCAACGTAGTTACGCTGTCGCTCAGGTTTTCCAGCTGTGAATTGAGGATGTCGGATTTCTGGAAATTCTGTTTGTCGTCGCTCACGGCGGAGTAAAACAGCGCGCCGGTAATAAGCTGAAGCGAACAGAAAAGGGCGAGCACGATAACGATGCCAGTCACGACGCGAAGGTTTTTTTGCACAGGATTTATCCATGAAATGTTGCGGTCTTATTAACAACATCGGAGATAACGGCAGAAGCTAAAGCTGTTTTTTTCGACATCTGAAAAATGACAATCTGTCATCTTCAGCTAACTTTTTCAGTGTCACAAAAAGAAAATATCACTGAAAAGCACATGTCATAATTCAATTTATATAATTGATATATAAAGATAAAAATTCAAAAATTTAACGCAAATACCGCATGTCATAAAAATGTCATAATTCGTACATTTAACTGTCACCTGTTTGACCTATTTTGCTCAACGTAGCCACTTAAACAACGATTTACGAAATCCACCAGGAGACATTATGAAAGTTATGCGTACCACTGTCGCAACTGTTGTCGCCGCGACCTTATCAATGAGCGCTTTCTCTGCTTTCGCAGCAGCAAGCCTGACAGGTGCTGGTGCAACCTTCCCTGCGCCGGTGTATGCCAAATGGGCGGATACCTACCAGAAAGAGACCGGCAACAAGGTTAACTATCAGGGTATCGGCTCCTCCGGTGGTGTGAAGCAGATTACGGCTAACACCGTGGATTTTGGTGCTTCTGATGCGCCTCTGGCTGACGACAAGCTGGCTCAGGAAGGCCTGTTCCAGTTCCCGACAGTGATTGGCGGCGTGGTGCTGGCGGTCAATCTGCCTGGCTTCAAATCCGGCGAGCTGGTGCTCGACGGCAAAACCCTGGGTGATATCTACCTCGGTAAAATTAAGAAGTGGAACGACGAAGCTATCGCTAAGCTGAACCCGGGCCACAAACTGCCGGATCAGAACATTGCCGTTGTGCGTCGTGCTGACGGCTCCGGTACTTCCTTCGTCTTCACCAGCTACCTGGCGAAAGTAAACGAAGAGTGGAAATCTAAAGTTGGCGCAGGCTCTACCGTAAACTGGCCAACCGGTCTGGGCGGAAAAGGTAACGACGGCATCGCCGCCTTCGTTCAGCGTCTGCCTGGCTCAATTGGCTATGTGGAATATGCTTACGCTAAGCAGAACAACTTGGCTTATACCAAGCTGATTTCTGCTGACGGTAAATCTGTGAGCCCGACCGAAGAGAGCTTTGCGAACGCGGCGAAAGGCGCGGACTGGAGCAAATCCTTCGCTCAGGACCTGACGAACCAGAAAGGTGACGATGTGTGGCCAATCACCTCTACCACCTTCATTCTGGTCCACAAAGATCAGAAGAAGCCAGAGCAGGGTGCAGAAGTGCTGAAGTTCTTCGACTGGGCCTACAAAAACGGCGCCAAAGAAGCGAATGCACTGGATTACGCGTCACTGCCGGATAGCGTGGTTGAGCAGGTTCGCGCCGCATGGAAGACCAACGTGAAAGACAGCAGCGGTAAAGCGCTGTACTAATTGGAAATTTAAACGAAAATGGCGGGTGGCACTGTTGCTTACCCGCTCTACGGTTTTAACTGTAGGCCCGGCAAGCTATAGCGCACCGGGCAACTTCGTAAAATTAACAGAAGAGTAATTTATGGCTGCAACCAAGCCTGCATTTAACCCACCGGGTAAAAAGGGTGACATCATTTTCGGCGCGCTGGTCAAACTGGCGGCGCTGATTGTGCTATTGATGCTGGGTGGCATCATCGTTTCCCTGATTTTCTCCTCCTGGCCAAGCATTCAGAAGTTTGGCTTCTCCTTCCTGTGGACCAAAGAGTGGGATGCGCCGAACGACATTTACGGTGCGCTGGTGCCGATTTACGGCACGCTCGTGACTTCCATCATCGCCCTGCTGATTGCCGTTCCTGTGAGCTTTGGTATCGCCCTGTTCCTGACGGAACTCGCGCCAAACTGGCTGAAGCGCCCGCTGGGGATTGCCATTGAGTTGTTAGCCGCCATTCCGAGTATCGTCTACGGCATGTGGGGCCTGTTTATCTTTGCGCCGCTGTTTGCGACGTATTTCCAGGAGCCAGTTGGCAACGTATTGTCCGCCATTCCGTTTGTGGGCGCGCTGTTCTCCGGCCCGGCGTTCGGTATCGGTCTGCTCGCCGCAGGCGTGATCCTCGCCATCATGATTATTCCTTACATCGCCGCTGTGATGCGCGATGTGTTCGAACAAACCCCAGTGATGATGAAAGAGTCGGCCTACGGCATCGGCTGCACCACCTGGGAAGTTATCTGGCGTATCGTTCTGCCGTTCACCAAAAATGGCGTGATTGGCGGCGTTATGCTTGGCCTCGGTCGCGCGCTGGGTGAAACCATGGCGGTGACCTTTATCATCGGTAACACCTACCAGCTCGACAGCGCCTCGCTGTACATGCCTGGCAACAGCATCACCTCTGCGCTGGCGAACGAATTTGCCGAAGCGGAATCCGGATTGCACGTTGCGGCGCTGATGGAACTGGGCCTGATCCTGTTCGTGATCACCTTTATCGTGTTGGCTATCTCCAAGCTGATGATTAAACGCCTCGCGAAAAACGAGGGGGCACGCTAATGGCGACTTTAGAAATGCAAACCAGCCCTGAGCTCATCGAATCCCGCCGCAAAATGCAGGCGCGCCGTCGTACCAAAAACCGCATCGCTCTGACGCTGTCGATGGCGACCATGGTCTTTGGCTTGTTCTGGTTGGTGTGGATCCTGCTTTCGACCATCACCCGCGGCATAGACGGTATGTCGATCGCGCTGTTTACCGAAATGACTCCTCCCCCAAACACTGCGGGCGGTGGTCTGGCGAACGCCCTGGCCGGGAGCGGCCTGCTGATCCTGTGGTCGACCATTATCGGTACGCCCATGGGCATCATGGCGGGCATCTACCTGGCGGAATACGGGCGTAAATCCTGGATTGCGGAAGTCATTCGTTTCATTAACGACATTCTGCTCTCCGCTCCGTCTATCGTCGTGGGCCTGTTCGTTTACACCATCGTTGTGGCAAAAATGCAGCACTTCTCAGGCTGGGCGGGCGTGATTGCGCTGGCGCTGCTGCAGGTGCCGATTGTTATCCGAACCACTGAGAACATGCTGAAACTGGTGCCGGACAGCCTGCGTGAAGCGGCATACGCGCTGGGCACGCCCAAGTGGAAGATGATTTCCGCCATCACGCTGAAGGCCTCTATTTCGGGGATCATGACCGGCGTACTGCTGGCCGTGGCGCGAATCGCCGGTGAAACCGCCCCGCTGCTGTTTACCGCGCTCTCCAACCAGTTCTGGAGCACCGACATGATGCAGCCGATTGCCAACCTGCCGGTGACCATTTTCAAATTTGCCATGAGCCCGTTTGCCGAATGGCAACAGCTGGCCTGGGCCGGGGTGCTGATCATTACCCTGTGCGTACTGTTGCTGAACATTCTGGCGCGCGTCATTTTCGCGAAGCAGAAACACGGTTAATTTTTTGCAGCGCGGCGGCATGCGGCGCTGGATGAGGAAGAGATTGAGATGAGTATGGTAAATACAACGCCGGGTAAAATTGCCGTTCGCGATTTGAATTTCTACTACGGCAAATTCCATGCCCTGAAGAACATCAACCTGGATATCGCCAAAAACCAGGTGACGGCATTTATCGGCCCGTCGGGCTGCGGTAAATCGACCCTGCTGCGCACCTTCAACAAAATGTTTGAGCTCTACCCGGAGCAGCGCGCGGAAGGTGAAATCCTGCTGGACGGCGACAACATCCTGACCAATACCCAGGATATCGCCCTGCTGCGCGCCAAGGTCGGCATGGTATTCCAGAAGCCGACGCCGTTCCCGATGTCGATTTACGACAACATCGCCTTCGGCGTGCGCCTGTTTGAGAAGCTGTCCCGTGCGGATATGGACGAGCGCGTGCAGTGGGCATTGACCAAGGCCGCATTATGGAACGAAACCAAAGATAAGCTGCACCAGAGCGGGTATTCTCTCTCCGGTGGTCAGCAGCAGCGTCTGTGCATCGCCCGCGGGATCGCGATTCGCCCGGAAGTGCTGCTGCTCGATGAGCCTTGTTCAGCGCTGGACCCGATTTCAACGGGCCGCATTGAAGAGCTCATCACCGAGCTGAAGCAGGATTACACTGTGGTGATTGTGACCCACAACATGCAGCAGGCGGCGCGCTGTTCCGACCACACAGCGTTTATGTATCTGGGCGAACTGATCGAATTCAGCAACACTGACGATCTGTTCACCAAGCCTGCGAAGAAACAAACTGAAGACTACATCACTGGCCGCTACGGTTGATTTGGAGTGCATATGGATAACCTCAATCTTAACAAACACATTTCCGGCCAGTTCAACGCAGAACTGGAGCATATCCGCACTCAGGTGATGACCATGGGCGGGCTGGTGGAGCAGCAGCTAAGTGATGCGATCACCGCGATGCACAACCAGGATCAGGAACTGGCGAAGCGCGTTATCGACGGCGACAAGCAGGTCAACATGATGGAAGTTGCCATTGATGAAGCCTGCGTGCGCATCATCGCCAAGCGTCAGCCGACCGCGAGCGATTTACGTCTGGTGATGGCGATCATCAAAACCATCGCCGAGCTGGAACGTATCGGCGACGTGGCCGATAAAATCTGCCGTACCGCGCTGGAGAAGTTCTCTCAGCAGCACCAGCCGCTGCTGGTGAGCCTGGAGTCGCTGGGCCGTCACACCGTGCAGATGCTGCACGACGTGCTGGATGCATTCGCGAGAATGGATCTGGATGAAGCGGTGCGAATCTATCGTGAAGATAAAAAGGTCGATCAGGAATATGAAGGCATTGTGCGTCAGCTGATGACCTACATGATGGAAGATTCCCGCACGATCCCAAGCGTACTGACGGCCCTGTTCTGCGCCCGCTCCATCGAGCGTATCGGTGACCGCTGCCAGAATATCTGCGAATACATCTTCTACTTCGTGAAGGGTCAGGACTTCCGTCACGTCGGTGGCGACGAGCTGGACAAGCTGCTGGCAGGGAAAGATCCGAAGGAGTGATAAATTAGCGCACTCCCTCTCCCCGGCCCTCTAGAAAACCGGACCGTTCCCTCTCCCTTTGGGAGAGGGTTAGGGAGAGGGGAAAATTACTGCGTAATCTCCCAGCCGCGAGCCTTCCAAAGGCCCGGCAGCTCATCCAGACGCGTAAAGGTCGTTACCTTCGGGTGAGCGATTGGCTGGTTATGCGGATCGGCGCAGAAGTAAAACACCTCCATTCCCGCCGCCACGCCTGACATCGCGCCCGCGCTGGAATCATCCACCAGTACGCAGTTTACCGGGTCCACGCTCATCGCTTTCGCTGCGTGATACATCAGCGCCGGATCGGGTTTCCAGGCCTGAATGTCATAGCCGCTGAACAGCTTTTCAGGGAAGTGGTGCAGCAAGCCAGTATTTCCCAGAGAGTGCTGCATTTTGCTTACCGGACCGTTGGAGACGATGCACATCGGCACCGCCATCGCATCCAGTAATTCGTTTGCGCCCTCAATCACTTCCAGCTCGCTGTCGAACAGCCGTGCGACCTCGGCGCGGTAAACCGGTTCCAGCGTCTCTTTCTCAAGAGCCACGCCGTACTCGGCATTAATGGTGTCGATAATCTCGTACAGCTTCACCCCCTTAAAGCGCTTAAAAATCGTTTCAAGCTCGAGGGTGATGCCAAACTCCCGGAACATGTGGACATAGGCCCGGGAACAAATCACTTCACTGTCGACCAGCGTGCCATCGCAGTCGAAGAATACCGCCTCAATACTGGACATGCCGTTTCCTGTTGTCACAAGTTTAACGTTTACGTAATACGATTTGCTCGACGCAATCGTTGCCGTATAAGCAAATTCAATGAAAAAAAATGCGTTCGAAGCGCCCCTATTGTCGCATTTTGGTATAGGATAGCGACGAATTTTCCCTCCTTTATGTTCGGAAGCAAGAAGATGAGCCAACAAGATAACACCCAGACGTCAGGTCAGGGTCTGCTTCAGCGCGTGTTTAAACTGCGCGAGCACGGAACGACGGCACGCACGGAAGTGATTGCCGGATTTACCACCTTCCTGACGATGGTTTATATCGTTTTTGTAAACCCGCAAATTCTGGGCGTGGCTGGCATGGACACCAGCGCCGTCTTCGTCACCACCTGTCTGATTGCTGCCTTCGGTAGCATCATGATGGGCCTGTTTGCGAACCTGCCGGTTGCGCTGGCTCCGGCAATGGGTCTGAACGCCTTCTTCGCCTTTGTGGTGGTCCAGGCGATGGGCCTGCCGTGGCAGGTGGGTATGGGCGCTATCTTCTGGGGTGCGGTTGGCCTGCTGCTGCTGACCATTTTCCGCGTGCGCTACTGGATGATTGCCAATATCCCAATGAGCCTGCGCGTGGGCATCACCAGCGGTATCGGCCTGTTTATCGGCATGATGGGCCTGAAGAACGCGGGCGTGATCGTGGCGAACAAAGAGACGCTGGTCAGCATCGGTAACCTGACGTCCCACAGCGTGCTGCTGGGCGTGTTAGGCTTCTTCATCATCGCTATTCTGGCTTCCCGTAACATTCACGCCGCGGTGCTGGTTTCTATCGTTGTGACCACCCTGCTGGGCTGGATGCTGGGCGATGTGCATTATGCAGGTATCGTTTCCGCTCCGCCGGATGTGACTTCGGTGATCGGTCATGTTGACCTGGCCGGTTCATTTAACCTCGGCCTCGCGGGCGTTATCTTCTCGTTCATGCTGGTTAACCTGTTTGACTCCTCCGGCACCCTGATCGGCGTGACCGACAAAGCGGGCCTGACCGACGACAAAGGCAAGTTCCCGCGCATGAAGCAGGCGCTGTACGTGGACAGTATCTCTTCCGTGGCCGGTTCCTTTATCGGAACCTCTTCCGTCACCGCATACATCGAATCCTCTTCCGGCGTTTCCGTTGGCGGTCGTACCGGCCTGACGGCTGTCGTGGTTGGCCTGCTGTTCCTGCTGGTGATTTTCCTGTCGCCGTTGGCTGGCATGGTGCCGCCGTATGCCGCCGCAGGTGCACTGATTTATGTGGGCGTGTTGATGACCTCAAGCCTGGCGCGCGTGAAGTGGGACGATCTGACCGAAGCCGTTCCGGCGTTTATTACCGCGGTGATGATGCCGTTCAGCTTCTCGATTACCGAAGGTATCGCGCTGGGCTTTATCTCTTACTGCGTGATGAAAATCGGCACCGGTCGTTTCCGCGACCTCAGCCCATGCGTGATTGTGGTTGCGCTGCTGTTCGTGCTGAAGATTGTGTTTATTGATGCACACTAAATAAAAGAAAGCCTTCCATCAGGAAGGCTTTTCTTGTTTGCACCCTCTCCCTGTGGGAGAAGGTATCAGCTACACAGCTTTTTTACGCTTTAACGCGCTGAATATACTCACCAAACGCGGTCAGCTGACCGGTCAGATGATCGAGCGTGCTCTGATCCACCACTTCACCCGTTTGCGGGTCGACCTTGTTCTGAATCACCCCGCCCATAAACTCTGGCTTGTTCATCACCATTGCATCCAGGAACACCAGGATCTGACGCAGATGGTACTGGCAGCGTGCGCCGCCAATGGCTCCCATCGAACTGGTCTGAATCAGTACCGGCTTCCCGGCCAGCGGTTGCTCAGGCAGGCGTGACAGCCAGTCGATAGCGTTTTTAAGACCGCCCGGCACTGAGTAGTTGTACTCTGGCGTGACGATCACGACGCCGTCGGCTTCTCGTATCTGCTTCGCCAGCGCTTCGACGCTTTGCGGGAACCCTTCTTCCTGCTGAATATCGGCATCGTATAGCGGAATATCGCCAATCGACGGCAGCGCGCTTATCTCCATGCCCGCCGGGGCGATTTTTGGCAGAGTACGCGCGACCATACCGTTAAATGAACCTTTGCGCAGGCTTCCCAGTAACGTAACAACTTTTAACGCTTCAGACATGATTACTCCTTTGGTTTTCATCATGATGGGTCAGTTCAGTATCAGGGCTTTTTCCGCAGGCAGGCTGGTGAAGCGCATCAGTCGCGCGGCGGGCTCTTTGGCGCGGATTTGCATGTCCGGCAGGCTTCGCCAGCCCGTTTTGCTGTCGAACTCCCAGGCCTTGAGCCTCTCGATAGCGGGCGTTGCCGCCACGGACCAGACCAGCACATCCTCCGCATCGCAGATTGCTTCAATCTTTAGCACCCGTGCCGCTCTCAGGCGACCGGAGCCCGGCAGCAGCTGAAGCTGTTGCTGCGAATTGGCCTGCGTTTCGCCTGTAAGTTTCAGCACACTCTGACGTAAAGCCTGCAGCTGAGTGCGGGCTTCGTTGGGATCGCTCTGGTTTTCGATCCACAGTGTTTCATTATTGCTGAAGGGATAAGTGTTCGCGGCGTCAGGACGGTGAAAATTGCGAGTAGCGCGCTGGAGCTCCATATCCAGACCGCATTCGCCTTCGGTGGTCAGCGCCACACCGACAATATTTCCGGCATAGGCTATCGAAAAACGGGGGTGGCTGCTGTCGCGAAAAACGGGTTTGCCGTCAGGGCGATGAATTATCTCCGGCAGTTCGCTTATGCCATAGAGCATAAATAGCAGTTCGGCGAGTAAGCTTCGGGAGGCGAGAAAGCGCGCCCGACGATGTTGAGGCAGCTGTCGCGCCTCGTTGTGACAGGTCGAAGAAAGCCGCACTGAGTGCAGATGCCCGTCGTTGAGGATCCCTCTTGCAAAATGCGTTGCCATTATGTCGCTCCGTGATTAATGGTCAGTGAGGCCGGTGAGATACCCTCATTATTACCCAGGTTGATGAGGTTTTAATGTTGAATAACAGAGTGGGAAAGTTCCCAGCCAGCATATTTACATTTCCTTAGCCGCAATAGTCTGTGGGTTCACAGATCGCGGGAATCACCGCTGAGCAGACCAGACTGAAACGCTTCACCATACAGCTGCCTAAACATCGACTTCAGCCAGATAATCTTCGGATTGTGGCCGTTGCGTTTGTGCCACATTAACGTGAACGGCACCGCCAGCTTTTGCAGCTGCGTCTCATCCAGAGGAATGGGGCGCGTCACCAGCTTCAGGCCGTGCTGTTGATTATAGTACTGGCAGTAAAAAGGCGCGGTGGCGAGCAGTGTATGACCGGGTTGGGCGGCCATAAACATCGATGCTTCAAAGCCTGGCAGACTCATGGCCATCTGACGCCGAAAACCCGACTCGTTCAGCACTTCGTCCAGCGCCCAGGTGTCGCTTTGCTCCCAGCAAATACTGATGTGCGGATAGCGCAGGAAAGTCTCCAGATTCCACTCTTCCTGAAGCGCCGGATGATCCTCACGCAGGTAAACGCGTGGCAGGTCGGTAAACAGCACTTCGAAGTCGATGAACCACGGCAGCAGGCTCAGTGATTCGCGCGAGCGCGGGTGGCTTTCCCGGCCGGTAAAGCCCAGATCCACCTCGCCGCGCACGATGGCATCCAGCGAATCGTAATCCCAGTTGCGCAGGCGAACCGTTGCCTGGGCATAACGCTCGTGGATCTGCTGCGTCAGCGCATTGAAAGCAATAAGCATCAGCGGTGATTCCGCGGCCAGTTCAAAGGTGAGCCCGCGAGGCGTGTCGTAGTGTGGCTTATCCAGCAGCTGGTGGCTCATCTGCATCCAGTCGGCCAGGTCCTGCTCCATGCTGACGGCCAAAGGCGTGGGATGCAGCCCCGTCGGGGTTTTCACAAACAGCGGGTCGTTAAACCAGTCCCGCAGCTTTGCCAGCGACTTGCTGACGGCGGACGGCGTCACGTTCATCCGTTTTGCCGTCTTGCTGACGCTGCGCTCCTGCAGCAGAAGCTGCAGGCAAAAGAGGAGGTTAAGATCGAGACTGGTCAGGGATTTTTTCATGGTCCGGCGTGCCTGCCTGCGCAGACACAAAGGTAATCAACAGAATACAGACCATGCTACAGCTAATCAGAATCCCGATCAGCATATTCAGTGCGCCGACGCCGGAAATGGCGGCAAGCCAGATGTACAGCGATGAACCGCATACCTGAGCAATACCCAGAACCGAACTCGCTACCCCCGCCCGCTGGCTGAATGGTCCTAAAGCCTGGCTCATCGTTACGCCAAAGCCCAGTGAAAAGCCTGCGCAAATCAGTGTCAGGCCCATCAGCGTGACGTTTGTGGTTGTGGCTGAAACCAGAACGACCGCCGCTACGAGAAACAGCCCCTGCGCCACCAGCATCAGCGTACGCTGGCTGAACTTCGTCAGGGCAAACGGCGTGGAGAAAGCCACGACCATGCTCACCAGCGCCGTCAGCGCCATGATGGTGGAGTATTCTCCGCGGTCGAAGTGCAGGACATCCATCAGCAGCACCGGGGAAATATTCACGTAGGTCAGAATGGCGGTAACGCTTAGCGTGGTGATCGCGACCCGACTGATAAAGAAGCCGCTGGAGAGCGATTCTGCCGTTGAAGCGGGTGCGGCATCAGGCGTGGCGCAGGCACCAGGATGCGTCTCTTTCAGCACCAGCGTGGAGAGCAGACATACGATGACACCCATTGTTGCCATCACCCAGAACAGCATCTGCCACGGGAATTTCAGCATGATCAGGTTTCCGAGCACCGGTGCCAGCACTGGAATGATGCAGGTGATACCGTTTAGCAGCGACAGCACCTTCGCACGACGGCGGTCATCCAGGGTGTCGCGCAAAACGGCGAACGCAACGACGTAGCAGCCGCCCGCGCCGATGCCCTGAATAAAGCGCCCGACCAGAAACATCGTACTATTGATGGCGCTGGCACAGAGCACAGAGGCCAGCGCAAACACAATCGCGCCGCAGATAGCGACCGGCTGACGCCCGGCTTTGTCGGCGATGCGTCCTGCAATCAGCATTGAGGTGGCCATCCCGGCCAGGTAGACGGAGAACGCTATATGTAGCTGCGCTTCGCTGGCCGACAGATCCACGGCAATACGCGGCAGGCCAACGAGGTACATATCGATCCCGGAGGGATAAAGCAGGATAAGAGCGAAGCTGCACAACAGGAAACGGGCCATAGTCACCTCACAGAAAAGTTCGGCGAGGATACGGGGGTTTAGGCAGGGATACGAGTTGCCGTTTGGACAACGGTGTTTTCCATTACGGAAAAATGGATGGCTGTAGGCCCGGTCAACGTCATGCCACCGGGCCTGTAGATCTTACTTCCCGATACAGAAGCTCGAGAAGATGCGTCCCAGCAGATCGTCGGAGGTAAATTCCCCGGTGATTTCGCTCAGGTTTTGCTGTGCCAGACGCAATTCTTCCGCCAGCAGTTCTCCGGCCCACGCACCTAACAGCTGCGCTTTACCCTGTTGCAGATGTTCTGCCGCGGTTTCCAGCGCCTGTAAATGGCGGCGGCGGGCAAGGAAGCCGCCTTCCATATTGGTGTCGAAGCCCATGCTCTGTTTGAGATGGTTGCGCAGAATGTCCACGCCCTCACCTTGACGGGCGGAGAGGCGAATCAGTGAGTGACCATTCACCTCGCTCAGACCTGCGTCTTCTCCGGTGATATCGGCTTTGTTACGCACCACGGTGATCGGCAGGTTGGCAGGCAAACGGGCGATAAAATCAGGCCAAATCTCTGCCGGGTCCACGGCGCTGGTGGTGGTGCTGTCGACCATAAACAGCACGCGGTCGGCCTGCTCAATTTCCTGCCAGGCACGCTCGATACCAATGCGTTCCACTTCATCGCTGGCATCGCGCAGTCCGGCTGTGTCGATGATGTGCAGCGGCATGCCGTCGATATGGATGTGCTCGCGCAATACGTCGCGCGTTGTACCGGCAATGTCGGTGACGATGGCGGCTTCACGGCCCGCCAGCGCGTTCAGCAGGCTCGATTTTCCTGCGTTCGGCCGCCCGGCGATCACCACCTTCATGCCTTCACGCAGCAGACTACCCTGGCGCGCTTCGGCCCGCACCGCGTCCAGATCGCCGATAACGGTGTTCAACTGGGCTTCAATTTTGCCGTCGGAGAGGAAATCAATCTCTTCGTCAGGGAAGTCGATCGCCGCTTCCACGTAGATGCGCAGGTGAGTGAGTGCTTCCACAAGGTGGTTTACTCGAGCGGAGAAAGCGCCCTGCAATGAGTTCATTGCGGAACGTGCCGCCTGTTCTGAACTGGCGTCGATCAGATCGGCAATCGCTTCGGCCTGAGCCAAATCGAGTTTGTCGTTGAGAAATGCACGCTCGGAGAATTCGCCAGGGCTGGCGATACGCAGCCCCGGGAGCGTGAGAATACGCTTGAGCAGCAGATCGAGAATGACCGGGCCGCCGTGGCCCTGAAGCTCCAGCACGTCTTCGCCGGTAAAAGAGTTTGGCCCCGGGAACCATAACGCGATGCCCTGATCCAGCGTATTGCCTTCGGTGTCGCGAAACGGCAGGTAATCGGCATAGCGCGGCTTGGGCAGTTTGCCCAGTACCGCCTGCGCAACGTCACGTGCTTTCAGGCCGGAAATACGCAGAATGCCCACGCCGCCGCGTCCTGGCGGTGTGGCCTGGGCAACAATGGTGTCGTTATGGCTCATGGCTTATCTCTTTCAATACCGAATAAAAAAAGGCGGTCAGATGACCGCCTTCCATTTTAGCGAATGTTTACCGAATCAGGACTTTTTCGCGTCGCGGCTATGCAGCCCACGCTTTTCCAGACCACGGTAAATCAGCTGCTGCTGGATAATCGTCACCAGGTTGCTGACGATATAGTACAGCACCAGACCTGACGGGAACCACAGGAAGAACACGGTGAAGATGACCGGCATGAAGGTCATGATCTTCTGCTGCATCGGGTCGGTCACGGTGGTTGGCGACATCTTCTGAATGAAGAACATCGTCACGCCCATCAGGATCGGCAGGATGTAGTACGGGTCCTGTGCGGAAAGGTCATGGATCCACAGGGCAAACGGCGCATGACGCAGTTCAACGGAGCCCATCAGCATGTAGTACAGCGCCAGGAAGATTGGCATCTGAATCAGCAGTGGGAAACAGCCGCCCAGCGGGTTCACTTTCTCAGCTTTGTACAGGGCCATCATTTCCTGGCTCTGACGCTGCTTGTCATCGCCCAGACGCTCACGCATCGCCTGAATTTTCGGCTGCAGCATACGCATCTTCGCCATGGAGGTGTACTGCGCTTTGGTCAGCGGGTACATGATGCCACGTACGATGAAGGTGATAACGATGATTGAGAAGCCCCAGTTTCCGAGGAAGCTGTGGATAAACTTCAGCAGTTTGAACAGCGGCTGAGAGATGAACCACAGCCAGCCGTAGTCCACGGTCAGATCCAGGTGTGGCGCAACAGCGGCCATTTTGTCCTGAATTTCCGGGCCAACCCACAGGGTGCTTGCCAGTTTACCTGACTGACCAGGCTGAACCAGGATCGGCTGAGATTTATAGCCGATTGCTGCGATGCCGTTACCGAGGTTAGCGGTGTAGAAGTTGTTCGAACCGTCGTTGCTCGGTACCCATGCGGTCGCAAAGTACTGCTGCAGCATCGCCACCCAACCACCTTTAGAACTGATGTTCAGGTTTTCGTTGTCGGCGATTTTGTCGAACTTGTATTTCTCATACTTCTCGTCAGGCGTGGAGTAAGCCGCGCCGCGGAAGGTATGCATGGTAGACAGGCCGCCACCGCTCTGGGTGTCGAGCTCTTTCGGCAGATTGATGGACTGCTTCAGCTGACCGAAGGTGGAGACTTCCAGCGGTTTCTCACCGGCGTTCTTCACGTCGTAGCCCACATTCACCGCATAGCCACCGCGTTTCAGGGTGAAGGTTTTGGTGAAGGTGTTGCCCGCTTTGTCGGTGTAAGTCAGCGGAACGGTCAGTTCGTTCTGCCCGTCAGCCAGCACAAACGCATCTTTATCAATGTTGTAGAGCGGACGTGCGCCGTTGGCCGGGTTATCCGGGCCGTCACGACCGGTCAGGCCGCTTTGTGCCTGGTAGATAAACTGCGATGAGGTATCGAGTAACTTAAACGGCTCCGCAGAGTTCTGCGTTTTTGGATAAGTTAACAGCAGTGCCTGCTCAACATCACCCCCACGGGTGTTGATGACGAGTTCCAGCACGTCGGTTTTCACCGTAATCAGTTTTCCCTGTCCGCTGGACGGAACGCCCTGGTCGGCTGCGCTGCCCGCGGCGGTGGTCGTAGTCTGCGTAATCTGTTGCTGAGGCTGAGGATTTTTATCCTGCTCCCAAGCCTGCCAGATCATGAAAGACACGAACAACAAAGCGATGATAAGAAGATTGCGTTGCGAATCCATCGTTAGTGTTCTCTGGTATTAGAATGTCCTGGTGGGACGGGATCGTCACCACCCGGGTGTAAAGGGTGGCATTTTAATACGCGTTTCACCGTCAACCAACTGCCTTTTATCACTCCAAACCTGCGCAATGCCTCAATTCCGTATTGTGAACAGGTGGGAGTAAAACGGCAGTGTGGCCCGAGTAGCGGACTAATCAGGCGTTGATAGACCCGGATGAGGGCTATCAGGACCCGTGAGCCAGGCGACAGTGACGGCGCCATAATTTTTCCAACGCTTCCGAGAGTGCACGGTTATCGAGGTCTGCGACCCCTTTCTTAGCCACCACCACGAAATCCATAGCAGGAAGTTCATGCTGACGTAAACGGAAGCTCTCACGCGTCAGACGTTTAATCCGATTGCGTTCATGGGCGCGTTTAACGTTTTTCTTGGCGACAGTAAGACCGATGCGGGGATGCCCCAGCGAATTCAGGCGGCCGAGGATGGTGATTTGCGGCGTGCCAGCCCGTTGCGGCTGCTGGAAGACGAAAGTGAAATGAGTGGGAGTTAACAAACGTAACTCCCTGGGAAAAGCTAGCTTAACCACTCAGGGGTTAGCTTTATTACTTGGAAACGGTCAGACGAGCGCGGCCTTTAGCACGACGACGTGCCAGAACCTGACGACCATTTTTAGTAGCCATACGAGCACGGAAGCCGTGAGAACGGTTGCGCTTCAGTACAGACGGTTGAAAAGTGCGTTTCATGGCGATTTCTACCTAAACTTGAATAAATTCACTGACTTTTGCGTGTACCCGAACGAGATTCGAACGACTTCCGCTTCAGTGTGGGTGATTAAAGAGGCCGGATTGTAATAATTGTACACTCCGGAGTCAATTCTCTTTACCTTATTTCCCGCGTATTTCCGCACGATTTCGCGTGGAAAATGACCGGTGCCGGTACCTGTTAGCTTGTAGCACGCACCGGGTGGGGGATTATAAAGCCTGCCTGTTAAAGCGCAAGGATCCCCCGGGATCTTTATTAGATCGTTTAAGCAAAAAATTGTCGTGACTCATTAAATTTTCCAATATGCGGGCGAAATCGCCCCTCACTCCTGCCAGGATCGTTTACACTTAGCCGGTCCCATCTTCCCTGTGGATAAATCGGGAAGAATCTGTGAGAAACAGAAGATCTCTGGCTCAGTTTAGGCTATGATCCGCGGTTCCGATCGCGATCCAGATCCTGAACGGAGTAACAACCGCTGATAGCGGTTCGCACGTCACCCCCACCACCTGTGGGCTGTCCGACGTGTGCCAACAATCATTAATTCAGTTTCACCCTTTTATAGTTCGAGTGGAGTCCGCCGTGTCACTTTCGCTTTGGCAGCAGTGTCTTGCCCGATTGCAGGATGAGTTACCAGCCACAGAATTCAGCATGTGGATCCGCCCATTGCAGGCGGAACTGAGCGACAACACGCTGGCTTTGTATGCGCCAAACCGTTTCGTGCTTGATTGGGTAAGGGATAAATACCTCAATAACATCAATGGATTGTTGAATGATTTCTGCGGTACCGATGCGCCACAGCTGCGTTTTGAAGTCGGTGCCCGTCCCGTCACTCAGACCGTAAAAGAGACCGCGCAGGTTGCCGTTCAGGCGACGGCTCAGGTTCATGCTCCGCGCATGGCCGTGCCTGCCGCGCGTCAGGGCTGGGATAATGTCCCTGCGCCTGCTGAACCCTCTTATCGCTCTAACGTTAACGTCAAGCACACGTTCGATAACTTCGTGGAAGGTAAATCGAACCAGCTGGCGCGTGCTGCGGCCCGCCAGGTGGCGGATAACCCAGGCGGCGCGTACAACCCTTTATTCCTTTATGGCGGCACGGGTCTCGGTAAAACGCACCTGTTGCACGCTGTCGGCAACGGCATCATTGCGCGTAAACCGAATGCCAAAGTGGTGTATATGCACTCCGAGCGCTTCGTGCAGGACATGGTAAAAGCCCTGCAAAACAACGCCATTGAAGAGTTCAAACGCTACTACCGTTCCGTTGACGCCCTGCTTATCGATGACATTCAGTTCTTTGCCAATAAAGAGCGCTCGCAGGAAGAGTTCTTCCACACCTTCAATGCCCTGCTGGAAGGTAATCAGCAGATCATTCTGACCTCGGATCGCTATCCAAAAGAGATCAACGGCGTGGAAGATCGTCTGAAATCCCGCTTTGGCTGGGGCCTGACCGTGGCGATCGAGCCGCCGGAGCTGGAAACCCGCGTCGCGATCCTGATGAAAAAGGCTGACGAAAACGACATTCGTCTGCCGGGCGAAGTGGCCTTCTTTATTGCCAAGCGTCTGCGTTCAAACGTGCGTGAGCTTGAGGGCGCGCTCAACCGCGTCATCGCCAACGCCAATTTTACCGGGCGCGCCATTACTATCGATTTCGTGCGTGAAGCGCTGCGTGATTTGCTGGCGCTGCAGGAAAAACTGGTCACCATCGACAATATTCAGAAGACGGTGGCGGAATACTACAAGATCAAAGTGGCCGATCTGCTCTCCAAGCGTCGTTCCCGCTCCGTGGCGCGTCCGCGCCAGATGGCGATGGCGCTGGCCAAAGAGCTCACCAACCACAGCCTGCCGGAAATTGGCGATGCGTTTGGTGGCCGCGACCACACGACCGTGCTGCATGCGTGCCGCAAGATCGAGCAGTTGCGTGAAGAAAGCCATGATATCAAAGAAGATTTCTCCAATTTAATCAGAACATTATCTTCGTGACGCTATGAAATTTACCGTTGAACGTGAACATTTATTAAAACCGCTGCAGCAGGTAAGTGGTCCGTTAGGTGGCCGCCCAACGTTGCCTATTCTGGGCAATCTGCTGCTGCAGGTCGCAGACGGCTCCCTGTCGCTGACCGGGACCGACCTTGAAATGGAAATGGTCGCACGCGTCGCGCTTGCTCAGCCGCACGAAGCGGGTGCCACCACCGTCCCGGCGCGCAAGTTCTTTGATATTTGCCGTGGCCTGCCGGAAGGCGCTGAAATCGCCGTGCAGCTGGAGGGCGACCGCATGCTGGTGCGCTCTGGCCGCAGCCGTTTCTCCCTTTCCACGCTGCCCGCAGCCGACTTCCCGAACCTGGACGACTGGCAGAGCGAAGTAGAATTCACCGTCGCCCAGGCAACGATGAAGCGCCTGATTGAAGCCACTCAGTTCTCCATGGCGCATCAGGACGTTCGCTACTACTTAAACGGCATGCTGTTCGAAACCGAAGGCGAAGAACTGCGCACCGTAGCGACCGACGGCCACCGTCTGGCGGTCTGCTCGATGCCGGTTGGCGAAACGCTGCCGAACCATTCGGTGATCGTCCCTCGTAAAGGCGTAATTGAGCTGATGCGTATGCTCGACGGCGGTGAAAACCCAATGCGCGTGCAGATTGGCAGCAACAACATTCGCGCTCACGTCGGCGATTTCATCTTCACCTCTAAGCTTGTGGATGGTCGCTTCCCGGACTACCGTCGCGTGCTGCCGAAAAACCCGGACAAGCACCTGGATGCCGGCTGCGACATTCTCAAGCAGGCGTTTGCCCGCGCGGCAATCCTCTCCAACGAGAAGTTCCGCGGCGTGCGTTTGTACGTCAGCGAGAATCAGCTGAAAATCACCGCCAATAACCCGGAGCAGGAAGAAGCAGAAGAGATTCTGGACGTCACCTACGCCGGCACCGAAATGGAAATCGGTTTCAACGTCAGCTACGTGCTGGACGTACTCAACGCACTGAAATGCGAAAACGTCCGTATTCTGCTGACCGACTCAGTTTCCAGCGTGCAGATTGAAGATGCAGCCAGCCAGAGCGCGGCCTACGTCGTTATGCCAATGAGACTGTAATGGCGCTCACCCGCTTGTTGATCCGCGACTTTCGTAACATCGAAAGCGCGGATCTTGCCCTTTCCCCCGGCTTTAATTTCCTGGTAGGCGCCAACGGCAGCGGCAAAACCAGCGTGCTGGAAGCCATCTATACGCTCGGTCACGGCCGGGCGTTTCGCAGTTTGCAGATTGGCCGCGTGATTCGCCACGAGCAGGAATCTTTCGTGCTGCATGGCCGATTACAGGGCCAGGAACGCGAAATCTCGATTGGCCTTACCAAAGATAAGCAGGGCGACAGCAAAGTCCGCATCGACGGCACCGACGGCCACAAAGTCGCGGAGCTGGCGCTGCTGATGCCGATGCAGCTCATCACGCCGGAGGGGTTTACTTTACTCAACGGCGGCCCCAAATACAGAAGAGCCTTCCTCGACTGGGGATGCTTCCATAACGAAGCCGGTTTCTTTACCGCCTGGAGCAACCTCAAGCGTTTGCTGAAGCAGCGCAACGCGGCACTGCGTCAGGTCACACGCTATGCGCAGCTGCGTCCGTGGGATATGGAGCTGATCCCGCTGGCCGAGCAAATCAGCCAGTGGCGCGCGGAATACAGCGCGGGGATCGCCGAAGACATGGCGGATACCTGTAAACAGTTTTTGCCTGAGTTCAGCCTCAGCTTCTCCTTCCAGCGCGGCTGGGAAAAAGAGACTGACTATTCTGAGGTGCTCGAACGTAACTTCGAGCGTGACAGAATGCTGACCTACACCGCCCACGGCCCGCACAAAGCGGATTTCCGCATTCGTGCCGACGGTGCGCCGGTGGAAGACACCTTATCGCGCGGGCAGCTCAAGCTGCTGATGTGCGCCTTACGCCTGGCGCAGGGCGAGTTTCTGACTCGCGAAAGCGGGCGGCGCTGCCTGTACCTCATCGATGATTTTGCCTCCGAGCTGGATGACGAGCGTCGGGGCCTGTTAGCAAGCAGGCTCAAAGCCACGGAATCTCAGGTTTTCGTCAGCGCCATCAGCGCTGAACACGTTATGGACATGTCGGACAAAAATTCGAAGATGTTCAGCGTGGAAAAAGGTAAAATAACGGATTAACCCAAGTTTAAATGAGCGAGAAACGTTGATGTCGAATTCTTATGACTCCTCCAGTATCAAAGTCCTGAAAGGGCTGGATGCGGTGCGTAAGCGCCCGGGTATGTATATCGGCGACACGGATGACGGCACCGGTCTGCACCACATGGTATTCGAGGTTGTGGATAACGCTATCGACGAAGCGCTCGCGGGTCACTGTAAAGACATCGTGGTCACCATCCATGCCGATAACTCCGTTTCCGTATCCGATGATGGCCGTGGTATTCCAACCGGCATTCACCCGGAAGAGGGTGTTTCTGCGGCGGAAGTGATCATGACCGTCCTGCACGCAGGCGGTAAATTCGATGATAACTCCTATAAAGTGTCCGGCGGCCTGCACGGCGTGGGTGTTTCGGTAGTAAACGCCCTGTCGCAGAAGCTGGAGCTGGTTATCCACAATGTGGGTAAAATCCATCGCCAGGTTTATGTCCATGGTGTGCCGGAAGCCCCGCTGGCGGTTATTGGCGATTCTGATAAAACCGGAACCATGGTGCGTTTCTGGCCGAGCCATGAAACCTTCACCAACGTCACTGAATTCGAATATGAAATTCTGGCGAAGCGCCTGCGTGAACTCTCCTTCCTGAACTCTGGCGTTTCTATTCGTCTGAAAGATAAGCGTGACGGCAGAGAAGATCATTTCCACTACGAAGGCGGCATCAAGGCGTTCGTGGACTATCTGAACAAGAACAAAACCCCAATTCACCCGAATGTCTTCTACTTCTCCACCGAAAAAGACGGTATCGGCGTGGAAGTGGCGCTGCAGTGGAACGATGGTTTCCAGGAAAATATCTACTGCTTCACCAACAACATTCCGCAGCGTGATGGCGGTACGCACCTGGCAGGCTTCCGTGCGGCGATGACCCGTACCCTGAACGCCTACATGGACAAAGAAGGCTACAGCAAAAAAGCCAAAGTCAGCGCCACCGGTGACGATGCCCGTGAAGGCCTGATTGCCGTGGTTTCCGTGAAGGTGCCGGATCCGAAATTCTCCTCGCAGACCAAAGACAAACTGGTTTCCTCTGAGGTGAAATCCGCGGTTGAGCAGCAGATGAACGAACTGCTGGCCGAATACCTGCTGGAAAACCCATCCGACGCGAAAATCGTCGTTGGCAAAATTATCGACGCAGCACGTGCCCGTGAAGCGGCGCGTAAAGCGCGTGAAATGACCCGCCGTAAAGGCGCTCTCGACTTAGCAGGCCTGCCGGGCAAGCTGGCGGACTGCCAGGAACGCGACCCGGCGCTGTCCGAACTGTACCTCGTGGAAGGGGACTCCGCGGGCGGTTCTGCGAAGCAGGGCCGTAACCGTAAGAACCAGGCGATTCTGCCGTTGAAGGGTAAAATCCTCAACGTCGAGAAAGCGCGCTTCGACAAAATGCTCTCCTCCCAGGAAGTGGCGACGCTTATCACCGCGCTGGGCTGCGGCATCGGCCGCGATGAGTACAACCCGGACAAGCTGCGCTATCACAGCATCATCATCATGACCGATGCGGACGTCGACGGCTCGCACATCCGTACGCTGCTGCTGACCTTCTTCTACCGTCAGATGCCGGAAATCGTTGAGCGTGGCCACGTGTATATCGCACAGCCGCCGCTGTACAAAGTGAAAAAAGGCAAGCAGGAACAGTACATTAAAGACGACGAAGCGATGGATCAGTACCAGATCGCTATCGCGCTTGATGGTGCAACCCTGCACACCAATGCCAGTGCCCCGGCGCTGGCGGGCGAACCGCTGGAAAAACTGGTGGCCGAATTTAACGGCACCCAGAAGATGATCGGCCGCATGGAGCGTCGCTTCCCGCGTTCGCTGCTGAAAGAGCTGATTTACCAGCCGACGCTGACAGAAGCCGATCTGAGCGACGAGCAGAAAGTCACCCGCTGGGTGAATGCACTGGTCACCACGCTGAACGAAAACGAGCAGCACGGCAGCATGTGGCAGCTTGATGTGCGTGAGAATGTGGAACAGCAGCTGTTCGAGCCAATCATTCGCGTGCGTACTCACGGCGTGGATACGGACTATCCGCTGGACCAGGAATTTGTCACCGGTGGCGAATACCGCCGCATCTGCACCCTCGGTGAGAAGCTGCGTGGTCTGATCGAAGAAGATGCCTTCATTGAACGTGGCGAACGCCGTCAGCCGGTTGCAAGCTTCGAACAGGCGCTGGAATGGCTGGTGAAAGAGTCCCGTCGTGGCCTCTCCATCCAGCGTTATAAAGGCCTGGGCGAAATGAACCCGGAACAGCTGTGGGAAACCACCATGGATCCGGATAGCCGCCGCATGCTGCGCGTGACGGTAAAAGACGCCATCGCCGCCGATCAGCTGTTCACCACCCTGATGGGTGACGCCGTTGAACCACGTCGTGCGTTTATCGAAGAGAACGCCCTGAAAGCGGCGAACATCGATATCTAATCTGTAAAGCCCCTCTCCCCGTCCCTCTCCCAAAGGGAGAGGGAGAAAACCGCACGGACAGTTCCCTCTCTCTCCGGGAGAGGGTTAGTGAGAGGGGAAACACCTCTTCAAATGAGGAATCCCCCCACTTCTTTCCATCCCCCTTTTCCCCCGACTCTTTTGCTGTTTTTTGAGCTAAATCGCGTTAGCATGAGTGATAACTCACTTATCCCGGGGACCCTAATGGCTATCAAACTCATTGCAATCGACATGGACGGAACGTTGCTGCTGCCCGATCACACCATCTCTCCAGCGGTCAAACAGGCTATTGCGGCGGCGCGCGAGCGCGGCGTGAAGGTGGTGCTCTGTACCGGTCGTCCTTATGCAGGCGTTCACAGCTACCTGAAAGAGCTGCATATGGAGCAGGAAGGAGATTACTGCATCACCTACAATGGCGCACTGGTTCAGAAAGCCAGTGACGGCAGTACGGTGGCGCAAACGGCACTGAGTTATGATGATTACCGCTATCTGGAACAGCTTTCCCGCGAAGTTGGCTCTCACTTCCACGCCCTCGACCGCAACACGCTGTACACCGCCAACCGCGACATCAGCTACTACACCGTGCATGAATCATATGTCGCGACCATTCCGCTGGTGTTCTGCGAAGCGGAAAATATGGCGCGCGATATTCAGCTGCTGAAAGTGATGATGATCGACGAACCGGCCATTCTGGATAAAGCCATTGCCCGCATTCCTGCGGAAGTGAAAGAGAAGTATACCGTGCTGAAAAGTGCGCCGTACTTCCTCGAAATCCTCGATAAACGCGTCAATAAAGGCACCGGCGTGAAATCCCTGGCCGATACGCTGGGCATCAAAGCGGAAGAGGTGATGACCCTGGGCGATCAGGAAAACGACATCGCGATGATCGAATACGCCGGAATGGGTGTGGCAATGGAGAACGCCATTCCTTCGGTGAAAGAGGTCGCTAACTTTGTCACTAAATCCAACCTCGAAGATGGCGTGGCTTACGCTATTGAGAAGTTTGTTCTGAACTGATTGCCTTACTCTTTCTGAAAAGCCCGTTGCTCAGTGCGCGGGTTTTTTTATGCCTCACGATCCCTTTCTCCCCTCTTTTCTCATCCGCATTGTCGTTTTTGTGATCTAAATTGTAGTACAACATTATCATGTTGTACTACATTACGCCGCATGGAGTGATGAATAGCGTCACGTTTGTACTGCAAAAGTGAGAGTAATGTCGGCAGTCGCGGTAAAGTAGGCGGGTTAATCCGAGACAAAGGACACACCATGAACCTGACCAAAACTGACCGCATCATCGTGACGCTGGGCCGCCAGATTGTGAGCGGCAAATACGTCCCCGGTGCGGCGCTGCCCGCAGAGGCCGATCTCTGCGAAGAGTTTGAAACTTCACGCAATATCATTCGTGAAGTGTTCCGCTCGCTGATGGCGAAGCGGCTGATTGAAATGAAGCGTTATCGCGGTGCGTTTGTCGCGCCGCGTAACGAGTGGAACTACCTGGACACCGACATTCTGGAGTGGGTGCTCGAGAGTGATTACGACCCGCGGCTGATTGTGGCAATGAGCGAAGTGCGAAACCTGGTGGAGCCCGCCATCGCACGCTGGGCGGCGGAACGCGCCACCTCCAGCGACCTGGCACAGATTGAAGCGGCGCTGAATGACATGGTCGCCAACAACCAGGACCGCGACGCCTTTAACGAAGCCGATATTCGCTATCACGAGGCGGTGCTGGCTTCGGTCCACAACCCGGTATTACAGCAGCTCAGCGTGGCGATAAGTTCGCTCCAGCGGGCAGTTTTTGAACGCACCTGGATGGGCGATGAGGCCAACATGCCCCAGACCCTCCAGGAGCACAAGGCGCTGTTTGATGCCATCAGGCATCAGGACAGCAATGCGGCAGAGCAGGCGGCGCTCACCATGATCGCCAGCTCAACACGAAGGCTAAAGGAAAGCACATGACATCACGCTACATCGCAATCGACTGGGGATCGACCAACCTGCGCGCCTGGCTTTATCAGGGCGATGAGTGCCTGGAGAACCGGCAATCTGAAGCAGGCGTCACCCGCCTCAACGGGCGTTCCCCCGAAGCGGTGTTAGCTGAAATCACTACCGGCTGGCGTGATGCCGAAACGCCGGTTTTGATGGCGGGCATGGTCGGCAGCAACGTCGGCTGGAAGATTGCCCCGTATTTACCCGTTCCTGTGCATTTTTCGGCAATTGGCCAGCAGTTAACGCCCGTTGCCGACAAAGTATGGATAGTTCCAGGCCTTTCCGTGTCGAGAGACAACAACCACAACGTTATGCGCGGTGAAGAGACCCAGCTTCTGGGCGCTCGTCAGTTAGCGCCAGCGTCGCTGTACGTCATGCCGGGCACTCACTGCAAATGGGTGCTGGCGGACAACCAGCAAATTTTTGATTTCCGGACCGTGATGACCGGCGAGCTGCACCATCTTCTGCTGAAGCATTCGCTGGTGGGCGCGGGCCTGCCTGAGCAGGAGACGTCGCCCGAGGCATTCGCCACCGGTCTGGAAAAAGGGCTCTCTGAACCTGCCCTGCTGCCGCAGCTTTTTGAAATTCGCGCCTCTCACGTGCTCGGAAATCTTCCGCGCGAAGCGGTGAGCGAATTTTTATCCGGCCTGCTTATCGGCGCGGAAGTCGCAACGATGTGCGAACGCTTCCCCGGTGAACAGGCGATAACCCTCGTCGCAGGAAAATCCCTCGCCGACCGCTACCAGCAGGCGCTAAGCCGCGTGGGGCGCTGTTCGACGTTCGTTTCCGGCGACGCGGCATTCCAGGCAGGTATAAGGAGCATCGCCCATGCAGTGGCAAACTAAACTTCCGCTGATCGCCATTTTGCGCGGTATCAGGCCGGAAGAGGCGCGCGACCACGTCGCCGCTATTCTTGACGCAGGATTCGACGCCGTAGAAATTCCCCTCAACTCGCCGGAGTGGCAAACCAGTATCGCCGCGATGGTGGCGGAATTTGGTGATAAGGCGCTGATCGGTGCCGGAACGGTACTGAATCCAGAAGATGTCGACACATTAGCTGCAATGGGCAGCAAGCTTGTGGTCACGCCGAACACTAACGCCGACGTGATTCGCCGCGCGGTCGCGCACGGCATGACGGTTTGCGCGGGCTGTGCCACGGCAACTGAAGCCTTTACTGCGCTGGAAGCGGGCGCGCAAACGCTGAAAATTTTCCCTTCCTCGGCGTTTGGCCCGGACTACATCAAAGCGCTGAAGGCCGTGCTGCCGAAAGAGGTGCCGGTGTTTGCCGTTGGCGGCGTGACGCCAGAAAACCTGAACGTGTGGCTGGATGCAGGCTGCGCAGGCGCCGGGCTGGGTAGCGATCTCTATCGCGCCGGGCAAACCGTTGAACGTTCCGCACAGCAGGCTGCGGCCTTTGTAAAAGCCTGGCAGGAGGCCACCCAATGAAAATCACCAAACTGACAACCTACCGCTTACCGCCGCGCTGGATGTTCCTGAAAATCGAAACCGATGAAGGCGTAATTGGCTGGGGCGAACCCGTTATCGAAGGCAAAGCGCGGACGGTGGAAGCCGCCGTGCATGAGTTGGGTGAATACCTGATTGGTCAGGACCCTGCGCGCATTAATGACTTGTGGCAGGTGATGTATCGCGGCGGTTTCTACCGCGGCGGCCCGATCCTGATGAGCGCCATCGCCGGTATCGACCAGGCATTGTGGGACATCAAAGGCAAAGTGCTCGGCGCGCCGGTGTGGCAGCTGATGGGCGGCCTGGTGCGCGACAAAATTAAAGCCTACAGCTGGGTGGGCGGCGATCGTCCGGCAGATGTCATTGATGGCATCAAAACCCTGCGCGGCATTGGCTTCGACACCTTCAAGCTGAACGGCTGCGAAGAGATGGGCATTATCGACAGCTCCCGCAGCGTGGACGCGGCGGTGCATACCGTGGCGCAAATTCGCGAAGCGTTCGGCAATGAGATTGAGTTTGGCCTCGATTTCCACGGTCGCGTCAGCGCGCCGATGGCGAAAGTGCTGATCAAAGAGCTGGAGCCCTATCGCCCGCTGTTTATCGAAGAGCCGGTGCTGGCGGAGCAGGCGGAATACTATCCGAAGCTTGCCGAGCAAACCCATATTCCGATTGCCGCAGGCGAGCGCATGTTCTCGCGCTTCGAGTTCAAACGCGTGTTAGAGGCAGGCGGTCTGGCGATTTTGCAGCCCGATCTCTCTCACGCAGGCGGCATCACCGAATGTCACAAAATTGCGGCAATGGCCGAAGCCTATGATGTGTCGCTGGCACCGCACTGCCCGCTGGGCCCTATTGCGCTGGCGGCCTGTCTGCACATCGATTTTGTTTCCCGCAACGCCGTGTTGCAGGAGCAGAGTATGGGCATTCACTACAACAAAGGTGCGGAGCTGCTCGACTTTGTTATCAATAAAGAAGACTTCAGCATGGACGGCGGCTATTTCAGACCGCTGATGAAGCCGGGCCTGGGCGTGGAGATTGACGAAGCGAAAGTCATCGAAATGAGCAAGCAGGCCCCGGACTGGCGTAACCCGCTTTGGCGTTACCCGGATGGCAGCGTCGCGGAATGGTAAACACCACGTCGCAGGCTCGGTAAGCCACGCGCCACCGGGCAAAATATTAAATAAAAAAATATAACCCTCTGTATATAACAGGGCATGGTGACCAGCCGCGCTATGCCCAAAATCTGGAGACAGATGAATGGATATTTCTGTGACTACCGCTAAAACCGGGCGTCGTCGCTACCTGACGCTGCTGATGATTTTTATTACCGTGGTGATTTGCTACGTCGATCGCGCCAACCTTGCGGTCGCTTCGGCGCATATTCAGGAAGAGTTTGGGATTACCAAAACGGAAATGGGCTATATCTTCTCGGCGTTTGCCTGGATGTATACGCTTTGCCAGATCCCCGGTGGGCGCGTGCTCGACCGTTTAGGCTCCCGCACCACTTACTTTATCGCCATTATGGGCTGGTCTGTTGCCACGCTGTTCCAGGGCTTCGCCACCGGGCTGCTGTCGCTGATTGGCCTGCGCGCCATTACCGGCGTGTTTGAAGCGCCCGCCTTCCCGACCAACAACCGCATGGTGACCAGCTGGTTCCCTGAGCATGAACGTGCTTCGGCTGTCGGCTTCTACACATCCGGGCAGTTCGTCGGCCTGGCGTTCCTGACGCCATTGCTGATCTGGATCCAGGAGATGCTGAGCTGGCACTGGGTGTTTATTGTGACCGGGGGCATCGGCATTATCTGGGCGCTGATCTGGCATAAGGTTTATCAGGCACCGCGCAAAACCAAAGGCATCACTCAGGCGGAGCTGGACTACATTGAGCAGGGCGGCGGCCTGATTGACGGCGATGCGCAGATTGAAAACAAAGTCAGCGCGCCGTTGACCAAAGCTGACTGGAAACTGGTGTTCCATCGCAAGCTGGTGGGCGTTTATTTGGGTCAGTTCGCGATTGCCTCCACTCTGTGGTTCTTCCTGACCTGGTTCCCGAACTATCTGACTCAGGAAAAAGGCATCACCGCCCTGAAAGCAGGCTTTATGACCACGGTGCCGTTCCTGGCGGCGTTCGTGGGCGTACTGCTGTCGGGCTGGATTGCCGATCGCCTGGTCCGCAAAGGCTACTCCATTGGCTTCTCGCGTAAGCTGCCGATTATCTGTGGCCTGCTGATCTCCACCTGCATTATGGGCGCCAACTACACCAACGACCCAGTGTGGATCACCGTGCTGATGGCGGTAGCCTTCTTCGGTAACGGCTTTGCGTCCATCACCTGGTCGCTGGTTTCTTCTCTTGCGCCGATGCGTTTGATTGGCCTGACCGGTGGGGTGTTCAACTTCGCGGGCGGCCTCGGCGGTATCACCGTCCCACTGGTGATTGGCTACCTGGCGCAGGCCCACGGCTTTGCCCCTGCGTTGACCTATATCTCGGTGATCACCCTGATTGGCGCGCTCTCCTACATCCTGCTGGTCGGTGATGTGAAACGTGTAGGCTAAATTCCTGCCTTGCTATACCCTGATGCGATTCACGCGCATCAGGGTTCCTCCATGAAACAACTCACTTTTGCTCCTCGTCATCACCAGTTAACCAACACCCAAACCTGGACGGCGGACGGCCATTGGCTGGCGTTTGACGTGCGTCCATCAGGCGCATCGTTTACCGGTGAAACCATCGAGCGAGTTAACGTTTATAGCGGTGAAACTGAAGTGATTTACCAGGCGACGGACGGCGCACAGGTGGGCGTCGTTACCGTGCATCCGCATGAAAATCGCTACGTTTTTATTCACGGCCCGGAAAACCCGGATGCTGACTGGCACTACGATTTTCACCATCGCCGGGGCGTGGTGACGCAGCGGAACGAAACCCGCAATCTTGATGCTATGGATATCACCCCGCCGTTTACCCCTGGTGCGCTGCGAGGCGGCAGCCATGTTCATGTCTACAGCCCGAACGGCGAAACGGTGAGTTTCACTTATAACGATCACGTATTGCATGAACTCGACCCCACGCTGGATTTGCGTAATGTCGGCGTGGCAGCGCCATTCGGGCCCGTCACGCTATTGGGCGATCATCCACGCAATTATGCGGGCAGCCACTGGTGCGTGCTGGTGAGCCAGGCCACGCCTACTCCGAAGCCCGGCAGCGATGAAATCAATCGCGCCTACGAAGAAGGCTGGGTGGGTAACGATCGGCTGGCGTTTATCGGCGATACGCTGTCGCTGAGCGGGGAGAAAATCCCGGAGCTGTTTATCGTTGATTTACCGAAAGAAAAATCAGGCTGGCAGCAGGCAGGCGACGCGCCGCTTTGTGGGACCGAAAGCACAATGCCCGCCCCGCCTGCGGGCGTGGTTCAGCGTCGCCTGACATATACGCACGATAGCGCATTTCCGGGGCTGGTGAACGCACCGCGTCACTGGGTTCGCTGCAATCCGCAAGGCGACACTATCGCATTTCTGATGCGCGATGAAGCGGGCGTGGTTCAGCTCTGGCTGATTGCGCCGGACGGTAGCGGTCTGCGCCAGCTGACGCAGAGCAGCGGTATTCAGTCCGCTTTCAACTGGCATCCGTCAGGAGAGTGGCTGGGGTTTGTGCTGGAAAACCGGATTGCGCTGTGCGATGCGCAAAGTGGGGAGATTCGCTTTTTGACGGCCGATCATGAAAATCCGCCGTCGGGCGACGCCATCGTGTTCTCACCGGCGGGGGAGTTTGTGGCCTGGATGCAGGTGACAGGCGGTTATCGTCAGCTCTGGATAACGAACACGGGCGTCTGAATCAGCGATCGGGCATCGCCGCAGGTGGGATCACGGCATTCATCGCCTGCGTTTGCTGCTCGCTTTTCTCTACGCGCGAGCGGACCGAGTTGTCCTTGCGGAAAAAATCCCACGGCAGCAGCAGCGTATCGGCGACGGCAGTAAAGGGTAAATCCAGCAGAACGAGGGTTTTCGTGCCCCAGTTGGTGTCATCGTCCCCGACCATCTCTGCACTGGCGCGCGTGCCGGGGTAGGTTCCCTCTTTGCCGCCGGTGTGAGACATCACGCTGGAACACCCTGCCAACAGAACCATCCCTGAGAATAAAACGGTTTTCAATATTAACGTTTTCATCATGCGCTATCATCGTTGTCGGCACCCAGAGTGCCTGTCTATCGGGTTATAACGGCCCGCTGAAAAAATAAATAGTCCGAATACGGTGCTCTGTGGCACCTGTCGCACTTTCGGCATCCGTGCAGTCCTTCAGTCTATGCCCTGTGACCAAAAGTGCAAAAAAAGTAAGACCTTTGCCCTTGATAATCGTTCCGCAAATCCCATTTTAAGAATGTACCCACTGAAGAACATGCCTGAGGGGTGTTCCGGGTTCACGACCTGTCCATTGTGGAAGGTCAGTAAATTCTCGCTGATTTCAGGAGCTTTATTATTATGCGTAACTTCGATCTCTCCCCGCTGTACCGTTCCGCGATTGGTTTCGACCGTCTGTTCAACCTGCTTGAAAACAATCAGAGCCAAAGCAACGGCGGCTACCCTCCGTATAACGTTGAACTGGTTGACGAAAACCACTACCGCATCGCCATCGCCGTGGCCGGTTTCGCCGAAAGCGAACTGGAAATCACAGCTCAGGATAACCTGCTGGTGGTGAAAGGCTCGCACCCTGACGAACAAAAAGAACGTACCTATCTCTATCAGGGCATCGCCGAACGCAATTTTGAGCGCAAATTCCAGCTGGCAGAAAACATTCATGTCAAAGGTGCAAACCTGGTGAATGGCCTGCTGTACGTCGATTTGCAGCGCGTCGTTCCGGAAGCGAACAAACCGCGTCGCATCGAAATTAACTAATTCTGTTGGGCGGCCCGCGCCGCCCGAAAAACCACCACATGCTCGCCGTCAGGGAGCGTGCTGGCTTAACTCGCTTCTTTGAAGGAGAAATACCATGCGTAACTACGATTTAACCCCCATGCTGCGTCAGTGGATCGGCTTTGATAAACTGGCCAACGCGATGCTGAACACCCCGGAAACTCAGGGCTTCCCGCCGTACAACATCGAAAAAAGCGACGATAACCACTACCGCATCACGCTGGCGCTGGCAGGCTTCCGGCAGGAAGAGCTCGACGTGCAGCTGGAAGGGACTCGTCTGACAGTCAAAGGCACGCCGGTACAGCCTGAAAAAGCCCCTGCTTTCCTGCATCAGGGCCTGCTGACGCAGCCGTTCAATCTGAGCTTCACGCTTGCAGAGCATATGGAAGTCTCAGGCGCGACCTTCACCAACGGCCTGCTGCATATTGATTTAACCCGCAATGTCCCGGACGCCATCGCTCCGCAGCGCATTGCCATCAGCGAACGTCCGGCGTTGAATAGCTAAGGCCTCTGCGGCCTGGTACCCTCTCCCACGTAGAGAGGGTGCAAACACTAAAAACGGTCACCCTTCGAGTGGCCGTTTTGCTTTTACCACCGGGCTTTTTTGTGCGCCGCGATCAATACATTTCTGTCCCGCTCTGCCAGAATCCCTTCTATCAGTAATGTTATTCACAGGGAAAAGACGATGAGTGATATAGCATTAACCGTCAGCGTTCTGGCGCTGGTGGCGGTTGTGGGGCTGTGGATTGGTAACATTAAAATTCGCGGCGTCGGGTTTGGCATCGGCGGGGTGCTGTTTGGCGGCATTATTGTTGGCCATTTTGTCGAACAGGCGGGCGTCACGCTCAGTAGCCCCATGCTGCACTTTATTCAGGAGTTCGGCCTGATCCTGTTCGTCTACACCATCGGGATTCAGGTGGGGCCGGGGTTCTTTGCCTCTTTGCGGGTGTCTGGCCTGCGGCTCAATCTCTTTGCCATTCTGATTGTTGTGCTGGGTGGCGTGGTCACCGCGCTGCTGCATAAGCTCTTCGCCATCCCTCTGCCTGTCATGCTCGGGATATTCTCCGGGGCCGTCACTAATACGCCTGCTCTCGGCGCCGGGCAGCAGATCCTGCGCGACCTCGGCGTGCCGTCTGACGTGGTCGATCAAATGGGCATGAGCTACGCGATGGCCTACCCGTTCGGCATCTGCGGCATTCTGTTGACCATGTGGCTGGTGCGGCTCTTTTTCCGGGTGAACGTTGAGAAAGAAGCGCAGCAGTTTGATGCGCAGGCCGGGAACGGACACAGCCATCTGCACACCATTAACATTCGCGTCGAAAACCCAAATCTGCACAATCTTGCGATTCAGGACGTCCCCGTGCTTAACAGCGACAAAATCATCTGCTCGCGTCTGAAGCGCGACGACATGCTGATGGTGCCTTCGCCGGGAACGGTAATTCAGTCCGGAGATTTGCTGCATCTGGTCGGGCTTCAGGCTGACCTGCACAGCGCGCAGCTGGTGATCGGCAAAGAGGTGGAAACGTCGCTCTCCACGCGCGGAACGGATCTGAAGGTAGAGCGCGTTGTGGTCACCAATGAGAAGGTATTAGGCAAGAAAATCCGCGATCTGCACTTTAAACAGCGCTATGACGTCGTGATCTCGCGGCTTAATCGTGCGGGTGTCGAACTGGTGGCCAGCAGCAATGCCAGCCTGCAGTTTGGCGATATCCTCAACCTGGTCGGGCGTCCGGCGTCCATTGATGCGGTAGCGGCGGAAGTCGGTAACGTGCTGCAAAAACTTCAGCAGGTGCAGATGCTGCCGGTGTTTATCGGTATCGGGCTGGGCGTACTGCTGGGCTCCGTGCCGCTGTTTATTCCAGGCTTCCCGGTGGCGCTCAAGCTAGGCCTGGCAGGCGGGCCACTGATTATGGCGCTGATCCTCGGGCGCATTGGCAGCATCGGCAAGCTGTACTGGTTTATGCCACCGAGCGCCAACCTCGCGCTACGCGAGCTGGGGATTGTGCTGTTCCTGGCGGTGGTGGGCCTCAAGTCCGGCGGTGATTTTGTGCGGACGCTGACAGAAGGCGATGGCCTGAGCTGGATTGGCTATGGCATTTTCATCACCGCCGTGCCGCTGCTGACGGTGGGTATCCTGGCGCGAATACTCGCCAAAATGAACTATCTGACGATCTGCGGCATGCTCGCGGGCTCGATGACTGACCCACCCGCGCTGGCCTTTGCCAACAATCTGCACGCCACCAGCGGCGCGGCGGCGCTCTCTTATGCCACGGTCTACCCGCTGGTAATGTTCCTGCGCATCATCACGCCGCAGCTGCTGGCCGTGCTGTTCTGGGCATAGCGTTCTTACCTAAGGGGGATCATTCCCCCTTCAGAAGTTCCGACGGCGAGAGGCCAAATCTGCGTTTGAACGCCTGTGATGACCTGACAGGGATTCATCAGCCCGACATTTTGCCCGGCGAGAATATCCTTCAGGCGAATGCGGATCGCTGGATGGGGGCATTCCGCCCGCGCCCGGAGGGGGCTAACGCGACGATACCGGCCTGCCCACGGAGGGTGTTAAGGTGGAAGAGAAGAAACAGAAGTTTTGAGTCGATTTCCCCCTCTCCCCGGCCCTCTCCCAAAGGGAGAGGGAGAATACGATAAAGGAGCAACAATGAAGCTATCCCGCCTCGGCGAAGCGCCAGACTACCGCTTCTCGTTGGCAAACGAACGCACATTCCTGGCGTGGATCCGCACCGCGCTGGGCTTTCTGGCGGCTGGTGTCGGCCTCGATCAGCTGGCGCCGGATTTCGCCACGCCGTTGATTCGCGAACTGCTGGCGCTGCTGCTGTGCCTGTTTGCTGGCGCGCTGGCCATTTACGGCTATTTGCGCTGGCTGAATAACGAAAGGGCGATGCGCCTGAAAGGGGATCTGCCCTACACGCGCGGCCTGCTGATTATCAGTGGGGCGCTGGTGGCCGTGGCGGCGGTGGTGATGGGGCTGGTGTTCTATGCCTGATAGCCGCCGTACCCGTCGTGAAAGCGACCCGGGCTTGCAGCCTGAGCGCACGTCGCTCGCCTGGTTTCGCACGCTGCTTGGCTACGGCGCGCTGATGGCGCTGGCCCTCAAACATAACTGGCATCGTTCAGGCACGCCTTTCTGGCTCTCGGTGGCGGTGCTGATGGTGGTGAGTTTTATTCTCTGGCACTACACCCGCAGCCGTAACCTGATGAATGTTACAGACCTGGATTTTTCTCAAAGCAGAGCGGTGCGTGATAAATTTTTGATCGCCCTCGCGGTCCTCTCCCTGGCTTTATTGTTTGCTATAACCCACTTACAGCAACTCGTAACTTTCTTCTAAGGGGCTGAAATGACAGGATGTCACGCCATAGCCAAACCGGCCAGTTCGCGTTGTAACCTGCAGTGTCGCTACTGTTTTTACCTCGATAAAACCCAACAACCAATGATGAGTGACGCCACGCTTCAGGCCTTCATTCGTCAGCAGATAGACGCCCAGCCCGGCGATGACGTGCAGTTTGCCTGGCAGGGCGGCGAACCGACCCTTTGCGGACTCGATTTCTTCCGCCGCGTCGTGACGCTTCAGCAGCGCTACGCCGGGGAGAAGCGCATCTACAACGCCTTTCAGACCAATGGCGTACTGCTGAACGACGAATGGTATCAGTTCTTCAAAGAGCATAACTGGCTGGTGGGTATCTCTCTCGATGGTCCGGCAGAACTGCACGATGCGCATCGCGTCAGCCGCAGCGGCAACCCGACGCATCACAAAGTGCTGCGGGCGATTGAGTGTCTGAAGAAGTACGGCGTTGAATTTAATCTGCTAGTGGTGGTGAACAGCCTCAACAGCGTGCAGCCGCAAAGTTTGTATCGCTATCTGCGCGGGCTGGGCACGCCGTATCTGCAATTTATTCCGCTGCTGGAGATGAACGATCATCATCAGCCGGAAGAGTACTCCGTGTCGGCGAAGGCGTGGGGCGAGTTTCTGTGCGGGGTATTTGACGTGTGGGTGCGGGAAGATATCGGTCGGGTGTTCGTGCAGCTGTTTGATTCTACGCTCGGGGTGTGGAATGGCTTTGCCTCACAGGTGTGCTCGCTCAGTAAAACCTGCGGCCACGCCTTTGCCCTTGAAAGTAACGGCGACCTGTATCAGTGCGATCGCTACGTTTATCCGTCTTATCGGCTGGGGAATATTCACCACGCCACGCTGAAAGAAATGAACGATAGCGCTGAAGCTGCGGCTTTTGGGCAGTACAAGCAGGTTTCGTTGGCGCAGGAGTGCCGGACGTGCGCCGTTTTGCGGCTCTGCAACGGCGACTGCCCGAAGCATCGCGATACCCGTGGCAAAAGTGCGCTCTGTGAAGGGTATCGCGAGTTCTTTGAGTACACCTCACCCCATATGCGGGTGATGCGGGATCTTATTCGCCAGCGCCGTTCGCCGATGGACATCATGGCGATGCTGAAATAAATCTCCGCCGGGGCTACACCGCCTGATGATGCTGATTAAAGCGTGAGGCAAGCGGCAGCCAGCACAGCAGGATCAACAGCCCCATCAGCGTCATCAGCAGGCCGAGGCTGCTCTGGCCGTGTTGCGGCAGCATGGCGGAAAGCCAGGCCAGCGCACCGGAGCCGATATTCTGCAAACCCCCAACCAGCGCACCCGCGGTGCCCGCAAGGAACGGAAAGGGCTCCATTGCGCCGCTGGTGGCGAGCGGGAACAGCATGCCGGCCCCGAAGAAGAACAGCGCGGCGGGCACCAGCAGCGTCCAGACGTTCATCACGCCGAAAAGGCCCGGGATCCACATCATCAGCCCCGCCAGCAGGCAGCTAATCACCGACTGCCACATCAGGCTGGCAAAGCGCTTGTTTTGTCGCCCGGCAAACCATGCCCCGAAGAACGCCGCCGGAATCGGCAGAATGAACAGAATGCTCACCACCAGGCTGCTGTAGCCGAGGCCCGCGCCTAACAGCACGCCGGAGCTGGCTTCAAACACCGCAATGCCCGCCAGGCCGCCAATCAACATCAGCAGGTAACAGTTAAACGCGCCGTTGCCGAACAGCGTTTTGTAGCTGGTGGACAGCCGCGTTGGTGGCGCATTTTGCGGACGCGTTTCCGGCATCCAGCGAGCCATACTGAACGTTACGCCGATGCACAGCACCAGCAGAAAACCGTAGCACGCGCGCCAGCTCCAGGCCGTATCCAGCAGGCCGCCAATCAGCGGGGCTAACAGCGGGCTGACCAGAATCCCCATATTCAGCAAACTGTTGGCGTGGCGCAGCTGTGTGCCTTCGTATAAATCACGCGGCAGCGTACGCGCCATCACGCCGCCGACGCCTGTTCCCATGCCCTGTAATGCACTGGCGGCAATAAGAACCATCAGGCTGTGGGTGGTCATGGCGATAACCGTTGCCAGCATAAAGATCGTCATACCGACCAGGATCACCGGGCGGCGGCCCACACGGTCAGAAAGCGGGCCGTAGATAAGCTGTGAAACGCCATAAGTCAGCAGGTAGGCGGCCATGACGCTCTGCACCGCGCCTTCCCGCACGTTCAGCTCACGCGCCATGTCGGCAATGGCTGGAATATAAATGGTTTGCGCCATCTGCCCGACGGCGACCAGCAGCACCAGCATCAACAGTAGACTGACGTTCTTATGCCTTTTCATTCGATGAATACTTTGTGAATTATTAAAAAAGAAGAATATGTGACTGGCACATCCCTGAAATTTGGGAGAAATCTACCACAGTAAAATGACAGAACAACCATGAGGGGCGGATTGAATCAGAGGATTCAGGCAGGTTTTGTAAACGACAGTCGGCAACTATTGTTGCCAGCATTTTGTAAAAGAGGGGCGGTTGCCCGCCCCTCTTTGGTACGGCCTGAACCCGATCACCGGAAGGTTTTCAGGACTGCATCAAGCAGTTGCAGCAACGCAACCATGAGTTTCAGGACTAACAGTGCCAGTTCCACTCCACCCATACGTTTCTCCCGTAGTTAAAGGAGAACTGCCGACTGACTTACCTCTCCGCTGCCTGTCATCAGCCGTGTTGTTGACGTAACACAGTGTGCTCTCCCGGGGGTTAAGGCGCTGACGGCACCACCCGTTTCAGCCAGGACTTATTGCGCGCCGGTAAACATGCGGCCCCCAAATGGCTCACTGCGAACAGCTTCAGTATAGATAAATACTGTATGTATGAACAGTTGTTTTGTGAGGAAAATCCGCCAGCTGTCCCGTGCATTGCCCTGCGGCAAACTGTGGCTGAAATTGCACGATCGCCGCCGATCGCGTATACTTTTGCGGTTGACGTAACAGAGTGTGCTTTGCGGCTACCACCCGCTGACCACTGACGAAACCTCGCTCCGGCGGGGTTTTTTGTTTTCTGAGGTTTTGCATCGAAATGTGATCGGTCGCGCAAAATATCACGAGCCGTGATAAAGCCCTTGCCGACGTGTACAAAGCTGTGCTTGTATGAATCCGGTCAACAACACAACTTCATGGTCCCTAATGAACGCTACCCTCAACGCACTGAACCTACTACCAACTGCGCAATCCGCCGCAGTGGTCGTCGTGCGTGTGGTGGTCGTCGTCGGCAATGCGCCGTAGGGTCCGGAACACACGATTCCAAAACCCCGCCGGCGCAAACCGGCGGGGTTTTTCGCTTAAAGCCCCCCGGAAAGTCGGCCCAGAATAAGAAGGACTGGAGCATGGCAACTTCGGGCACAATGTCATCACCGGCGGCGTCAACGCAGACGACGTCACGGGCTAAGCGTTTTACCGGCGCACAGCTGATCGTCCACCTGCTGGAGCGTCAGGGCATTACCACGGTGGCAGGTATCCCAGGCGGCACCGTTTTGCCGCTGTACGACGCGCTCAGCCAGAGCAAGCAGATCCGCCACGTACTGGCCCGCCACGAACAGGGCGCAGGATTTATCGCGCAGGGCATGGCGCGTACCCAGGGCAAACCTGCTGTGTGCATGGCCTGTAGCGGGCCGGGTGCGACAAACCTCGTCACCGCCATCGCCGACGCGCGTCTCGACTCCATTCCGCTGGTGTGCATCACCGGCCAGGTTCCTGCCTCGATGATTGGCACCGATGCATTCCAGGAAGTGGACACCTACGGCATCTCCATCCCTATCACCAAACACAACTATTTAGTGCGCGACATCACCGAGCTGCCGCAGGTCATCAGCGACGCGTTTCGCATCGCGCAGTCCGGCCGTCCGGGCCCGGTGTGGGTGGATATTCCGAAGGATGTTCAGACTGCGGAAATCGACATCGACGATCTGCCGATGCCGGGCTGCAAAGCGCCCGCGCCGGTGTTCAACCTCTCCGACGTGCGCGATGCCGCGGTGATGATTAACGCCGCCAAACGCCCGGTGTTGTACCTGGGCGGCGGAGTGATCAACGTGCCAGAACAGATCCGCAAGCTTGCGGAAAAAGCAAACCTGCCGACCACCATGACGCTGATGGCGCTGGGCATGCTGCCGAAAGCGCACCCGCTGTCGCTGGGTATGCTCGGAATGCACGGCGCGCGCAGCACCAACTACATCCTGCAAGAGTCTGATTTGCTGATTGTTTTAGGTGCTCGTTTTGATGACCGGGCGATTGGCAAAACCGAGCAGTTCTGCCCGAATGCCAAAATCATTCACGTCGATATCGACCGCGCAGAGCTCGGCAAAATCAAGCAGCCGCACGTGGCGATTCAGGCCGACGTCGGTGAAGTGCTGGACCAGTTAATGCCGCTGATTGAAGCGCAGCCGCGCGCCGAGTGGCGTCAGCTGGTGAGCGATTTGCAGCAGGAGTTTCCGTCGGCCATTCCGCAGGCGGGCGATCCGCTGACGCACTACGGCCTGATTAACGCCGTTGCGGCCTGCGTGGATGACGAAGCCATTGTCACCACCGACGTGGGCCAGCATCAGATGTGGACGGCGCAGGCTTATCCGCTGAATCGTCCTCGCCAGTGGCTGACCTCCGGCGGCCTCGGCACCATGGGCTTTGGCCTGCCTGCGGCGGTGGGCGCTGCGCTGGCGAATCCGCACCGCAAAGTGCTGTGCTTCTCCGGCGACGGCAGCCTGATGATGAACATTCAGGAGATGGCGACGGCGGCAGAAAATCAGCTCGACGTGAAAATTATCCTGATGAACAACGAGGCGCTGGGACTGGTGCATCAGCAGCAAAGCCTGTTCTATAAGCAGGGCGTGTTCGCGGCGACCTATCCGGGCATGATTAACTTTATGCAGATTGCCCAGGGCTTTGGCCTGCAAACCTGTGACCTGAATGCAGCGGAAGACCCGCAGGCTGCGTTGCAGGAAATTATCTCTCGTCCGGGCCCGGCGCTGATCCACGTGCGCATCGACCCTGAACAAAAAGTCTGGCCGATGGTGCCGCCGGGTGCAGCAAATACTGAAATGGTGGGGGAATAAGCCATGCAGAACGCAATTCATGACAACGTCATTCTCGAACTCACCGTGCGCAACCATCCGGGCGTAATGACCCACGTGTGCGGCCTCTTTGCCCGCCGCGCGTTCAACGTGGAAGGCATTTTGTGCCTGCCGATTCAGAACAGCGATAAAAGCCGCATCTGGCTTCTGGTGAACAACGACCAGCGCCTTGAACAGATGATTAGCCAAATCGACAAGCTGGAAGACGTCACCGAGGTGATGCGCCATCAGAGCGACCCGGGCGTGTTCAACAAGCTGGGGCTATTTTTTGAGTAATCAGCGCTGACTGGTTTCCAGTAAAAGCGCACGCAGCCACTGGTGTGCCGGGTCGCGGTGGCTGCGTTCATGCCAGGCCATGCTCTTGGTGAAGCCCGGAATCGGCAGCGGCGGTGCAAGCAGCGAAAACCCTTCCGTGGCGCTGGCCAGACGGCGCGGCACCACGGCAATCATCTCGCTCACCGCCAGCACTTCCGGCACCACGAGGAAGCTGCTGACGGACAAACCCACCCGCCGTTCCCGCCCGATAGCCGCTAATGCATCGTCGGTAATGCCGCGAAAGCTGTCGCCTTGCCAGGAGACCAGCACGTGCTCAAGGGCGCAGAAGCGGTCGAGCGACAGCGGTTCGTGGGCGTCCGGGTGAGCATTTCGCAGCAGGCAAACAAACTCCTCCTCATACAGCGCCCGACCGTGCAGCTCGCCCGGGGTGGAGTGCGGCGTCAGCAGGGCCACATCGATATCGCCGCTTTCGGCCTGGGCGAACAGCTTTTCCGCTTCCACCGCCACAACGCGCACGCGAATGCCTGGTGCACGCTGTTCCAGCGCCGCGATAAAAGGCACAATCACCGCTTTTAACGCGTAATCGGTGGCGGCGATGGTCCACGTCATTGTCGCGGTTAGTGGGTCAAAGCGCGCGGGCTGCAATAGCGTGTCGATATCCGCCAGCACCTGCTTAATGGGCGCGGCTAAAGCCTGGGCCCGCAGCGTGGGGACCATACCGTGCGGCGCACGAACGAACAGCGGGTCGTCAAAGGCGTCACGCAGGCGCGTGAGCATTCCGCTGACGGCTGGCTGGGTGAGAGACAGGCGGGCCGCGGCGCGCGTAACGCTGCGTTCATCCAGCAGCGCATCAAGGGCGCGTAATAGATTGAGATCGAGGCTTTTGATATCAGCATTCATGATGCGCATCCGTTCTGGCGATAAATCACATTATGGCATGTCTGGCTGTCGACTTAATCTAGGATGCCATTATGATGTGCGGGCAGAAGCAAGCTGAGAGGACGCATGATCTGGTTGACGTTAGCCACGCTAGTGGTGGTATTTGTGGTGGGATTTCGGGTACTGACTTCGGATTCGCGGCGGGCGATTAAGCGCCTGAGCGAGCGTCTGAACATCACGCCCATGCACATCGAATCGATGATCGATCAGATGGGAAAAAAGATGGGCGAGGAGTACCTGAGCTATCTGCATCGCCCGAATGAAGCGCATTTGCAGAACGCCGCGCAGATTTTGCTTATCTGGCAGGTGGCCGTGGTGGATGCCAGCGAGTCGAACCTGCTTTTCTGGCACCGGCAGCTGCAAAAAGCACGCCTTGCCGCACCCGTTACCGATGCGCAAATACGCCTGGCGCTGAGTTTTTTACGCGAGCTGGACCCTGACGTCGCGGAGTTCAACGCTTTTCAGCATCGCTACAACGTGCTGTTTATGCCGCAGGACGGCGTCACCTGGCTGCACTGATATCACCCTGAATGATGATCGCTATCAGCAATCGTCATTCGATTTATATCATCCCGCCGCGCAGACTGAACCTCGTTAACTTATTCACTGACGAGGTTCAAAATGACACAGCCAACCACCCAAAGCGCCATCGTCTGGCCAGCCGACTACCTGCCAGGCACCACCGACAATTTTGCCTCCAATGAAATCATCGTCGCCGGGCTGACGGCGCAGGATATCTGGGCGCAGCTCAATGACACCGCCCTCTGGCCGACCTACTACAGCAACGCAGAAGATATTCGCTTCCATGACGGCAGCGGCCCGCTGCTGAGCGCCAACGCGCGCTTTCGTTTCACCACCTTTGGTTACCCCGTAGAGGCGCAGGTGACGGAATACGTGCCACCTGTAGACGGAAAGGCCGCCAGAATCGCCTGGCACGGCTGGGTGGAAGGTGATGCAGAATCGCGCCTCGACGTGATCCACGCCTGGCTGTTTGAGGATTTAGCAGGAGGCCGCGTGCGCATTCTGACCCAGGAATCCCAGAAGGGCGTGCCTGCGCAGCAGCTGGCTGCCACCACGCCCAACCCGATGATTAACGGTCATCAGGAGTGGATTGATGGCCTGGCCTCGGCGGCGCGTAGGGCTCGCGGGTGAGGGTTAATAAAAATTCTGCTATTCTGCCCGCGCAATTTAAGGGGGCAGCATGCTTAACATCGTTTTATTCGAACCTGAAATCCCACCCAATACCGGCAACATCATTCGCCTGTGCGCCAACACCGGCTTTCGTCTGCACATCATCGAGCCGATGGGCTTCACCTGGGACGACAAGCGCCTGCGCCGCGCGGGGCTGGATTATCATGAGTTCACCGCCGTTCAGCGCCACGCCAGCTACGATGCGTTCTTTGAGGCTGAAAAGCCACAGCGTCTGTTTGCTCTGACGACTAAAGGTACGCCTGCCCACAGCGCGGTCAGCTATCAGGCCGGAGATTATCTGATGTTTGGCCCGGAAACCCGTGGCTTACCTGCGACGATTCTGGATGCGCTGCCGCCTGAACAAAAAATTCGCATTCCGATGATGCCGGACAGCCGCAGCATGAACCTGTCGAACGCGGTGTCGGTGGTGGTGTATGAGGCCTGGCGCCAGCTGGGGTATCCTGGCGCGGTGTTACGCAGCTGAAGGCGTTGTCGGGTGGCGGCTTCGCCTGACCCGACCTACAGGTTCGACGTTTGTCCAGGCCCGGCAAGCACGCGCGTCGCCGGGCAATCAGTCAGATGCCGTCGCCAAACTCAAAAGTGTGGTGAATGCCGTTGAAGTGCTGATCCATGTCCATCGCCGGTTTGTCGCTGTCTGGCTTGCCGACGATGCGCGCCGGAACGCCTGCGGCGGTGGTGTGCGGGGGAACGGGCTGCAATACCACGGAGCCCGCGCCAATCTTCGCGCCGCGGCCCACTTCGATGTTGCCGAGAATTTTGGCTCCCGCGCCAATCATCACCCCTTCACGAATTTTTGGATGGCGATCGCCACTGGTTTTGCCTGTCCCGCCGAGGGTCACGGATTGCAGGATGGACACGTCATTTTCGATGACGGCCGTTTCGCCCACCACAATGCCAGTGGCGTGGTCGAGCATGATCCCACGGCCAATTTTCGCCGCCGGGTGAATATCCACCTGGAACGTCACTGAGACCTGGTTTTGCAGGAAAATGGCCAACGCCCGACGCCCCTGATTCCACAGCCAGTGGCCGATGCGGTAGGCCTGAAGCGCATGGAAACCTTTAAGGTAGAGCAGCGGCGTGGAGTATTTATCCACCGCCGGGTCGCGGGTGCGCACGGCCTGAATATCGCAGGCCGCAGAGGCGATCATTTCCGGGTCGGCGGCGTAGGCTTCTTCCACCACTTCACGGATCGCGATGGCGGGCATGATGGATGAGGCGAGCTTATTGGCGAGCATGTAGCTCAGCGCGCTGCCGAGGTTTTCATGTTTGAGTAGCGTGGCGTGGTAGAAACTGGCAAGCATCGGCTCACAGTCAGCCAGCGCGCGGGCTTCGGCTTTGATATTGTTCCAGACGATGTCCAGTTCTTCACACGGCATTGCAAACTCCAGGCGGTAAGCAAATGACCGGTCAGTTCTGCGCTGACCGGGTCATTGGGATGATGACGATTCCCTGCGGCTAGTGGTGGCTGCGCTCTTCCTTGCTGGCACGACCTAATAAGGTCAATGCTGCCTCGCGCGCATTCTTTCCGCAATACAATACCTGATAAATTTCCTCGGTTATTGGCATTTCGACACCAAAACGGTGCGCAAGTGCCCGAACCTCTTTGGTATTGCGGTAGCCTTCGACCACCTGACCAATCGCATCCTGCGCGCTTTGCACGTCTTTTCCCTGGCCGAGCGCCATGCCAAAACGACGGTTGCGCGACTGGTTATCGGTGCAGGTCAGCACCAGGTCGCCAAGTCCTGCCATACCCATAAAGGTGGCAGGATCGGCGCCTAACGCTGCGCCCAGGCGGGACATTTCAGCCAGGCCGCGGGTGATCAGCGCCGTGCGCGCATTCGCGCCAAAGCCAATACCGTCGGACATGCCTGCGCCAATTGCGATAACGTTTTTCACCGCACCGCCAAGCTGCACGCCGATAAAGTCCGGGTTGCTGTAGACGCGGAAGCTTTTGCCGCAGTGCAGCAGCTTTTGCAGATCTTCGGCAAACTGCGGCTCGGTGGACGCCAGCGCAATCGCCGTTGGCATGCCTGCCGCCAGCTCTTTGGCGAACGTCGGGCCTGAAATCACCGCCAGCGGAATGACATCGCCGAGCGCTTCGCGGGCGACATCCTGTAACAGACGGCCGGTTTCAGCCTCGAGCCCTTTGGTTGCCCAGACCAGACGAGCATCCGGACGCAGCAGCGGTTTCAGCTGACGCAGCACTTCGCCAAAGACATGGCTTGGTACCACAACCAGAATATCGCGGCTGGCGGCCAGCGCCGTGGCGAGGTCAGCTTCAAGGTGCAGTGTGTCAGGGAAAGGGACATCAGGGAGGAAGGCCGCGTTGCAGCGGTCTTGCTGGAGCACGGCGAGGTGTTTCGGGTCATGTCCCCAAAGCACCACATCGTGGCCGTTTCTTGCCAGGGTGATGGCAAGAGCGGTGCCGTACGAGCCGGCACCGATCACAGTCATTGCAGCTTTACGTGCGTTCATCAGGCATCCTGATGTTGTTCGGCACCTTCGCCAGCCTGCTGCTGCAGATAGTTCATAAACAGCGCATCAAAGTTCACTGGTGCAAGGTTCAGCTGTGGGAATGTACCGCGGCCAACCAGGCTTGTGATGCACTCGCGCGCATACGGGAACAGGATGTTCGGGCAGTATGCACCCAGGCAATGTGCCATCTGAGTTCCGTCGATACCTTCGATGGAGAAAATGCCGCCCTGCTGAACTTCACACAGGAACGCAGTTTCTTCGCCCAGAGACGCAGTCACGGTCACACGCAGTACGACTTCATACACGCCTTCTGCCAGTTGGGTAGAAGCGGTATCCAGATCAAGTTTAACCTCTGGCTGCCAGTCTTTCTGGAAAACATGCGGCGCATTTGGCGCTTCAAAGGAAACGTCTTTGGTGTAGATGCGCTGGATCTGGAAAGTCATTTCTGGGTTGTTTTGTTCTGACATCTTTTTTTGTCCTTAAAAGGGATTATTTCAGCAGGGGATCGAGTCCACCACGTGCGTCAAGTGCATACAAGTCGTCACAGCCGCCAATGTGCTGTGCATCAATAAAAATTTGCGGCACCGTGGTGCGGCCACTACGTTCAATCATCTCTTCACGCTTCGCGGCGTTACCGTCAATGGGTAACTCCTGGAAACTCACGCCTTTCTGATTCAGCAGCGCTTTGGCGCGCACACAGAACGGACAGGTTGCTTTGGTGTAGATCTCAATATTGGCCATGACGTTACCTCAGAAAATTACTTACCGCGAACCAGCGGCAGGTTCTCACCGCTCCAGCCCGCAACACCTTCTTTGAGAACGAAAACGCGCTCGAAGCCCGCTTTGTTCAGGTTGTTGGCTGGCTCCTGAGCCTGCATACCGGAACCATCTACAACGATGATGGGTATATCTTTATGTTTTTCAAGTTCACCGAGGTTATTTGCTTTGATTTCGGTTGGCAGCAGGTTAATGGAACCGGCAATGTGGCCTTTACGGAAATCATCACGCTGGCGCAGATCGACCACAACCGCCTCTTCTTTGTTGATAAGACGCGTGGCTTCACCGCGGGTGATCACTTTGATTTTGGAGGTCAGGCCTTTGAATGTGGTGAACAGTACGGCAGCCAGTAAGCCAACCCAGGCGATACTCAGTATTGGATGGCGGCTAACAAATTGCATAATTTCTTGCATGGGGGGTGATAACTCCCGACTCAGTGATTAAAAAAAACAGGAAAGGAGTATACCTGTGCGTGGTGGCAATTACAGCAAGACGAATCTAAGCTAATCCAATTTCTGCGGGTTGGTACCCGAAATTTTAACCAAAAATAAGCAAACTCCCCGCCAGGTGCGCCCGATCTTTGATCTTCTGAGGCAGATTTATCGATTCAGCTGTAGTAAAATTACGCAAATTTTTTATCTTGTGAGCATGAGGTTGTCGCAATGTCTGATACTAAAAAACCGATGGTACTGGTGATTCTGGATGGCTATGGCTATCGCGAAGAGCAGCAGGATAACGCGATTTTCAGCGCGAAAACGCCGGTTATGGATGGCCTGTGGGCAAAACGCCCTCATACCCTGATTGACGCATCTGGTCTGGAAGTCGGTCTGCCGGACCGCCAGATGGGTAACTCTGAAGTGGGCCACGTCAACCTCGGCGCAGGCCGTATCGTGTATCAGGACCTGACCCGCCTGGACGTTGAAATCAAAGAGCGCACCTTCTTCGAAAACAGCGTGCTGGCCGGTGCCGTCGATAAAGCCGTTGCCGCAGGCAAAGCGGTGCACATCATGGGCCTGCTCTCTGCCGGTGGCGTTCACAGCCACGAAGATCACATCATGGCGATGGTCGAAATGGCCGCAGAGCGCGGCGCAGAGAAAATCTATCTGCACGCCTTCCTCGATGGTCGTGACACCCCACCTCGCAGCGCGAAATCCTCCCTGGCAGCCTTCGAAGAGAAATTTGCCGCGCTGGGCAAAGGCCGCGTCGCTTCTATCATCGGTCGTTACTACGCCATGGACCGCGACAACCGCTGGGACCGCGTTGAACAGGCCTATGACCTGATGACGCTGGCAAAAGGCGAATTCCAGTTCGATTCTGCCGTTGCAGCGCTGGAAGCCGCTTACGCACGTGATGAAAACGACGAGTTCGTGAAAGCGACCGTTATCCGTGCCGAAGGCCAGGCCGATGCGGCAATGGAAGACGGCGACGCGCTGATCTTCATGAACTTCCGCGCCGACCGCGCCCGTGAAATCACGCGTGCGTTCGTAAACAAAGACTTCGACGGCTTCGCACGCAAAAAAGTCGTTAACCTCGATTACATCATGCTGACGCAGTATGCCGCCGATATCCAGGCACCTTGCGCCTACCCACCAGCGTCTCTCGCCAACACCTTCGGCGAGTGGATGGCGAAGAACGACAAAACGCAGCTGCGTATCTCTGAAACCGAAAAATACGCTCACGTGACCTTCTTCTTCAACGGCGGCATCGAAGAGAACTTCGCGGGTGAAGAGCGTATTCTGATCAACTCCCCGAAAGTGGCGACCTACGATCTGCAGCCAGAAATGAGCTCCGCAGAACTGACCGAGAAACTGGTTGGTGCCATCAAAGGCGGCAAGTTCGACGCGATCATCTGTAACTACCCGAACGGCGACATGGTTGGCCACACCGGCGTGATGGAAGCGGCAGTGAAAGCGGTTGAAGCGCTGGACCACTGCATTGACGAAGTCAGCAAAGCGGTTGAATCCGTTGGCGGTCAGCTGCTGATCACCGCAGACCACGGCAACGCCGAGCAGATGCGTGACCCGTCTACCGGCCAGGCGCACACCGCGCACACCAACCTGCCAGTGCCGCTGATTTACGTTGGTAGCAAAGCAGTGAAAGCGGTTGACGGCGGTAAGCTCTCCGACATCGCCCCAACCATGCTGACCCTGATGGGCATGGAAATCCCGCAAGAGATGACTGGCAAGCCGCTGTTCATCGTGGAATAATCCCTCCCCATGAGGGGAAAGGCGATTGTTTCAAAGACCTGGATCGCGACGGCAGTCCGATCCGTTTGCTACGCCAGCGCACTCAGCGCTGGCGTATTGCTGTGCGCGACGTCTGCCCATGCCGACGACCGCGACCAGCTGAAATCTATTCAGGCTGATATCGCCAGCAAAGAGAAGGCGGTACGCCAGCAGCAACAGCAGCGCTCAGCCCTGCTCGCTCAGCTTAAAACCCAGGAAGAGGCGATTGCCGCCGCCGCCCGTAAGCTGCGCGAAACCCAGAACACCCTTGCCGACCTCAATAAGCAGGTCGATGAGATGAATGCCTCCATCACCAAACTGCTTAAGCAAAAAGCGGCTCAGGAGCGCAACCTTGCCGCTCAGCTGGATGCGGCATTCCGCCAGGGTGAACATACCGGTATTCAGCTCATTCTCAGCGGCGAAGAGAGCCAGCGCGGCCAGCGTTTGCAGGCTTATTTTGGCTATCTGAACCAGGCTCGCCAGGAAACCATCTCCCAGCTGAAACAAACCAGCGAAGAAGTCGCCTCGCAGAAAGCCCTGCTTGAAGAGAAACAGAGCCAGCAGCAAACGCTGCTCTACGAACAAAAAGCGCAGCAGGCCAAACTGGAGCAGGCGCGCAACGAACGTAAGAAAACCCTCTCGGGGCTTGAGTCCTCGATTCAGGCTGGCCAGCAGCAGCTTTCCGAGCTGCGCGCCAACGAATCCCGCATGCGCTCCCGCATCGCGCAGGCAGAAGCAGCCGCCCGGGCGCGGGCTGAGAAAGAAGCCAAAGAGGCGCAGGCCGTTCGCGACCGCCAGCAGGATGCTTCCCGCAAAGGCACCACCTACAAACCTTCCGAAAGTGAGCGCTCGCTGATGGCCCGTACCGGCGGCCTGGGCTCACCTCGCGGCCAGGCTTACTGGCCGGTGCGTGGCCCGACGCTGCATCGCTATGGCGAACAGCTTCAGGGTGAACTACGTTGGAAAGGGATGGTTATCGGTGCGTCTGAAGGCACTGAGGTCAAAGCCATCGCCGATGGCCGCGTGATCCTCGCCGACTGGCTGCAGGGCTACGGCCTGGTCGTGGTGGTGGAGCACGGAAAAGGCGACATGAGCCTTTACGGATACAACCAGAGCGCGCTGGTCAGCGTCGGCACTCAGGTTCGCGCCGGCCAGCCGATTGCCCTTGTGGGCAGCAGTGGCGGTCAGGGCCGACCGTCACTCTACTTCGAAATTCGCCGCCAGGGTCAGGCGGTCAATCCACAGCCGTGGTTGGGAAGATAAGTTTTGCTTCAATTTCGCCCGTTAGCGTTATCCGTCGCCGCTCTTCTGGCGATGGTCTCTCCGGCCCACGCCGGAAAACTCTCGATAGTCATTGACGATTTTGGCTATCGCCCTCAGCAGGAAAACCAGGTGCTGGCCCTGCCCAACACCATCTCCGTCGCCGTTCTGCCCAATGCGCCGCACGCCAGAGAAATGGCGACCAAAGCCCACAATAGCGGCCACGAAGTGCTGATCCACCTGCCGATGGCACCGCTCAGCAAGCAGCCGCTGGAGAAAGACACCCTGCGCCCGGAGATGAGCAGCGATGAAATCGATCGCATCGTTCGCGAAGCGGTGAGTAAAGTGCCTTACGCCGTGGGGCTGAATAACCACATGGGCAGCGCCATGACCTCCAGCCTGTTCGGCATGCAGAAGGTGATGCAGACGCTGAGTCACTACAATTTCTACTTCCTCGACAGCATGACGATTGGCAACAGTCAGTCGATGCGCGCCGCCGCCGGAACAAACGTGAAGGTGATTAAGCGCAAGGTGTTCCTCGACGACACGCAGAACGAAGCGGATATCCGCACACAGTTTAATCGTGCTATTCAGATTGCGAGACGCAGCGGGTCAGCCATTGCCATTGGGCATCCGCATCCGACTACGGTGCGCGTGCTTCAGCAGATGGTGTACAACCTGCCGCCCGACATCACCCTGGTTCGCCCAAGCAGCCTGCTAAACGAGCCGCAGGTCGATACCTCAACGCCGAACAATGCTGCCCCGGTACGGCCGACAGCGCCACGTAATCCGTTCCGCGGCGTGAAGCTCTGCAAGCCGAAACAGCCGCAGCAGCCAGTTTATGCGAGCCGTTTCTTCGATGTGTTAAGCGACAGCATCACTCACAGCACGCTGGTGCAGTATTTTCAGCTGCAGTGGCAGGGCTGGGATAAGCCCTGAGCGGGCAGGGTGGTGTGAGAACAGTGAGCGGGTAGAGTCATAATACCCGCCCTTTCAGAAGCAGGTACGCCCCGAAGAATAAACTTCATCTTCGGGATCTGAGTTATTGATTGGATGCTCTGATAGCCTGGATTTCTTCTTCAATAGCGCTGAGGATAACGTTGATATCTGCATCCATAATGTTCTTCTCGACCAGTTTAATCTGGCGGGCTCGTGAATAGTTTGGCCCCCAGGCAACGGCATTATTCGCGCCATGACTTAATATTTTGAAAGGATAGACACAAACGATTCTTTTATTGAATGCACGCGCAAGATGTACGATTGAGGTGTCCGGCGACACGACCAGATCGCTGCATCTGACAAGCTCAGCAGCAGTAAAGAATTCACCGTGATGATTCTTGGTGATGTTGGTGTCGTCAGGAATATGCTTTATTTTATTTTGTTCACCAATGATGACCACGTGAACATCACTGCAAGTTTTAAAATAGTCCAGCACGGCTACAATCTGTTTTTCAGAGAAAAATCTTTCGCGAACGCTGCCATAAGGCGTGAACGTAACGACATATTTCGCCTTTAAACCAGACAGAAATCCAGCGGCTTCTACTTTGTTCTTTTCAGGGATGGCTACAGAATACTCGTAAGCTTCTTCGGGCAAGTTAAGATATGACAGCAAAGCAACATATCGGTTACTCACATGCCCTAAGATATCGTAGGAAGTAATCGCGTGATCGTAGATTTTATATTTATCATTAAAACCAATTGTTTTAAACGGCTTTATATCCTTGATCAATTTAAACGCTTCCACGCTATCTTTTGTAATTTCATGAGAATCTACAAAGACAGATTTCGGGTAACGCTTCAGCTCATCAATGATTTCCCGGCTATTTGTTTTATCATACAGAAATAGCTTTTCAACATACTTGTTGTGTTCAAAAACAAAATGAGTGCGCTTATCTGAAATGATCAAAACGCGGTAGCCGTGATTCGCGAGCGTTTCTACCACGCTGCCTATAACAATTGCATCACCGATCCCCTTCCCTATAAATGGAAGAATAATGTAATCAAGTTTATCTTTATATTCTAAATTGTTATCAGATTTTTTTCTGGCCGCCAACGCAGTAATTAAATGTAATTTAAGAGCCAGCTTCTTGCTTTTTAAGAAGTAGTTCTTTTTCCTGTTTAATTTTTTTAAGAAATGTTTCATCACACCCTCTGGACCAAAAAACCGAAGAATATCGTAATAAATAAAACATTCGGCAGAGTATATCTGCTTCGTGAAAAAGAACGCAAACCAAATTCTGATAGCAGTGAGGTATTAAAACATTGTGGTTATCATGTTGGGCCAACACAATGACCCAACATGACGTAGAGGGGTTTAATCCCAGCTCAGGATAACCTTCCCGGACTGGCCTGAACGCATGGCGTCAAAGCCTTTCTGGAAGTCATCGATGCCGAAGCGATGGGTGATGATTGGCGAGAGATCCAGGCCGGACTGAATCAGCGCCGCCATCTTGTACCAGGTTTCGAACATCTCGCGGCCATAGATGCCTTTGATGAACAGCCCTTTGAAGATGACTTTGGTCCAGTCGATGGACATATCTGATGGCGGAATACCCAGCATTGCGATGCGCCCGCCGTGGTTCATGGTGTCCAGCATGGTGCGGAACGCCGGTGGCGCGCCGGACATCTCCAGGCCCACGTCGAAGCCTTCGGTCATGCCAAGCTCGGCCATCACGTCTTTCAGATTTTCATTCGCCACGTTCACCGCGCGGGTGACGCCCATTTTACGTGCAAGGCTCAGACGGTATTCGTTCACGTCGGTGATGACGACATTGCGCGCGCCAACGTGTTTTGCCACGGCTGCCGCCATGATGCCAATCGGGCCTGCACCGGACACCAGCACGTCTTCGCCGACCAGATCGAAGGAGAGCGCCGTGTGTACCGCGTTGCCGAACGGATCGAAGATGGAGGCCAGATCGTCAGAAATATTATCCGGGATTTTGAAGGCGTTGAACGCCGGCAGCACCAGATATTCTGCGAAACAGCCCGGACGGTTTACGCCCACGCCGGTGGTGTTGCGGCACAGATGCGTGCGGCCCGCGCGGCAGTTACGGCAGTGGCCGCAGGTGATGTGACCTTCGCCAGACACGCGATCGCCAATTTTAAAGCCCTTCACTTCCTGGCCAATGCCAACCACTTCGCCCACGTATTCATGGCCGACAACCATTGGCACAGGAATGGTTTTCTGCGACCACTCGTCCCAGTTGTAGATATGGACATCGGTACCGCAGATGGCGGTTTTGCGAATCTTAATCAGCAGGTCGTTGTGCCCGACTTCCGGTTCAGGCACGTCGTTCATCCAGATGCCTTCTTCGGCCTTCAGTTTCGATAATGCTTTCATCTCACGTCCTCAGGCAATGACGCCCAGTTGCTTACCGATGCGGGTAAACGCGTCCACCGCACGTTCAATTTGCTCAGGGGTATGCGCCGCAGACATCTGGGTGCGGATACGCGCCTGACCTTTTGGCACCACCGGGAAGAAGAAACCGGTGACGTAAATCCCTTCTTTTTGCAGCTCGCGGGCAAACTCTTGTGCGACGGTGGCTTCACCCAACATCACAGGGATGATGGCGTGATCGGCCCCGGCCAGGGTGAATCCTGCCGCAGACATTTTTTCACGGAACAGACGGGCGTTGGCCCACAGACGATCGCGCAGCTCGGCTCCGGACTCGACCATTTCCAGCACTTTAATAGAGGCGCCAACGATAGCCGGCGCCAGGGAGTTAGAGAACAGATACGGGCGTGAACGCTGACGCAGCCACTCAACAACTTCTTTACGCGCGGCGGTATAGCCACCGGATGCGCCACCAAGCGCTTTGCCGAGCGTGCCGGTGATGATGTCGACCCGATCCATCACGTCACAATACTCATGCGAACCACGACCGTTTTCACCCACGAAGCCGACCGCGTGGGAATCATCGACCATCACCAGCGCATCGTATTTGTCTGCCAAGTCGCAGACGCCTTTCAGGTTGGCAATGACGCCGTCCATGGAGAACACGCCGTCAGTGGCGATCAGCACGTGACGCGCCCCGGCTTCGCGAGCTTCTTTCAGGCGCGCTTCCAGTTCAGCCATGTCGTTGTTGGCGTAGCGGAAGCGCTTCGCTTTGCACAGGCGGACGCCGTCAATGATGGAGGCGTGGTTCAGGGCATCGGAAATAATGGCGTCTTCCGCGCCGAGCAGGGTTTCAAACAGGCCGCCGTTGGCGTCGAAGCAGGAGGAGTACAGAATGGCGTCTTCCATACCGAGGAAATCAGCGAGTTTTTTCTCGAGCGCTTTATGGCTGTCCTGAGTGCCGCAAATGAAGCGGACGGATGCCATGCCGAATCCGTGGCTGTCCATGCCAGCTTTCGCGGCCGCGATCAGTTCCGGGTGGTTGGCCAGGCCCAGGTAGTTGTTGGCGCAGAAGTTGATGACCTGGCTACCGTCGCCGACGGTGATATCCGCCTGCTGGGCGGAGGTAATGATGCGTTCCTCTTTAAACAACCCTTCCGCACGGGCGGTCTCCAGGTCGCTGGTTAACTGTTTGTAAAAATCACCACGCATTGCAACTCTCCAGATTCGGCAAAATTTGGAACATATTACCCAATGCTTATGACGTATACGAGATGACACCTCGCCAGATAAGCATTTTTGTAGCATAAATCACGTGTACCCACGCGGCTTGTCGGTGAATGTGAAGACTCCGCACAGTGATGGTATGATAAGAACCATTAGCGTCCGGGATAGTCCCGGTCACTCACATTTCAAAGGTTATCGTTATGATCATCGTTACCGGCGGCGCAGGCTTCATTGGCAGCAACATCGTTAAGGCACTGAATGATAAAGGCATCACTGACATACTGGTGGTGGACAACCTGAAAGATGGCACCAAATTCGTCAACCTGGTCGACCTCAACATCGCCGACTATATGGATAAAGAAGACTTCCTAATCCAGATTATGGCCGGAGAAGAGTTGGGTGAAATCGAAGCCGTGTTCCACGAAGGCGCCTGTTCTTCCACCACCGAGTGGGATGGCAAGTACATGATGGATAACAACTATCAGTACTCCAAAGAGCTGCTGCACTACTGCCTGGAGCGCGAAATCCCGTTCCTGTACGCCTCTTCCGCTGCAACCTACGGTGGCCGCACTTCTGACTTCATCGAATCGCGCGAATATGAAAAGCCGCTTAACGTTTACGGCTACTCTAAGTTCCTGTTCGACGAATACGTCCGTCAGATCCTGCCGGAAGTGGATTCCCCTGTTGTGGGCTTCCGCTACTTCAACGTCTACGGTCCGCGCGAAGGCCACAAAGGCAGCATGGCGAGCGTGGCGTTCCACCTCAACACCCAGCTGAACAATGGCGAAAGCCCGAAACTGTTTGAAGGCAGCGACAGCTTCAAGCGTGACTTCGTGTATGTCGGTGACGTGGCGGCAGTTAATCTGTGGTTCTGGGAAAACGGCGTATCCGGAATTTTCAATCTCGGTACTGGCCGCGCGGAATCCTTCCAGGCCGTCGCGGATGCTACTCTGGCGTATCATCAGAAAGGCAGCATCGAGTACATTCCGTTCCCGGAAAAACTCAAAGGCCGCTACCAGGCGTTTACTCAGGCTGACCTCACCAACCTGCGTGCGGCAGGCTATGATAAACCTTTCAAAACCGTGGCCGAAGGCGTCACCGAGTACATGCACTGGCTGAACCGCGACGCATAAGATAAAAAATGAAAATACTGGTGATTGGCCCGTCATGGGTGGGCGACATGATGATGTCGCAAAGTCTCTATCGCACGCTCAAGGCGCGCTATCCCCAGGCGATCATTGATGTGATGGCACCGGCGTGGTGCCGTCCGCTTTTATCGCGCATGCCGGAAGTCAACGAGGCCATTTCAATGCCTCTCGGGCACGGAGCGCTGGAAATTGGCGAACGCCGTCGGCTGGGGCACAGCCTGCGCGAAAAACGCTATGACCGCGCCTATGTCCTGCCCAACTCGTTCAAATCGGCCCTTGTCCCCTTCTTTGCTGGCGTCCCGCAGCGTACCGGCTGGCGTGGCGAAATGCGCTACGGCCTGTTGAACGATGCCCGCGTGCTCGACAAAGCCGCCTGGCCGCTGATGGTTGAGCGCTATGTGGCGCTGGCCTACGATAAAGGCGTGATGCGCTCGGCGAAAGATTTACCGCAGCCGCTGCTCTGGCCGCAGCTTCAGGTGAATGAAGGCGAAAAATCGCAGATCTGTGCCACCTTTAACCTCTCCGCTGAGCGGCAGATGATAGGCTTTTGCCCCGGGGCTGAGTTTGGCCCGGCGAAGCGCTGGCCGCACTATCACTATGCCGAGCTGGCGAAACAGTTGATCGACGAAGGCTATCAGGTCGTGCTGTTCGGTTCTGCCAAAGACCACGATGCCGGAAATGAAATTCTGGCCGCGCTCAGTCAGGAACAGCAGGCCTGGTGCCGTAACCTGGCCGGAGAAACCCAGCTGGAACAGGCGGTGGTTCTGCTTGCCGCCTGCAAAGCTGTCGTCACCAACGATTCAGGTCTGATGCACGTTGCTGCGGCGTTGAACCGCCCGCTGGTCGCGCTGTATGGCCCAAGCAGCCCGGACTTCACTCCGCCGCTGTCGAACAAGGCTAAAGTTATCCGCCTGATTACCGGCTACCACAAAGTGCGCAAAGGAGACGGTGAAGAGGGCTATCATCAGAGCCTGATCGACATCACGCCTGCCCGCGTGCTGGAAGAGCTGAACCAATTATTGCTGGCCGGGGACGCGTAACGGATGCGAGTGCTGATTGTAAAAACCTCCTCCATGGGTGATGTCCTCCACACATTGCCCGCGCTGACCGACGCCGTCCAGGCCATTCCGGGCATTCGTTTTGACTGGGCAGTCGAGGAAGGTTTTGCGCAAATTCCGACCTGGCACTCTGCGGTAGAGAATGTCATTCCTGTGGCGATCCGTCGCTGGCGGAAAGCCTGGTTTTCCGCGCCGGTGAAAGCCGAGCGGCAGGCATTCCGTCAGAAAGTGCAGGCGCAAAAGTATGATGCCATCATCGACGCGCAAGGACTGGTGAAAAGCGCCGCGCTGGTCACGCGCCTGGCGCATGGCGTTAAGCACGGTATGGACTGGTCCAGCGCCCGTGAACCGCTGGCGAGCCTGTTCTACAATCGACGTCACCACATAGAAAAGCAGCAGCACGCCGTCGAGCGCACCCGTGAACTGTTCGCCAAAAGCCTTGGTTATCCGAAGCCGAAAACGCAGGGTGATTATGCCATCGCGCAGCATTTTCAGAATTTACAGGAACACAACGGCATTCCGTATGTCATATTCCTGCACGCCACAACCCGTGATGATAAACACTGGCCGGAATCCCACTGGCGAGCCCTCGTAGAACTGATGCAACAAAGCGGATTACAGATTAAACTGCCGTGGGGCGCGGAACATGAACGCCAGCGTGCGGAACGCATTGCCGCCGGGCTCAGTCATGTCGAGGTCTTGCCGAAGCTAACGCTGGCAGACGTTGCCGCGAAGCTCGCCGGGGCGCAGGCCATTGTCTCTGTCGACACCGGCTTGAGCCATTTAACCGCGGCGCTGGATCGCCCAAACATCACACTTTTCGGCCCGACCGATCCCGGGCTGATTGGCGGTTACGGCAAAAACCAACAACAATACGTCAGCCCAACGGGCAAGATGGGAGATATCACGGCAGATGCGATTTTCAACGCTTTACAGAGCAACCTGCAACCTACGGGCAAGGAAACGTAGTCAATGAGCTATGTGCTTCTGTTCATTCTCTTTCTTCCGGTAAAGCTGCTGGGAAAGCTGTTTCGCAAAGAGACCGGTAAGAACCTCGTCATCCAGACCGCGAAGATTGGCGATTTCGTCAATGCCACGCCCTTGCTCTGCCATCTGAAAAAAAGCGATGTGCTGATAAGCCGCGCCGTAGAGCCTCTGGCCAGCCGCGATGACACCATCGAGACGATTTACCTTATCGGCAAAAAGAAGCGCAATGTGTTGGCCAAGCTGGCCTTTGCCTGGCAGATAATGAATCGCTACGACAACGTGTATTTGCTGCAGCCAAACAGCACCAACCTGTTCTTTGCCGCTGTCTGCAATGCAAAAAATAAGCAGTTCCTGAGCATCTACACCCGTCGCTGGTATCACAGCATTTTCTATATGGCGGCGGATGGCGTGGTGGAACACGGGAAGCGAACGCTGTCCGTCACCAATTATCTGCAGCTCGCCGACAGGAAGCTGAGCTGGCAGGATGCGCCGAAGCATGCCACACACCCGCTCTATCAGCCAAAAGCCTGGCCTGAGTCCCTGGATACGCCGGGGGTTATTCGTATCGGCCTCAGCATTTCCGCAGGCAACAAAGCAAAGACGGTTCCACCGGCCATCTGGAAGCGTATTTTCGACACCCTGGCTGACCTGCCTTGCAAGTTCTACATTTTCGGCACTGAAAATGAGCAATCCTGGCTCGATGAGCTCTATCGCGCCATCGGTGAGCAAAGCAATATCATCAGCCTGCTTGGCCAAATCCCCCTCGAAGACGTGCCATGGGCTATCTCAAGAATGGATTGCTACATTGCTTCCGATTCCGGCAACGTCTACATCGCAGATGCGGTTAACGTCCCGGTGATCCTGCTGTTTGGGCCCTGCTGCCACTACGAACAGCGCCCGCTGGGGGAAACCTTACTGATCGGTAAAGATGAGAACATCTGTTCGTATGTGTTTGAGACAAAATATTATTTTGATAAGCCTAGGGAAGAGTTGTTTCATCTTTCTGACGAGGATGAGGCCAATCTCTACCAATTCATTGCATCGAAACATATATCAAAAGAATCACATTCAGGGTCATTATGGGCACACTGACTAAACAGATTTACCGTTATACCCATAAGCGCAATATGCGTCATAACGAAAATCTTTGGCCCTTTGTTAAAATCCGTCGCGCTGAATCGGGTGAGATCACGGATTTAAAATATCGTCACCAGTCCGTTTCTCTGGCTCGTCTATCCGACATGCAAAATCAATTTTCGGGCAGCCTGTTATTAACGGCAACCGGGCCTTCAGTGCGCGAAATCGACTTTAGCCAGCGACCTGATAACATCACGATAGCGGGTGTAAATGGAGCATGGAAACTCAAGGACACCCTTAAGTTTAAACTCTATTTTATCGTTGATATGACATTTATCGATCATCACGCCCAGATAATCAAAGAAATCTGCTCTTCTCAAGGCATTACACTCTTCACAACGGTCATGGGCATCATCAAGCTAATAGATGCATTAGGTTATGAGAACATTCATTGTAAGCTAGCTATAATAGAAGATATTTGTTATGAAACGTATAAGCCATCGGTAAAGAAAAACCAAATCGAACATCATTTTTCTGCCAGAGAAAATATTGTCTTCTCGCATAAATATCCTGAGATTGCTTTCAGCACTGATATTTGCAAAGGTGTGTTTGATGCAGGCACCGTCGTTTATTGGGCACTCCAGGTCATTGCACATTTGGGTTTCGCAAAAATTTATATTGCTGGACTGGATTTAAATAATTTATCCGCACCCCGATTTTATGAAAATGAATCCAGTAAGCGCCCTTCGTATCTGCATGACAAACTTAATGAATTAGTTTTCCCGGCTTTACAATTAGCAAGCGAAGTGTTGGCAATGAAAGGAATCTCAGTGATTAATCTTTCGCCGTTAAGCTCCGTACCCGAAAGTACTTTTCCCAAACAAGGTTTTTAATGATGTCATTGGTTAGAATGAAAAACATCTATTTATCTTTCTTTGTTTTCTTCATCCTGATGAGTACGATATTTTGTGGCGTCTCCCGGGTTAACATCTCGTTTCATCTCGCATTATCGTTATTCCTGCTGACACTCATTTTTTCTTCCAGTGCTCGCCGCCAGTTTTTCCAGGATAAATCATACCTGTACGCGCTAATAAGCGTTGCGGTATTTGCCGTGTATTATTCGCTCTCCAATTTGTGGTCCACTCCATCTCACCTGAGCTCATCGCTAACTCACTCATTTTATTTACTGATATTAATGGCGTTGTACCGGCAGGCTGAACTCGCGGGCTACAAAAAATACGTCATCACGGCAGCATGGCTCGGCACCATTATCCTGGCAGTGCTCACACTAGCCCTGGTTGATAAGAGCCATATCTTCCATTCACGTTTGCGGGATGGTTTTCCCTGGTCGCCTGACAATGTCATCGATCTAGGCGGGTATATGGCATTAGGGATTCTTTTCAGCGTACTGCTAATGCGTGAATTCAGATCTTTGTGGTTCCTGGCCCCCATCCCACTTTTACTGCTCTGTCTGATACTCACTCAGAGTCGCGGGCCGTTAATGGCACTTATAGTCGCAAGCGCAGTGACTGCTCTTTTGCGCCCAAAATGGAATGTCAAATCATTAGCTGCAATTTCATTACTCATTATTGCGGCTGCGGGTTTACTTTACGCCAGTGGATTCCTCGATACCTTTATCTCTCGCATTGACTCATCCTATCAACAAAGCTTTGTACGATTCGGCATCTGGCAGCACGCCTGGGATGTGGCAATGCAAAAACCTATTTTCGGATGGGGGTTTGAGAAAGAACTGAAGTTCGTCAATAGTATAGGCCAGCATATCACCACCACACACAGCCTGTATTTTGCAGCTTTACTTAAAGGTGGGGCAGTTGGATTTATATTATTTGTGTTTGTCATTGGGCTTGCTCTGTGGCGTTGCAAACAGCATTTTGCGCTGAACCAAAAAGCAGAAGTCGCCATTTGGTTGTTTGCGCTAGTGTTCTATACAACACAAGGCATGTTCATTATTAGCAACCCACGTGAGTATTGGGTTCTTTTCTGGCTACCACTAATAATTGTGATGAGCACGCCTGTATCAAAGGTGACCAAGTAATACAAAAAAAACGCCGGTCAACCGGCGTTTTTTTTCATCTGATAAAACTCTGCCAAAGTCATTCCCTGGGTTCGCGGTGCAAGCCAGGCAAAGAGCTTCTCCAGATCCTGATACAGACCTTCGATTGCCGCTTCGTCTTTAAACGTAGGGCTGCCGCCGGGCATAAACTCCGATGAGTGCAGCATAAATTCAACGTAGTCGTTGCCCTGAGCCAGGCATTTTTCCGCCACATTGATCATCTCATCCGCATTACCGCCCGCCGGGCGCAGCCAGTTGACCGAAGGAGAGCGATATTTGCCACGCAGACGATCGTAGCCTTGCTTCACGCTATTCAGCCAACCGGGATGTTTGTACTGGATACTCATCGGCACTTCCAGCAGCGGGCTGTTTCCTGGCTTATGGATAGCGTCCATATCCATAAAATAGGCGCTATCCGGGAAGGATTGATAATCGGTGCCGCCTGTTCCCTGTGGAGCCCCTTTTGCGTTACGCCAGTTTACGCGGGGCGTCACGGAACAATCGACGTGATAGCCAAGTTCGACAAGCAGTCTGGCATAACGGCTGTCGAACGCCCAACGTCCGGCGCGGTGGCTGAGCATCTTCGTCTGGAAGGTGTTCTCGAGCAGCTCGGTCATAAACAGCACTTTTTCGCGCAGAACCGTATCGGGATATTCAATCAGGTAGGGCTGCCAGCGCCAGTCATCACCGGTCAAATCATGCTCCGGCGGGCTGTTCCAGGCATGCAGGTGCATGCCGACTTCCCCCTGACCGCGGGCGATCACGTCTTTGGCAAAATCGATATAAACCGGATCGACCGCCATCTCATAGTTCGTCAACCAGACTGGCTTGAAACCATATTTTTCACACAGTGACTGGAAGCGAGGCAGGTATCGGGCGTTTTCTGTTTTAATCTCCCGATGGTTTTGCCAAAGGTTATCGCCTTCAGTATCGATGGTGATGATAAAAGCGGGTTTCGTCATAGCGATCACATTGTCAAAGAGGGTTAGCGCTATGTTACGCACTCTCCTCTCGCCGAGTAAACAGCTGCCAGGAAAAAGCTGACATTGCCGAGAAAGGATGCAAGTCCTCACTATGTCTATTAGAATTGCAGGCAATATGATCCCAATAAGATGATGATGAATAACTCACTTAACGCGCCCGATTTACGCATTCTTTTGATTAAATTACGTCATCACGGCGACATGCTTCTCACTACCCCGGTGATCCACTCTCTGCGTCAGCGCTGGCCCGATGCGCAAATCGATGTGCTGCTGTATGAGGAAACCCGGGATATGCTGGCCGCACATCCTGACATTCATCAGATCTATGGCATCGACCGCAGCTGGAAAAAACTGGGGACGCGTGGACACCTGCAAAAAGAGTGGCAGCTGCTGACGACGTTGCGCGAGCGGCGTTATCAGCTGGTTATCAACCTGGCCGACCAGTGGCGAAGTGCCCTCATCACCCGCTTTACCGGCGCGCCGGTACGCATCGGGTTTGATTTTAATAAGCGTCGCGGCTGGTTCTGGAATCATTGCCACACGGCGCTTGCCTCTGTCGACGCTCATCAGCAGATGCATACCGTTGAGCAGAATCTCTCTGTTCTGACTCCGCTGGACATCCCGCCGGTCAGTTCGGTCACCATGGGTTTTCTTCCTGAAGACTGGCAAACCGTCTCCAACAAGCTGGCTGAAAAAGGTGTGACTGAAAAGTTTATCGTTGTGCAGCCCACCTCTCGCTGGTTCTTCAAGTGCTGGGATGAAGGCAAGATGGCGCAAACCATCACGGCACTTCAGCAGGATGGCCACACGGTTGTGCTCACCTCCGGCCCGGACAAAAAAGAATTAGCCATGATCGACACCATCCTTGCCGCCTGCCCTCAGGAGCGCGTGGTGTCATTAGCCGGGCAGTTAACGCTTCGTCAGCTAGGCGCGCTCATTGGCCACGCGTCGCTCTTTATTGGCGTGGACTCGGTGCCTATGCATATGGCTGCGGCCTTGCAGACGCCGTGCGTGGCGCTGTTTGGCCCTTCAAAACTCACGTTCTGGAGCCCGTGGCAGGTAAACGGCGAGGTCATCTGGGCAGGCGAATATGGCCCGCTGCCAGATCCAGATGCGGTAGACACGAATACCCAGGAACGTTATCTCAATGCCATTCCGGTTGAACGCGTCGTGGCAGCAGCAAGGAATTGCCTGTCATGAAAAAACATCGCCTCGCGATTGTTCGCCAAAAATATCGCCCTGACGGCGGTGCCGAACGTTTTGTCTCCCGCGCATTAAGCGCGCTCAGCAATCAGAATTTAGAACTCAACGTTATCACCCGCCAGTGGCAAGGCGAAAAGCAGGACGACTGGCATATTCACATCTGCGACCCGCAGAAATGGGGTCGAATCAGCCGTGAACGTGGCTTTGCTGATGCGGCGCGTAAGCTCTGGCAGGCAGAGCAGTTTGATATCGTGCAGAGCCATGAGCGCATTCCGGGCTGCGATATCTATCGCGCAGGCGATGGTGTTCATCGCCGCTGGCTGCTGCAGCGCCAGCGGATCCTGCCGGGCTGGCGCGGCCAGATGCTGATGCTCGACCGTTATCATCGCTACGTGATGGACGCGGAAAAAGCCATGTACGAGGCACCCGAGCTCAAGGCCGTGATCTGCAACGCGGAAATGGTGAAACAAGAAATCATCGAAGATTTCGCCGTCGACCCCAAAAAAATTCATGTGATTTATAATTCCATAGACGCCAGCCGCTTCGTTCCGGCAGATAGCATGCAAAAACTGGCGCTGCGTGAACAGCTGGGGATTCCGGCTAATGCCGTGGCGCTCTGTTTTGTGGGCTCAGGGTTTGAACGTAAAGGGCTGGCGGCGGCGATAAACGCCATTGCAGGCACCGATCGCTATCTGATTGTCGTCGGTCAGGACAAAGCGGAAAAGCAGTATCAGGCGCTGGCGCGTTCAGTTGGCTGCGAAGATCGCATTCGCTTTTGCGGTATGCAAAAAGAGACGCTGCCCTTCTATCAGGCGGCAGACGGGTTATTGCTGCCTACATTGTATGATCCCTTCCCGAATGTCATTCTGGAAGCCATGGCCTGCGGATTGCCCGTCATTACCTCACGCACCTGCGGTGGGGCAGAATTTATTGAGCAAGGCACAAACGGTTTTGTCTGCGATGCTCTGGATATCTCGCGCCTGAGAGAGGCCGTGATGGCAATACCGGCACTGGAATACGATAACAAAATGGGCATGGCTGCCCGCCATAAAGTCATGGATGCAACGCCGGAGCGGCTCTCGAGCCAGCTCATTACGCTTTATCACACTTTATTGGGTTAATGATGCGCATTCTTATGGTTATTGATGGTTTACCCGGCGGGGGCGCCGAAAAAACGGTGCTGACGCTGTCGCGTGGGCTCGTTGAAATGGGTCATCAGGTATCACTGTTCTCCCTGCGCAAAGTGTGTGACTACGCCATTCCGGAAGGTATCGACTATCAGGTTGTTCAGGACACCTGCAAGAAGCCCTGGCGGAAGCTTACCGAACTGTCTCGCCGCGCCCGCTTGCTGGACGATGCCATTATTAAAGCGCAGGAAAAAGGGAAGTTCGATATCGTCTTCTCGCACCTGCATAAAACGGACCGCATTGTCGCGCTTACTCGCGCTGTCAGCCGCGATAAAATCTGGTATTGCGTTCACGGCATGTTCTCGTTTTCTTACCTGCGTAACCGCCGTGCACCTTCACGCTGGCTCAAACGTACGAAAATACGCCGGGTCTATGAAAATTCGCAGGTTGTGGCGGTGTCGAATGCCGTGCTGCATGACCTGACCCAAAATCTGCGCATTACCCTCAAGCGCGGCGCAGTTATCCATAACCCCTTTGACATCGCTCACATCCAGCAGCTTGCCGCTGAACCTTTTGAACTGGAAGGTCAGGAGTACATCATTCATGTCGGCCGTTTCCATGAGCATAAACGCCATGACCGTCTCCTGCGTGCCTTCGCCAAAAGCGGTATTCCATGCCAATTGGTGATGATGGGAAACGGTAACCAGAAGCAAATAGAGCAATTGAAAACGCTGGCGAAAACATTGAGTATTGCCGACAGAACGCAGTTCCGTAACTTTGTCCCCAATCCCTATCCGTGGATCAAAAATGCCCGGCAGCTGGTGCTGAGCTCGGACTGTGAAGGGTTCGGCAATGTGCTGGTCGAGGCGATTATTTGTCAGACGCCAGCCGTCAGTACGCGCTGTCCAGGCGGCCCTTCTGAAATTCTTACGGGTGAGCTGGCACGCGGGCTGAGTGAGATGAACGATGATGGCCTGGCCAAAACCATGCTGGACGTCTGGCAACATCCACTGGCCATCGACCACACCACCATTTCTGCCTACGGTATTGAGGCAATCTGCCGCCAATATATTGCGCTTGCGGGCTCTCAACAGTAATCAGGTATTGTATGCAACACCCGACATCGCCACTGCTTAGCGTGGTTGTCGCCGTCTACAACGGCGAAAAATTTTTAGATCAGTTCTTCTCCTGCCTCGTGGCACAAAATATCGAGAGCATGGAAGTTATCATTGTTGATGATGGTTCCACCGACAGCTCCATGACGATCGCTGAGAGGTGGCGTGAACAGCTGCCGCAAATGCAGATCATCACCCAGGCAAACGGTGGCGTTTCCGTTGCCCGTAATACAGGTCTGGCCGTCGCTACTGGCCAGTACCTCTCTTTCCCGGACATTGATGATTTCTTCAAACCGGGGATGTATCAGCATCTGCTGGATCTGGCGCTGAAAAATCAGCTGGATGTGGTGACCTGCAACGGCAACTACGTCTGGGAAAATGATAAAAAGCCCACCCGCCCTATTTTCCCGCCGGAGAAGCTGCAATCCACGGGCGTTTTGAGCGGCCCGGCATGGCTGAAGCAGGCTCTGGATTCACGCAAGTTTCTGCACGTGACCTGGCTGAACCTGTATCGCCACGACTTTATTCGTCAGCACCACTTCCATTTCGAACCGGGCCTGCGCCATCAGGACATTCCCTGGACGACAGAAGTGCTGCTGGCCGCCAAACGCGTGCAGTACACCAGCGAGCAGTTCTACGATTACTACATTCACTCCGCGTCGGTTTCGCACATGCCCGACAACGATGACACACTGATCCGCTCCGCCCGGCACTACATGAAAATCCTGGAGATGCTGGATGCCATTAACCAGCGCTATCCTGAAGAGGTTAAAGGTATCGCCGCGTGCCACTGGCAGATAGCCAAAGAGGGACTTGGGATCATTCATACCTTCGACAACATGAAAGATCCGCGTAAAAAGGCGACGATCGTGCGTGAATTCTTCGATCGTGGGATCTGGAAACTCATCTGGAAGAGCGCAAAAAGCCCTCGCCTGCGTTGGCGTCTGGGCCGCCGCTACTTCCGTTTGAAACGTTATCTGAGCGATTGAACGCCGGAAAGCCCAAAGGGATAGCTTTAAGCTGGTTTAATGCTTAGAATTTGCCCGCCGAATGATAAAAACGGATAACTCGCTTGGAATTTCTGTATACCACCTTGCTCTACCTGATTCAGCCGCTGGTCTGGCTGCGGTTACTGCTGCGCAGCCGTAAGGCGCCGGCCTATCGCAAACGCTGGGCCGAACGCTATGGCTTTTGCAAAAACAAGGTAGTGCCGGATGGCATACTGCTGCATTCCGTCTCTGTTGGCGAAACGCTGGCCGCTATCCCGCTGGTGCGCGCGCTGCGCCACCGTTATCCGTCCCTGCCGATCACCGTCACCACCATGACGCCAACCGGTTCAGAGCGGGCTATGTCCGCCTTCGGTAAAGACGTCCAGCACGTTTATCTGCCTTACGATTTACCGGGCGCGATGAACCGCTTCTTCAACACTACGCGACCTAAACTGGTTATCGTGATGGAGACGGAGCTGTGGCCAAACATGATTGCCGCGCTGCATAAGCGTAAAATTCCGCTGGTGATTGCTAACGCGCGCCTGTCTGAGCGCTCGGCAAAAGGCTACGGCAAACTCGGTAACCTTATGCGCCGTCTGCTGAGCCGCATAACGCTGATTGCCGCGCAGAATGAAGAGGACGGTAACCGCTTCCTCTCGCTGGGTCTGAAACGTAACCAGCTCGCCATTACCGGCAGTCTCAAATTCGATATTTCCGTGACGCCTGAACTGGCGGCACGCGCGATAACGCTGCGCCGTCAATGGGCACCTCGTCGCCAGGTGTGGATCGCCACCAGCACCCACGATGGCGAAGAGAAAATCATCCTCGATGCACACAAAAAGCTGCTGGAAACCTTCCCCGACCTGCTGCTGATCCTGGTCCCACGTCATCCGGAACGTTTTTCCACCGCGCGTGAACTGGTGCAGAAAGCGGGCATGACCTTCAGCCTGCGCAGTACGGGAGACATTCCGGCCGCTGCGACGCAGGTCGTCATCGGCGATACGATGGGTGAACTGATGCTGCTGTACGGGATTGCCGATCTCGCCTTTGTGGGTGGCAGCCTTGTCGAGCGAGGTGGACACAATCCGCTGGAACCCGCTGCGCACGCTATTCCTGTGCTGATGGGCCCGCACACGTTCAACTTTAAAGACATCTGCGCCAGGCTGCAGCAGGCGGACGGGCTGATTACCGTGACCGATGCCGACACGCTGGTGAAGGAAGTCTCCACGCTGCTCACTGATGAAGATTATCGCCTGTGGTACGGCCGCCATGCCGTCGAGGTGCTGCATCAGAATCAGGGCGCACTGGCCCGTCTGCTAAAGTTACTGCAACCCTATCTGCCTCAGCGGAGCCACTAATGTACACTCGTCTGTCGGTGGTGATGATAGCCAAAAATGCCGCCGAACTGCTGCCGGACTGCCTGGCATCGGTACAGTGGGCCGATGAGATTATCCTGCTGGATTCCGGAAGCGACGATAGCACCGTGGAGCTTGCAAAAAGCCTCGGCGTAAAAGTGCATGTGAACACCGACTGGCAGGGTTATGGCATCCAGCGTCAAAGGGCACAGGCGCTCGCCACCGGCGATTACGTCCTGATGATCGACACCGACGAACGCGTCACGCCAGAACTTGAACAGGCATTACGTGCCGTGCTTTCTGCTCCAGAGCCGGACGTTGTATACAGCATCGCCCGCCGCAACTATTTCCTGGGGCGCTTTATGCGCCACAGCGGTTGGTATCCGGACAGGGTATTACGCCTGTACGAACGCGAAAAATGGCAATACAACGCCAATCGGGTACATGAATCTCTGGAATGCCGGGGCGCCAAAGTGGTTGAACTGAAAGGCGACCTTGAACATCTGACCTGCCGTGATTTCGCTGACTTCCAGCGCAAACAACTGGCCTATGCCACGGCCTGGGCGCAGGAACGTCATCAAAAAGGCAAGAAGACCTCGCTGACAGGCGTATTCAGCCATACGATCGGCGCTTTCCTCAAAACGCTGGTGTTACGCGCAGGCTTTCTGGATGGCGCACAGGGCTGGCTGCTGGCGGTGGTCAACGCGCAGTATACGTTTAATAAGTACACCGAGCTGTGGGCACTGAACCGCGGCTTTAGCAAGAAGGCGTGAGTCATGAGCACAAAAGCCATCTACCCAGGCACTTTTGATCCGATCACCAACGGCCATATTGATATTGTCACCCGCGCAAGCGCCATGTTCGATAAAGTGCTGCTGGCGATTGCCGCCAGCCCGAGCAAAAAACCGATGTTCGACCTCAACGAGCGTGTCGCGATGGCGCAGCAGGCCATTTCCCATCTGCCCAACGTTGAAGTGGTTGGCTTCAGCGACCTGATGGCAAACTTTGCCCGTGCGCAGCAGGCCAATATTCTGATTCGCGGCCTGCGTGCGGTAGCGGATTTTGAGTATGAAATGCAGCTGGCGCACATGAACCGCCACCTGATGCCTGAACTGGAAAGCGTGTTCCTGATGCCTTCGAAAGAGTGGTCGTTTATCTCTTCATCGCTGGTAAAAGAAGTGGCGCGCCACGATGGCGATGTCGCGCACTTCCTGCCGCCTGCTGTCCATCAGGCGCTGATGGACAAGCTGAAGCCTTGATTCATTGCCCGATGGCGTCGGGCCCACGAATTGAAATAATCACTTCTGACAGTGGCGGCAGTAAAACGTCGCCCGCTGCGCATGTTTCGTTGCAATAATCGGCGAACCGCAGACCCGGCAAGGCTCATCTTTTCGGCCATAAACCTGCAACTCCTGCGCAAAGTAGCCCGGCTTGCCGTCGCTTTGCAGGAAGTCTTTCAGCGTCGTCCCGCCTTGCTCAATTGAGCGCAGCAGCACCGCCTTAATGACCCGAACTAACAGCTCACACTCCTCCTGCGAGAGCGAAGACGCCAGCCTGTCAGGGTGAATACCGGCGGCGAAAAGCGACTCACTGGCGTAAATGTTCCCCACGCCAACCACCAGTTTGTTATCCATCAGCCACGGCTTGATCGCCGTTTTCTTTTTGGCACACTTCTCGCGGAAGTAGCTCGCATTAAACGCCTCGCTCAGCGGCTCTGGGCCGAGATGCGCCAGCACGCTGTGACCTTCCAGCTCTTTGGTCCACAGCCATGCGCCAAAGCGACGCGGATCGGTATAGCGCAGCACCTTGCCATTACTCATCACCAGGTCGACGTGATCGTGCTTTTCCGCAGGCCGCTCTTCCGGGAGGATACGCAGGCTGCCCGACATGCCCAGGTGAATGATTATCCAGCCGTCCGGCAGCTCCAGCAGCAGATACTTGGCGCGGCGTTGAACGCTGAGCACGGGCTTGTCGCTGAGGCTGTGGATCTCACTGGAGACGGGCCAGCGCAGACGGCTGTTGCGAATGATGGCGTGCAGGATGGTCTGGCCCACCAGGTGCGGTTCTATACCGCGGCGGCTGGTTTCGACCTCAGGTAATTCAGGCATGACGTCTCCGATGACTTTGCAGGATGCTTTCTATTATGGGGACGCGCAGAAAACAAAAAACCCCGCCGAGGCGAGGTTTTTCGTGACATCGAAACTAAAATTATTTGATTTTAGCTTCTTTATACAGAACGTGCTGACGGACAACTGGATCGAACTTTTTCAGTTCCAGTTTTTCCGGCTTAGTACGCTTGTTCTTCGTGGTGGTGTAGAAGTGACCAGTACCAGCAGAAGAAACCAGCTTGATTTTCTCACGAATACCTTTAGCCATGATTTAATTCCTCTTAGTACTTAGTACTTTTCGCCACGGGCACGGATTTCAGCCAGAACTGTATCGATGCCTTTCTTATCAATAACACGCATACCTTTAGCAGATACACGCAGGGTGACAAAGCGCTTCTCGCTCTCAACCCAGAAACGGTGAGAGTGCAGGTTCGGCAGGAAACGGCGCTTAGTCGCGTTCAGTGCGTGGGAACGGTTGTTACCGGTCACCGGACGCTTGCCAGTTACTTGGCAGACTCGGGACATGTCTATTCTCCAAAAATCAAATTAGCTCGAGCTTCGTATAGGGTATTGGCGCCTCGTCAGGCTGCTACAGCCCGGTCTGACGGTTCTAAGTGAACTCGTATAGCCAGGCCCAAATGCCAAACCCGAGATTCTCAAAGGTGGCGTAGTATACGCTGACTCCGCGGTGTGCTCAAGTCCCGAACAGACAAAGATCCCGATGGATCGCTAAATCCAACCGAGTTCAGCGAAGGAAACTATCTCTCCTTTACCGACAATTAAGTGATCGAGGACGCTTATCTCCATGAAGTTGCAACACTTTATCACTCTTTCCGTGATGATTCTATCGGCTTTGCTAGGCTGCGCACTTCCTGAAGGATGATTATGCGCGAGGATCAGCCCCGCGGCGTTAACCTTGATGGCTTCCCGGACGATTTCGCGGGGATGCACTTCCACGTGGCTCAAAGTGCCGCTGAACAGCCTGCAGTGCTTCAGAACACGGTTTTTGTTGTCGAGGAAGATCACCAGAAAGATCTCGCGTTCTTCGTGTGCCAGCTGGCTTTGCAGAAACTCACGGGTGATATCCGGGCTGCTCAACGGGTTATCCAGTATCATCAGGCGGACGTTAAAGTAACGACGAGCCAGCTCGGCAATACCTTTGAGTTGGGCATATTTGGCGATGCCAATCCCTTCTATTTTCAGTAAATCAGTCTCGCGTGCGGAGAGCAGTCCGTGCAGAGAACCGAAGTGAGTAAGCAAGTATTCTGCGTAAGAAAGTACGTTAAACCGGCGCGTGCCGGTGCGCAGAAACAGCGCCAGCAGCTCTACATCAGACAGCGTTTCAATGCCGTCGACCTGCATCTTCTCCCGCGGCAAAACTGATTCGATAGCCTCCATACTTCTCCTCCTTCAGTCCGGCGCCATTGTGTCATGCCCTCCTTTTCACTGGCGACCAGGCTTTGCGGCTCTTGCGTAGCGCCTCGCAAAGTGAATTTTCCTTTGCAGCACGACGACTGAGGGTTTGTGATAAAATGGGCGGATTCCACTCTCCTTCACAGGAAAGCATCATGATGAGCCTGGCCGGTAAAAAAATCGTTCTCGGCGTCAGCGGCGGTATTGCGGCGTATAAAACGCCGGAACTGGTGCGCCGTTTGCGCGACAGGGGCGCGGACGTTCGCGTCGCCATGACTGAAGCAGCAAAAGCCTTCATTACGCCACTCAGCCTGCAGGCCGTCTCCGGCTACCCGGTTTCCGACAGCCTGCTGGATCCGGCTGCAGAAGCCGCTATGGGGCATATAGAGCTTGGAAAATGGGCTGACCTGGTCATTCTGGCTCCGGCCACCGCCGACCTCATTGCGCGCGTAGCCGCAGGCATGGCCAACGATTTAGTCTCCACTATTTGCCTGGCAACGCCTTCGCCTGTCGCCGTCGTTCCTGCAATGAATCAGCAGATGTACCGCGCCGCCGCCACGCAGCATAATCTGAACACGCTTGCCTCTCGAGGCCTGCTGCTCTGGGGCCCGGACAGCGGCAGCCAGGCCTGTGGCGATATTGGCCCCGGCCGGATGCTCGATCCGTTGGTCATTGTCGATATGGCAGCGGCGCATTTTTCGCCTGTCAAAGATCTGCAACATCTCAATATCATGATTACCGCAGGCCCCACCCGAGAGCCGCTGGACCCGGTGCGCTATATCACCAACCACAGCTCCGGGAAAATGGGATTCGCGATTGCCGCCGCCGCCGCACAGCGCGGGGCCAACGTCACGCTGATTAGCGGCCCTGTGTCACTGCCCACACCGCCATTCGTTCAACGAATTGACGTGACAACGGCGCTGGAAATGGAAGCAGCGGCCCAGGAAAATGCAAAAAAACAGCACATTTTTATTGGCTGTGCCGCCGTGGCGGATTATCGTGCAGACGCCATTGCGGATGAGAAAATCAAAAAGCAAGGCGATGAATTAACGATAAAAATGGTGAAGAACCCGGATATCGTCGCCGGGGTTGCCGCGCTGAAAACAGCTCGTCCTTTTGTCGTAGGGTTTGCCGCAGAAACGAATAATGTGGAAGAATACGCGCAGCAAAAACGAGCCCGCAAGAACCTTGATCTGATTTGTGCCAACGATGTGTCGCAAAAAAATCAAGGATTTAACAGCGATAACAACGCTTTACACCTTTTCTGGCAGGATGGAGATAAAGTCTTACCGCTTGCGCGAAAGGAACTCCTGGGCCAACAATTACTGGACGAGATCGTGACCCGTTATGATGAAAAAAATCGACGTTAAGATTCTGGACCCGCGCGTTGGCGAGCAATTCCCGCTGCCGACTTACGCCACCTCCGGCTCTGCCGGACTTGACCTGCGTGCCTGTCTTGATGAAGCCGTGGAACTGGCTCCAGGCGCAACCACCTTGCTGCCAACCGGTCTGGCTATCCACATCGCCGACTCGTCTCTTGCCGCTGTTATTCTGCCGCGCTCGGGTCTTGGCCATAAGCATGGCGTGGTGCTCGGTAACCTGGTGGGCCTTATCGATTCAGATTATCAGGGTCAGCTGATGGTTTCCGTCTGGAACCGTGGTCAGCAGAGCTTCACCATTGAACCGGGCGAACGCATTGCCCAAATGGTGTTTGTGCCTGTCGTTCAGGCAGAATTCAACCTGGTGGAAGAGTTTGACGCCACCGATCGTGGCGAAGGCGGCTTCGGCCATTCAGGGCGCAGCTAAGCCGTCCTGAAGCCGCATCCTGCAGCGAAATAATGCAATAACATCACCGCAAACGACCGTTTGCGGTCGCTGTGTGGATGCGTGCCTGACGAGTGTTTATTTCAGGGGTATTTGAAAACATGGCAGAAAAACAAACCGCGAAAAGGAATCGTCGCGAAGAAATACTTCAATCTCTGGCACTTATGCTTGAATCCAGTGACGGTAGCCAACGCATTACTACGGCAAAACTGGCGGCGTCCGTTGGTGTTTCTGAAGCGGCGCTGTATCGCCATTTTCCAAGCAAAACCCGGATGTTCGACAGCCTGATCGAGTTTATCGAAGACAGCCTGATTACTCGCATTAATCTGATTCTGAAAGATGAGAAAGACACCGGCGCACGCCTGCGTCTGATTGTTCTGCTGGTCCTCGGTTTCGGCGAACGCAACCCAGGGCTTACGCGTATTCTCACCGGCCATGCCCTGATGTTCGAACAGGACAGGCTGCAGGGCCGCATCAATCAGCTTTTCGAGCGCATTGAGGCCCAGCTGCGTCAGGTGCTGCGCGAGAAGAAAATGCGTGAAGGGGAAGGCTACACGATTGATGAAACGCTGCTGGCAAGTCAGCTGCTGGCGTTTTGCGAAGGGATGCTTTCCCGCTTTGTTCGCAGCGAGTTCAAATATCGCCCGACGGACGATTTTGACGCCCGCTGGCCGTTAGTGGCAGCTCAGCTGCAGTAAAAGAACCGGGCTCTGCGCCCGGTTTTGCTTTTATACGCCAAACTCTTCGCGATAGGCGCGAACCGCCGCCAGATGATCGGCCATTTCCGGTTTTTCTTCCAGATAGGCGATCAGGTCCTTCAGGGTAATGATAGAAATCACCTGGCACCCGTAGTCACGCTCCACTTCCTGAATGGCAGAAATTTCGCCACGTCCACGCTCCTGACGATCCAGTGAAATCAGTACGCCAGCCAGTGTGGCTCCTTTAGCCTGAATAATTTCCATCGATTCACGAATCGCGGTGCCTGCGGTGATCACATCATCTACCAGCATCACGCGGCCTTCGAGGTCGCTGCCAACCAGATTGCCGCCTTCACCGTGGGTTTTCGCTTCTTTGCGATTAAAGCAGTAGGGGACGTCGCGTTCGTGATGTTCCGCCAGCGCCACTGCGGTCGTGGTAGCAATTGGAATGCCTTTGTAAGCCGGGCCAAAGAGCAGATCGAAATCAATCTTTGAATCCACCAACGCCTCAGCGTAGAAGCGGCCCAGCAGGGCTAAATCACGCCCGGTATTAAACAGACCGGCGTTAAAGAAATAGGGGCTCTTGCGCCCGGATTTCAGCGTGAATTCGCCGAACTTCAGTACCTGCTTGTTTAGCGCAAACTCGATAAACTGACGCTGCCAGGATTTCATGGGCTTACTCCTCATCTTACTTTTCTGTTTTGCTTTTCTTTGGACAAAAAAAAGGGCGACATCGTCGCCCTTAATATCAATTCTCTAACGCCGCTTTCTGCGTCGCGACAATGGATTCGATGCCCCCTCGGGCCAGCGCCAGCAGGGTCAGAAGTTCTTCATGGGTAAATGGCTCGCCCTCTGCCGTGCCCTGAACTTCAATGATGCGACCGTCTTCGGTCATCACCACGTTCATGTCCGTGTCGGCAGCAGAGTCTTCCACATATTCCAGATCGCACAGCGCTTCGCCATTCACGACCCCGACAGAAACTGCCGCAACCATCCCTTTCATCGGGTTGGTTTTCAGCTTACCGGCAACCACGAGATTGTTCAGCGCGTCGGCAAGTGCAACGCAGGCGCCGGTGATGGACGCTGTACGGGTACCGCCGTCGGCCTGAATAACGTCGCAGTCGAGGGTAATGGTGAATTCGCCGAGGGCTTTCAAATCGACCGCGGCACGCAGCGCACGCGCAATCAGGCGTTGGATTTCCATAGTACGCCCACCTTGTTTGCCTTTTGCCGCTTCGCGGGCATTACGAGTGTGGGTCGCACGTGGCAGCATGCCATATTCGGCGGTGATCCAGCCCTGGCCCTGACCTTTCAGGAAACGCGGCACGCCTTCATCAATAGAGGCGGTGCAGAGCACTTTGGTATCACCGAATTCGACCAGCACAGAGCCTTCAGCGTGTTTGGTGTAGTTACGGGTCAGGGTTACGGGACGCACCTGATGAGCGCTACGGCCTGCTGGACGCATGATGAAATCTCCGGCTTAAAACGAATGTGGCTGCGCATTATACGGATTAAACGCGCTTATTCCTATCATGAGAAAGCCCCGGTAGCTATAATCCCCCCATCTCTCCTTTAAAAACAGGAACGTCTATGATCCGCAGTATGACCGCCTACGCCCGTCGCGAAATCAAGGGCTCATGGGGCAGTGCCGCGTGGGAACTGCGCTCGGTAAACCAGCGTTATCTCGAAACCTACTTCCGCATGCCGGAACAGTTCCGCAGCCTCGAGCCAGTAGTACGTGAGCGTATCCGCACCCGCCTGACGCGAGGCAAGGTTGAATGCACGCTGCGTTTTGAACAGGATCCGGGCGCTCAGGGCGAGCTTATCCTGAATGAGAGCCTGGCCCGTCAGTTGGTCAATGCCGCCAATTGGGTCAAAATGCAAAGTGATGAAGGCGAAATTAACCCGGTGGACATTCTGCGATGGCCTGGAGTCATGGCCGCACAGGAGCAAGACCTCGATGCGATCACCGCTGAAATTCTTTCCGCTCTGGATGGCGCGCTGGATGATTTCATCATCGCCCGTGAAACGGAAGGTCAGGCGCTGAAAACGCTTATCGAACAGCGTCTGGACGGCGTCAGTGCAGAAGTGGTTAAAGTCCGCGCGCATATGCCGGAAATCCTCCAGTGGCAGCGTGAACGCCTGGTGGCGAAACTTGAAGAAGCGCAGGTGCAGCTTGAGAACAACCGTCTTGAGCAGGAGCTGGTGATGATGGCTCAGCGCATCGACGTTGCTGAAGAGCTTGACCGCCTCGAAGCCCACGTTAAAGAGACGTGGAACATCCTGAAGAAGAAAGAAGCCGTTGGCCGCCGCCTCGACTTCATGATGCAGGAGTTTAACCGCGAATCGAACACGTTGGCCTCTAAGTCCATCAATGCCGAAGTCACCGCATCAGCCATCGAGCTGAAAGTGCTGATCGAGCAGATGCGCGAGCAGATCCAGAACATCGAGTAAGCATCAGAGGCCCGGTATTCCGGGCCTCATCTATAGCGTCAGTGCCAAAAATTCGTCAGCAGTAATCAACCCCTTTTTCTCCAGCTGTATCGCCACCGCCCGTTCCGATCGTCCAAACTTCAGGCTCAGTTCATCCAGTGAAACATTTTCCTGAAATTCGGCTTCAAGCTGCATTTTTTCCTCTTCTGTCCATGGGAAGTTGGATTTCGCAGGCCGTCCTTCCGCAATGTTTCTCTGCTGACGCTCCTGTGCCGTGAGCTTGCCCCTTTTCAGCTTTTCAGGCTCTTCTGCCAGCTCGTCGGATAGCGAGAACAGCAGGCGAATCGCATCAGGCTGATTGGCAATGGAGCCTGATGCGATAAACTCACCGGTTTCTGGATTAACGCCGTTAGCCAGTGCTTTGAGTGCTGCGGAAATAGTCATCGTTATTTCTCCTTCAATATTCGATAAACGTGATAGTTTTTCTAATCCTTTTCAGCCTTCAAAAATCATTCAGTCCCCATGTTTTGCGAGTGTATGGATTAGTTAAACTAATAAAATTCACTTTGCCTTAAAAAATCTCAATCGTGATCTGTCGCACAAATCGCTACTCTCCCGCCATCAGTGACGGGGGCAAACATGCTGCTACATATTCTCTATTTAATTGGTATCACCGCCGAAGCGATGACCGGAGCACTTGCCGCCGGACGCCGCAGAATGGACACCTTCGGTGTCATCATCATTGCGACCGCCACCGCATTGGGCGGCGGCTCAGTGCGTGACATCCTGCTGGGCCACTATCCGCTCGGGTGGGTGAAGCATCCGGAGTATGTGGTGATCGTCGCCATCGCGGCCGTAGTCACGACCATTGTTGCGCCGGTAATGCCTCACCTGCGTCGCCTGTTTTTAGTGCTGGATGCCCTTGGCCTGGTGGTGTTCTCCATCATTGGCGCGCAGATTGCTCTGGATATGGGCGAAGGCCCGGTAATCGCCTCCATTGCTGCGGTTGTCACTGGCGTATTTGGGGGCGTCCTGCGCGATATGTTCTGTAAGCGTATCCCGCTGGTCTTCCAGAAAGAGCTGTATGCCGGTGTCTCATTTGCCTCGGCGGTGCTCTATATTGCTTTGCAGCACTACGTCAGCAGCCATGATGTTGTGGTTATTGCCACGCTGCTGTTTGGTTTCACGATGCGCATGCTGGCGTTGCGCCTGAAGCTGGGTCTGCCCGTCTTTCACTATAAACACAGCGCTCACTGAGATTTAAAAGCAGCCACATTTTCCTCAGCTAGCCACTGTGCGAGCGCAATAATCTGTGGCTCGGCCAGCCAGTGTAATACCTGGCTGGTTTTTTCTTTGCCCATGCCTGGCAACCGTTGCCACTCTCGCGTCGGTATTGCTGCCACCTGAGCCCAGTTCTGCACCTCCAGGGCTGCCAGTGTCTTCTGGCTCAGTGGGATAGCTAACGCCAGTAGCCACTGCTTCAAGGGTTGTTGTTTCACCAGATCAAACTTGTGCCAGAGCAAACTCGCCCTTTCTGTTGAAACTCCCGGTGTTTGCCGTAGCTGCGCCTCGCTTAGCGCCAGCCAGGAAAAGAGATGCTGAAATTCATGCGCCTTGCTCAATTGCCGCCAGAGTCCCTCCCCGACCCCTTTCAGTTGCAGCTTTCTACCCGCCCAGACCAGACGAGCAAGAAACTGTGGCTGACACTCTGAAGACGCCCAATAGCATCCTGAAGCATCTGATGAACGCTCGGGCGGCTGGGGTTTCGTTCGCGCGGTACTCCGCCAGGCCACGCTGTCAATTCTCGGAATACCTTGCCCCGCAAGGCTAATGTTCAGAGTGTCGCCGGGCGCGATATCCCACTCCTGCCAGCGCTTCAGCGAGCCAACGTTAACGCGCCGTACCCGCTTATCATCCAGCATGACAGGCTCCAGCACAGCCACGACGGCCACCTTCCCGGTTCGGCCGACGGTAAAATCAATCGACTTCACCTCAGCAATCTGCGTGGCAGGGGGATATTTCCAGGCCGCGACCCAGGAGCCTTCACCCGGCTGCCAGTACTTTCCCTCTGGCTCCTTTGCGGAACGCACGACCACGCCGTCACTGGTAAATGGCAACGGGGAGGTGAACCAGCGCTGTCGCTGTGCCTCCACCTCTGCAGAACTCTTCACCGGTAAGGAGTACTCCGCTACCAAAGGGAAACCTGCTTTCTGCAACAAGGTCAGTTTCTGAGCAAACTGCGCGGGGCCACCCGCCCAGGCCCATATAAAAATAGACAGCCTGGACAGCACCACTGAATTGGTTTTCCGTTGAAGGGCACCCGCGACTTTTGCGCGAGCGTTCATCCCGCCCATTTTCTCCTGAATATGTCCCTCTTGCCGGAGAAACAACTCACCCTGCAATACGCTGTCAGTGAGCAAACCATCGACTTTTTTTGGAACAGCAGGGATCTGCATGACCTTTGCCGTCCAGTCCTCTCCTGAAAGACCGTTTCCCCGGCTGATGGCCTGTGCCAGCTTTCCTGCCCGATAAACCAAAGTGACGGCTACGCCATCCACTTTTGGCTGCACCCACAGATCCGTTTTAGCGGCCATCCACTGTGCCAGAGACTGGCGGTCTTTGAGTTTGCGAACCCCCGTGTGCGCCACGGGATGCAGCATCGCACCTCCAGGCACTGGAATGGGCGACTCGTGAGCCGCTTTGCCAAAGCAGCGCTGCCAGGTTCTTAGCTGCTCGTTTAGCTGATCGAATTTTTCGTCGCTGACGCCACTGTTGCCGGATTGCCAGTACGCCGTATTCCAGGCCTCTATCTGTTTTTGCAACTGAGAAATTTCCTCAGCCGCTCTGGCTTCAGGCCAGGCAGGGCAAACGGCCTGGGCTGCAAACGTCATGCACGTCATCAGCGCACCAAAAATCCCTCTTATCCTTGTCATTTCGCACCTCTCGCTCAATTGCGAACGGTTTTAACGCGAACGCAATCGAGGCACGAGGCCGACTTTACGGGGTTGCGAGCAGCGTTCAGCGAAAAATCTGTTGTTGCTGCAACAGGAGGAAAAATCAGGAAAGCAGTACGCAAAAGGGAAGAAACTGACGCAAAAAGTGTGACAAAGGCTACGTCACACAGCGGCGACGTGTATAATAGGCTCGTATGTAAACATTCTTTCGACTCACATACACAAGACTCTCATGGCTCAAGGCACGCTTTATATTGTTTCTGCCCCTAGTGGCGCGGGTAAATCCAGCCTGATTCAGGCATTGCTGAAAACCCAACCGTTGTATGACACCCAGGTTTCTGTTTCACACACCACGCGCGCGCCGCGTCCGGGTGAGGTGCACGGTGAACACTATTTCTTTGTCGATCGCACTGAATTTAAAACAATGATTGGCCGGGATGCGTTTCTTGAACATGCAGAAGTCTTCGGAAATTATTACGGTACCTCGCGTGAAACTATCGAACAGGTTCTTAAAACTGGCGTAGATGTGTTTCTCGATATCGACTGGCAGGGCGCGCAGCAAATTCGCAAAGCCATGCCGGAATCGCGCAGTATTTTCATTCTGCCGCCGTCAAAAGACGAACTCGATCGCCGTCTGCGCGGCCGTGGGCAGGATAGCGAAGAGGTCATCGCCAAACGTATGGCGCAGGCCGTAGCGGAAATGAGCCACTACGCCGAGTATAATTACCTGATTGTGAACGATGATTTCGATACCGCCCTCGGCGATTTGAAAACCATCATTCGAGCTGAACGTCTGCGCATGAGCCGCCAAATGCAGCGCCATGACGCTTTAATCAGCAAACTATTGGCAGACTGAACCCACATTCAGTATCATGCCCAGTCATTTCGTCACCTGTGGAGCTTTTGAAATATGGCACGCGTAACTGTTCAGGACGCTGTAGAAAAAATTGGTAACCGTTTTGACCTGGTACTGGTCGCCGCGCGTCGCGCTCGTCAGATGCAGGTAGGCGGTAAAGATCCGCTGGTTGCGGAAGAAAACGACAAAACCACCGTTATCGCCCTGCGCGAAATCGAAGAAGGTCTGATCAACAACCAGATCCTCGACGTGCGCGAGCGCCAGGAGCAGCAAGAGCAGGAAGCCGCAGAACTGCAGGCCGTTACCGCTATTGCTGAAGGTCGTCGTTAATTAACCCTGCGGGTCGCCCTTGTATCTGTTTGAGAGCCTGAATCAGCTGATTCAAACTTACCTGCCAGAAGACCAGATCAAGCGTCTTCAGCAGGCCTATCTTGTTGCACGTGATGCTCACGAGGGACAGGCACGTTCAAGCGGTGAACCCTATATCACGCACCCGGTTGCTGTTGCCTGCATTCTGGCCGAGATGAAACTCGACTATGAAACGCTGATGGCAGCGCTTCTGCATGACGTGATTGAAGATACCCCCGCCACCTACCAGGATATGGAACAGCTGTTTGGCAAAAGCGTTGCCGAACTGGTGGAAGGGGTGTCAAAACTTGATAAGCTCAAGTTCCGCGACAAGAAAGAGGCTCAGGCCGAAAACTTCCGCAAGATGATTATGGCGATGGTGCAGGATATCCGTGTCATTCTTATCAAACTTGCTGACCGCACCCACAACATGCGTACGCTGGGCTCACTTCGCCCGGACAAACGCCGCCGCATCGCCCGCGAAACGTTGGAAATCTACAGCCCGCTGGCACACCGCTTAGGTATCCATCACATTAAAACCGAGCTTGAAGAGCTGGGTTTTGAAGCGTTGTATCCAAACCGCTATCGTGTGATTAAAGAAGTGGTGAAAGCGGCGCGTGGCAACCGTAAAGAGATGATTCAAAAAATCCTTTCGGAAATTGACGGGCGCCTGCAGGAAGCGGGAATTCCGTGCCGCGTCAGCGGACGTGAAAAGCATCTCTACTCTATCTATTGCAAAATGGTGCTCAAAGAGCAGCGTTTTCACTCAATCATGGATATTTACGCCTTCCGCGTGATCGTCCATGACTTTGACACCTGCTACCGCGTGCTTGGGCAGATGCACAGCCTGTATAAACCACGTCCTGGACGTGTGAAAGACTACATAGCCATCCCGAAAGCGAACGGCTATCAATCTTTGCACACTTCCATGATTGGCCCGCACGGCGTGCCTGTTGAGGTGCAGATTCGCACCGAAGACATGGACGTAATGGCGGAAATGGGTGTGGCCGCACACTGGGCCTATAAAGAGAACGGTGAGAGCAGCACGACGGCGCAAATCCGCGCCCAGCGCTGGATGCAGAGCCTGCTGGAACTGCAGCAGAGCGCCGGCAGCTCGTTTGAATTTATTGAGAGCGTAAAATCTGATCTCTTCCCGGATGAGATTTATGTTTTCACCCCGGAAGGCCGCATTGTCGAACTTCCTGCGGGCGCAACCCCTGTCGATTTTGCCTACGCCGTGCACACCGATATCGGTCACGCCTGCGTGGGCGCGCGCGTCGACAGACAGCCATATCCCCTGTCGCAGCCGCTCACCAGTGGGCAGACGGTGGAAATTATCACCGCGCCGGGCGCACGCCCGAACGCCGCGTGGCTGAACTTTGTCGTCAGCTCTAAAGCACGTGCCAGAATTCGCCAGCTGTTGAAAAACCTGAAGCGTGATGATTCCGTGAGCCTGGGCCGTCGACTGCTGAACCATGCCCTGGGCGGAAGCCGTAAACTGGCTGAAATTCCTCAGGAAAATATTCACCGCGAACTGGTGCGTATGAAGCTCGCAACGCTCGACGATCTGCTGGCAGAAATCGGTCTTGGCAATGCCATGAGCGTGGTCGTGGCGAAAAATCTTCAGCAGGGTGAGGCCGGGGCCGTACAACAACCTGCTCCGTCGGGTCATGGTCATCTGCCTATCAAAGGTGCGGACGGCGTGCTGATAACCTTTGCCAAGTGTTGCCGCCCAATCCCAGGCGATCCGATCATCGCTCACGTCAGCCCGGGCAAAGGGCTGGTTATCCACCATGAGTCATGCCGAAATATTCGCGGTTATCAGAAAGAGCCCGAAAAATTCATGGCCGTGGAGTGGGATAAAGAAACCGAACAGGAATTTATCACCGAAATTAAGGTGGACATGTTCAACCATCAGGGTGCGCTGGCGAACCTTACCGCTGCGATCAACACCGCCTCGTCCAATATTCAGAGCCTGAACACGGAAGAGAAAGATGGTCGCGTGTACAGCGCCTTTATTCGTCTGACGGCACGCGATCGCGTCCATCTGGCCAACATCATGCGCAAAATTCGTGTCATGCCGGATGTGATTAAAGTCACCCGTAACAGAAACTAGCCATGAATTCACAGCGTTACGCGCGTATCTGTGAGATGCTCGCCAGGCGTCAGCCTGACCTGACGGTCTGCATGGAAGAGGTCCACAAGCCTCACAACGTCTCGGCAATTGTCCGCACGGCTGATGCCGTAGGCGTCCATGAAGTCCACGCCGTCTGGCCAAAAACCCGCATGCGCACCATGGCTGGGGCGGCTGCGGGCAGCAACAGCTGGGTCCAGGTCAAAACTCACCCGACCATTGGCGAGGCGGTTGCGAACCTCAAAAGCCGCGGCATGCAAATTCTCGCTACGCATCTCTCTGATAAAGCAGTCGATTTTCGCGAAATTGATTACACGCGCCCGACCTGCATTCTGATGGGCCAGGAAAAAACCGGCATTACCCAGGAAGCGCTGGACCTGGCAGACCAGGACATCATCATTCCAATGACAGGCATGGTGCAGTCACTGAATGTCTCCGTTGCCTCGGCGCTTATCCTTTACGAAGCCCAGCGCCAGCGGCAGAACGCCGGGATGTACCAGCGTAAAGAGAGCACGCTGCCTGCCGATGAACAGCAGCGCCTGCTGTTTGAGGGGGGCTATCCTGTGCTGGCGCACGTTGCACGGCGTAAACAATTACCTTATCCACATGTCAATGAACGTGGTGAAATCGAAGCCGATGACGCCTGGTGGGCCACCATGCAGGCGGCGAAGTAAGCCATGAAAGGCCGTCTGCTGGATGCCGTACCGCTGAGCGCGCTCACGGGCGTTGGCGCGGCGCAGACCAGCAAACTGGCTAAAATTGGCCTGCATAACGTGCAGGATTTGCTGCTACACCTGCCGCTGCGTTATGAAGATCGCACCCATCTCTACCCTATCAACGACCTTCTGCCGGGCATCTATGCCACCGTGGAAGGGGAAGTCCTGAACAGCAATATCACCTTCGGTGGTCGCCGGATGATGACGTGCCAGATTAGCGATGGCACAGGCATCCTCACCATGCGCTTCTTTAACTTCAACGCGGCGATGAAAAACAGCCTCGCGACGGGCCGTCGTGTGCTGGCCTATGGTGAAGCTAAACGCGGAAAGTATGGCGCGGAGATGATCCACCCGGAATACAGGATTCAGGGCGATATGAGCGAGCCGGAGCTGCAGGAAACGCTGACGCCCGTCTACCCGACAACCGAAGGCGTGCGTCAGGCAACCCTACGCAAGCTGACCGATCAGGCGCTCGATTTGCTCGACACCTGCGCCATCGCCGAACTGCTGCCACCTGAACTGGCACAGGGGTTGATGAGCCTGCCAGAAGCCCTGCGTACCTTGCACCGCCCACCGCCAACGCTGCAACTCGCCGATTTGGACAGTGGTCAGCATCCGGCTCAGCGTCGCCTGATCATGGAAGAACTCCTGGCCCACAACCTCAGCATGCTTGCTCTGCGCGCGGGTGCTCAGCGCTATCATGCCGAGCCGCTTGCCGCGAAAGATGAACTGAAAAATGGCCTGCTGGCAGCGCTGCCGTTCAAACCGACGGGCGCGCAGGCCCGCGTGGTGGCTGAAATCGAAAAAGACATGGCGCAGGACGTCCCGATGATGCGCCTGGTTCAGGGCGACGTGGGTTCCGGGAAAACGCTGGTTGCAGCCCTTGCCGCATTGCGCGCCATTGCGCACGGTAAGCAGGTCGGGCTGATGGCTCCGACGGAGCTGCTGGCCGAACAGCACGCCAATAACTTCCGCAGCTGGTTTGCACCGCTTGGCATTGAAGTGGGCTGGCTTGCCGGGAAGCAGAAAGGAAAAGCGCGCCAGGCCCAGCAGGAAGCCATTGCCAGCGGTCAGGTGCAGATGGTGGTCGGTACGCATGCCATTTTCCAGGAACAGGTACAGTTTAACGGCCTGGCGCTGGTCATCATCGACGAACAGCACCGCTTTGGCGTCCATCAGCGCCTGGCGCTGTGGGAAAAAGGCCAGCAGCAGGGCTTCCACCCGCACCAGCTGATCATGACCGCTACGCCAATCCCCCGAACGCTGGCAATGACCGCGTATGCCGATCTCGACACCTCCGTTATTGATGAGCTGCCGCCGGGAAGAACGCCGGTGACGACAGTTGCTATTGGCGATACGCGGCGCCACGAAATTATCGATCGCGTACGTAACGCCTGCACGCATGAAGGCCGCCAGGCATACTGGGTATGTACGCTGATTGAAGAGTCGGAATTACTGGAAGCGCAGGCGGCAGAAGCCACCTGGGAAGAGCTGAAAATCGCCTTGCCGGAGCTGAATATCGGCCTCGTTCACGGTCGAATGAAGCCCGCTGAAAAGCAGGCGGTCATGCAGGCGTTTAAGCAGGGTGAACTGCATTTGCTTATCGCAACGACGGTGATTGAAGTGGGCGTGGACGTACCAAACGCCAGCCTGATGATCATCGAAAACCCGGAGCGCCTGGGTCTGGCACAGCTGCATCAGCTGCGCGGGCGCGTCGGGCGCGGGGCCGTTGCCTCGCACTGTGTACTACTCTATAAAGCGCCGCTGTCGAAAACGGCACAGAAGCGCCTGCAGGTGCTTCGCGACAGCAACGACGGCTTTGTGATTGCGCAAAAGGATCTGGAAATCCGTGGCCCCGGTGAACTTCTGGGCACCCGCCAGACGGGCGCGGCGGAATTTAAGGTTGCGGATTTGCTGCGCGATCAGGCGATGATCCCGGACGTTCAGCGCATCGCGCGCCATATTCACGACAAATACCCGCAGCAGGCACAGGCGCTTATCGAGCGCTGGATGCCGGAAACCGAACGTTATTCCAACGCGTAGCCCTGCGGCTGCGTGCAATTTTAGCCTCCACAATGAGTACGTTATGAGACGAGAACTTGCCATCGAATTTTCGCGCGTGACCGAGGCCGCAGCACTTGCGGGTTACAAATGGCTGGGCCGCGGTGACAAAAACACCGCCGACGGTGCCGCCGTCAACGCCATGCGCATCATGCTCAACAAGGTCAATATCGACGGCACCATCGTCATTGGCGAAGGCGAAATTGATGAGGCGCCGATGCTGTTTATCGGCGAGCAGGTTGGTACCGGCAACGGTGATGCGGTGGATATTGCCGTGGACCCGATTGAGGGCACCCGTATGACGGCCATGGGGCAGGCGAATGCACTGGCAGTGCTGGCGGTGGGTGACAAAGGTTGCTTCCTGAACGCGCCGGATATGTATATGGAAAAACTGATTGTCGGCCCGGGCGCGAAAGGCGCTATCGACCTCAGCCTGCCACTGGAAGAGAATCTGCGTAACGTGGCAAAGGTGCTGAACAAGCCGCTGGCTGAGCTCACCGTCACCATTCTCGCTAAGCCGCGCCACGACCAGGTCATTGCGGACATGCAAAAGCTTGGCGTGCGCGTGTTCGCCATCCCTGACGGCGACGTAGCGGCCTCTATTCTGACCTGTATGCCAGACAGCGAAGTGGACGTGCTTTACGGCATCGGCGGCGCACCGGAAGGCGTGGTTTCTGCTGCTGTGATCCGCGCGCTGGATGGCGATATGCAGGGCCGCCTGCTGGCTCGTCATGATGTGAAAGGCGACACGCCGGAAAACCGCCGCATTGGCGAAAGCGAGCTGGAACGCTGCGCGGCGATGGGTATCGAAGCCGGTAAAGTGCTGCGTCTGGAAGAGATGGCCAAAAGCGATAACGTGATTTTCTCCGCCACCGGAATCACCAAGGGTGACCTGCTGGACGGCATCACCCGCAAGGGCAATATCGCCACCACCGAAACGCTGATGATCCGCGGCAAGTCACGCACCATTCGCCGTATTCAGTCAATTCATTATCTGGATCGTAAAGACCAGGAAATTCAGCGACACATCCTGTAATTTATTTGTCCACAAGAGCTTTCCGGCCTGCTAAGGGCTGGAAATCTTTCTCTCTCCTGGCGAAGATAGTCATATCAACGCAGCGAGGAGAAGACCATGGCGGATTGGGTTACAGGTAAAGTTACCAAAATCGAGTACTGGACGGATGCCCTGTTCAGCCTCACCGTGCATGCCCCCGTTCATCCTTTTACGGCCGGTCAGTTTACCAAGCTTGGGCTGGAAATTGACGGCGAACGCGTTCAGCGCGCCTATTCTTACGTCAACGCACCCAATAATCCCGATCTTGAGTTCTACCTGGTGACTGTTCCCGAAGGCAAGCTGAGTCCACGCCTGGCAGCTCTGCAGCCTGGTGATGAGGTGCAGCTCGTCAGCGAAGCCGCCGGATTCTTTGTGCTGGATGAAGTGCCGGACTGCGACACGCTGTGGATGCTGGCGACCGGTACCGCACTTGGCCCCTATCTGTCGATTTTGCAGGAAGGCAAAGATCTGGCGCGTTTTAAAAACCTGGTGCTGGTTCACGCCGTGCGCTATACCGCCGATTTGAGCTATCTGCCGCTGATGCTTGAGCTACAGAGGCGTTATGAAGGCAAGCTGCGGGTACAGACCGTCGTCAGCCGCGAAAGCGTGCCGGGCTCATTGACGGGGCGCGTGCCAGCGCTAATTGAAAGCGGTGCGCTCGAGGAGGCCGTTGGCCTGACGATGACCACCGAAAACAGCCACGTGATGCTCTGCGGAAACCCGCAGATGGTGCGCGACACCCAGCAGTTACTGAAAGACTCCCGGCAAATGACCAAACATTTGCGCCGCCGGCCGGGTCACATGACTGCCGAGCACTACTGGTGATCAGCGATATTTGACGTCCAGCGTCTCTTTTCCGTACTTATTTTCGCCCTGGGTGCCAACGAAGGCGCCCAGGTCAATCAGCATCATCACCATGATTAGGGTCGGAATAAATCGCCCCACGCCCCACTGCCAGACACCCGCAAGCATTGACCAGTTTCCGGCCAGCAGCATCCAGGCCAGAATCATCAGCAGTGCCCAGATCCCCGATTTACCGCGGTCATGCAGGCGTTTGACGGTCACAGCCGCCGTGGGCCAGAGCAGGCATACCAACGCAAAGGCGGCGGTTTGCATACCCAGCCAGCCGCTTCCGGCGAGGGTGAACAGCACAATCATGGCCAGCACCCAGATGCCGATCCAAATCCAGAAGTCCCGGCGCCCGATACGCCCGTTAATCGAGAACAGCCATTGCTGCAGGTTCATGGAAAATTCCTTATTGTCTTCATGGCGCGTAGTTTACCCTGAAGTCGTCTCTTTTTGACAAGGGGGGCGATTTACCGTTTTAATCGTCTACAGGTAATGAACTTAGGTGATGGACATGGAAAAATGGTTGACGGTGTGTTTTCTTGGGCTGACCACGCTTGCGATCAGCCCAATTGCGCTGTCGGCTGAAACATCAGAGGCCACCACTGCGCCTTATTTACTGGCCGGTTCACCCACGTTTGATCTTTCCATCAGCCAGTTCCGTGAGAAGTTTAACGCCGATAACCCGACGCTGCCGCTCAACGAATTCCGCTCCATCACGACCAACCGCGACCAGCTGACGCTGACGCGGGCCGCCAGCAAAATCAATGAAAACCTGTACGCTTCCACCGCGCTTGAGCGGGGCACGTTGAAAATCAAATCAATGCAGATCACCTGGCTGCCTTTTCAGGGGCCGGAGCAGAAGGCGGCTAAAGCGAAGGCGCTGGAGTACATGAGTGCAGTGCTGCGCGTGTTCACCCCGGCTATCACCAAAACGCAAAGCCTGCAAAAAATACAGAAGCTGCTGGCGGCAGGCAAAAGTAAAAGCTACTACACAAGCCACGAGGGCGCACTGCGCTATGTGGTGGCAGATAACGGCGAAAAAGGGCTGACCTTCGCTGTTGAACCGATTAAGCTGGCGCTATCTGAGACGCTGGAAAACAACAATAAATGACAAAAAGCAAAGCCTTTCCAGCGCTGAATCTCTATACTGTTTCACAGACCATGCTGCCCTAAAGGGCGGCCATCTTCCTTTATTCGCTTTTCAAAGCGTGGAGAATTCAAATGCGACATCCTTTAGTGATGGGTAACTGGAAACTGAACGGCAGCCGCCACATGGTAAACGAGCTGGTTGCTAACCTGCGTAAAGAGCTGGCTGGCGTGACCGGTTGTGCGGTGTCCATCGCGCCACCAGACATGTACCTGGATCTGGCAAAACACGCCGCTGACGGTAGCCATATTGTCCTGGGTGCGCAGAACGTTGACGTTAACCTGTCCGGCGCATTTACCGGTGAAACCTCTGCAGAGATGCTGAAGGATATCGGCGCGAAGTACATCATCATTGGTCACTCTGAGCGTCGTACCTACCACAAAGAGTCTGACGAGTTCATCGCTAAAAAATTCGCCGTGCTGAAAGAGCAGGGTCTGACTCCGGTACTGTGCATCGGTGAAACCGAAGCTGAAAACGAAGCGGGCAAAACGGAAGAAGTTTGCGCACGTCAGATCGACGCAGTCCTGAAAACTCAGGGCGCAGCAGCCTTCCAGGGCGCGGTAATCGCATACGAGCCAGTATGGGCTATCGGTACCGGCAAATCTGCAACTCCTGCACAGGCACAGGCGGTTCACAAATTCATCCGTGATCACATTGCTAAAGCAGACGCGAAAGTGGCTGAGCAGGTCATCATTCAGTACGGCGGTTCCGTTAATGCGGCAAACGCGGCTGAACTGTTCACCCAGCCGGACATCGACGGCGCGCTGGTTGGTGGTGCATCCCTGAAAGCAGACGCTTTCGCGGTGATCGTTAAAGCTGCAGAAGCCGCTAAACAGGCTTAATTTCTGCTCTTAACGTTGAAGGCCCGGTTCATCGTGACCGGGCTTTTTTTATAGCTTTCCGAGCAGCTGATACCACGCATAGTCCAGCGGTAACAGCAGCAGATAGCTCGCCAGAGCCAGCGCCAGACAAAGTAGCATTCCGGCTCTTGCCGGTACTTTCCCTAACGCCATCGCCACCACAATCGGCGAAGCCTGATACGGCAACAGCGGCGTCGAATAACCCAGCACCTGAATCATAATGACGCTGAGCAGCGGAAACCCTGTCGCATCGGCAAAACTTTGCGCAAAAGTGGTGTAGAGCGCCGGTACGCCGTTAGCGGTCATGATGAAATTCAGCGCGGTGGTGATCCCTGTCAGCGCCAGGAAGCTGGTAAACGGGCGTTCAGGGTCAAGCGGCATCACCCGCAATAGTGCCTGTCCCACCGCATCGCCAATACCGGTTTGCGTCACGGTAATCGCCAGCCCTAAGATCCCTGCCACGTAAATACAGGTGCGAATATTTACCCCGCTGGCAAACTCATCGCCAGTCATAAAACCCACCCTCGGCAGTAACGTCACACAGGCTGCCGCCAAACCTGTCCACGCAGGGCCAATGCCGTGCCAGCTCTCCGTCACCCAAAGCGTTAACACGATCGCCAGTAGCCACGACAGGCGCTTCTCAGCGGCACTCATTGGTGCAGACTGCGCCAGGTCGCGCGGTGGCTGCGGCTTGCCGGGAAAGAGCCAGCAAATCAGCACCACCAGCAGTGCGCCTTTTAACCAGCCAAGCACCGGCGTGTGCAGGAGCAAATAAGGGAGATAATTCAGATGGATGCCATATGAGCCCTCTGCCGCGCCGCTCATCACCAGGTTCGGCACGTTGGCAGGCAGAATAGTGGCGGAAAGCTGAAAGGTCCCGAACCCGACCGCCAGCGCCAGACCATACCAGGCGCGCGTTCCTTCGACGATACCCGCCCGGGATGCCATCGCTGCGACAATCGGCATTAGCAACGCGATACGCCCCATATTCGAGGGCATCACAAACGCCAGCGCGTAGCTCAGCAACACAACGCTTGCGACCATGCGAAACCACGAATACGTTAGCCTCGCTGAGAGCGCTCGCGCCGCGCGGTCAGCAAGGCCCGTTTTGCGAATGGCAATACCGAGCACGAATCCGCTGAAGACAAGCCAGAAAGCAGAGGACGCAAAGCCTCCAAAAATAACCTCGGGAGGCGCAATTTTGGCGGTCATCGCCACGGTAAAAAACAGCAGCGCGGTAATGAACTCGGGCAGCAGAGACGTGGCCCAGAGGAGGATCGTGACCCCGACAACCACAGAGGGAAGAAAAAGAGGATGGGCAAACCAGAGCGACATACCTGTCTCCTGTCGTTTTTTTCAGCAAGTCTACGACGACAGAAGAGACAGGTAAACGCCAGGAAAGAGGAGGTTATTGCAGGATCTCGCAGCGATGATCCTGAATTTCTTCAGCAGAAGCCCGATTTAATGACAGCAGATCGCGCTCTGTCGCCAACAAGACGAAGGTGCCGTCGCTCTGTTGGGCCATCGCCAGTGCGAAGCGGCCCATATGATTGCGTGCTTCCGGTACTTCTTCAGCCAGCATCAGGAACGGACTTTTTTGTGCAAGCTCGCTTTCGGTAACACGCCTGGCCAGGTAGCGATGATTGCGCAGGTCATCCGGCAACGGCAGCCAGCGGCTACTGATCGACGGCATGCTGGCATTGAGTTGCTCACGCACGTCCGGCCGCAGGCAGGAGATGTGGATGTGGAAATGATTCTGCGTACGCCCTGTGCGCGAGTTAATGGTCAGCGACACGGCAGAATCAGGCACCGGAGAGCCGTGACGTGCGCTCATCACCTGTCGATTTTGCCAGGCCTGCCAGAAGAAATTGGGCGTGTGTGGGTTGAGAAGAAGCGGGCTTTCAGTGCCATTGATGCGGTAAGTTGGCATCAGCAGGTATTGCAGCGGCCCATTGCGGTCCTTGAACAGGACATAGCCTCCCCGCAGATTGACTGATTCACAGGGCGCAGGTGACTGATGCTGCAGCTGATTCGGTACACACTGGTCGATAACAAAATGGCGTAGCGCATTCGGGTTACCGGAGTTCAGTACGTACCAGCCTCCTGCGCCCAGTCCTGCCACCACGATAACAGCTGCCAGAATCCAGTATCTTATGCGTTTCATCTCTCGTTCCCTGCGAAAACCTGAAGCGAAAGGGTAGCGCAAAATGATGACCAAATAAAAACGGCCCCGCAGGGCCGCTCTTGTACTGGCATTAACGCTGACTTATCTGGTCGAAGGTGCCACCGTTAGAGAAGTGATCCTTCTGTGCTTTCGTCCAGCCGCCAAACTCCTGGTCGATGGTGAAGAGCTTCAGTTTCGGGAATGCGCTTTCGTATTTCTTCGCAACGTCAGCATCGCGTGGGCGGTAGTAGTTTTTCGCCACGATATCCTGGCCCTGCGGCGAATAGAGATACTTCAGATAGGCTTCCGCGACGGCACGAGTGCCTTTCTTATCAACGACTTTGTCGACCACGGAAACGGTCGGCTCAGCCAGAATCGATTCGCTTGGTGTTACGATCTCAAACTTGTCTTTACCCAGTTCATTCGTAGCCAGCAGCGCTTCGTTTTCCCAGGCAATCAGCACGTCGCCGATACCGCGTTCAACGAAGGTGTTGGTCGAGCCACGCGCGCCGGAGTCCAGCACTTCGACGTTCTTATACAGGGCCTTCACGAAGTCCTGCGCTTTTGCCTGATCGTTGTTGTTGTGGTGCAGGGCGTAGCCCCAGGCCGCCAGATAGTTCCAACGTGCACCGCCAGAGCTTTTCGGGTTTGGTGTGATCACCGACACGCCCGGTTTGACCAGGTCGTTCCAGTCATGAATTTGTTTCGGGTTGCCCTTACGCACCAGGAATACGATGGTTGAAGTGTACGGTGCGGAGTTATCCGGCAAGCGCTTGATCCACTCTTTATTGATGCGGCCGCGCTCGGCTATGGCATCAACATCGTATGCCAGCGCCAGGGTAACGACATCAGCCTCGATACCATTGATGACCGAGGTAGCCTGCTTGCCGGAACCGCCATGCGACTGGCGAACAACCACATTGTCGCCGGTTTGCTGTTTCCAGTAAGCGCTGAACGCTTTGTTGTAGTTATCATAAAGCTCACGTGTAGGATCGTACGACACGTTAAGTAACTGAATATCCTTCGCCAGAACACCGGCGGACGCCAGCAGAAGCGTTAACCCCAGGCCAAACTTGTTCATCGACGGCTCTCTTATAGGTGATGAAGTGATGAGCGTAGCCTGCCAGAAACTGAATCAATGATTAAAGAATAAAAAAAAATTGGATATAACTATATGCAATAACACCCCTGAAAGCTTTCGAGAGAAAAGATGAGTGACCTACTGCTCCCCTTCAGCAAACTTTATACCTGCTCACAGAAAATGAGATTTCTCTTGCCTGAACGGTGCGATGATTCATGAAAATTCACATCACTGCGGCGCCATAGTGAGTGAAAAACCTTTTTTTTAATATAAAAGAGAATGAAAGACCGGCTAATTTCATTACTCAGCTTACTTGATAGAGCTACACCTCATTTAATTCGCTGCTTATTCCTTAGGGAAATTCAAGCGGCAAAGTAAAGTTTCAGAAATTTTAGTGAAAATTAAGATTAAATCATGGCGTAATGTGCACGCCTGCCCTCTATAGAGTCTCAATTCATATCGGAAAATTCACATGACTTTGTATAAATTCAGAATTAATTATGAAGTCATTTAATTGCGATGGTAAATAACACGGCAAGCGTAACAGCTAATTGCCAATAACCGATTTGCAGGTTATTCTAGCCGCGAAAATGGCATTAAACACTTAGCTAGTAATACACAGTATCAATAGTTGTCTAAGATGCCCGAGTCCTGAAAAGCAAAATCTTTTTTTACTTCAATTCCGGTAGAAACAGCACTCATGTAAGCACACTCTCTATGTAACGACAGAATATGATGAAGAAAGATAGAATTAAACAACTCGCAGCAGTATTAATTTCGCTATTGCTAACGGGCTGCACGCTGATTCCTGGCCAGCATCTTAGTACTTCTAAGAAAACATTCAAAGAGACGCCAGAAGATCGTTACGATATTAATAAACTGGTCAGCATTTCTCCTTTGTCACCTCAACTCGTAGAGCAGTTACGCCCGGCTCCCGTTATCTCGCGTCAAAACCCAGGGCTTCAAACACTTATCCAACGCTATGAATACCGCATCGGCGTCGGCGATGTGCTCATGGTAACCGTCTGGGACCATCCGGAGCTGACCACGCCTGCCGGGCAATATCGCAGCGGAAGTGATACCGGGAGCTGGGTAAAATCGGATGGCACAATTTTCTATCCCTACATTGGCAAAATAGGCGTCGCGGGAAAATCACTGGATGAAATTCGTCATCAAATAAGCCGCGGCCTGGATAAGGTCATTGAAAGCCCGCAGGTGGACGTAAGCGTAGCCTCGTTTCGTTCACAAAAAGCGTATATCACCGGTGAAGTATCAAAGTCAGGTCAGCAGGCAATCACGAATGTTCCGCTTACGGTTATGGATGCCATTAATGCCGCAGGAGGGTTAACGGCTGACGCCGACTGGCGCAACGTCGTGCTTACCCACAACGGCACCGACACCCGAATTTCGCTTTACGCACTGCTGCAAAAAGGCGACTTAACGCAAAACCATCTGCTTTATCCCGGAGATATTCTTTTCGTGCCACGCAATGACGATCTCAAAGTCTTTGTTATGGGAGAGGTGGGTAAACAAAGCACGCTGAAAATGGACCGTAGCGGCATGACCCTCGCCGAAGCGCTGGGGAATGCCGAAGGTATTAGCCAGAGCATGGCAGATGCTTCCGGAATATTCGTTATTCGGCAAAAGAGCAAAAAAGAGGACGGTAAAATTGCCAACATTTACCAGCTCAATGCGCAGGATGCCTCCGCCATGGTGCTGAGCACGGAATTCCAGCTTCAGCCCTACGACATTGTCTATGTCACCACCGCGCCGCTTGTAAGGTGGAATCGCGTGGTTTCTCAGCTGGTCCCCACCATCTCTGGCGTTCACGATCTGACCGAGACCGCCCGCTATATCCACACCTGGTAACGCTGATGCCGAGTAAAATTCTGGTGGTTTGTACAGGCAATATTTGCCGCTCTCCAATCGGAGAGCGTTTTCTCCGCGCTCTTTTACCGCATAAGAACGTTGATTCTGCCGGAACGGCGGCACTGATCAATCACGGTGCTGATGAAGACGCTCAACGCATAGCAAAAAAATTCGGCGTCTCCCTCGACGGGCACAAGGGGCGCCAGTTTACACCGGAGCTCAGCGTCAGATATGACCTGATTCTGGTGATGGAAAAAGCGCACTTCAGCCAAATCACCCGTATTGCGCCAGAGGCGAGAAGCAAAAGCCTGCTGCTTGGCCACTGGTTCAACCAAATGGAAATCCCCGATCCCTGGCATAAAAGCGATGAGGCTTTCGAGCATATTTTTCGGCTCATCGACAGGTCATGTCAGGCATGGGCCGGCAAAATCACCGGTAAAATTTAGGAAATCACTCGATGTCTTCTGCATCAACCACACCTCTTCGGCCTCAGGAGAGCGTCCGGGAAATTAACCTGATCGCCCTCTTTGCTGAACTTGTCGATCACTATAAGTGTATTGCTTTTGTCACGGCCGTGTTCACGCTGGTTGCTCTGCTTTTTGCCCTATCCGCAACCCCTCTCTATCAGGCCAATGCGCTCATTCAGATCGAGCAAAAGCAGGGGAATGCACTGTTGAGCAATCTGAGCCAGATGCTACCGAATAGCCAGCCTCAGTCGGCTCCCGAAATTACCCTGTTACAGTCGCGAATGCTGCTTGGCAAAACAGTCGATGCACTCAATCTTCAGACGCAAATCAGGCCCAGGCACATGCCAGTCGTCGGCAAAATTATGTCAAAAATCACTGCTGCGCAGCCGATGGAGATAAACATTGCGGAGCTGCGGCTGCCAATGCCCGGCACAGGGATCGCAACCGCAACCCTGAAGGTCATTTCAAAGCATCAGTACCTGCTTTCAGGTGAGGGGTTCGAGCTTGAAGGCCAAACCGGTAAGCCACTGCAAAAAGAGGGGGTTTCCCTGCTGGTAACGGCCATCAATGCCGAACCTGGAGACCGTTTCACGCTCACCCGGCTCACCCGTCTGAAAGCCATTACGGATATGCAGAAAACCTTTACCGTCCAGGAGCGAGGCAGAGATACGGGCATGCTCGACCTGACGATGGTCGGTGAAGATCCTCAGCTTATTACAACGATTCTCAACAGCATCAGTGAAAACTATCTCGAACAGAACATAGCCCGACAGGCCGCACAGGACGCGAAAAGTCTTGAGTTCCTTGACCGACAATTGCCGAAAATACGCAGCGATCTTGATAGCGCTGAAGACAAGCTCAACGAGTACCGCAAAAAGAAGGATTCCGTTGATTTAAATATGGAAGCCAGGTCCGTGCTCGAACAGATAGTCAATGCCGACAATCAACTCAATGAGCTGACCTTCCGGGAAGCCGAAGTCTCGCAGTTGTACAAAAAGGATCACCCAACCTATCGTGCCCTATTGGAAAAGCGGGAAACGCTGCAAAACGAAAAAGCAAAGCTGAACAAGCGTATCAGCGCCATGCCTGCCACTCAGCAGGAAGTGCTGCGCCTGAGCCGTGATGTCGACTCTGGCCGCGCTGTCTATTTACAGCTCCTGAATCGTCAACAGGAGCTGAACGTTGCCAAATCCAGCGCCATTGGCAACGTCAGGATCATTGATGACGCCATCACGTTGCCCAACCCAGTCAAACCCAAAAAGGCGCTTATCGTTCTGCTCGGTATGATGATGGGGGGCGCAATTTCAGTGGCGGGCATTCTGCTAAAAGCAGCGCTTCATCAGGGGCTGGAGTCTCCTGAACAACTCGAAGAGCGGGGGATCAGCGTTTACGCCTGCGTGCCTTACTCAGAATGGCTGGGTAAACAAAATGTCAGAAGCAAAAAAAGCACAACCGATATTCTGCTCGCCACGCAAAACCCGGCAGACATTGCGATAGAGACTATCAGAGGTTTGCGCACCAGCCTGCACTTCACCATGATGGAAGCAAGCAACAACCTGCTGATGGTTTCCGGTGTAAGTCCGGGCTCCGGGAAAACCTTTATCAGCAGTAACCTGGCCACCGTCGTGGCGCAGACGCAGAAAAGGGTCCTGCTGATTGACGCCGATATGCGAAAAGGCTATCTGCATCATCTCTTCGGCGTGGAGGAAATCCCCGGGCTTTCGGACATTCTCAATGGCAAAGTCACCTTCGCGCAGGCCGTTGTCACTCTTCCGGAAGCTGACATCGACTGCATTACCCGCGGCAAAATACCTCCCAATCCGGCGGAACTACTGATGAGTCCACGCTTTAAAAGTTTGCTCGATGAGGTGTCGCCTTTGTACGATTTGGTCATCATCGACACGCCGCCGGTCATGGCAGTCACAGATGCAACCGTAGTGGGTCGCTACGCCGGCACTGTATTAATGGTCGCTCGCTATGAAGAGAACACAGCCAAAGAGGCTATTGCCAGCATTCGTCAGTTTGAACAGGGTGGAGTAGCGGTCGAAGGGTGGATCCTGAACGGTATCCGAAAGAAAACCAGCGGCTATTACGTGTACGGTTACAGCCCCCATCCGTACGCTTATCACGATAAAAAATGACCGGGCCACAAAACAAAACACCCTTCCGGAGAAGGGTGTTTGAGGAAATCAGACTTCTTCCATGCGGCCCAGCAGCGCCTGTAAACGCTCCTGCCAGCCGTGCTGCTGCTCTTTCAGCTGGTTGTTTTCGCGCTCCAGATCTTCGCGGCTGTGCGCGGCGTTCTGCACTTCCTGAGAGAGGGTGTTGTTCTTCTCTTTCAGCTCTTCGATTTCCATCTGCAGCAGGGTGATGGTATCAATCGCCTGCTGTACTTTAGATTCCAGTTTCTCAAACACTTCTAATGACATCGTCATACCTCTCCTGAATTTGCAAGGCGTTGAACTCGTCCCGGAACCCCGGCGACGCCTTAACGAAAATAAGCGCACTGCTATGAACCCGATTGTATGGAGCCCCGTCCTCCCTGTCCAGCGCCGGGGCGCGCCAATCGCGGTTTGCAACACTTTTCAGCGTAGACCTGGAGCGATCGGTGCAAATCCCCCTAAATTGTTAATCCATTCGTTACATAAATGATTCCGTCGGCAGATTGACAACGGTCAGAATGCGCACTTTTTCGCGCGAAAACGCTCATTTTATTGACGCGGCACACAGAATTTAATTTCGATATTTCTCGTTTTTGTTCGTTAACGATAAATTAACACTATGCCTACAAGGCAGCATGGTTGTCTTCGACCGCCATGTTCACAATAATCATTCATCAGTCTTCAGGATCCGATCATGAGTCAAACATCAACCTTAAAAGGCCAGTGCATTGCCGAGTTCCTTGGTACCGGGTTGTTGATCTTCTTCGGTGTTGGATGCGTGGCCGCGCTGAAAGTTGCAGGCGCGACCTTCGGGCAGTGGGAAATCAGTATTATCTGGGGTCTGGGCGTGGCGATGGCCATCTACCTGACCGCGGGGGTTTCCGGCGCACACCTCAACCCGGCGGTAACCATTGCCCTCTGGCTGTTTGCCTGCTTCGATAGGCGTAAAGTGGTCCCCTTCATCTTTTCGCAATTTGCCGGCGCGTTTTGCGCAGCGGCGTTGGTTTACGGGCTTTATTACAATCTTTTCATCGACTTCGAACAGACGCACAATATGGTGCGTGGCAGCGTTGAAAGCCTGGATTTGGCAGGTATTTTCTCTACGTACCCGAATCCGCATATCAATTTTGTGCAGGCCTTCGCGGTAGAAATGGTCATTACCGCTATCCTGATGGGCGTCATTCTGGCGCTGACGGACGACGGCAATGGCGTGCCGCGTGGCCCAATGGCGCCGCTGCTGATCGGCCTGCTGATTGCCGTCATTGGCGCATCCATGGGGCCACTGACTGGCTTTGCGATGAACCCGGCCCGTGACCTTGGCCCGAAAACCTTCGCCTGGCTTGCTGGCTGGGGCGAAGTGGCCTTCACCGGCGGCAAAGATATTCCTTATTTCCTGGTGCCGCTGTTTGCACCGATTGTTGGCGCATCGCTCGGGGCCTTCGGCTATCGCAAGCTGATTGGCCGCCATTTACCGTGCGATGTCTGCGAGGCGGAAGAGAAAGACGCTATCGCCAACACCACACAACACAAAGCTTCGCTGTAATCTGACTACGGGACTTAGCACTATGACTGACAAAAAATATATCGTTGCGCTCGACCAGGGCACAACCAGCTCCCGCGCCGTTGTCATGGATCACGACGCCAATATCGTCAGCGTTTCACAGCGCGAATTCGAACAAATTTATCCGAAGCCAGGCTGGGTTGAGCACGACCCGATGGAGATCTGGGCTTCGCAAAGCTCCACGCTGATTGAAGTGCTGGCAAAAGCCGACATCAGCTCCGACGAAGTGGCCGCCATCGGCATCACCAACCAGCGTGAAACTGCCATCGTCTGGGATAAAGAAACCGGCAAGCCCATTTACAACGCCATCGTCTGGCAGTGCCGCCGTACCGCCGACATCTGCGAACAGCTCAAGCGCGACGGCATGGAAGAGTACGTCCGCAAAGCGACAGGCCTGGTGATTGACCCGTACTTCTCCGGCACCAAAGTGAAGTGGATCCTCGACCATGTGGAAGGCGCTCGCGAGCGTGCCAAACGCGGCGAGCTGCTGTTCGGCACCGTCGACACCTGGCTTATCTGGCGTATGACCCAGGGTCGCGTGCACGTGACGGATTACACCAACGCCTCGCGCACCATGCTGTTCAACATCCACGATCTCGACTGGGATGACAAAATGCTCGATGCGCTGGACATCCCGCGCGCCATGCTGCCGGAGGTGCGTAAATCCTCCGAAGTCTACGGTCAGACCAACATCGGCGGGAAAGGCGGCACGCGTATTCCTATCGCCGGGATCGCCGGTGACCAGCAGGCGGCACTGTTCGGCCAGCTCTGCGTCAAAGAAGGGATGGCGAAAAACACCTACGGCACCGGCTGCTTTATGCTGATGAATACCGGTGAGAAAGCGGTGAAGTCAGAGAATGGTCTGCTGACCACCATCGCCTGTGGCCCGAGCGGTGAAGTGAACTATGCGCTGGAAGGCGCGGTGTTTATGGCAGGCGCGTCCATTCAGTGGCTGCGCGACGAAATGAAGCTGATTAACGACGCTTTCGATTCCGAATATTTTGCCACCAAAGTGAACGACACCAACGGCGTGTATGTGGTGCCAGCCTTTACCGGCCTCGGCGCGCCGTACTGGGACCCGTACGCACGCGGCGCTATTTTCGGCCTGACGCGCGGCGTGAACTCTAACCACATCATCCGCGCTACGCTGGAATCCATTGCCTATCAGACGCGCGACGTACTGGAAGCGATGCAGGCGGACTCCGGCATTCGTCTGCACGCCCTGCGTGTTGATGGCGGTGCGGTTGCCAACAACTTCCTGATGCAGTTCCAGTCAGACATTCTCGGCACGCGCGTTGAGCGTCCGGAAGTGCGCGAAGTGACAGCGCTGGGCGCGGCGTATCTCGCCGGGCTGGCGGTTGGCTTCTGGCAGAACCTGGATGAGCTGAAGGAGAAAGCGGTGATCGAGCGTGAGTTCCGTCCGGGGATTGAAACCACCGAGCGCAACTACCGTTACAGCGGCTGGAAAAAAGCGGTGAAACGCGCAATGGCGTGGGAAGATCACGAATAACCACGCAGTCACAAAAAAGCCGGGCAATGCCCGGCTTTGTTCATTATGGATTATGGCGACTCGTCAGCCAAACATCGGCAGCATCAGGTAGAGCTTAATCACCAGCGCGTTGACGATATCAATAAAGAACGCACCGACCATCGGCACCACCAGGAACGCCATGTGGGAAGGGCCGAAACGCTCGGTAATCGCCTGCATATTGGCAATCGCCGTTGGCGTCGCCCCGAGGCCAAAGCCGCAGTGCCCTGCCGCCAGAACCGCCGCATCGTAGTTTTTGCCCATCATGCGATAAGTTACAAAGACCGCGTAAAGCGCCATCGCCACCGTCTGCACCGCCAGGATGGCGATCATCGGTAGCGCCAGTGACGCCAGCTCCCACAGTTTCAGGCTCATCAGCGCCATGGCCAGGAACAGCGACAGTGAAACGTTGCCCAGAACGGATACCGCACGTTCAAAGACGCGATAAAAGCCCACCAGCGCCAGGCCGTTGCTCAGGATCACCCCGACGAACAGTACGCAAACGAACGTTGGTAGTTCGAAGGCGGTATCCACCAGCATTTGCGCAACGATTTTTCCGACGGTCAGACAGATAGCGATCAGCGCGATGGTTTCAATCAGCACCAGTGAGGTGATCATGCGGCCCACGTCAGGTTTCTCGAACGCGGTTGGCACTTCCTGATCGTCAGGCTGGCCGTTCGGCGTTGATGAGTGCTTCACCAGGTAGCGCGCCACCGGGCCGCCAATCAGGCCGCCGAGGACCAGGCCAAAGGTGGCGCAGGCCATCGCCACTTCGGTTGCGTTTTCAAAGCCGTAGCGCTCTACGAACAGTTTGCTCCATGCCGCCCCGGTGCCGTGGCCGCCGGAAAGCGTGATGGAACCTGCCAGCAGGCCCATCAGCGGATCGAGCCCCAGTATTTTCGCCATGCCGATACCGATGGCGTTCTGCATCAGCAGCAGGCCGACCACCACAATCAGGAACGTCCCCAGCACTTTACCGCCCGAACGGAGGCTGGCGAGATTGGCATTCAGGCCAATGGTCGCGAAGAAGGCCAGCATCAGCGGATCCTTCAGACTCATATCGAATTCGATTTCCCAGCCCATGCTTTTTTTCAGCACAAGCAGCGCCAGCGCTGCCAGCAGGCCGCCTGCGACCGGTTCGGGGATGGTATATTTTTTGAAGAGGGGAACGGTATGGACCAGTTTGCGCCCTAACAGCAACACCAGCGTTGCCGCAACAAGCGTCGATAAGGTATCGAGATGAAACATAAAAGCTCCTTGTTAGCGCTCAATCCACTATCACGCGACGTGATTTCCTCAGGTGAACATTCTCATCGTTTTTTATCAGGAGCCGGATTTTACGCAAAAGGTAGTCAGAAATGACAGCGGAAAATCCCCAAAGCGGCGAATTTTGCGACAAAACGTGCAAAAACAGAATAAAAAACTGCAATCTTATTCATCCTTATTCTATTGAAAGCAACCGTTTGCTTTTGCCTGGCAGTCCGTTAAAATCCCCCCTTTTCCACCACGGGATTGCCTCTGAATATGTCAGTGAACACCATCGAAGCTGAAAATGCGCAACCGATTGCGCCGAAGAATAACAGCGAGCTTATCTACCGCCTTGAAGACCGCCCCCCGCTGCCACAGACGCTGTTTGCCGCCTTCCAGCACCTGCTGGCCATGTTCGTGGCGGTGATCACCCCGGCGCTGCTGATTTGCCAGGCGCTCGGCTTACCGGCGCAGGACACGCAGCACATCATCAGCATGTCGCTGTTCGCATCGGGCGTGGCATCCATTATTCAGATTAAAGCCTGGGGGCCGGTTGGCTCCGGGCTGCTGTCCATTCAGGGCACCAGTTTTAACTTTGTTGCGCCGTTAATCATGGGTGGTACCGCGCTTAAAACCGGTGGCGCAGATGTGCCAACCATGATGGCCGCGCTGTTCGGCACCCTGATGCTGGCAAGCTTCACCGAGATGGCGCTCTCCCGCGTTCTGCACCTGGCGCGCCGCATCATCACGCCGCTGGTGTCCGGCGTGGTGGTGATGATTATCGGCCTGTCGCTGATTCAGGTGGGCCTCACCTCCATCGGCGGTGGCTATGCTGCCATGGCCGATCACACCTTTGGCGCACCGAAAAACCTGCTGCTGGCGGGCATCGTACTGGCCATCATTATCGTGCTGAACCGCCAGCGTAATCCGTATTTGCGCATTGCTTCGCTGGTGATTGCGATGGCCGCAGGCTATACCGCTGCCTGGCTGATGGGCATGCTGCCGGAATCCGTGCCCACCAACAGCCCGCTCATTATGGTGCCAACGCCGCTGCATTATGGCCTCGGCATCGACTGGAATCTGCTGCTGCCGCTGATGCTGGTGTTTATGATCACCTCGCTGGAAACCATCGGTGATATCACCGCCACCTCAGACGTCTCCGAGCAGCCTGTTTCCGGCCCGCTGTATATGAAGCGCCTGAAGGGCGGCGTGCTGGCGAACGGCCTGAACTCCTGCGTCTCAGCTATTTTCAATACCTTCCCGAACTCCTGCTTCGGTCAGAACAACGGCGTGATCCAGCTGACCGGCGTTGCCAGCCGCTACGTGGGCTTTGTGGTGGCGCTGATGCTGATCGTGCTCGGCCTGTTCCCGGCGGTCAGCGGTTTTGTGCAGCACATTCCTGAACCGGTGCTCGGCGGCGCAACGCTTGTGATGTTCGGTACCATCGCCGCTTCCGGCGTGCGCATCGTTTCCCGCGAGCCGCTGAACCGTCGCGCCATCCTGATTATCGCGCTGTCGCTGGCCGTCGGCCTCGGCGTCTCCCAACAGCCGATGATCCTGCAGTTCGCACCGGACTGGCTGAAAAACCTGCTCTCATCCGGCATCGCCGCGGGCGGTATCACCGCCATCGTACTGAACCTGGTCTTCCCGCCAGAGAAGAACTGATCCTCATCACGGCGGTGCGCACAGGTGCCGCCGTGAAACCTTCTAATACGAATCCTTCCTTGAGGATTGCGCACAGATCGTGCATAACTCCTTTATGTGCCCTTCACTGGATGGAAGACGATGAAATTTATCGGGAAGCTGCTGCTCTGGCTGCTCATCGCCCTGCTGCTGGTTGTGCTGACGTTCTACTTTTTATTGCAAACCCGCTGGGGCGCGCGTGAAGTCAGTAACTGGATCTCCGCCAACACCGATTACCACATCGCCTTCGACGCGATGGATCATCGCTTTTCCTCTCCCTCGCACATCCTGTTGAATAACGTCACCTTTGGTCGGGACGGCAAGCCCGCGACGCTGGTCGCCAAAACCGTGGATATCGGCCTGAGCAGCCGTCAGCTCACCGACCCGCTGCATGCCGACACCATCACCTTGCAGGACGGCACCCTGAACCTGTCGCCGTCCACCGCGCCATTCCCGTTTGAAGCCGATACGCTGCAGCTCAGCAATATGGCGTTCAACAGTCCGGAAACAGGCTGGGAACTGAGCGCGCAGCGCGTGACCGGCGGCGTATCGCCGTGGTTGCCGGAAGCGGGCAATGTGCTCGGCAAGCAAACGCAGATTCAGATGAGCGCGGGATCGATGACCCTGAACGGTATCCCGGCGGAAAACGTGCTTATTCAGGGCAGCATCGACAATGGCGTGGTAACGCTTGGCACCATAGGGGCGGATATCGCCCGTGGCTCGCTCACCGGGAACGCGAAGCGCAACGCCGATGGCAGCTGGCTGGTCGACAGCCTGCGCCTGACCGACATTCGCATGCAGAGCGATAAATCACTGACCGATTTCTTCGCCCCGCTGACCACCGTGCCGTCACTCACCATCGGTAGCCTGGAAGTGACCGATGCGCGCCTGCAGGGGCCGGACTGGGCGATTGCTGATTTGGATCTCAGCCTGCGTAACCTCACCCTCAGCCAGGGCGGCTGGAACAGCGATGGCGGGCGTCTGTCGATGAACGCCGACGAATTTATCTACGGCTCTCTTCATCTGATGGACCCGATTTTAAACGCCGAATTTTCACCGCAGGGCGTGGCGTTGCGCCAGTTCACCTCCCGTTGGGAAGGCGGGATGGTGCGCACGTCCGGCAACTGGTTACGCAACGGCAACGCGCTGGTGCTGGACGACACCGCCATCGCCGGGCTGGAATACACGCTGCCGCAGAACTGGAAACAACTGTGGATGGATCCGCTGCCCGCCTGGCTGCAAAGCATCACCCTGAGCAAATTCACCGCCAGCCGCAACCTGGTTATCGACATCGAACCAAGCTTCCCGTGGCAGATAACCTCGCTGGATGGCTACGGTGATAACCTGCAGATAGCGAAGAACAGCAGCTGGGGCGTATGGAGCGGCAACGCTGCGCTGAACGCCGCCGCCGCTACGTTCAACCGCGTGGACGTGCGCCGCCCTTCACTGAAGCTGGTCGCCAGCCCGTCGCAGGTGAACATCACTGAACTCAGCGCCTTCACAGAGAAAGGTATTCTGGACGCTACGGCAGGCGTGTCACAGCTGCCGCAGCGTGAGGCAGCTATCAGCCTGAACGGTCGCGGCGTGCCGCTGAACATTTTGCAGGAATGGGGTTGGCCAGTGCTGCCGATTAGCGGCGATGGCAATCTTCAGCTGCGCGCCAGAGGGAACGTACAGGCCAGCGCACCGCTAAAACCGAGCGTCAGCGGACAGCTGCATGCCATCAACATGGCGAAGCAGGAAGTGACCCAGACCATGACCAACGGCGAAGTGACTACCGCCGCGCCTGTTGTACCCGCGCCAACGGAAGCTGCGCCGGTTCCAGCGGCTCCGGCACAGTAATTTCCCCCTCACCCTGACCCTCTCCCTCAGGGAGAGGGGATAAACCGAACCCTGCCTCGACTCTTGAATCTCTTCCTTCGGGTGGGGATAAAACCGGTTCTGTCTTCGACTCCTCTCGTCTTTTCCCCCTCGCCCCTGTGGGGAGAGGGGATAGGGCGATCCCTGCCTCGACTCTTGAACCTTTTCCTTCGGGAGGGGATAAAACCGGTTCCGACTTCGACTCCTGTCGTCTTTTCCCCCTCGCCCCTATGGGGAGAGGGCTGGGGTGAGGGGAACAGGCCGCACTTTTCCCTTCTCATTATGCGAGAGTGAGCGCACCGATAGTTGCCAAAACGTTAAATACGTCACAGTTAAAATGTTACACTGCGCAACTTTCCTTCAGAAATAGCCAGGTGACTCATGAGCGAATGTACCGAAACCCTTCCCCGCAGCGAGGCGCTTACCCGGCCTAACTGGTCGGCGGTCTTTGCCGTGGCGTTCTGCGTTGCCTGCCTGATTACCGTCGAATTTCTGCCGGTGAGCCTGCTGACGCCAATGGCGCAGGAGCTTGGCATCACCGAAGGCGTTGCGGGCCAGTCGGTCACCACCACCGCGTTTGTGGCGATGTTCGCGAGCCTGTTTGTCACCCATATTATTGGCCGCACCGACCGCCGTTACGTGGTGATTCTGTTCTCCGTGCTGCTGACGCTCTCCTGCCTGCTGGTGTCGTTCGCCTCAAGCTTCAGCCTGCTTCTGCTGGGTCGCGCCTGCCTGGGCCTGGCGCTTGGCGGCTTCTGGGCGATGTCCGCTTCGCTGACCATGAGGTTGGTGCCCGCGCGTATGGTGCCGAAAGCGCTGTCGGTCATTTTTGGCGCCGTCTCCATAGCGTTGGTGATCGCCGCCCCGCTGGGTAGTTTTTTAGGTGGCATTATCGGCTGGCGCAACGTGTTTAACGGCGCGGCGATAATGGGCCTTCTGTGCGTGGTCTGGGTATGGAAAGCGCTGCCGTCGCTGCCGGGCGAAAGTGGGCAAAAGGCCAATATGTTCGGGCTGCTAAAACGTCCTGGCGTACTGGCTGGCATGACCGCTATCTTTATGGCCTTCGCCGGACAGTTCGCGTTCTTCACCTATATTCGTCCGGTGTTTATGACGCTGGCCGGGTTTGACGTCGACGGCCTGACGCTGGTGCTGCTGAGCTTTGGCATCGCCAGTTTTGTCGGCACCTCGCTCTCCGCGCCAATCCTCAAATACTCGGTGAAAGTGGCGCTGGCCTGCGCGCCGCTGATCCTTGCCATCAGCGCGCTGGTGCTGATTTTGTGGGGAAGTGAGAAAGCTGTGGCGGCCACGGTGGCGATTGTCTGGGGCTTTGCGTTCGCGCTGGTGCCGGTAGGCTGGTCAACGTGGATCACCCGCTCGCTCTCCGATCAGGCGGAAAAAGCAGGGTCGATTCAGGTGGCGGTGATTCAGCTCGCCAACACCTGTGGCGCAGCAATTGGCGGCGTGGTGCTTGACCATTTTGGCCTGCTGTCGCCGCTTATGCTTTCAGGCACGCTGATGTTGCTCACCGCACTGCTGGTGGCAACAAAGGTGCGAATGAAGTAACGCTCGCCCGGATCACATATCCGGGCACTGGATTTGCCCGATGGCATCCCAGTAATTTTTCTGATTACTGCGCTCCAGCGCGATGGTGGCATCCCGGACGTGCAATTTATTCTCTTCGTTGGCGAGAATTTTATTGCCGAAATCCGTGTCGCTCATGTTTTTGCTCGGGGTGCAGGTTTTCTTCACGTCCTTCATCACCTGCTGTTTTTGCTGCTCAAACTGCAGCCCTTTCAACGGGGTGCTTGCCCAGGCTGCTGGCGCGGTCAGGCAGGCCAGCAGACAAAGTAATGGTACAGTTTTCATCACGGAACCCTTCTGTTGCAACGCCATCCTTCAACTATATGTGCTCATGCCCTGACGCGCAAATCTTAGCCTGATAATTTATTTTTAAATCAGGCAATTAGAAAAATTATCGCGCAAAGGCATGATTGACAGTCTCTGCCGTCAGCTCAGTCGCGCATGGCGCCTGGAATCCAGCGAAATCAGGATAACCGAGGAGAGGATCAGCAGGGTGCCGAGCCAGTCCGGAAGCGCAAAGCTGACGCCGAGCAGCAGTACTGACAAAAACGCGCTGCTGAGCGGTTCGGCGCAGCTCAGAATGCTGGCCTTCGGGCCGCCAATCATCTGCGCGCCCTTCAGATAGAGGCTGAACGTCAGCGACGTGCCAATCACCACCAGGTAGAAAAATGCCAGCAGCAGGCTGCCGTTAACCACGAAGTGCGTGCCTTCCCGAGCGTAGAAAGGCAGTAAAAATGCCCCGCCGATCAGCATGCTCCAGCCGACAATGGGCAGCGTACCGTAACGCGCAATCAGCGTGGAAGGATAGGTTGTGTAGAAGGCCGCGGCAAACGCCGAGGCAATGCCCCAGAACACCGCCGCCGGAGAGACGGAAAGCGACGTAGGATCGCCGTGGGTCACCAGCAGGAAGGTGCCAATAAGCGAGGTGAAAATGGCTGCAAACACCAGCCCGCCGGGGCGCGATTTCCGCGCGAGGGCGAACCAGGCCACGATGATCGTCGGCGACAGGAACTGAAGCACGGTCGCGGTGGCGGCGTTCGATTTTTCGATGGTCATCAGGAAGGTGAGCTGCACCGTCAGCGCGCCGACAATGGAGAACAGCAGCAGGCTCAGCGCATCTTTGCGGTGTTTCATAATACGGAAGATGTTATCGCCGTGGACGAAGCCGAGCATCAGCAAAATCAGCCCCGCGAAAATCAGACGCACCATCGTCAGAAACGGCGACGACATCTGACTCTGCTCCATAATGTACTGCGCACAAACGCCCGAACTGCCCCAGAGCACGGCGGCGATCAGCACGTTCAGCATCCCTTTGCGGGTGGCTCCCATCTTGTCCTCAACAACCTGATTATGTTGCGGCGATGATAGCACAGGCTGAAAGCGGGAAGCGGCCGCCTCCCTGATTTAAGGGGTTACTCCATGCCACCGCCGAGGGACTGCCACAGGGTAATGCGGTTCTCCGCATCGGTCTGCTGCAGGGCGATCAGCGATTGCTGCGCCGACCACAGAGAACGCTGCGCGGTCAGCACCGTCAGGTAATCGCCAATTCCACCCTTGTACTGACGCATCGCCACATCGAAAGTCTGCTGTTCCGCCGCCACGTATTCGCGCTGGGCGTCCAGCTGTTCGTTGAGCGTTTCGCGACGTGCAAGGGCGTCGGCTACATCTTTAAACGCACTCTGGATGGTTTTCTCATAAGTGGCGATCAGCCCTTTTTTCTCCGCTTCGGCGTAGCGCAGCTGTGCCAGATTGCTGCCGCCGCTGAACAACGGCAGGGAGATCGACGGCGCGAACGACCACACCTTCAGGCCATGGCTGAACAGCGAGGAGAGCGAATTGCTGCCCACGCCTGCGCTGGCGGTGAGTGAAATGGAGGGGAAGAAGTTGGCGCGCGCCGCACCGATGTTCGCGTTGGCGCTCTTCAGGTTGTGCTCCGCCTCCTGAATGTCCGGGCGACGCAGCAGCACAGTGGAAGACACGCCCGCCGGGATCAGGCGAATGGCATCGTCGTGCAGGCTTTCCAGCGTGCCGGGCAGGAGGCTGTCAGGCACCGTGTCGCCCGCCAGCAGGTTGAGCGCATTCTTATCCTGCATGACGAGGGTCTGATAGCTGGCAACGCTGGCGCGGGCTTGCTGATAAACCGCCATCGCTTCACTGACGTCCGTGACGGCGGCCGTCCCCACTTCCATCTGCCTTTTGACGATTTTCAGCGAGTCGGCGGCGCTGGTCAGCGTCTGCTGCGCGAGGGCCAGGTTGCTGTTATCTGCCGCCAGCGTTACCCAGGCGGTGCTGAGTTCAGCGATCATCGTCAGGCGGGTGTTTTGCGCAGTGTAGACGCTGGCAAGCCAGGTTTCCCGCGCGGCGCGGGTCAGGCTCTGGTTGCGGCCAAACAGATCCAACTCGAAGCTGGACACTGCGCCGTCGGCTTCGGCGCTCGATGTAATCCCGCTCGCCACCGTGCGGCTGCGGGTTGAGCTGAGTTCCGCATCGACAGAAGGCAGAAGCGACGCGCGGGTTTCGCCGTACTGCGCGCGGGCCGCATCGATATCGGCAATCGCCTTCTGTACGTCGCGGTTGCTGCTCAGCGCCATGCTGACAATCTGCTTAAGCCGCGCGTCATTCACCACCTGCTGCCAGTCGCTGGCAACGGCTTTGGCTTCACCCTTCTGCCCCGGCAGCGAGGGCGGAACGGGGGCGGCGGGCGTGGTGTAGTTCGGGTCGAGCGAAACGCAGCCCGTGCTCAGGAGCGCCAATACTAAAACGGAAACACGAAACATCATTTACTCCTGATTCGAACGATGGCGGGTGAACAGGCGTTTCACCAGCACGAAAAACAGCGGCACGAAGAAAATGGCCAGCAGCGTGGCGGTCAGCGTGCCGCCGATAATGCCGGTCCCGATGGCGACGCGGCTGTTGGCCCCGGCCCCGGTTGCGACGGCGAGCGGCGTGACCCCGGCGATAAACGCCAGTGAGGTCATAATGATCGGGCGCAAACGCGTTTGTGCGGCACGCAGCGCCGCGCGGCTGAGGGAATAGCCGTCATCCAGCGCCGCTTCGGCAAACTCCACAATCAGAATGGCGTTCTTTGAAGACAGGCCAATGGTGGTCAGCAGCGCCACCTGGAAGTAGACGTCATTACTCAGGCCCCGCGTCCACGCGGCAAGCGCCGCACCAAGCAGGCCAAGCGGGATGACCAGAATGACCGAGAACGGTACAGACCAGCTTTCATAGAGAGCCGCAAGGCAGAGGAAGACCACCAGGATCGACACCGCATACAGCGCCATGGCCTGGCCGCTGGCGAGTTTTTCCTGAAGCGACAAGCCACTCCAGGCCCAGGTGGTGCCGGACGGCAGCTTGTTCGCCAGCGCTTCCATTTTTGCCATCGCCGTACCGGAGCTGAAGCCGCTGGCGTTCTCCCCCTGAATTTCATACGCCGGGGAGCCGTTGTAGCGGACGAGGCTTTCCGGGCCGTATTCCCAGCGGGTGGTGGCAAAGGCGGAGAACGGGGTCATGCTGCTGTCGCTGCCGCGCACGAACCATTTATTGAGATCGGACGGCACGGCGCGTGAGTCGCTGTCGCCCTGGATGTAGACCTTTTTCACGCGCCCGCGATCGATAAAGTCATTCACGTAGGTACCGCCCCAGGCGCTGGAGAGCGTGCTGGTGACGTCGCTTAGCGCGAGGCCAAGGGACACGGCTTTGTTGCTGTCGATATCCACTTGTAACTGCGGCATTTGCGGTAAATCGTTGGCGCGAACGGCGTGCAGGGCACTGTCCTGATTGGCTTCGCCGATAAGCTGATTGCGCATTTTCAGCAGCGTGTCGCGGTCGGTTGCGCCGTTCGCCAGCAGCTCAAAGGTGAAGCCGTTGCTTTGCCCGAGGCCGTCCACGGCGGGCGGGATCATCGCAAACAGGGTGGCATCCCTGATGGTGCCCAGCTGCTGTGTCGCCCGCAGGGCAATCGCCTGGGCGCTGTTTTCATCCCCTTTACGCTCGGACCAGTTTTTCAGCGACACAAACGCCATCCCGGCGTTCTGCCCGCTGCCGCTAAAGCTGAAGCCGTCGACGGTGAAAATCACGTCGGTGTTGGCTTTCTCTTTGGTGAGGAACCAGTTAATCACCTGATTTCGCACGTCGGTGGTGCGCGCCGCCGTCGCCCCGGCGGGCAGCGTGTACTGAACCATGATTTCGCCCTGGTCCTCTACCGGCAGGAAGCTGCCGGGCAGTTTCCACATAGCCAGGGCCATCGCGCCGCAAAGCACGGCGTATATCGCCATCACGCTGCCGGAACGGCGAAGCACGCGTAGAACACGATGCTGATAACCCTGTTCGGTGCGGCCATAAAAACGGTTAAACGCGCCGAAAAAGCCTTTCTTGTGCGGCGGCTTGTGGCTCAGAATCGAGCCGCACAATGCGGGCGTGAGCGTCAGCGCTACCACCACGGAAAGCGCCATTGCGGAGATGATGGTCACCGAGAACTGGCGGTAAATCACGCCCGTTGAGCCGCCGAAGAACGCCATTGGCAGGAACACGGCGGAGAGCACCAGCGCGATGGCAATCAGCGCGCCTGAGATTTCCCCCATTGATTTTTCAGTGGCCTCGCGGGCGGGCAGCCCTTCGTCGCGCATAATGCGCTCGACGTTCTCCACCACCACGATCGCGTCATCCACCAGCAGGCCTATCGCCAGCACCATCGCAAACAGCGTCAGGGTGTTGATCGAGTAGCCGAACAGCGCCAGTACGCCAAAGGTGCCGAGCAGCACAACCGGCACCGCCAGCGCCGGGATCAGCGTGGCGCGCAGGTTTTGCAGGAACAGATACATCACGCAGACCACCAGAATGATGGCTTCGAACAGCGTCTGCACCACGTCCTCAACGGAAATCTTGATGAAGTCGGTGCTATCTTTCGGGAAGGCGACGTCATAGCCCTGCGGCATGGAGCGCTTAAACTCGGCGATTTTGTCCTTCACAAGCGTTGCGGTATCGAGTGCGTTTGCCCCCGGAGCCAGCATCACCGCCACGCCCGCCGCCGGGTGGCCGTTCAGCTTCGCCGTGGCGGTGTAATCTTCACTGCCCATTTCCACCCGCGCGACGTCGCCGATGCGAACCACGGCGCCGCTGGACTGGCTTTTGATGATGATATTTTTGAACTGATCGACGGTTTGCAGACGTGACTGCGCCCGAACGGTGGCGGTCAGCTGTTGCGTAGCAGGCGAAGGTAACGCGCCAATTTTCCCGGCAGAAACCTGAACGTTTTGCGCCTCAATGGCGCTCTGTACGTCGGACGGCATCAGCGAATAGGAAGCGAGCTTCGCCGGGTCCAGCCAGATGCGCATGGCGTATTCCGCGCCGAACACCTGTAAGCTGCCCACGCCTTCAACGCGCGCCAGCGGGTCCTGCACATTGCTCACCAGCCAGTCGGCGATGTCCGAGCTGTTGGCCCGGTCGGTGGTGTCATACACCGCGGCAATCAGCAGGAAGCTGCTCTGGGATTTCTCCACCGTCACGCCTGCCTGCTGCACTTCGCTCGGCAGGCGGGACTCGGCCTGCTGCACTTTGTTCTGCACCTGGACCTGCGCGGTGTCCGGGTCTGTGCCCTGTTCGAAGGTGACCGTGATGCTGACCGAGCCGTCGGAGCTGCTGGTCGAAGTGAAATAGAGCAGGTTATCCAGCCCGGTGAGCTGCTGCTCTATCACCTGCGTCACGCTGTTTTCGAGGGTCTGCGCGGAGGCTCCGGTGTAAGTGGCGTTAATTTTTACCGACGGCGGCGCAACGTCAGGGTACTGCGCGACGGGCAGGGTGCGGATGGCCAGCGCCCCGGCGAGCATGATCAGAATGGCAATCACCCAGGCGAACACCGGGCGACGCACGAAGAAGCGGGAGAACATCAGGCTTTCCCTCCACTCAGGCTGACTTCATCGGCCTTCACCACCTGGCCGACGGTCACTTTGTCGGTGCCTTCGACGATAAGCTCATCGCCCGCCTTCAGGCCGCTCAGCACAAGCCATTTGTCGCCGTAGGTTTCGCCCGTTTCCAGCGTGCGCTGGGCAACTTTGTGGTCCGTGCCCACAACCAGCGCCGTGGCGTTACCCTTCACATCGCGGGTCACGCCCTGCTGCGGCGCCAGGATCGCGTCATTCATCACGCCTTCATCAATTCGCGCGCGGACAAACATACCCGGCAGCAGCTGTTGATGCGGGTTGGAAAAAACGGCGCGGAGCGTGACCGAGCCCGTAGATTCATCCACCGCCACTTCCGTCAGCGCCAGATGCCCTTTTTCCGCATAGGTGCTGCCGTCTTCCAGGGTCAGCGTGACGCTCAGCGTTTCACTGTTCGTTGCCAGCGATTGTTTACGTAATCGCAGCAAATCGACGCTCGAACGGGTGAGATCGACATACATTTCATCCAGCCCGCGAATGGTCGCCAGGGCGGTGTCCTGCTGCGCCGTCACCAGCGCGCCGGGCGTGACCGACGAAATGCCAATCCGCCCGGCAATCGGTGCGGCAACCGTGGTCCAGTTGAGATTGATGCGGGCGCTGTCGAGGGCGGCATTTTTCGATGCCACGCTGGCTGTGTCCTGCTCGCAGGTGGAGCGGGCATCTTCGGCGTCCTGGCGCGACACGCCGTTGTCCTTCACGAGCTGCGCGTAACGCTTCGCTTTCTGGCAATCGGCGGTGACCAGCGCCTGCGCCTGCTTCAGCGCGGCGGCGGCTTCGTTGTACGCCGCACGGTAGCTCGAGGCGTCAATCTGATACAGCGCCTGCCCGGCCTTCACCGTATCGCCTTCATTAAAAAGCCGTTTCTCAATAATGCCGCCGACCTGTGGACGCACTTCGGCACTTAACGCGGCGGTAGTGCGCCCGGTCAGGTCGCTGACGACGGAAACGGGCTGGCTTTTTAATGTGACGACGCCCACTTCCGGCGTGGTTTGCGGCGGCATCCCGCCCGGCGAATTGTCGCAGCCGCTCAGAAGAAAAAGTGCCGCAAGTGACGTTGTTAATCTTTTCATCATTTTTCCAGGGTGATCGAGGCCCTTCCCGTTAATGAGGTAACAGGAAAAAAAGGCGAGTGAACCTGCATCTCCGTTTTTGCGGAAATGGTAAAAAGGGAAATACTTATTTCCCTGATTAGTTGGTGGAATTAATTACCTGGCGGTAAAGAGCATCGTGGTAATTTCCCGATAGAGTTTCTCCAGCTGTTCCGGCGGCACTTTTTGCGGCGTTAAGCGGCGGTAAAAGGTGCCTTCCATCATCACCGCGACCACTTCCACGCAGCAGCGGATACGTTCATCACTGAGGTGTGGGCAGTCGCGTTTCACATTGGCGCAGGCGTTCTCAAACATGCGCGCATCGGCCTGGGCCAGCATCGCCGCCACTTGCGGGTTGCGCGTGGCTTCTGCCGACATCTCCAGCATCAGCGCGTCGTCGTCTTCGCTCAGCGTGACGCGCCAGGCCAGGATCTGCGGGATGGCGTCCACCTGCGCTTTGCCCGACATTTCGGCGATGCGGTTGTCGATAATTCGGCGGATCATCTCTTCGATAATCGCGTCTTTGTTACTGAAATAACGGTAGATTTGCCCGACGCTGAGCTTCGCCTCGGCGGCAATCTGCGACATGCTGGCAGCGTGAAAACCGTGGGAGCGAAAACAGCGTCGGGCGGCGGTGATGATTTCGTCCTGGCGTGCTTTCTGCCGGGCTTCGAGTTTGCTGCTCATGGCGAATCTCCGTACATTTATTAGTGAGAACGATCGTTCTCATTTCGGCTCATTATACGAGCAGACAATCTTTTCGGAAGTGTTTTTTTAATTACTTATTGAGAAGTCATTTCAGCCAATAAATAATGAAGAGAATGAGGATTTTTTGTGAAATTAACGCGGAGACGGGCGATGAAAATAGAGGTGACGGAAAATATTACTGCTGAAGATCAGGAAGAATTATTAGACGGACTGCGCGCTTTTAATCGTCAGTTTATTGATATCAGCGACTGGTACAGCCTCGGCGTCTATGCCCGCGACGAAAACGGCGTGATGACCGGCGGGCTGATTGGCAAACGCAAAGGCGACTGGCTGTGCATTGATTTTCTGTGGGTCAGCGAAAAAACGCGTGGCACCGGGCTTGGCAGCGAGCTTATCCGCACCGCCGAGGCGCGCATTCGCGAATGGGGCTGCCGCCATATGCTGGTTGATACCGCCAGCTTCCAGGCGCTGCCGTTCTACCAGAAATGCGGCTTCACCCTGCACAACAGCATTCAGGACTTCCCGTACCCGGGCATGCAGCGCCACTACCTGACCAAATCGCTCTAACCGCCGATCCCCTGGCCCATTATCGCCAGTGCATGGCGCACGATGGTGTCGGGGGAGACGGACTTCATTCGCTCATCGGTGCGCAGCCGGGAGAACGGCACCAGCACCAGGCTTATCAATGTCGTGATCAGCAGTTCGGGCGACAGGTCGCGATTCAGTTTTCCGCTTGCCTGCCAGCCGGTAATGGTGCTCAGCATTTTGTGGTATTTGTCATCGCCAAAGCGCGCGTGCATGTGCTGACGCAAAATCGGCATCTCGCCAATCATCTCCTGCATCCACAGCGGCGCGAACCAGTCGTTTTGCTCCGCGAGTTCTGCCAGCACTTTGACCATCAGCGTTAACGAGGTCACCGGATCGCCAGGATGTTCGCTGAACACCAGGCTGATGCGGTTGCGCAGCGGCATAAAACGCTCCTCAAGCAGCCTGTCGACCAGCGCTTCGCGGGAGGTGAAATAGTAGTGCAGCATCGCCGGGGTGACGCCCGCTTCTTTTGCAATCGCGTTCAGCGAAACTCGCGCAATCCCCTGGCGTGCAAACAGCATCAGGGCAATGTCCATCAGCTGTTCCCGGTTGTCGGCCCCGGCTTTTTTGCCACGTGGGCGACCGGGACGGCGTGGATTATCGGATTGTTCTTTGTCTTTCTGTGCTGACATTCGAGGAGGATCCCTTGACCGAATTCATAACTTACATGAATATTAATTGTGTATTTAATTAATTTCAAGTGAGCCCGTTATGGAGTCGCAACCAATGACTCAATCTGAGCACGTTCCGGCCACCGGCGTGAAGTCCATTCGCCTGCTGTTCAGCGCGCTGCTGCTGGTGATGCTGCTTTCGGCGCTGGATCAGACCATTGTCTCGACAGCGCTGCCGACGATTGTTGGCGAACTCGGCGGCCTCGATAAGCTGTCCTGGGTGGTTACGGCCTACATTCTGACCTCCACCATCGTGGTGCCGCTGTACGGCAAATTCGGCGATCTGTTTGGTCGCAAGCGGGTGCTGCAAATCGCCATAGTGCTGTTCCTGGCGGGCTCCGCGTTGTGCGGGCTGGCGCAGAACATGACGCAGCTGGTACTGATGCGTGCGCTGCAAGGCCTGGGCGGCGGCGGCTTGATGGTGATCAGCATGGCGGCTGTGGCGGACGTGATCCCGCCTGCCGAACGCGGACGCTATCAGGGGCTGTTCGGCGGCGTGTTTGGCCTGGCGACGGTCATCGGTCCGCTCATCGGCGGTTTTATCGTGCAGCACACCTCCTGGCGCTGGATCTTCTACATCAACCTGCCGCTCGGCCTGTTTGCGCTGTTGGTCATCGGGGCCGTGTTCCACAGCACCAACAAGCGCAGTGCGCATCAGATTGACTGGCTCGGCGCGCTTTACCTCAGCATGGCACTGCTGTGCATCACGCTGTTTACCACCGAAGGCGGCACGGTGCGTGAGTGGAGCGACCCGCAGCTGTGGTGCATTCTGGCCTTCGGCCTGGTGGGCATCGCCGGGTTTATCTATGAGGAGCGCCTTGCCTATGAGCCGATCATCCCGCTCTCGCTGTTCCGCGACCGCAGCTTTCTGCTGTGCAGCCTGATTGGTTTTATCATCGGCATGTCGCTGTTTGGCTCTGTGACCTTCCTGCCGCTCTATCTGCAGGTGGTGAAAGACGCCACGCCGACCGAAGCCGGGCTACAGCTGATCCCACTGATGGGCGGCCTGCTGGTCACGTCGATTATCAGCGGGCGTATCATCAGCCACACGGGGAAATATCGCCTGTTCCCGATCCTCGGCACGCTGCTTGGTTTCTGCGGCATGGTGCTGCTGACCCGCATCACCATTACCTCACCGACGTGGCATCTGTATCTGTTCACCGGCGTGCTCGGCATGGGGCTTGGGCTGGTTATGCAGGTGCTGGTGTTGGCGGTGCAGAACTCCGTCGCGCCGAATCTGTATGGCGTGGCGACCTCCGGCGTGACGCTGTTCCGCTCGATTGGCGGCTCCATCGGCGTGGCGCTGTTTGGCGCAGTCTTCACCCACGTTTTGCAGTCGAACCTTTCCACGCTCCTGCCCGAGGGCGCAGAAATACCGCGCGGCATGAACCCGGTGGCCGTCCATCAGCTGCCGGACGCCATTCGCGCCGATTATCTGGGTGCCTTCGGCGCGGCCATTCACGCCGCCTTCCTGATGGCCGCCTGCATTATGGTGCTGGCGTTCGTGCTGTCGTGGTTCCTGCGGGAGTCGCCGTTGAAGAAATCGCATCACTAACTCGCCGCCGGGAAGTTTCATCTTCCCGGTTTCGTTTTTTTGCGGTTGTGCCAGGATGAGTGGACCGAATTCGCCGGAGATCCATCATGACCGATCAACGCCCGCCTCTTCCCCCGTTTACCCTTGAGTCTGCCATCCAGAAGGTTCGCGCCGCCGAAGACGGCTGGAACAGCCGCAACCCGGAAAAAGTCTCGCTGGCCTATACGCCGGACAGCAGCTGGCGTAACCGCAGTGAGTTTATTGATGGCCGCGACGCCATTGTCGAGTTCCTCGACAGAAAATGGCGCAAGGAGCTGGAGTATCGCCTGATCAAAGAGCTGTGGGCCTATACTGACAACCACATCGCTGTGCGTTTTGCCTACGAATGGCACGACGAAGACGGCAACTGGTTCCGCTCATACGGCAATGAAAACTGGTCGTTTGACGACAACGGCCTGATGAGTAAGCGCTACGCCTGTATCAACGATATTTCTATTCAGGAAGACGATCGCCTGTTCCACTGGCCACAGGGCCGCCGTCCGGACGATCATCCCGGCCTTAGCGCGCTGGGGCTCTGATGGGTCTAGCGGGGGTTTTTCCCCCGCTGACTGACTACACTCGCCTGCCTGTCCCGCCTAAAGTGATGCCTGACATCTCATAAAACAAAACGATGAAAGGTACGGCTATGCGCAAGATTAACACCTCACTCTGTCTCCTCGCCCTTTGCCTGGGCTTCTCTTTGCAGGCCAGTGCAGCCAGCGAGTGCGGCGTGCCGCAGCTCACCACCTGCCCGTCGCCGGTGGATGCGAAATTACCGGATGTGAAAGACATGCTGACATGGGATCAGCAGCAGCGAGTGATTGGTTTTCGCAACGACTATCGCTCCTATCCGGGCGACGTGTTTAAGGCCAGTAATGCGCAGCCGATTCCGGTGATGATGCGGTCGCTCAGCAGCGCCACTTATCAGTATCAGGGCCAGCGCTACGACCTCCAGGATTACATCAAACGCAATGACGTAACCGGGATGATGGTTATCAAAGATGGCAAAGTGGCGTATCAGTATTACAGCCACGGCAACACGCCGACGACTCTCTGGACATCGCGTTCGGTCGGTAAATCGGTTGTCTCCACGCTGGTGGGCGTGGCGGTGAAAGAGGGCAAAATTGCCTCGCTGGACGATGAAATCGTCAAATATAACCCGGACGTGAAGGGCACCGCGTGGGAACACGTGACCGTGCGTCAGCTGATGCAGCACACCTCCGGCGTAACCTGGAATGAGGACTACACCAACCCGCAGTCTGACTTTGCGAAGCTCACCCAATGTGAAGCGAATAAAGACACCTATAACTGCGTGAATGCGCTGGTAAAAGATCCGAAACGTACCGCTTACGCCAAACCTGGCGTGGCGTGGTCATATTCTTCCGGCGGCGCGTGGCTGCTTGGCGATACGCTGGAAAAAGCCACCGGCAAATCGCTGGCGCAAAACCTACAGGAAAAAATCTGGCAACCGTACGGCATGGTGCATGACGGCGTGTGGCACAGCTATCAGCCCGGCAAGCACGACGTGGGCGCGCACGGCTTCAACGCCACCCTGGAAGACTGGGGCAAATTCGGCCTGTTTATCATGAACAACGGCGTGTTGCCGGATGGCACCAAAATGCTGCCGGATAACTGGGTGAAAGATGCCAGAACCTGGAACACCGCCGAGAAATCCGTTTCCGCCGCGCACCCGGACGGCATGTACGGCTACCAGTGGTGGAACAACAGCGTGCCGGTGAACGCCAAAGACGTCAGCCCGAAAGAGGGCCTGGCAAGCAAGGACACCATGTGGGCGCTCGGCATTTTCGGCCAGGTGATTGTCGTCAATCCGGCGCAAAAACTGGTGATCGTGCAGTGGTCCGCGTGGCCGAAAGCGGAGCCGTCCTTCAGCGCTCAGCCGCTGGAAGCATCGCTGATGTTTAATGCGATTGCGAATACGCTGGCGAAATAATTCCGCCACGCTCAGCCCGGCGGCGCTATGGCTTGCCGGGCCTACATACTGCACCAGGCAATTCCCTCTCCCTTCGGGAGAGGGTTAGGGAGAGGGGACGTACCTCACCTTATTCACCCGTTATCGCGTTTTCGTCTTATTCATTCCTTTTCGTTTTTATCCCCCTCGCGGCAAAGTCGCTATAGTCATTTTTCATTCAGGAACACTTTATTAAACAAGGAACTCCGGCGTGAAACTCTCCCTTCCTCATTTCGGCGCACTGCTGCTGGCGGGCCTGCTGCTCGCGGGCTGCGATCAGAAAAGCGACAGCGCAAAACACATCAAAGTTGGCGTGATTAACGGCGCGGAGCAGGACGTCGCTGAAGTCGCGAAGAAAGTCGCCAAAGAGAAATACGGCCTCGACGTCGAACTGGTCGGTTTCAGCGGCTCGCTGCTGCCGAACGACGCCACCAACGCCGGGGAGCTGGACGCCAACGTGTTCCAGCATCGCCCGTTCCTGGAACAGGACAACAAAGCGCATAACTTCCACCTGGTCGCGATCGGGAATACTTTTGTGTTCCCGATGGCAGGCTACTCGCGCAAGATTAAAACCGTTTCAGAACTGAAAGACGGGGCGACCATCGCCATTCCAAACGATCCGACCAACCTTGGCCGTGCGTTACTGCTGCTGCAAAAAGAGAAGCTGGTAACCCTCAAGCCCGGCAAAGGGCTGCTGCCAACCTCGCTCGACATCAGCGACAACCCGCGCAAGCTGCAAATTATGGAAATGGAAGGCGCACAGCTGCCGCGCGTACTCGACGATCCGAAGGTGGACGTGGCAATCATCAGCACCACCTACATCCAGCAAACGGGCCTGTCGCCGGTGCATGACAGCGTGTTTATCGAAGACAAAAACTCGCCGTACGTGAACATCATCGTCGCCCGTGAAGACAACAAAGACGCGGAGAACGTGAAGGAATTTATGCAGTCGTACCAGTCGCCGGAAGTGGCGAAAGCGGCAGAAAAAATCTTTAACGGCGGGGCCGTGCCCGGCTGGGAATGAGTGAGTCACCTGTAGCGACAAGGGCCAGCGGGATGCTGGCCCGAATTTTTCAACTCTGGCGCGGATATTGCTAATTCAACAAGGTCAATTGTTAAAACCAGAAAGGACCGGACGTTGAATATCACCGAACTTGGCAAGAAATCTGATTACATTGCCAGCAAGCGCCATCAGCTGCATACCCAATGGAAACACTACTCCAACACGCTGACGCAGGGCGTGACGCTCTCGAAGGCGCCCCTGCATCTGACCGTCGGACCCGCGTCCGAAAACGCACTGCGTTTCACGTTGTTTGAATACTACGCCCTTGAGATCCGCCTGGCGCGCGGCTTTCACACGCAGACGGTGCAGTACACGTTTGAGCAGGAAGATGGCGAAACTGTCGTGCTTGGCGAGGCCATGCTCTCAGGCGAAGGGCTTTTAAATGATGATATTCCGCTGCGCGATCGCCAGAGCGTGCTGGAACATTACCTTACGCTTATCGCCCCTGTGTACGACATGCTTTACCGCGCCACGCAGTTGAACATGCCGGAGCCAGCGACTGCACTTTTGGCGGGTGTCGATAAATGTCGAAACGCGTCGAATCTGGCGATGGGATGACGCTTTCGCGTCAATCAGGGCCAGCATCCCGCTGGCCTGATTTTCTGTTTTTACGAACACATGTAATTGTACGGCCCCGGCAGGCAAGGCCGCAGATACGCCCTGACCCGACCCTGCTTAAACGTGTACATCCCGCCTGAGAACGGATCGACAACCAGCCAGCCCGGCACGCCAAAGTAAATGATATTGCCGAAGGTGTACCAGTGGCTGAAGCGCATCCCGAGTGGCTCAAGAGTTGAATGATACCCCTCTGCTTTTACCGCCAGGCTGTACTCAATTTTGCCAAAGTAGCTGCCGTCCGACTTTTTCAGCGTGACCGTCTGCGGCGTGGTGCCCGTCGCCACAATCTGCCCGTGGTTATCGGTAATGGTGAAATACGCGCTGGAAGGCGTGCTCTCAACGGTGACCTGTTCCGTGCTGTTGCCAACCAGCGAGGCGCAGCCAGTCAGCAGCGGTAACAGTAAGACGAGTAATTTTTTCATGTGGGCGCTCCTGCGGTGAATACAGTAAAGAGCGACACACAGCCCGGAAAAAATAAACTCTCGTTGCTCTGTTCCCTCAATCCTTCGCAGGCAGGCCAAAATCAGTACGTTAATGTGACGAATGTCACACAAATATGATCCGATTTTGGTCCCTTAAAGTGTGACTCCCCTCGATCCCCTTTCCCGGGTAATTGCCTAAGATATGCTCAAGGTTGTACATGATTGTCTATAGACAACTCTGAATGTTCAGGTGCGCGCCATGAAAACATTAAGTAAGAGTTCGCAAATCCCTCTCTATCAGCAGGTCGTGGAGTGGATCAGGGAAAGTATTTACAGCGGCGAGCTGGTAGAGGATGACCGCATCCCCTCCGAGTTCCAGATAATGGATATGCTGGAAGTCAGCCGTGGGACGGTGAAAAAGGCGGTCAATCAGCTGGTCCGGGAAGGTGTACTGGTACAGGTTCAGGGCAAAGGCACGTTTGTTAAGAAAGAGAACATTGCCTACCCGCTCGGGGAGGGATTGCTCTCCTTTGCGGAAGCGCTGGAAAGCCAGAAGATTCACTTTACCACCAGCGTGATCACTTCAAGGATTGAACCCGCTAACCGTTACGTTGCGGAAAAGCTGAATATTAAGCCCGGGCAGGACATTTTATTTCTCGAGCGCTTACGCTGTATCGGCGATGAGAAAGTCATGCTGATTGAGAACCGTATTAACATCGAACTTTGTCCGGGTATAACCGAGGTCGATTTTACGCAACAAAATCTTTTCCCGACGATTGAGCGACTGTCGGGAAATAAAATTCGCTATTCCGAAAGCCGCTATGCTGCCCGTTTAATTGGTAATGACCGCGGACATTATCTGGATATCGGTGAAGATGCGCCCGTTTTGCATCTGGAGCAGTTGGTTTTTTTCAGTCGGGGCCTGCCAGTTGAATTTGGTAATGTCTGGCTGAAAGGGAATAAATATTATCTCGGCACGATATTGCAGCGTCGGGATGCCAGTTAATACAACGAGGATAGTATGCAGGATATTTATTTTCGTCGTCATTTTGTCCAGCATCTGCCACAGGGGCTGACTCCGGAAGGACTGATCCCGCTGTTGGCGGCACCGCTTATTGCCGACGGCATGGTGGTTGAGGCGTTTGCTCAACATGTTATTGCCCGCGAAGCCACCTTCCCGACGGGGCTGGCGGTGGAGCCGATTGGCGTGGCGATTCCACACACCGACCACAAGTACGTCCATCGCAATGCGATAAGCGTCGGCATTTTGTCTGAGCCGGTGATGTTTGAGGACATGGGCGGTGAACCGGAGCCCGTGCCGGTCAGGGTGATATTTATGCTGGCGCTGGGCGAAAGCAACAAACAGCTCAACGTGCTGGGGTGGATTATGGATCTCATCCAGGACGCTGACTTTATGCAACAGCTTCTTACCATGGAAGATGAGGAGATATATCAATCAATTCTGGCCAGAATGGCTGAAAGGGGTGAGTTATGAGTCAAACTATCTTATTTGTCTGCGCCACAGGGATTGCCACCTCAACGGCGGTGACAGAAAAAGTGATGGAATATTGCAAAGAACAGGGTTTGCAGGTGAATTATTCGCAAACTAATGTCGCTTCGCTGCCGAATAATACCGATGGCGCAACCCTGGTTGTTTCCACCACCAGGGTGCCCTATGAACTTGATATTCCGGTGGTAAATGGCCTGCCGATTATAACCGGCGTTGGTGAAGAAAAAGTGCTTGAGAAAATAGTCGCTATTCTCAAGGGCCAATAACAAAAATATAAATAAACCCTACAGCTAAGATATCCAGGCGCTCACGCGAGGTCTGGCTATGCCTGAACACGAGGTCTGACATGAACGATTTAGCACATACTCTGTACACCGTCGTGCAATATATTCTGGGCTTCGGCCCGACGGTCTTATTGCCGCTGGTGCTGTTTATCCTGGCTCTGTTTTTTAAAGTTAAACCTGCCAAAGCACTACGCTCGTCCCTGACCGTGGGGATTGGTTTTGTTGGCATCTACGCCATTTTCGACATTCTGACCAGCAACGTCGGCCCGGCAGCACAGGCGATGGTGGAACGCACCGGCATCAACCTGCCGGTGGTGGATCTCGGCTGGCCGCCGCTGTCGGCCATTACCTGGGGCTCGCCGATTGCGCCGTTCGTGATACCGCTGACCATCCTGATTAACGTGGCGATGCTGGCGATGAATAAAACGCGCACCGTCGACGTCGATATGTGGAACTACTGGCACTTTGCGCTGGCCGGAACCCTGGTTTACTACAGCACAGGCAGCTTCGTGCTTGGTCTGCTCGCTGCTGCCGTGGCTGCTATCGTGGTCCTGAAGCTGGCGGACTGGTCCGCGCCGCTGGTCAGCAAATACTTTGGCCTGGAAGGGATTTCTCTGCCGACGCTCTCCTCGGTGGTCTTCTTCCCGATTGGCCTGTTGTTCGACAAAATTATCGACAAAATCCCTGGCCTCAACCGCATTCATATCGACCCGGAAAGCGTGCAGAAAAAGCTCGGCATTTTCGGCGAACCGATGATGGTCGGCACCATTCTGGGCGTGCTGCTGGGGGTGATTGCGGGCTACGATTTCAAACATATCCTGCTGCTTGGCATCAGCATTGGTGGCGTGATGTTTATCCTGCCGCGAATGGTGCGCATCCTGATGGAAGGGCTGCTGCCGCTGTCGGAAGCGATCAAAAAGTACCTGAACGCCAAATATCCGGGGCGTGACGATCTCTTCATCGGTCTGGATATCGCCGTCGCCGTAGGTAATCCGGCGATTATCTCCACGGCGCTGCTGCTGACGCCTATCTCCGTGTTTATCGCCTTTATGCTGCCGGGCAACAAAGTGCTGCCACTCGGCGACCTTGCTAACCTGGCGGTAATGGCCTCGATGATTGTCCTCGCCTGTCGCGGCAACATCTTCCGGGCAGTGATCACCGCCATTCCGGTGATTGTGGCTGACCTGTGGATCGCCACCAAAATCGCGCCGTTTATTACCGGCATGGCGAAGGACGTGAACTTCAAGTTTGCCGAAGGCTCCAGCGGTCAGGTCTCCAGCTTCCTCGACGGCGGTAACCCGTTCCGCTTCTGGCTGCTGGAAATCTTTAACGGCAACGTCATCGCCATTGGCCTTATTCCGGTAGTGGCGCTGGTGCTGTACGGCGTGTTCAGACTGACAAAAGGAACGGTGTATGCCTGAGTTCAGCGCGGCGATCGTCATCGATATGGGAACCACGAACTGCAAAGTGAGCTGCTATGCCTGCCACGATGCGTCACTTCTGGCCGGGCGCAAGTTTGCGACACCGAAGCAGGTTTCTGAGCAAGGAGATGTCGATTTCGATATCGAAGCACTGTGGCAGACGTTACGTCGCGTAATGGCTGAACTGGCGGCGGCATCCCCGCTGCCGGTGAGCCGAATCAGTATCGCCAGCTTCGGTGAATCTGGCGTGTTTGTTGATGAATCAGGCACGATTTTGACGCCGATGCTGGCCTGGTACGATCGCCGTGGTGAAGCGTTTCTCAGCGCGCTTTCTCAGGCAGACCAGCGCGAGCTGTACGCGATCACCGGCCTGCCGTCGCACAGCAACTACTCGGCGTTCAAAATGCGCTGGCTGCTGGACAACTACGGTCTGCGCGAAAGAACGGATATCTGCTGGCTGCACGCCCCCGAAGTGTTGGCCTGGCGGATGACGGGGCGCAAGCGCACGGAGATGTCTCTCGCCAGCCGGACGCAGTGCCTGGACGTCAGCCGTCGCCAGTGGTCGCGTCGGGCGGCGGAGATTCTGGGCATTCCGTTTAGCACTCTTGCCCCACTGCTTTCGCCTGGAAACCTTGTTGGCGCAGTCACGGCTGAGATGCGCGCTGAACTGGGGCTGAAAGGTCAGGTCAGCGTGACGCTTGCCGGACACGACCATATGGTTGGGGCCAGAGCGTTGCAGATGCAGCCGGGGGAAGTGCTCAACTCCACGGGCACGACCGAAGGCATATTGCTGCTAAACCGCACGCCGACGCTGAGTGAACAGGCGCAGAGTGACAAGCTGGCGAACGGCTGTTATTCCGACGGCGAGCTGTACACGCTGTTCGCCTCTCTGCCCATCGGCGGCTACGCGCTGGAGTGGCTGCAAAAAACGTTTCGCCTCACCAGGGAAGAAACGGACGCTGCGCTGGAAAATATCTGGCAGCGCTATCAGCAAGAAAACTGGTCGCCGGATGCCGTACCCGTGTTTATTCCACACCTGCGCGGCTCTGGCTCACCAAATAAAAACCGCAGCACGCGCGGGCTGCTGTATGGGCTTGGCGATGAGCTGAGTACGGAAACGCTGCTCGAAAGCGTATTTCTGGGGCTGGCGATGGAGTACGCCAACTGCTCGGCCTGCTTCAGCCTGCCCGCCGGGCAGACGCTGAAGGTGATTGGCCCGGCGGTTAATAACCCGTTCTGGCTTCAGCTCAAAGCAGACACCCTGCAATGCCCGGTGGAAGCGATAGCGTTTGATGAAGCGGTTTCCGTTGGCGCGTTAATTATGGCCAGCCCCGAATTACCGCTGCCCAAAATAGAGATAGCCGGACGCTATTTGCCTGACCCAAACCGGGCGAGGCAATTACAGAAATATCAAAAACAGTGGCAGGCGTTTTACCACTTTAAATTGCAGCAGGAAGGCATTACGACCTGCGAATAATCGCCAACACATAATCGCTTTTAAAAGAAGAGATGAGGAGTTCACATGCCATTAGTCAACGGTAGGATCCTGCTCGACCGGATTCAGGAAAAACGCGTCCTTGCCGGGGCGTTTAACACCACCAATCTGGAAACAACAATCTCTATTCTGAACGCCATTGAGCGCTCAGGATTGCCGAATTTTATTCAGATAGCGCCGACCAACGCGCAGCTTTCGGGCTACGACTATATCTATGAAATCGTGAAGCGCCACGCCGACAAAATGGATGTGCCAGTCAGCCTGCACCTCGACCACGGCAAAACCCTGGATGACGTGAAACAGGCAGTACGCGCTGGATTCACCTCGGTAATGATCGACGGCGCAGAGCTGCCGTTTGAAGAGAATATTGCCTTCACCCGCGAAGCGGTCGATTTCTGCAAATCCTTCGGCGTGCCGGTGGAAGCGGAGCTGGGGGCGATCCTCGGCAAGGAAGACGATCACGTCAGCGAAGCCGATTGCAAAACCGAGCCTGAGAAGGTACGGCGCTTTGTGGAAGAAACGGGCTGCGACATTCTTGCCGTTTCCGTCGGCAACGTGCACGGTCTGGAAGACATTCCGCGCATCGACATCCCGCTGCTCAGGCAGATTGCGGAGCTTTCCCCGGTGCCGCTGGTGATCCACGGCGGTTCCGGCATCGACGCGGATATCCTGCGCAGCTTCGTCAACTACAACGTGGTGAAAGTGAATATCGCCAGCGACCTGCGCAAGGCGTTTATTACCGCCGTCGGCCAGGCGTGGGTGCGTAACAACAACGAAGCGAACCTCGCGCGGGTGATGGCGAGCGCCAAACACGCGGTGGAAGAGGACGTTTATGCCAAAATTCTGATGATGAACAAAGCCCATCCGGCGTTTCGCCAGGCGTCTTAAGGAGGAGCCATGATCAAGCAATCCGTTCGGGTGGTGAACAGCACCGGCCTGCACGCCAGGCCCGCAGCGACGCTGGCGAAAATCGTCAAAAAATACGAATCCTCTCTGACGCTGATAAACAACGGCAAAGAGATTCATATCAAAGGGATGATGAGTATTTTAGGCGCAGGCGTGAAGGGCAATTCGACTATTGATCTGACCTGCGATGGACAAGACGAACAGGCCTTTATGACGGAGCTGAAGACGGCCTTTGCTGAAGGGTTTGGCGAGGCTTGTTAAGTTTGTCACCTCACCGGGAGTTTTGCTTTCGGTGGGGTTGTTTGGCTGCCTGCCAGTAGGACAATGTAGTTTTCCATAACTTTTACAGTGGCATTCTTTCAATATTAGACCCCACCTCGTGTATCAATCTGCCGTAAATCACCAATTACTGCGAAGAGTGTGCCTTATTTTGTGGGCTATCATTTCAGAATGAACATCTGGGGAGTTTCGATTACTAAATGGCCTGATATAGAATGTTTGACACCATTCAACTCACTGTTGAATGGTGTCAGTTCACCCTGAGTACGACTTCCCTGATGAGTATTACACTGTTAAAAGCTCAGTTTGATGTTGCCGAGATTTCGGAAAAGGTAAATTTGAGTTATTGATTTAGGTGTCTGCCCACTAAAGAAATAAAAAATGGTCAGTTATTGATTTCAATTCGTGTTGCGTGACATCTGTTCCCGCCTGGGAGCACCAAACCGCAAAGCTGACATCGTTGTGGACCAGCAGTCGCAGTTCAACACCACTCAACGGGGGCTGTGGGAGTTCTATTGCCAGATACGTGAGATGCCGTGGGAAAACGGACCCGGTTTACCGGTCATGGATGTGTCGAACATGCCGGCTGAACCGTTGGTCTTCGAGTCGGGTACGCAGAGTGCAGGGCTGGAGCTGGTTGATATATATCTCTGGAGCTTCAAACGCTTTATGGAAGAGAAGGAACTGACCAGACCTCTTGCCCGTCTGGTTTACACCAATCGAAATACCGGCAGCACGGACAGTGTCGCCTTCCAGTCGGTGGCTAAACGATCTAGGGAGTTTCTGGATAAACTGCAGGAGCCAACGGCTGAAATGATACAGAAGGCGAGAGAATACCGGGATCAGGAAGAGGCCTGACGGCTGGCACATCGGGTGCAACCCCTGCAACAACCCTGATCCGGAGGCTTTCGTACGCGCGAAAAAGGGAAAAGCACCTCAGGCCGTTAATCTTCAGGCGGGATCTCCCGGATGCTGTTTAAACCAAGGCGACGTGAACCCCAGACGCCACTCCCTGTGGCAGCACCAGTGCCTGACGAAATGTACGGATGCGCAATACTCTTTCCGGCCTCATTTGTCAGGCCTCCTGATAAGCCGACTTATATGACGGCGATACCATTTAGTGGTTGCATCGCCAGACTCACCACTTGCTGAAGGGTGTCATGAGTCACCCCGTCCCGGACCTGGATCGTGAGTCCGAACAATACCGTCGTAAAATATTCAGCCAGGATCTGCACATTCGCTATCTGAGCGATATCCCCTTCTTGTTGTCCCCGCTGCAGGCGATGCGCAAAAAGCATCGCCGTGCGTCGTCTCTCCTGATTCAGGATTTCTTGCACAGGCAGACTGTCCTGAGAACCACTCAATGCGGCCAGCACCACCAGGCAGCCGTTATGCGACGGGCTGTTGAAAAACTGGTTCAGGGTCTGCTCGAACAAAGCGGTAATACCTTCGCGGGCAGTGGGAGCTGCTGTGAGCGCACGCTCACGATAAGTACCGTATTTGTTCAGATAAAAAGCGACAGCCTCTGCAAATAATTTTTCTTTATTGCCGAAGGCGGCGTAGAGACTCGGGGAGTTGATCCCCATCGCAGCCTTTAAATCCGTGAGGCTGGCAGCCTCATAACCCCGTTGCCAGAAGGTTTCCATCGCTTTTTCAAGTACCGCGTCACGGTCAAAATCTCTCGGTCTGCCGCGTCTGACAGATGTATTCATACAGTCTCTCTCTTTGTTTATGTATCGAGCGATACAAAATTATGTTGACTCTGCTTCAGTTAATTTTATACCATTCAGTACAGAAATCATATGGTGAGTGAAAATCTTGTGAATTTACCGTTGAAAGTGCAGCTGATCTGCCCGAATGTCGGGGAATTCAGCAGGAAAGCGGTAATCACCTGGTTTCACGTCACGGTGTCTTTTGCATTGTGGAACGATGTATCTGACCTGCGCGATTTCGCGTAGCGGTCTTGTCTGAATAAAGGAACTGAAATGATGAAATTTAAAGTTGCCCTGCTGTCATCCCTGCTGTTATCCGCATCCGGTGTGGCCGTGGCGGAATACGATCCGGCGTTACAGTCCATCGATACCCCGGCAGCAGAATCCCAGCAACAGTTTAACGCGGTGAAAAGCGAGCAGCGCGGCCAGTATGCCAATGCTCAAGGGCTCACAAGCAAGTTTATTGAGGTGAACGGCGTGCGCTTACACTATGTTGAAGGCGGAGAGACGGGCACTCCGATTGTTTTCCTTCATGGTTTTGGTTCTACCTGGAAAATGTGGGAACCGGTCATGGAAAAATTCAAAGCAAATCATAAAGTGATTGCGATTGATTTACCGGGATTAGGCCAATCCGCGGCCATTCCTGATGGTGATTATTCCGCCAAAAATGTCTCTGATATTCTGCTAAAAGCAATGAAACAGGTTGCGGGCACAAAGCCGGTCTACTTTGTCAGCCACGACCTCGGTAACTCTGCGTCATACCCCCTGGTGGCTGAAAATCAAGACTACATTAAAAAAGTGGTCTTTATGGATTCGCCAATCCCTGATAACGCCATGTTTGCCTATCCTGGCTACACCCCGGGTGGCCCGGGTCTGGGATGGCACTTCGGATATTTCAGTTTCGGTGATATTGCGGAGAAACAGATTGCACAGGATCCAGCCCTGTTCTTCTCCTACTTTATTAAGACTTATGCCGGTAAAAAAGCATTGTTCACGCCTGAACTCCTGAGTGAATTAATCGAGCCGTATTCAACGCGCGAAAAATTAAAAGCGGCATTCGGATATTACAAATCCCATGCTGACTCTATCAAACAAAATGAATCCTTACTGGCTGCAGGCAAAAAAATCTCGATCCCATCCATGGCGCTGACCGGACAGAAGGGAGTAAACGATGTGCTGGTAAACGAAATGCGCAGCCGTTTCGTCACCGATAAGCAACAGTTTAAAGGTGTCATTTTGCCTGAAACCGGCCACTGGATGGTCGAGGAAAATGCCCCTGGCGTCATCAAAGAGCTCGAAACCTTCCTGTTTCGCTAACAGCAAGGCGACGCCAGTTATGTGTCATGTCAGTTCAGTTAAGGACAATGTATGTCAGCCTCACTTTTAACACCCGTGGCCGTTGGGAATAGCGGTCTGAATAATCGCGTCGTAATGGCCCCCATGACCCGGTCACGCTCGCTTCAACCGGGTGACGTTCCGGGCCCCCTGAACGCAACCTATTATGCTCAGCGAGCCAGCGCGGGATTGATCATCACGGAAGGGACACAGGTGTCCCCATCAGGAAAAGGCTATGCATTTACGCCGGGTATTTATTCCCCGGCGCAGATTGAGGGCTGGAAAACGGTCACCGATGCGGTGCATCGTGCGGGGGGACGAATTGCCGCGCAGCTATGGCACGTCGGGCGATTATCGCATCGTTCGCTTCAGCCTGAAGGTGCATTACCCCTGGCTCCCTCCGCCGTTCAGGCGCAGGCCAGCGTCTTTATTGTGGATGACCATGGACAGGGACTCATGGCGCCAGCGGATACGCCGGTGGCGATGACGCTGGCCGATATCAAGGCCGTTCAGGCTCAGTTTGTTGAGGCGGCCAGGAATGCCCGTCAGGCTGGCTTTGATTTTGTCGAGGTACATGCGGCGAATGGCTATTTGTTCGATCAGTTTTTAGCGCAGGATGTGAATCAACGTAGCGATCGGTACGGCGGCTCACTGGAGAACCGGGCGCGTTTTTTACTCGAGACGCTGGATGCCCTGAAAGAGGAAGTGGGAGAGGACTTTATTGGCGTCCGCCTGTCCCCGTGGTGCACGATCAACGGGATGCAGCAGGAGCCTGGAGAAGCGATGACTCTGTATCTGGCAGAGGCCTTCCAGCAACGCAATCTGGCCTGGCTGCATGTGGCGGAGTGGGGGCATGCCGGCGGGCAGCCGCTTAATGACGCTTTCCGCAATGCCCTGCGTACGCGTTTTCGTAACACCCTGATCGTCTGCGGGGGTTATGATGCGAACAGTGCAGAACAGAGACTGCAGCAGGGTACCGCTGACATGGTGGCATTCGGCCGCCCATTCATTGCCAACCCAGATTTAGTGGCGCGCATGCGCAGAGGAACCCCGCTTGCTGAGGCCGACAGCGCGACGTTTTACGGGGGCGATGCTAAAGGCTATACGGACTATCCAACCGCGGTGTAATACGCAGGGGCGGGAACACCGGATGTTCCCGCCATTCAATGCCGTTACGAAGCGTTTTCCTGCACCTGAAACGTGAACCTATAAATTGACGGTGATGCCTATAATTTGTTGAATTTGATGTGTAATTCTCAAGTTTGAGGTTTTTTCATGGCCAGCGTTAATGTTCATTGCACCCGTTGCAACTCTGCTCAGGTTTACCGCCATGGGCAAAACCCTAAAGGGCATGACAGCTTTAGCTGCCGTGACTGCCATCGGGTCTTTCAGCTCACTTGCGCGTACGAAGCACGTAAGCCCGGTGTGAAAGAGCTGATAATCGAAATGGCTTTTAACGGGGCCTGGGTTTGTGATATCGCCCGGACGCTGAAAATCGGTATCAACACCGTAATTCGTACTTTAAAAAACTCTCGCCACGACGGGTAACCACATCTCCGGTTGCTCATGCTGATGTAGCGCTCATTTGCGAACTTGATTAGCAATGGAGATTTGTCGGCAGTAAAGCCCGTCAACACTGGTTCTGGTACGCATATAACACCAAAAACGGTGGTGTGCTGGCCTACACCTTTGGTCCCCGCACCGATGAAACCTGCCGTGAACTCCTGTCAATGTTGACCCCTTTCACTGTCGGGATGGTAACCAGCGACGACTGGGGCAGTTATGCCAGAGAGGTCCCGAAAGATAAGCATCTGACGGGCAAGATTTTTACGCAGCGCATTGAGCGTAATAACCTGACACTGCGCACTCGCATTAAGCGTCTGGCACGTAAAACAATCTGCTTTTCCCGAGCTGTGGAAGTCCATGAAAAAGTTATTGGCAGTTATATTGAGAAATACATGTTCTACTAATTGGAGTCGCTACCACTTTGTCTGACTGTTAGCTTCATTGGGGGCATCTCAAAATAAGACTATAAATCCTGCCCCCAGAATGCACTTGATGCTGGTAGAGACAGTAGGCCTTGGGAGAACATAATCAGCTTTAATGGCGGGTATTTTAGGGGATTTACTTGAGACAGCGGAGTTCGGTAGAGGCTAATTGGCGGAAGATCACAGGAGTCGAACCTGCCCGGGGCCGCTGGCGGTCCCATCTGGATTTGAAGTCCAGCCGCCTCACCGGAGACGACGACCTTCCGCGCCTCGATTGCTACATGGAGGCGCGCGCATTATAGCTACTTTCAGGCAGTTACCACACTCTTTGATGTAAATATTTCGTCTATCTGTGTACCAAAGCATCACCCGTGACATAAACCCCCACAAAATCCGCAAGTTACATTTTCACACATTCTTCTTCGCAACCTCGATCACAGAAAACAAGAATCGTAATCCGCTAACGAGATATCGGAATTCCATCGTTGCAACCAATGAATTACAAACATGGAACCGGTTACCGATGTTCGATGACGCTGTGAAGGACTGAGAAATGACGCGTGAAGTGTTGTCCGTGAAGGAGAAGATTGGCTACGGCATGGGAGACGCCGCCAGCCATATCATTTTTGATAACGTCATGTTGTACATGATGTTTTTCTATACCGATATCTTTGGTATTCCCGCAGGCTTCGTCGGCACCATGTTCCTGCTCGCCCGCGCGCTGGATGCCATCTCCGACCCGTGCATGGGCCTGCTTGCCGACCGCACCCGCAGCCGCTGGGGCAAGTTCCGTCCGTGGATTTTGTTCGGTGCCATTCCGTTCGGTATCGTCTGCGTGCTGGCCTACAGCTCGCCGGACCTCTCGCACAACGGCAAACTGATTTACGCGGCGGTCACCTACACCCTTCTCACGCTGCTCTACACCGTCGTGAACATTCCTTATTGCGCACTCGGCGGCGTCATCACCGACGACCCGACGCAGCGCATCTCCCTGCAATCCTGGCGCTTCGTGCTGGCCACGGCAGGCGGCATGCTCTCCACGGTGCTGATGATGCCGCTGGTGAACCTGATTGGCGGCGATGATAAAGCAGTCGGCTTCCAGGGTGGGATTGCAGTTCTGTCGGTGGTGGCGTTCCTGATGCTGGCGTTCTGCTTCTTCACCACCAAAGAGCGCATTCAGGTGCCGCCGAGCACCACCTCCGCTCGCGAAGACCTGCGAGACATCTGGCAAAACGACCAGTGGCGCATCGTCGGCCTGCTGACCATCCTCAACATCCTCGCCGTCTGCGTGCGCGGCGGCGCGATGATGTATTACGCCACCTGGATTATGGGCTCCGCCGGGCTGTTCACCGCCTTCCTCTGCACCTACTGCGTCGGCAACCTGATTGGCTCGGCGCTGGCGAAACCGCTCACCGACTGGAAATGCAAAGTCAGCGTCTTCTGGTGGACCAACGCCGCGCTGACGGTGCTGAGCGTGGCAATGTTCTTCGTACCCATGCAGGCAAGCGTCATGATGTTTGGCTTCATTTTCGTGATTGGCGTGCTGCACCAGCTGGTGACGCCCATCCAGTGGGTGATGATGTCCGACACCGTCGACTACGGCGAGTGGTGCAACGGCAAACGCCTGACGGGCATCAGCTTCGCGGGCACGCTGTTCGTGCTGAAACTCGGCCTGGCGCTGGGCGGTGCAATGATCGGCTGGATGCTGGCCGCAGGCGGCTACGATGCTGCGGCGAAAACCCAGAACAGCGACACCATCAGCATCATCATCGCCCTGTTTACCCTGGTACCGGCGGCCTGCTATCTGCTAAGCGCCGTCATTGCCAAACGCTACTACACGCTGAATACCCCAATGCTGAAAAAAATCATGGCCGATATCGCCCAGGGCGCGCGCCGCAATCAGCAGGCGTTTGAACAGGCTCCGGTCAGCAAAGAATTACCGAACTAAGAGGAAAAAGGCATGAAAATCAGTGACGGAAACTGGCTTATCCAGCCGGGCCTGAACCTTATCCACCCATTGCAGGTGTTCGACGTCGAACAGCAGGGCAACGAAATGGTGGTGTACGCCGCGCCGCGCGACGTGCGCGAACGCACCTGGCAGCTGGATACGCCGCTGTTTACCCTGCGCTTTTTCTCCCCGCAGGAAGGCGTGGTGGGCGTGCGTATCGAGCACTTCCAGGGCGCGCTGGATAACGGCCCGCACTATCCGCTTAACGTGCAAAAAGACGTAAAAGTGGAGATGCAGAACACCGCCGAGTTTGCCGAACTGAAAAGCGGCAACCTGAGCGTGCGCGTCACCAAAGGCGAGTTCTGGGCGCTGGATTTCCTGCGCAACGGCGTGCGCATCACCGGCAGCCAGGTGAAAAATAACGGCTACGTGCAGGACGGCAACACGTCGCGCAACTACATGTTTGAGCGCCTGGATTTGGGCGTCGGCGAAGCGGTGTATGGCCTGGGCGAACGCTTCACCGCGCTGGTGCGCAACGGGCAGACCGTCGACACCTGGAACCGCGACGGTGGCACCAGCACCGAGCAGTCCTACAAAAACATTCCGTTCTATATCACTAACCGCGGCTACGGCGTGCTGGTCAATCACCCGGAGTGCGTGTCGTTTGAAATCGGCTCCGAGAAGGTGTCGAAGGTGCAGTTCAGCGTCGAAGGGGAATACCTCGAGTACTTCGTGATCGACGGCCCGACGCCGAAGGACGTGCTCAACCGCTACACGCAGTTTACCGGCCGCCCGGCGCTGCCGCCTGCCTGGTCGTTCGGCCTGTGGCTCACCACCTCTTTCACCACTAATTACGACGAAGCGACGGTCAACAGCTTTATCGACGGCATGGCCGAGCGCAATCTGCCGCTGCACGTGTTCCACTTCGACTGCTTCTGGATGAAGGCCTTCCAGTGGTGCGACTTCGAATGGGACCCGGTGACCTTCCCGGACCCGGAAGGGATGATCCGCCGCCTGAAGGCGAAGGGGCTGAAGGTCTGCGTGTGGATCAACCCGTACATCGGTCAGAAATCGCCGGTGTTCAAGGAGCTGAAGGAGAAGGGCTATCTGCTGAAACGCCCGGACGGTTCGCTGTGGCAGTGGGATAAGTGGCAGCCGGGGCTGGCGATTTACGACTTCACCAACCCGGAAGCGTGCCAGTGGTATGCCGACAAGCTGAAAGGCCTGGTGGAGATTGGCGTCGACTGCTTCAAAACCGACTTCGGCGAGCGCATCCCGACGGATGTGCAGTGGTTCGACGGCTCCGATCCGCAGAAAATGCACAACCATTATGCGTTCATCTACAACGAACTGGTGTGGAACGTGCTGAAAGAGACCCTCGGCGAGCAGGAGGCGGTGCTGTTTGCCCGTTCGGCCTCCGTGGGCGCGCAGCAGTTCCCGGTGCACTGGGGCGGCGACTGCTACGCCAACTATGAATCAATGGCGGAAAGCCTGCGCGGCGGGCTGTCGATCGGCATGTCCGGGTTTGGTTTCTGGAGCCACGACATTGGCGGATTTGAGAATACGGCCCCGGCGCACGTGTATAAACGCTGGTGCGCGTTCGGGCTGCTCTCCAGCCACAGCCGCCTGCACGGCAGCAAATCCTACCGCGTGCCGTGGGCGTACGATGACGAGTCCTGCGACGTGGTGCGCCACTTCACCGAGCTGAAATGCCGGATGATGCCGTATCTCTATCGCCAGGCGGCGGTTGCCCACGAAACGGGCACGCCAGTGCTGCGCTCAATGCTGCTCGAGTTCCCGGAAGACCCGACGTGCGATTACCTCGATCGTCAGTACATGCTCGGTGATTCGGTGCTGGTCGCGCCGGTGTTCTCCGAGGCGGGCGACGTGCAGTTCTATCTGCCGGAAGGCCGCTGGACGCACCTGTGGCACAACGATGAAATCCCGGGCAATCGTTGGCATAAACAGCAGCACGACGCGCTGAGTCTGCCGGTGTACGTGCGCGACAACACGCTGCTCCCACTCGGCAACAACACGCAGAAGCCAGACTACGCCTGGCATGAAGGCACGGCGTTCCAGCTGTTCCATCTGGAAGATGGGCGTGACGCAGTGTGCCAGGTGCCTGCGGCTGACGGCGTAACCTGCTTCACGCTGAAGGCGAAACGCCAGGGTAATGCGATTACCGTCACCGGTGAAGGCAAAGCGCAGAACTGGACGCTGTGTCTGCGCAACGTGCAGCAGGTTGCTGGCGTGCAGGGTGGCTCTCACTCCGGCAGCGAGTGGGGCGCGGTGGTTGCGGCCCAGGGCAATGAGTTGGTGATTACGCTTTAAATGCGGAGAAGGGGAGAAGGGTGAGCCCCTCTCCCTGACCCTCTCCCGCGCGGAGAGGGGTTACGCAGCATCTCCACGAGCAACGGTCGCCAGCGCCGAGGCCAGATGCTTCACCTCCTGCACCAGCGAGTCCCGCGATATTCCCCCGATCGATTTCGCCCCGGTGAGCGTCATCGCCACCTTCATCTCTTTTTCAATCAGATTCAGCAGGTTGGTCACGCCCGCGCGACCGTGGGTTGCCAGCGCGTACAGATACGCCCGGCCCAGCAGCACGCTGTCTGCGCCCAGGGCAATCATGCGCACCACGTCGAGACCGTTGCGGATGCCGCTGTCGGCGAGGATGGCGATATCCCCTTTTACCGCATCGGCGATGGCTGGCAGCGCACGGGCGGAGGAGAGCACGCCGTCCAGCTGGCGGCCGCCGTGGTTGGACACCACAATGCCGTCTGCGCCAAAACGGACCGCGTCGCGTGCATCTTCCGGGTCGAGGATCCCTTTGATCACCATCGGGCCATCCCAGAATTCACGGATCCATTCGAGGTCTTTCCAGGAAATGGACGGATCGAAGTTGTTGGCCAGCCAGCCGATATAATCCTCAAGCCCCGTCGGCTTACCGAGATAGGTGGATATGTTGCCTAAATCGTGTGGACGCCCGTTCACGCCGACATCCCATGCCCACTGAGGATGCGTGACGGACTGCCAGTAGCGGCGCAGGGCGGCATTCGGGCCGCTCATCCCGGAATGGGCATCGCGATAGCGTGCGCCCGGCGTGGGCATATCCACCGTGAACACCAGCGTGGAGCAGCCCGCCGCTTTCGCACGCTCCAGCGCGTTGCGCATAAAACCGCGATCGCGAAGGACGTAGAGCTGGAACCACATCGGGCGCTTAATCGTCGGTGCGACTTCTTCAATCGGGCAAACGGATACGGTGGAGAGCGTAAACGGAATGCCTTTGGCATCCGCAGCCCCTGCCGCCTGCACTTCACCACGACGTGCGTACATGCCGCACAGCCCGACCGGCGCGAGCGCCACCGGCATGGAGAGCGTCTCATTGAACAGCTTCGTTTCGAGGCTCAGCTCAGACATGTTCTTCAGCACGCGCTGGCGCAGCGCCACCTCAGAAAGGTCGGCCACGTTGCGGCGCAGGGTATGTTCGCTGTACGCCCCGCCGTCGATATAGTGAAACAAAAACGGCGGCAGGATGCGCTGGGCTGCGGCGCGGTAGTCGCTGGCGGCTGAAATGATCATCAGTGGTTCTCCCTTGAATTATGGTCGCCGGGCAGGCGGGTGATCCGCGCCTGGCGGGCCCGGTCTTCATCAAACTGTTTAATGGTGGTGTGCACAAAGCCGAGGTGCGCCATCATCGCCTGGCGCGCCCCTTCGGCATCGCCCGCCAGAATGGTGTCCAGCACAGCCTGGTGCTGTTCGGTGAGCTTCGCGAAAACCGGCGGCACGAGGTACATCCGCTGGCGGCTCTGCTTCACGGAGGACTGCAGCAGGTCGAAGAAGCCGCGCATGGTCTGGAGCAGCACCACGTTATGCGAGGCTTCGGCGATGGCGAGGTGAAAGCGCACGTCGGCCTGTGAGGCTAAATCAGGGTCATCGCTCAGCGTCGCTTCAAAGCAGAGGCGGATTTTCTCTTTATCGGCTTCGGTGGCGCGCAAAGCCGCGTGCCAGGCGGTGCTGGCCTCGATGGCGTGGCGGGCTTCGAGAATATCGAAGCTGTAGTCCGGGTCATCGGCGAGCAGGCTTTTCAGCGGCTGAACGATGTTTTGCTCCGACCAGGGCTCGTGCTGCCATCGCACGAAGGTCCCGCCGCCGCGACGGCTTACCAGCAGCCCTTCGCTCACCAGTTTCGCCAGCGCTTCCCGCAGTGAGTTGCGGGAAACACCGAGCTGTTGGGCGAGCTGGCGCTCGGCGGGGAGCCGCATCCCCGCCTCCAGCCCTTGTTCTTCAATCAGCGTCCGCACACGGGTTGCCACCTCGTCTGCCAGGCGCCGGGGTGTCACTATCATGGGATCATCCAGGTTAAGACGTAGGCCTGAAGTGTCGTAATCACGCCTACCATGCAGGTGAAAATCAGGCTGTGTTTGACCGTGAAGCGGAACAGGTCCGACTCTTTGCCGACCAGCCCCACCGCCGCGCAGGCAATGGCGATGGACTGCGGCGAAATCATTTTCCCGGTTACGCCGCCGGTGGTATTCGCGGCAACCAGCAGCACGTCCGACACGCCAATCTGCTGGGCGGCCGTCGCCTGAAGGGCGGCAAACAGCGCGTTCGATGAGGTATCAGACCCGGTCAGGAACACGCCAAGCCAGCCGAGGAACGGCGAGAAGAACGGGAAGGCGCTGCCGGTGTGCGACAGGGCCAGCGCCAGGGTGGATGACAGCCCGGAATAGTTAGAGATAAACGCGAACGCCAGCACCATGCCGATGGAGTAAATCGGCAGCGCTAAATCTTTCAGCGTGTGGCCGAAGGTGACGACAGCGTCTTTTGGCTTCATGCGCAGCCAGACGATGGAGAGCAGGGCGGCGAACAGAATGGCGGTGCCAGTGGCGGAGAACCAGTCGAATTTATACACCGCCGCATAAGGCGTGGCTTCGTGAACGACCGGCGGCATGCGGGCGACCAGTTTGTCGAGGAACGGCACGGAGACGTTGATCACCCAGTCGTACAGCGCGCCGCCCGGGGCGAACAGCGCTTTAAACGGCGGCACGCTCCACAGGGTGACGGTGGCGGTCAGGAACAGGAACGGCGACCAGGCACGGACTATCTGCCCTGCGGTGTATTTCGTGCGCGCCAGCGTCATGTCGACCTGAGATGCGCCCACGTCGCCGAAGCGGAAAATGCGCACTGGCTGCCAGCGCTTGAGGAACAGCGTCAGGCACACCAGCGACACCAGCGAGGAGATGATGTCCGGCAGCTCAGGGCCGATAAAGTTGGAGCTGAGGTACTGGGCGATGGCGAACGATCCGCCCGCCACCATCACCGCAGGCCAGGTCTCTTTCACGCCGCGCCAGCCGTCCATAATCGCCATGATCCAGAACAGCACGATGATGGTCAGGAACGGCAACTGGCGGCCAACCATCTGGCCGATTTCAAAGCTGTCGAGGCCCGTAACCTGCCCTGCGACCAGGATCGGAATGCCCATCGCGCCAAACGCGACCGGAGCCGTGTTCACAATCAGGCACAGGCCTGCGGCATACAGCGGGTTAAACCCAAGGCCGACCAGCAGCGCCGCGGTGATGGCGACAGGTGCGCCAAAGCCCGCAGCCCCTTCCAGAAACGCACCGAAGGAGAAGCCGACAATCAGCATTTGCAGACGCTGGTCCGGCGTTATCGACAGGATCGACGAGCGGATGATGTCGAACTGGCCTGTCTTCACCGAAATTTTGTAGACGAAAACGGCGGCGATGATTATCCAGGCGATGGGCCACAACCCGTAGAAGAAGCCATAGACGACCGAGGCCAGCGCGCGATCTACCGGCATTTTGTAGAACAGCAGCGCGACAACCAACGCAATGGCGACGGTGTAACTGGCAGCGACATAGCCTTTCAGCTTCAGCTTAATCAGCGCGTAGAAGAAAAAAATGATCGGCAGCGCAGCAATCAGGCTCGACAGCCAGATATTGCCCGCAGGGTCGTAGTTTTGTTGCCAGAGGTTCATGCAGGTCTCCAGAGAACCACTGCGCGAGGAGGCAGGTGAATCTGCGTTCAGCTCTGCGTCACACGTTATGTAAAAGTGGTCCTGCCAATATTGTGATGTGAGGGTAATGCCAACGAATGGTTAATCATATGTTGCAGTTAAGCAATGCGTATGTTTCGCGAGATGTGGGTTCTGTGAAGGAGGGTACAAATCAGGTTGGAATTGGTATGGCCAATTTGATGGTGGCAATCTGTGCCCCTCACCCTAACCCTCTCCCCAAAGGGGCGAGGGAACTGAATGGTGCGGCGTTAAACCTTCAGCGCAGGAGGAATAGGGTGTTAAATTCCTTAAAGGAGCGCGGAACAAAAACGGGATCGGGGATTGAGTCGGGCAGGTATTTCTCCCTCTCCCCTTTGGGGAGAGGGCCGGGGTGAGGGGAGTTTATCTCCAGCGAAAATCAGAACTCGGTCTTCGCAAAACCCGTCATCTCTGTCAGGCCCATTTCACGGCCCAGGGCGGTCATCGGGTGAACCACCACGAGGCCACGAACGGATTTCTTCAGCTTGCCCATATCCGCCTGCTCTTTCTTGGTGATGGCGCGGCGGAACGGCAGGTTGGCCAGCTTCTGCGCTTCTTTGCTCAGCTTCTGGCCATGCACTTCGCGCAGGCGGGCGATTTCGGTTTCCAGCGTCTCTTTCTCTTTTTCCAGCTCGGCGTACTTCTCGGCGTCGTCGACCAGGGAAAGGGTTGGCTGCTGGTGGCGGATCAAATCGAGGCGGTCGCTCAGGCGTTTGATTTCGTTCTTTTCGATTTCTTTCATGATTGCGGCTTTAGTCAGTAAAAGGGGTTCAATGCCCAATAGTATGCGCGGTGAGCGCCGTTCCTGATAGTTAATTATCGTCATTTGCACGCTTGCGCTGAGGTTTAATGCGCACGCATTATGCATAATATATTGAAAAATATGTTTATTTTATAAAGTGTCTGCGCGATCGCATTTTGGGCGATTAACCCGACAAAAAAGCACATTTTCCCCAACGGTCGTGAGAGGGTTTGGCCAGGCTTGAAGGAGACAACCGTAAAGGAGGTGGTGAGATGGCTAAGATGGGCGAGAACGTACCGAGGATTGTCGATAAAGCGGTGGATTTTATGGCCTCCAGCCAGGCGTTTATGGAGTACCTGAAAAAATCCCCGCGCATTAACCGAATCCCTGAACAAATTCCGGAGGAAAAAGCGGCACTGTTTCGTGAACGACTGGACTATTACAGGAACCTGTATAAACCCATGTGCGAGCAGGAAGAGAGCGAAAGCGAGAGCTGAGCGAGTTACTTCTGAAAGGCTTTTTTCAGGCTGATCCGTGAAATCAGCTCTGTGAGGGAAAGCACCATCGTCGAGCGCACCATCTGCTGATAGCGCTGCTTTTGCATGGCATAGAATTCGGCGTCGCTGGTGTCAAACACAGGCTGCGGTGGCAGGGCGCTCACGCAGTGCAGTTCGCCAAACGGGCCGAGGATTTCGTCGTCGGTGAAGGCGTATTCACTGCCGTCGTGATTTAGCTCTTCGCGCAGGGCCATCAGCAGTTCAGCGTCTTCGTATTCCGCACGGCTTATCACGCCAAGGCCATAGATAAGCTTCAGGCGTACCGACAGATCGCCCAGCGGACCTTCGCCGTCCAGCAACGGTTCCACTGCGTATTTCACCGCGTAATCGTCTTTGCGGAAGACCTGAAGCACCAGCATGTTTACCGCCTCGGTTAACAGCTCGACGGCGGCGATCAGGAAGCTTCGTACGGTTTTGCCAGCATTCAGACGCTCAAGCACACGGTTTTCAAAGGCTTGCGTTTGTTCCATTATGGCCTGCATATCTGACAATCTTTTGTTGAGGTGCTGCTCTAAGAGCAGCACCGGGTCCTGCATCATGCGCTCGCTTTATAGGCCGCAACTGCCTGAGCGACCACGTCGCTGTTGGCATCCAGTCCGGAGACCTGCGCCAGGGCGGCCTGTGGGCCTTTCTCGTCGATAAGCGCGGCCAGCTCCTGCGCCTGTGGATCCTGCTCGCTGCGATAGTGCATCGCGCTGGCAATGCCTTTCACCAGGTTGCCGTGCGGCAGGCCGTATTCCAGCGTGCCGAGCAGCGGCTTAATCAGTCTGTCGCCCGCGCTCAGCTTACGCAGCGGCTGACGGCCCACGCGCTCAACGTCATCTTTCAGATACGGGTTCTCAAAGCGACCGAGGATTTTCTGGATGTAGGCGGCGTGTTTATCGGCATCAAAACCGTAACGCTTAATCAGCACCGCGCCGCTCTCGTCCATTGCGCCTTTGACGACCGCACGGATTTTTTCATCGAGAATGGCATCGCGAATGGTCTGATGACCTGCCTGCTTACCGAGGTAGGCGGTTATAGCATGCCCGGTGTTCAGGGTGAAGAGCTTGCGTTCCACAAATGCCATCAGGTTATCAGTTAATTCCATTCCAGGAATATTCGGCAGGGCGCCTTTGAACTGGGTTTTGTCGACAATCCACTCGCTGAAGGTTTCCACGGTCACTTCCAGCGGATCGTTGGTGGCGGATTCTGACGGTGGCACGATGCGGTCCACGGCGGAATCGACGAAGCCCACGTGTTCAGCGACCCAGGCTTTATCTTCTGCTGCCAGTGCGGCTTCAACGTGGCCTTTCAGCTGCGTGGTGCCGCGCACCATGTTTTCACAGGCGATGATATTCAGCGGCGCGTTGTTGCCTGCGGCTTTGCGCTTTGCCAGGCCTTTGGCAATCGCCGGAGCGATGCGCTCAAGAACCACAGGGCCCACGGCGGTGGTCACCAGATCCACCTGGGCAATCAAATCAACCACATCGTCGCCGATGCTGCTGACCGCGTTCACGCCGGAGACGGTTTCCACCTGCTCGTTTTCACCCACCACATGCACCTGATAGCTATGACGTGCATTCAGGGCATCCAGCACCACCTGGTTCACATCGGCGAACGTCAGCGTAATGCCGGCATCAGCCAGCAGTTTGCCGATAAAGCCACGTCCGATATTACCTGCGCCAAAATGTAATGCTTTCATAATCTTAACCTTCATCAATGTTTTTACCCGAGAGGGCTCGGGTGAGGGACTGCGCGTGGTTCCCCTCACCGGAACCCTCTCCCTTTCGGGAGAGGGGGAGAACTTAGGCTGCTTTGTTACCCGAAATCAGGGCCAGCACTTCAGCCACGCTGTTGGTGGTGGCCAGACGCTCGATAACGGATTCGTCATCCAGCGCGTTGGTCAGGCTGGTGATAACGTGGATGTGCTCGTTGTTACGGGCGGCGATACCAATCACCAGGCGGGCAATGTCGTCCGGCTCATCGCCAAACTTCACGCCATCCGGGTACTGGCAGAATACCACGCCGGTTTTCAGCACACGGTCTTTCGCTTCGATGGTGCCGTGCGGAACCGCGATGGACTCACCCAGGTAAGTCGGGGTCAGTTTTTCACGCTCCAGCATTGCTTCCACGTACTCAGGCTCAACGTAGCCACCTTTCACCAACTGCTCACCGGCAAAGCGAATCGCTTCTTCTTTGCTGAAGGCTTTACAGCCGAGGAAGATGTTTTCCGCACCCAGTTTGAACAGGTGGCTGTCGTCCTGCTCGAAGCTGCCCTGCAGGGTTTCACGCACTTTGACTTCGTTATCTTCGTGACGCTGCGCCGCCACCAGACGCTCGGTCAGGCTGGTGTAGAGACCGCTGTCGAGGAAGTTGGTCAGCGAAATGTGCTGGGCCTGTGGCACCTGGCGCATTGCACGTTCGGTCAGATCGCGGTGAGTAATGACCAGGTCTACGTCCGGCGGCAGGTTGTTAATTGCGCTGTTGGTCACGGAGATGTTGCTGAGACCCGCATCCGCCACTTTCTTACGCAGCACGCCTGCACCCATTGCGCTGGAACCCATACCGGCGTCGCAGGCAACGATGATTTTACGCACGTGGCTCAGGTCGTTGGTTACGTCACCCGCGGTCAGCGGAGTGGCTGCGCCTTTGGATTCCGCTTTCATGTCATGCATACGACGGGTTGCCGCTTCGATGTCGTCTTCTTCTTTCACTTTGCTGGTTTTCAGCAGGATAGCCGATACAACGAAGGAGACTGCCATTGCTGCCACGATAGCCGCGATGTTAGCGAAGTACGCACCTTTTGGCGTCATTGCCAGTACCGCCAGGATAGAACCCGGGGATGCCGGAGAAACCAGGCCGCCGTTGAGGATAGTCAGGGTGAACACGCCAGTCATACCGCCGAGGATTACGGCCAGGATCAGACGTGGGTTCATCAGCACGTACGGGAAGTAAATTTCGTGGATACCGCCCAGGAAGTGGATGATAGCCGCCCCGCCCGCAGACTGCTTCGCACTGCCGCGACCGAAGAACATGTACGCCAGCAGGACGCCCATGCCCGGACCCGGGTTGGCTTCAATCAGGAAGAAGATAGACTTACCGATTTCATGGGACTGCTGAATACCCAGCGGTGAGAAGATACCGTGGTTGATGGCGTTGTTGAGGAACAGGATTTTCGCCGGTTCAACAAAGATAGACGCCAGCGGCAGCATGTCATGGACAACCATGAAGTTAACGCCCGCAGCCAGCAGCTTCGACAGCACTTCAACCGCAGGGCCAATGCCGAGGAACGCCAGAATGGCGAGGATCATCCCGATGATACCGGCGGAGAAGTTGTTCACCAGCATTTCGAAACCGGACTTGATCTTACCGTCTACCCAGACGTCGAAGCGTTTAATCGCCCAGCCGCCCAGAGGACCGGCGATCATCGCGCCGAGGAACATCGGCATATCCGCGCCGACGATAACGCCCATGGTGGTAATCGCACCGACCACGCCACCGCGGTCACCGCCAACCAGACGACCACCGGTATAACCGATAAGCAGCGGCAGCAGATAAGTGATCATTGGGCCAACAAGCTTCGCCAGCGTTTCGTTTGGCATCCATCCTGTTGGAATAAATAATGCGGTAATGATACCCCACGCGATAAACGCGCCGATGTTTGGCATCACCATGTTGCTGAGGAAGCGACCAAAGCTTTGCACCTTGATCTTGAAATCGGATGACATAACAACACCCCTTCTTATGTGTTTGCTGACGCGCGGGAAGTTAGCCCGAGGTTTCTTGTTAATTGGCGGCAGAGTAAGCCGGACCCTGTTGATGATGCGAAATCTGGCACTGAATCGATAAACTGTCCAGTCAGCGCCCCTTGGTGTGATCTGTGTCACGCTAATATAGGGTGGTAAGCCGTAATTGAAGTGATCTGTGTCACATAATTGCTGTGTAAAAAAAGTACTAAGCGCAAAAAATCACCCTGAGCGGGCTGTTAATGTGATGTTAATCACATTTTGCGGTGTCTGATTTGTTCCTGATGTGTGATGTTTATCACAAGAAATTTTTCACCCCTTGTCAGCGGATGTGATCCAGCGCGCGCTTTGCCCTAAGCCTGGTGTCGCTGTAACTGAATGACAAAGCGACGAATAAATAACCGACGCTGTCATAGCAAGAATAGCAAAGCCTGATTATGCTTGAGTGACAGTGGGCGAAGCGGTTCCCACCTGAAGGCAACTTCCCTATCCTGATGAGCGTAATAAGAGGCAGCTATGTTTCTTAACTACTTTGCGCTGGGCGTACTGATCTTCGTCTTTTTGATTATCTTCTACGGGATCATCATCCTCCATGATATTCCCTACCTCATTGCGAAATCCCGTAATCATCCGCATGCCGATGCCATTCACGTTGCGGGCTGGGTCAGCCTGTTCACGCTGCACGTCATCTGGCCGTTTCTGTGGATCTGGGCCACGCTCTACCAGCCCGAACGAGGCTGGGGGATGCAGCAGGCGCAAAACGACACGCTGGCCGATTTGAAGCGGCGTGTGGCAGCTCTTGAGGCCCTTGAGCAAGAGAACAAGCAGTAGCACCCGCCGCGGAGGCCGACTATGGATTTGCTCATCATTTTGACCTACGTCGCGCTGGCGTGGGCGGTGTTTAAGATCTTCCGTATCCCCGTCAATAAGTGGAGCGTGCCAACGGCCGCGCTAGGCGGCGTGTTTCTGGTGGGCGCGCTGATCCTCGGGATGAACTACAACCATCCCTATACCTTTACGGCGCAAAAAGCCGTGATTTCCATCCCTCTGACGCCGCAGGTGACGGGGGTTGTCAGTGAAGTGACTGACAAACAGAACAGGCTAATTAAGAAAGGCGAGGTGCTGTTTAAGATAGACCCGACCCGCTACCAGGCTCGCGTTGACCGACTGAAGGCTGACCTGGTGACCACCACGCATAACGTTGACGTGATGAAGGCGCAACTCCAGGAAGCCATCGCCAATACCAGCCGCGTCTCTGCCGAGCGCGACAGGCTGTACAAAGACTATCAGCGTTATCTTCAGGGCAGCCGGGCGAAAGTGAACCCTTTCTCTGAAAGCGATATCGACAATGCCCGGCAGAACTATCTGGCGCAGGATGCGCAGGTCAGGGCATCGGTGGCCGATCAGGCGCAGGTGCAGAGCCAGCTCGACAGCATGCAAAACGGCGAGCAGTCGCAAATTGCCAGCCTTCGGGCGCAGCTGGCGGAAGCCAATTACAACCTCGACCAGACCGTTATTCGGGCTCCGAGTAATGGGTATGTGACGCAGGTGCTGATCCGCCCTGGCACCTACGCCGCCGCGCTGCCCCTGCGGCCAGTGATGGTGTTTATCCCTGAACAGAAACGGCAAATCATCGCCCAGTTCCGCCAGAATTCACTCCTGCGTCTGACGGCAGGCGATGAGGCGGAGGTGGTGTTCAGCGCGCTGCCTGGCGAAGTGTTCTCAGGCAAGCTGACAAGCATTTTACCGGTGGTGCCTGGCGGCACCTATCAGGCCCAGGGCCAGCTACAGTCGCTCACTATCCAGCCGGGCACAGACGGCGTGCTGGCGGTTATTGAGCTTCAGCCGAATGAGCAGGTGGATGCGCTGCCGGATGGCATCTTCGCGCAGGTGGCGGTCTATTCCGATCACTTCCACCACCTCTCTATCATGCGTAAGGTGCTGCTGCGCATGACCAGCTGGATGCACTATCTCTACCTCGATCATTAACCTGAATTTTTAAGTCGCCTGCGCCATACTCATACTTTTGCGAAAGATGAGGGAGCAGGCGATGAAACTGATTGGCAGCTATACCAGCCCGTTTGTGCGCAAGATTTCGGTGATTCTGATGGAGAAAGGGATCGCCTTCGAGTTTATCAATGAGATGCCTTACAACGCTGAAAACGGCGTGGCGCAGTACAACCCACTTGGCAAAGTGCCTGCGCTGGTCACCGACGACGGTGAATGCTGGTACGATTCGCCGATTATTGCGCAATACATTGAGCAGCTGGATATCGCCCCGGCGATGGTGCCGCAGGATGCCAAAGCCGCGCTGCATATGCGCCAGCTGGAGTCGCTGGCCGACGGCATCATGGATGCCGGGCTGGTGTCCGTGCGAGAGCAGGCGCGCCCGGCCGCGCAGCAATCCCCCGATGAACTCCTGCGCCAGCGCGAGAAAATCAGCCGTGGTCTGGATGCGCTGGAGGCTTTTGCAGCCGACGGCACTCTCAAGGCCGATGAACTAAACCTGGCAACCATAGCGACTGCCTGCGCGGTGGGCTACCTCAATTTCCGCCATGTTTCACCGGGCTGGTGCGCTACTCGCCCGCATCTGGTGAAGCTGGTGGAAACCCTGTTCCAGCGCGACAGCTTTGCCCGCACAGAGCCGCCAAAAGCGTAGGCCGAGACTTCCCTCTCTCACCGGGAGAGGGAGTAAACTGGACTCCGAACATTTTTACCGTGAATGTATTTACTGGTTATTATAACCTTGGTTTATTAATAACTGACGCGCTGAAAAATATATCCTTCCTGCCTGCAGGTCCTTTAATCTCTCTTTTTTGATTTTTTCTGACGGATTGTTTTGTCCGTCCGGGGCTTTTTATTCTCTTATTCCAAATACTCATTCTAAAAATCTTAAAACGATCGCGTAACAGGCTGAGTGAGTGCTTATTTAAATCAGAGAAGGCTGTTCCCAGGCTTGTCTAAATGTGTTGAAATACGCCAGAATTGTAAAAAAACAAAAACCGCATAATAAAATAAATAACAGGATTCAGGATGAAAGCGCTTCGCCTGCTGGGAGCCTTATTGGCCATCAGCCAGCCCGTTTTTGCAGCTCCTCTGTCACCTGCCGACAGAAACAGTATTGAGCAACAGCAACAGCAATTATTGCGACAGAACCAGCAGCAGCGAGAATCGCTGGAGCGCGCTACGCCCCTGGCCCGCCCGGCAGCGCCCCCTCAGACTGCTTCGCCTTCCGGCCCCTGCTTTATCATCAATCATATTCTGCTGGATGGGGCGACGCTTATCGACGAACGCCAGCGGCAAAAAATTGTGCAGCCCTGGCAGGGGCAGTGCCTGGATATGGCGCGTATTAACGAACTCACTAATAACGTTTCCGACTGGTACATCAGCAGAGGATATATCACCAGCCGCGCTTTTCTGACCGAGCAGGATTTACGCTCCGGGGAATTACATTTAGCGATTCTCGAAGGCAAGCTTGAGAATATTCGCATGGAAGGGGCGCCCGGACGTGAGCTGAATATGGTATTTCCGGGATTGCGCGGGAAAATTCTTAATCTGCGCGATATAGAACAAGGCATGGAGCAAATTAACCGTACGCGTACCACGCCGGTCCAGATTGAAATATTGCCAGGCGAGAAACAGGGCTGGTCCGTGGTGAATCTTACTGCCACCCCGGAGTTCCCGCTTTCGGCATCAGTCAGCTTCGACAACAGTGGGCAAAAGAGCACCGGCGTCGGGCAAATCAACAGCGGGCTGACCGGCAACAACCTGCTTGGCCTCGCCGACAGCTGGTTTGTCAGCGGCGGGCGCAGCAGCGCGTTTTCACATTCAAAAGATGCACAGAACTTTGCCGCAGGCGTCAGCGTGCCCTACGGATACAGCCTGCTGGACTACAGCTACAGCTGGAACAACTATCTCAGCACGATCGATAACAACGGTTATCTCTGGCGCTCAAGCGGCGATACCGAAACGCACCGCGTCAATCTCTCGCATGTGCTGTTCCGCAACGGCGATATCAAAACGGGCGTCTCCGTTGGCCTTAGCCACCGCATCAACCGTAACTATCTCGACGACGTTCTGCTGCAAAGCAGCAGCCGCAAACTCACCAGCCTGCTGTTTGGCCTCAACCACACCCAGAAAATGCTCGGCGGCGTGGCAACCTTTAACCCGACCTTCAGCCGCGGCATGCCGTGGTTTGATGCGGAAAGTGACGGCAATAAAAACGGCGAGCTGCCAAAAGCGCAGTTCCGCAAATGGAGCCTCAACGCCAGCTTCCAGCGCCCGGTGGCGGAAAACCTGTGGTGGCTGGCGAGCGCCTACGGCCAGTGGACGCCGGACCGCCTCTACGGCAGCGAGCGCATGACCCTCGGCGGTGAAAGCTCGGTGCGCGGGTTTAAAGAACAAAGCCTCTCCGGCGACAACGGCGCCTACTGGCGCAACGAGCTCAACTACACGTTGTTCACTCTGCCGCTGATTGGTCAGGTCAGCGCGCTGGCGGCCCTGGACGGCGGCTGGCTGCACTCCGACCGCCTGGATCCCTATTCCGCGGGCACCCTTTGGGGCACCGCCGCCGGGCTCAGCACCGCCAACGGTCATGTTTCCAGCTCGTTTACCGTTGGGCTACCTCTGGTTTATCCGGACTGGCTCGGCCCGGATCACGTCAGCATTTACTACCGCGTTGCCGTCGCGTTTTAAAGGACTATCACCATGCATCAGCCTCCCGTTCGCTTAACTTACCGTCTGCTTAGCTACCTGGTCAGCGCCCTGATCGCCGGGCAACCCATGCTGCCTGCCGTTGCGGCAGTGGTTACCCCGCAGGGTAAAACCGGCATGGACAAAGCCGCCAACGGCGTGCCGGTCGTGAACATTGCCACGCCGAACGGGGCGGGGATTTCGCATAACCAGTTCAAAGACTACAACGTCGGCAAAGAGGGGCTGATCCTCAACAACGCCACCGGCAAGCTGAACCAGACTCAGCTCGGCGGGCTGATTAACGGCAACGCCAGCCTGAAGGCGGGCCAGGAAGCGAAGGGCATCATTAACGAAGTGACCGGCGGCAACCGCTCACAGCTGCAGGGTTACACCGAAGTGGCGGGCAAAGCGGCGAACGTGATGGTGGCGAACCCCTACGGCATCACCTGTAACGGCTGCGGGTTTATCAACACCCCGCAGGCCACGCTGACGACGGGCAAACCCGTCTTTGACGCCAGCGGCAATTTGCAGGCGCTGGACGTGAAAAAAGGCAGCATCACCATTGAGGGGCAAGGGATTGATGCCAGCAACAGCGACGCGCTGTCGATCATTTCCCGCGCAACCGAAGTGAATGCTGCCATTCACGCCAAAGACCTGAAGGTTATCGCCGGGGCCAACCGCGTCGGTGCGGATGGCAGCGTAACGGCGCAGCAGGGCGAAGGGGCCGCACCATCAGTTGCGGTCGATACCGGCGCGCTCGGCGGGATGTACGCCAACCGCATCCGACTGGTCTCCAGCGAAAAAGGCGTCGGGGTGAACCTCGGCGACCTGAACGCCCGCCAGGGGGACATTACCCTGGATGCGAACGGCAAACTCGTCGTCCATAACAGCCTCGCCAGCGGAGCGCTTTCCGCGAAAGGGGAAAGCATCGCCCTGACCGGCGATCACAAAGCCAGCGGCAACCTGACGCTCAACAGCCAGGGCGACATGACGCTGAGCAACGGCTCGCTGAACAGCGACGGCGATGTGGTGCTGAACGCCAACGGCAAAATTTCGCATGCGAATGAAAAGCTGACCGCCGGACGTGATGCGACGCTTACCGCGAAAAACATCAGCCAGGATGCTGCCAGCCAGATCAACGCCGCGCGGGATATCGCGGCAAAAGCCAGCGATAAACTGACCACACAAGGGCAGATGACCGCCGGGCAGAACCTGACGGTGAGCGCCACAACCCTGACGCAAGACGGCAAACTGCTGGCGAAGAACAGCGCTAAGCTGAATGCCAACACGCTGAACAACAGTGGCTCCGTGCAGGGTGGTTCCGTCACGCTCGGCAGTACAACGCTCAACAACAGCGGTTCACTGCTGAGCGGCGGCAGCCTGGCCGTCAATGCCAAAGACTTCACCCAAAGCGGCAGCACGGGCGCGAAGGGCAAAGCGGACATCACCGCCAGCGGGAAGCTGACCAACAGCGGCTCGCTGGTGAGCGATGATGCGCTCACGCTAAAGGCACAGGACGTGGCGCAGAACGGCACGCTTTCCGGCGGCAAAGGGCTGACGGTGAATGCGCAGACGCTGACCTCCGGCAAAAACTCCGTGACCCACAGCGACGCCGCTATGGCGCTGAATACCACCACGGCGACGCTGGATGGGGAAACCAGCGCGGGTGGCGATCTTCAGATTCAGGCTGACAAGCTGAGCACAGCGGCGACAGCAAGCTTCAGAGCGGCAACACTCTCAGCCTCACCGCGCGGGAAGCGACGCTGGCAGGCACGCAGGCGGCACAGAAGGCGATGACGGTTAACGCCCGCGAGAAGCTCAGTCACAGCGGTAAAAGCAGCGCCGCATCGCTCAGCCTCAACGCGCCGGAGCTGACCAACAGCGGCGTGCTGGTGGCTTCTTCCCTCAACACGCAATCAAAAACGCTGACTAACAGCGGGCTGATGCAGGGCGACAGCGCCCTGCTGATCGACACACAAAAGCTCGATAACCAACAGAACGGCACCCTCTACAGCGCCGCGAATCTGACGCTGGCGATCCCGGACATCCACAACGGCGGGCTTATCACCAGCGACAACGGCCTGGAGCTGAATGCCAACACGCTGAGCAACCCCGGCAAAATCACCGCGAATATGTTGCACGTCAAAGCGACCACGCTCAACAGTGATGGATTGTTGCAGGGAACAGAAGCGCTGACGCTGGCGGGTGACTCGCTCTCGCAGGGCGCTAACGGACGCTGGCTGACGGCGGGCGATCTCGCCCTCAATGCGAAAACGCTGAATACCGCAGGCACCACTCAGGGCCAGAACCTGACCACTCAGGCAGACAGCTGGACCAATGGCGGCTCCGTGCTGGCCACTGGCAATTTCGACGCCACGCTCGGCAGCTCGCTGCTCAATAACGGTGAGCTGATGAGCCAGGGCCGCTTCGGCCTGAACGCGCCGACGCTGACCAACCACGGCAGCATGCTTTCGGCAGGCGAGCTGGCGCTCACTGGCACCACCTTCACCAGCGACGGCACGCTGCAAGGCGACACGCTTTGGTTGCAACAGAACAGCATCGACAACAAAGGCACGATGATTGGCCTGAACGGCCTGACGTTGAACAGCACAGGCGCGCTCACCAACAGTGGCGACCTGCTGAGCCAGAAATCACTGACGCTGAGCGCGGGAGGCGTGACCAACAGCGGACGGCTCCAGGGCCAGAACATCACCTTAGACGGCAGCAGCCTGAACAACAGCGGTGCGATTCAGAGCGCGCTGGATTTAGCCCTGACCCTGAGCGGCGACGTGATTGCCGCCACCGGCAGCAAAATCACCGCGCTCGGCGATGCCCAACTTTCAGGGAAAGCGCTGAGTAACCAGGGATTAATCAGTGCGAAAACGCTGGATGTGAAGGGTGATTCGCTCAGCAACGGCGGCGAAATCAGCGGCGTTAACAGCCTGAACGTAACCCTCAATGGCAACCTGCAACAGCAGGGCAAAATGCTGACCGGCGGCGCGTTGAACATCAAAGCCAAAGACATCAGCAACAGCGGGCAGATGCAGGGCGCTAACACCCAACTCAACGCCAGCTCGCTCACCAACAGCGGGCGCGTGCAGGGCGACAGCGATCTTACGCTCACCCTGCTGAATGCCCTGACCAACCAGGCCAGCGGCGTGCTGCTCAGCCAGAACGCGTTGAGCCTGACCGCGCCTGTGTTGACCAACGACGGCACCATCCAGGGCAACGGCAAAACCACGCTCAGCGCGGCAACGCAGGCCCGCAACGGCGGCAAAATTCTCTCCGGCGGTGACCTGACGTTCACCACGCCAGACTATCTCGGCAGCGGCTGGCTGCAGGCCACCAACCTGGTGCTGAACGTGGCGAAGCTTGCCAGCAGCGGCACCGTGATGGCGGCGAACCAGACCACGCTCACCGGCAGCACGTTCAACAACGGCGGCACTTTCCAGGCCGCACAGCTGGCCGTGAACGCACAAAACGTAACCAACAGCGGCACGCTGCTCGGCAATCAGGGGCTGACGCTCAAAGGGAACAGCCTCAATAACGCGGGCGGGAAGGTGTTCAGCGGCGGCGACATGCTCGCCGAAATGGTCTCGCTCAGCGGCGCAGGCCAGCTGGTGGCGCTCGGCAACCTGACGCTGAAGCTCACCAATAGCTTCACCACCCAGGGTGTTATTGCCGCCAACAAACAGCTCGCCATCAGCAGCCAGGGCGACATCACCAACGGCAGTACCCTGCAGGGCAACGGCATCACGCTGAGCGCCGCAGGCAAGCTCATCAACAACGGTCAGCTGACCGCTGGCAGCGGCACTACTGCACTCAGCGGCAGCCAGATTGCGATGAACGCCAGCGGCAGCCTGCAGGCGGGCGGTGACGTCAGCCTGACAAGCCAGGGCAACATCACTCTCGACGGCTTTACCGGCACCGCGGGCAGCCTGGCGCTGACGGCCGGAGCCTCAATCGTTAACACCGCGCTGCTCTACGCGGGCAACAACCTCTCGCTGTTCGCCAACAGCATCCAGAACCTGCGCGGCGACATGCTGGCGGGCAACAACCTGGTGATGCAGAAAAACGCCAGCGGCGCGGCGAACGCCGAGGTGATCAATACGTCGGGGAATATCGAAACGACGAACGGCGATATCACCATTAAGACCGGGCATTTGCTGAATACGCGGGATGGGTTGACGACATCCAACCAGACGATTAACAACCCGTCGACAATCTCCGGCCTGGGTAACGCCACGATTGATATCGCGATTTCTCAGCTGGAGGACGGTACCTACGGGAAATACGTCAGTCGCTACCCATCCTATAACTGCACTGGCGTCGCAAACACTCACTGCAGGTTGAACGAGGGCTCTACGGCCTACGGCATGCACGCCGACTCAACAGAACAGAAATATGCCATCAGCCAGACGGTGACCACCGTTTCGGCTGATGGCGGCGTGGCAGGCATTCGATCAGGGAAAAATCTTTCAATCGCCGCAGGGCAGCTGGATAACAATGCCAGCTTAATTCTCGCTAATGGTGATGTATCGCTCACCGGCACGACCCTTTCAAACCAGTCCTGGCAGAACTCAACGTCCTCGGAATACTGGAAATATGTCTATCAGGGGCCGATCGGCTATGCCGATCCAAATGGCATCATCACTGCAAATGTTGAAGAAGTCGGGGGAGTGATGCTGCCTAACCCTGATTCGGACAAAATCCGTTTCGTGCTGGATGGCAAAACCACCGAAACTGAACTTGGCGATATCTACCGCTCGGTTATCCAGGCTGGCGGCACTGTTAAAGCTACCTTCACTAGCGATATTAGCAACACCAATACCACTGCCAGCGCGGGCAAAATCAGCAACACCATCGTTGCCCCGAGCCTGAATGCGCCGTCGGCGCAGAACATCGGTGGCGGTGCGAGCCAGCAGGCGCTGGCGGATGCCGGAACCCAGGCCATCACCAGTCCGGACTGGAAAGACACCACCGCCAGCCAGGCTATCGGCGGCGGCACGGGGCTGGCTCCAGGCGGCATGGATGGTAACTATCCCCTGCCTTCCGGCAACAACGGCTATTTTGTGCCGTCGACCGATCCGGACAGCCCGTATCTAATCACCGTTAACCCAAAACTCGATGGCCTCGGCCAACTCGATCCGTCGCTGTTTGGCGATCTGTATAAGCTGCTGGGCATGAACCCGGGCGCGGCCCCGCGCGAGACGGGCAGCCAGTACACCGACATGAATCAGTTCCTCGGCTCGTCGTATATGCTGGACCGCCTCAGCCTGAACCCGGAGAAAGACTACCGCTTCCTCGGCGATGCGGCGTTTGATACCCGCTATGTGTCGAACACCGTGCTGAACCAGACCGGAACGCGCTACATCAACGGCCTCGGCTCCGATCTCGACCAGATGCGCTACCTGATGGACAACGCCGCCGACGCGCAGAGTTCGCTCGGCCTGAAGTTTGGCGTGGCGCTGACGGCGGACCAGGTGGCGGCGCTCGACCACAGCATTCTGTGGTATGAAACCGCGACCATTAACGGCCAGACCGTGATGGTGCCGAAACTGTATCTGTCGCCAAAAGATGTGACGGTGCAGAGCGGCAGCGTGATCGGCGGCAACAACGTGCAGCTGGCGGGCGGCAACGTCACCAACAGCGGCAGCTCGTTGCTGGCGCTGAACGGGCTTGCCATCGACAGCAGCAACAGCCTCAGCAACCTCAATGCAGGGCTTATCAAGGCGGGCGGCGCGCTTGACCTGAGCGCGCTGGGCGATATCAACAACATTGGCTCGTCCATCAGCGGCAAAACCGTCCAGCTGGAAAGCACGGGCGGCAGCATCAACAACATCACCCAGACGCAGCAGTGGAGCGTGGGCGACGACAGCCGTCGTGGAAACGTCCACGTCAGCGGCACCGACGTCGGGCAAACCGCCTCTATCAGCGCCAGCGATGGTCTATACATGGCGGCGGCAAACGACATCAACATCACCGGGGCGAAAGTTGCGGCAGGCGGCGACCTCGCGATGGGCGCAGGCAATAACATCAATATCGCCGCCAATCAGATTACCGACAGCAGCAGCCACTCCGGCTTCCGGGGCCAAAAAGACACCGGTTCATCGTCCACCTCAAATCAGGGCAGCAGCATCACGGCGGGCGGCAACGCGGTGATGCAGGCGGGCAACGACCTGAACGTGACGGCGAGCGCCATTGACGCAGGCAAAACCACGCAGCTGGTGGCAGGCAATGACCTGAACCTGAATGCCGCGGGCAACGGACAGACCAGCCGCACGGGCGGCAGTGAAAGCCATCAGAGCAGCGCAGACAGAACCACCGTTTCAGCAGGCGACAACGTGACGCTGGTCGCCGGGCGGGACATTACCAGCCAGGCGGCAGGCATCGCGGCGGAAGGGAATGTCGGCATCCAGGCCGGACGTGATGTGAATCTGCTGGCGGAAGAGTCCGTGACCGGCAGCAGCTCACACTCGAAAAAGAAAACCATTATCGACGAATCCGTGCGCCAGCAGGGCACCGAAATTGCTAGCGGCGGCAACACCACGATTATCGCCGGGCGTGACGTGAACAGCGAAGCGGCACAGGTGACCGCCAGCGGCGATATCGGCGTGGCGGCAGGCCGTGACGTGAACCTGACCACGGCGACGGAAAGCAACTATCACTACAAGGAAGAGACGAAGACCAAGAAAGGGTTCCTCAGCAAGAAAACGACCCACACCATTGAAGAAGACAGCGCGACCCGTGAAGCAGGCACCCTGCTTTCCGGCGATAACGTTACCGTGCAGGCGGGCAACAACCTGCTGGTGAAAGGCTCCTCCGTGGTGGGCGATAACACCGTGGCGCTGGGCGCGGGCAACAACGTCGATATCGTGGCGGCCACCAACACCGATTCCTCCTGGCGCTTTAAGGAAGAGAAAAAGAGCGGCCTGATGGGCACCGGCGGTATCGGCATCACCGTCGGCAGCAGCAAATCCACCCATGACCTGCGTGAAGCGGGCACCACGCAAAGCCAGAGCTTCAGCACCGTCGGCTCTACGGGCGGTGACGTGGTTATCGCCGCGGGTAACCAGGCGCATATTGGCGGCGCAGACCTGATTGCCGGGAAGGACATGAGCCTCAGCGGCAGCAGCGTCATTATCGACCCGGGCCACGACAAGCGCACCCGCGATGAAACCTTCGAGCAGAAGAAAAGCGGGCTGACGCTGGCGCTTTCGGGCACCGTCGGCAGCGCGATTAACAATGCCGTCACGTCGGCACAGGACACCAAAGAGGAGAGCGACGGGCGCCTGAAGGCATTGCAGGCGACCAAAACGGTGCTGTCCGGCATACAGGCCGGGCAGGCGGCGGACATGGCTAACACCACGGCCGACCCGAACGCGATGGGCGTCAGCCTCTCGCTGACCACGCAGAAATCCAAATCGCAGCAGCATGCCGAAAGCGATGCGGTGGCGGGCAGCACCCTGAATGCGGGCAACAACCTTTCCATCACTGCGAACGGAAAAGGCAAAGGCCCGAACAGCGGCGATATCGTGATTGCCGGAAGCCAGCTGAAAGCGGGCGGCGACACGCTGCTGGACGCGAAGAACGACGTCATTCTCAGCGGGGCCGCCAACACCCAGCAGACCAGCGGCAAGAACAGCAGCAGCGGCGGCGGTATCGGCGTGAGTATTGGTGCGGGCGGTGGCAGCGCAGGTATCAGCGTGTTTGCCAACGTCAACGCGGCAAAAGGCAAAGACAAAGGCAACGGCACCGACTGGACTGAAACCACGATAGACAGCGGCAAAACCGTCACCATCAAGAGCGGGAACGACACCGTGCTCAATGGGGCGCAGGTCAACGGCAATAAAATTGTCGCCGATGTGGGTCATGACCTGCTGATGAGCAGCCAGCAGGACACCAACAAATACGACAGTAAGCAGACCAGCGTGGCGGCGGGCGGCAGCTTCACCTTCGGCAGTATGACGGGCTCCGGCTACATCTCTGCCTCCCAGGACAAGATGAAGAGCCGTTTCGACTCCGTTGCCGAACAAACCGGAATGTTCGCCGGGGATGGCGGTTTCGATATCACCGTCGGCAACCACACCCAGCTTGATGGCGCAGTCATTGCTTCCACGGCCACGGCGGATAAAAACAGCCTCGATACCGGCACGCTGGGCTTCACGGATATCCATAACGAAGCGGATTTCAAAACCCAGCACACCGGCATCAGCATCAGCGGTGCGGGCAGCTTCGGCGACCAGTTCAAGGGCAACATGCCGGGTGGAATGATTTCGGTGGCGGGCAACAGCGGTCATGCGGAAGGCACCACGCAGGCGGCTGTGGCTAATGGCACCATCACCATCCGCGACAAGGACAATCAGAAGCAGGACGTGGCGAACCTGAGCCGCGACACCGAGCATGCCAACGACAGCATCAGCCCGATCTTCGACAAGGAGAAAGAGCAGAACCGCCTGAAGGAAATTGGGATGATCAGCGATATTGGCGGCCAGGTGGCGGATATTGCCCGGACGCAGGGCGAGCTGAATGCGCTGAAGAAAGCTCAGAGTGAGTCGAAGACTGTGTTGCCCGCCAATGCTACAGAAAAAGAGCGGCAGGATTATCTGGCTGGTCTTCGTAACTCGCAGGCCTACAAAGATGAAATGCAGAAGTACGGCACCGGCAGCGACATTCAGCGCGGTATCCAGGCAGCAACGGCAGCACTTCAGGGCCTGGCGGGTGGGAATATTGCTGGCGCACTGGCAGGGGCTTCGGCACCGGAGCTGGCACACTTGCTGAAGAAACCTACGGAAGATAATGCAGCCGTTAACGCTATCGCTCATGCCATTCTCGGTGGTGCGGTTGCAGCCATTCAGGGGAACAGCGCAGCGGCTGGGGCGGCAGGAGCTGCATCGGGTGAGTTGATTGCCAGAGCCATCGCGGGAATTTATTACCCGGGTGTGAAAATGTCAGAACTGACGGAAGATCAGAAGCAAACTATCAGTTCGCTGGCGAGCATCTCAGCAGGTATCGCAGGCGGGCTTGCGGGTGGAGATACTGCGGGTGCGGCGACCGGGGCTGCGGCTGGGAAGAATTCGAGTGAAAATAATGCACTGAGTCCTAATGACTTCGGGAAAGGGATGGCGGACTACGGCCAGTCGGTTCAGTCCTATGTGAAATACGCACAGGACAATAATCTACCACCTGAGCAGGTGCAGGCCGGACTGGCGCAGATGGTGAAAGGTGACCTGCCGGAAAGCGCAGATATTATCAAAGCCATCTTGAGCAATAATCCTGGTTCAGATACCGTAATGGCGCTGTTATCAGCTGAAGATGCGAAGGATTACGCGCTGGCGCTGTTGACATCCATCCCGGCAGAAAAGGCCTTATTGCTGGTAGGTAAAGGCCTTAAGGTTATAGATAACAAAATTCTGATTAGTGCAGCGGAGAAAATATCGACGGCCAAGCCGGGCAAACAATCAGCAATGCCAAGGGATCTGAATGAACAAATAGTGTGGAAGCATGTGCAGGAAAACCCTGCAGCAGGTGAGGTCCTGCCAGGAATGAATAATGATCCTCGTTTCCCTACAAGTGCAGGATTCCAAAAAATGCAGGTGGTCCAAAAAAATTCTAAAGGTGAATCAATCACTATCCATTATCAGTACAACTCTACTACAGGTAAAGCCTACGATATGAAAATTGATACACCTCAGCGGGTTAACGCTAACCCGGCAGATGTATTCGAAAATATTAAAGGGCAGGTAAAATGAAAATACAAGAGAACGATGGAACCATAGTGGATGTGTTCGCCATATATTGGCTTGGAAGCGAAACCCTTTTTTTAGGGTTGCCTAAGAACTACGGTGGTTTGATCGCCTATAAGGAAAAAAATGTTCAAGTTATTGATTCTACATTGCATGGTGCGTTTGAATATTTTTCCACACATATAAATGGAATATATCATTGGGCTTTAATAAAAGAGAAGTTGCTTGATGATATATTGGAGCGTGATGATGTTGCGTATAATCGTTTTCTGGAGATCCTGAAAGCAGAAGGTCATATAGATCCAGACTTCTGTTAGCCATTAAACATCCCGCCCTATCCGGGCGGGAGGATTTTTCTCAAATTTAAAGCTCTCCACCTCCATCCGAACTACAACGCCCTATAAATAAACCATGAGGAGGCTTCAGCTATTACAATTAATCGAACTAAAACTCGTTCGGAAAAACCCACAATGTAGCATCACTAATATTAGTGGATGAAGATTTGTCTTATTAATGTACAAAAGGAATAATATACATGATTAAAAAGATGATAGCAGGTTCTCTAAGCTTAACCGCCTTACTTTTAGTGGGTTGTGCTACGGAATCTTCCCGCTCTGTTGAAGTCGCTAAAGTTGAAACAGCACAAACAGTCTGGCAGGGGCAGCGTAGTCTTATAGCGGTTGGGAAATTCGATAACCGCTCAAGCTACATGAATGGCATATTTTCAGATGGTGTGGATCGACTGGGTAATCAGTCGAAAACAATTTTGGTCACCCATCTACAACAAACAGGTCGCTTTAATGTCCTGGATCGCTCCAATATGGATGAGATCAAAACTGAAGCCAACATCAGTGGCAAAGGCCAGACGCTGAAAGGTGCGACCTATGTCATTACGGGAGATGTAACTGAATTTGGTCGTAAAGAAACTGGCGACAGAGCACTGTTTGGTATATTAGGCCGAGGAAAATCGCAGGTCGCATATGCCAAAGTTGCCCTCAACGTCGTCAATGTAAAAACGTCCGAGGTGGTTTACACCACTCAAGGGGCCGGAGAATACGAGCTGTCTAATCGCGAAATCCTTGGCTTTGGCGGTACCACCAGTTACGACTCTACGTTAAACGGCAAAGTATTGGATCTGGCAATCCGGGAGTCAGTAAATAATCTGGTTACTGCTATTGGAAACGGCACCTGGAATCCTGGGAATACTAATTAAAAGGAATTAAAAATGAATAAAATTAATAAAGTAATGCTCTGCGCGGTGGTGTTGATACTGACCGGTTGTGCTGCCCAAAAGCCACAAAAGATATATAACTGGGACGGCTATCAGGATTCTGTTTATCACTTTTACACCAATGAAACCAGCCCGCAGGAGCAAATTGCTAAGCTGCAGAAGCTGGTTGAACAGTCGAAGTCAAATAATAAACCTGTTCCACCGGGTGTTCATGCTCAACTGGGAATGCTTTACGGTAATACCGGGAATGCAGACTTGGCAATGGCTGAGTTCAATGCAGAAAAAAATCAATACCCGGAATCGGCGTCTTATATCAACTTCCTGACTGCCAAAAAATTAAAAGGACAATAACATGAAAGGATTATTCGCATGCTTTACTCTTGCTCTGGCACTGTTAGCAACGGGTTGTACCACCGGAAATAAAAAATCGACTGACTATTCTGCATTCAGGGAAAGCAAGCCGCGCAGCATTCTGGTGTTGCCACCTAAAAATCAGTCACCGGATGTCAATGCCAGCAATAGCTTGCTGAGCGTTGTGACGATGCCATTGGCAGAATCCGGGTATTATGTCTTCCCGGTTGCGGTTGTGAGTGAAACATTTAAACAAAACGGCGTGACTAACCCGGATGATATCAGCTCTGTCCCGCTTAAAAAATTGCATGATACCTTTGGTGCCGATGCAGTGATGTATATCTCAATTACTGATTACGGTACCTCTTATCAGGTTGTGAATAGCGATACGCGAGTGACTGCAACTGCACGTCTGGTGGATTCACGCACCGGTAAAGAGTTATGGACGGGTGGGGCAACGGCATCGAGCAACGAAGGTCAAAACAATAGTGGTGGAGGATTGATTGGCATTTTGCTGACCGCAGCCATCACGCAAATCGCAAATTCATCGACTGATAAAGCCCATGATATTGCACAGGTTACTGGCGCACGTATGTTCAGTGCAGGCTCAAACGGTGGTTTGCTGTATGGCCCCCGTTCGCCAAATTACAATAAAACACAGTTGTAAAATAAATTTCGTTTACCAGCAGGGTCGCCAATATTTTGGTGGCCCTAATGATACCTCTTATTACTGTGAAGATATGGATTTGGAATGAAAATAGAACCGTAAGAATAAAAATACTGCCTGTTCGTTTAACTCGGCAATCAATGAAACAACCAAGAGTGTAAAAGTATGAGTAGGCGTTTATGCAGGGATAACCGTACAAAAGTAAGAAACATTTCCCGTCGCATTAAATCACTTAACCGCTGGGCTGAAACCTTCCATAACCCGGAACGCGCAGTTTTTTCTTTGGACGAGCATTACTGGAATTACAAGATCCCCGTAGAAATTAATCTTATCGAAGGAAAACACAGTAAGCAGAAAACTAAGTTAGTGTGTGCACAGGCCATGATTAACGCCTGTTCTAACTTAATACTTGCCACAACAGGTCTCGATAACGTTCCAAGAATTACTACTGTAATTTGCCTTCCTGATATGTTTACGAGTGAGGTCTGTTTATTTCGATCTGAGGAGTACTTCCAAAGCTTTATTACCGAGGGGAGCTCTGAAAATGGCTCATCGATACTCCTGAGAGAACGAAGCCTTGCCCGGGAGTGGGGGCTTATTCTTCCGGATGGCGTGCAGGAATTGGGCATTACACTTGATTATTATGGTAGTGACGACACTGATGAGTGGTTTTCAGGTGAGCGTTGGTATTATGGGCAACTGCAGTGATCGAAAGTATTTACGGAACATCAATATGAGTGATCTTTTGTGTCGCTTGCAGTCTCCGATTCAGTCTATACGCAGGTCTGTCAGATTAGATTTAGCCTTGTGTGAATCCAAACCAATCCTGCAAACTCCCGCCCCCAACAGGCGGGAAAGATTTCCACAAATTCACAGCCCCTCAAGCCCAACCCGGGTAATAACGCCCTCCAAGAAATCCATAACCTTCAACTGCTCATCATCAGGCAACTCTTTAGTCTTATTAAGCACTTCATCAATGGCGAACCTGAGCCGCGATACCGGCGGCCAGGCAGCTAAATTCAATGTGGAACAGCAAGTGCCGCGTTACGGATACTGCGGAAGAACGCCATCATCTGGTCGGCATAGAGCTTATTTTTCGCTTCCCCGTTTACATCGTTTGATGTTTTGGCAATAACAATCTTATGCTCAGGGTCGACATAAATAAACTGGCCGTACAGACCTACAGCCAGGAAATCGCCCGCGTTATCTTTGGGGATCCACCACTGGTTACCATAACCCATTGTTGAGGCGCTGGCTTCCAGCGATCCTTTTGGATAATTCACCGCTTTGGTCGACATATTCACCCATGCTTCCGGCAATATTTGCTGGCCATTCAGCCTTCCGGCGTTAGCGTAAATCAGGCCGAAGCGACCAAAATCTTTCAGTGTCGCTTTAATGCAACAAAAACCGAGTTCAAGCCCACCATTGTCAATCTGCACATTGGCGTGGCTCTCCATACCTGCTTTCTTCCACAAATTCTCCTGTAACCAGGGCACCATTTTTTGACCCGTCGCGCCGCGCACCACGGTGCCCAGGGCTGCGGGGTCCAGGCTGCTGTAGTTGTAATAATCGCCAGCCTCGAAGCCAGGAATTCGTTTCTTTTGTTCGGCAACAAAGCCATCGATGGTATTCCAGGGCACGGTTAAATAGAGCAGCATGTCAGAAATGCCTGAGCCTGGCGTATAACCTTCATTAAAATAGACGCCGCTGGACATATTCAGCACGTTGCGAATAGATACGCCGTTGTAGCCGGATTTTTTCAGCACCGGCGCATATTTTTCCATTGGATCATCAATTGATTCAATTTTTTTCGCCTGTACCGCCAGACCAATAGCAGAAGAAGTGATGGATTTTCCCACCGAATAGCTCGGGAAGAGTGATTTAGTAATATCGCCTCCCGGATCTTTGTCTACCGTAGATTCGCTATTAATGGCCTTGTCAAAATAGGTTTCATACAGAATTTGATTGTCGCGCAATACCAGTAATCCCAGCGTGGCGCTGCTGGCAACGGTTTCTATCACGGACAGCGTTTCGTTCAGGTGCTGATAATAGATGTTGTCAAGCGACAGCCCCGTTGAGGCGCGGGTAAGCGGATAGATATTGCCTGCATCGTTTTTGATCACGCCGGTTGCCCAGATTCCGGGCATGTGCCATACGTCCTGGGTGGTTTCCGGTTTTACGTTGGTGAGTAGCGGAGAGGCGCAGGCAGACTGGCTCAGCGCCAGTGCCAATAGCGTAGTGGCAACAGAAGCCTTCAATGAAAATCGTATTTTCATAATAACGTCCATGTAACTCATTAAAAGATAGGGAAATAAGCAATTTTTATAGCGTTTTTGGCGTTGAGAAAACACCACCGCTGGCTGAGAATATTCTGCAAGGCTGTTCCTGTTTCCCCGCATCAATTTTCCGATTTCAGGCGTATTGTGATTGCCAATCAGCCAGTGAACAGTCCTTCAGGAAGCAATGATTCTGCGATCCGATTGCAACCAGGCCGTCCGCCTTTTCATATCCCGCTTCATTCCGCCCTCACGGCAGCGACCCAGTATTATCGTCAGCTTTTCACCAAAACCCCGCGCCAGCGCATTGAGAGGCGCAGCTTTCACCAATATGATTAAGCCAAAAGCCCCTCTCCCGTCGGGAGGCGGCAGACAACAGGGTTACTCATGAACACTGAAAATCCTTCGCTATTCAGTCAGATTCCGGCCACCGATCGCCTGCTGCGCGATCCTGCTTTTACCCTACTGGTCGAACAGGCCGGGCACAGCCAGGTCGTGGCGGTGCTGCGTCAGATGCAGGACGAGGCTCGCGCGGCTATCCGCGAGAACGGTTCGCTGCCCGACTGGTGTCAGAACTGGCCGCAGGCCGCTGCCGCGAGGCTGGCCGCTGATGCGCAAACCCCGCTGCGCCCGGTGTTTAACCTCACGGGCACCGTGTTGCACACCAATCTCGGGCGTGCGCTTCAGGCTGAGGCCGCCGTCGAGGCCGTGGCTCAGGTGATGCGTTCTCCAGTGACGCTGGAATATTCGCTGGATGGTGCCGGGCGCGGACACCGCGACAGTGCGCTGGCGGAATTGCTCTGCCGTCTGACGGGCGCGGAAGACGCCTGTATCGTCAACAACAATGCCGCGGCGGTGCTGCTGATGCTGGCGGCCACGGCGGGCGGCAAAGAAGTGGTGGTTTCGCGCGGTGAACTGGTGGAAATTGGCGGTGCGTTCCGCATTCCCGACGTGATGCGCCAGGCGGGCTGCGTGCTGCATGAAGTTGGCACCACCAACCGCACCCACGCGCGGGACTACCGCGCAGCCGTTAATGAAAACACTGCGCTGCTGATGAAGGTCCACACCAGCAACTACAGCGTGGAAGGCTTCACCAAAGCGGTGGACGAAGCGGAGCTGGCGACCATCGGGCAGGAGCAAGGCATTGCTGTGGTGGCCGATTTGGGCAGCGGTTCACTGGTGGATTTAAGCCAGTACGGCCTGCCGAAAGAGCCCATGCCACAGGAGCTTATCGCCAGCGGCGTGAGCCTGGTGAGCTTCTCTGGCGACAAGCTACTCGGCGGCCCGCAGGCGGGGATCATCGTCGGCAAGCGGGAGCTCATTGCGAAGCTGCAATCCCACCCGCTCAAGCGTGCGCTGCGGGCCGATAAAATGACCCTGGCGGCGCTGGAGGCCACGCTGCGCCTCTATCTGCACCCGGAAAAACTGGCTCAGGCTTTGCCGACGCTGCGTTTATTAACCCGCGCTGAAGATGAAATCCGTGCCTTGGGCGAACGCCTTCTGCCGCTGCTTCAGGCGCAGCTTCCGGATTTTACCGTGCTGCTGGAGTCTTGCCTGTCGCAGATTGGCAGCGGCTCGCTGCCGGTCGATCGTTTACCTTCTCATGCACTGACGTTTACTCCCAATGACGGGCGCGGCGCGTCGCTTGAGGCGCTTGCCGAACGCTGGCGTCGCCTGGCGCTTCCCGTCCTCGGGCGTATTTATGACGGGCGCCTGTGGCTCGACCTGCGCTGCCTTGAGGATGAATCGCGCTTTCTGGAGAACCTGCTGAAATGATTATCGCCACCGCCGGGCACGTCGACCACGGCAAAACCACGCTGCTGGAGGCCATCACCGGGGTGAACGCCTCGCACCTGCCCGAAGAGAAAGCCCGCGGCATGACCATCGATCTGGGCTACGCCTACTGGCCGCAGCCCGACGGGCGCGTTCCGGGGTTTATCGACGTGCCGGGTCATGAAAAGTTTCTGGCGAACATGCTGGCGGGCGTCGGCGGCATCGATCACGCGCTGCTGGTCGTGGCCTCCGACGACGGCGTGATGGCGCAAACCCGTGAGCATCTGGCGATTTTACAGCTGACGGGCAAGCCGACGCTGACCGTCGCGCTGACCAAAACCGATCGCGTGGATGCAGCCCGTATCGCCGAAGTTCGCCAGCAAATTCTGGATGTTTTGCGTGAATACGGGTTTGAGGACGTTTCGTTATTTGAAACCGCCGCCACGCAAATGCAGGGCATTGACGAACTGCGCGCCCACCTTTTACGGCTGGCCGAACGCCAGCACGTGGAGCATCAGCGCTTCCGGCTGGCGATTGACCGTGCCTTCACCGTGAAGGGCGCAGGCCTGGTGGTGACCGGCACTGCGCTGTCGGGCGAAGTAAGCGTGGGCGACACGCTGTGGCTGACGGGCGTGAACAAGCCGATGCGCGTGCGCGGCCTGCACGCGCAGAATCAGTCGGTAGAACAGGCCCGCGCCGGGCAGCGCATCGCGCTGAATATTGCGGGCGACGCGCAGAAAGAAGATCTGACGCGCGGCGACTGGCTGCTGGCGCAGGAGCCGCCGGAGCCGATGGAACGCGTGATTGTCGAATTGCAGTGCCACACGCCGCTGAGCCAGTGGCAGCCGCTGCACATCCATCACGCGGCGAGCCACATCACCGGGCGCGTGTCGCTGCTGGAGAATAACCTGGCGGAGCTGATGTTCGACACGCCGCTGTGGCTGGCAGACAACGACCGCCTGGTGCTGCGCGATATCTCTGCCCGCGTGACGCTGGCGGGCGCACGGGTGGTGACGCTCAACCCGCCGCGTCGCGGCAAACGTAAACCGGAATACCTGAGCTGGCTGGCAAAACTGGCTGGCGCAGAAACCGATGCGCAGGCGCTGGACATTCACCTGCAACGCGACGCGGTCCGCCTGAGCGAGTTTGGCTGGGCGCGGCAGCTTAACAATGAAGGTCTGACTGAACTGACCGCGAAGCCGGAATTGCTGCGCGCGGGTGACAGTATTCTCAGCGCAAGCCTTGCTGTACGCTGGCAGGAAAAGCTGCTGAACGCGCTGGCGATTTATCACGATCAGCATCGCGATGAGCCAGGTCCGGGCCGCGAACGTCTGCGCCGTATCGCCTTGCCGATGGAAGATGAGGCGCTGGTGTTGGCGCTGCTGGAGCAGATGCGCGCGTCAGGTCTTATCGCCAGCCATCACGGCTGGCTGCATCTGCCGGATCACAAAGCCGGGTTCACCGACGAGCAGGCCGCGCTGTGGCAAAAAGCCGGGCCGCTGTTTGGTGACGAAGCGTGGTGGGTGCGAGATTTGGCGCAGAAGGTGGGGGCAGACGAGCAGGAGATGCGCGTCACGCTGCGGCAGGCGGCGCAGCAGGGCATGATTACGGCGATCGTCAAAGATCGTTATTACCGAAACGATCGGATTGTGCAGTTTGCGGCGTTGATCCGCCAGCTGGATCAGGCGCGTGGCTCAACCTGTGCGGCAGACTTCCGCGACAGCCTGAACGTCGGGCGCAAGCTGGCCATTCAGATCCTCGAATATTTCGACCGCATCGGCTTCACGCGCCGCCGCGGCAACGATCATCTGCTGCGCGACGCGATGCTGTTCCCTGACAACGGTGACCGTGCTTAAAACCACAATGCCGGATGGCGCTTCGCTTATCCGGCCTACGGTGTTGCGTCCGTAGGCCCGCGCAAACGAAGTGCCGCCGGGCAATCTTAGTTAATGCGCAGCCGTAGAAGCGCCCGGTGCACCCGCTCTCACAAATGGCGGGCGCGTAAACCAGATAATCACAATCAGCCCCATAAAGCCCCAGCCGAGGATCCAGAAGTAATCGATGGTCGACATCATGTAGGCCTGCTGGGTAATGGTCTGGTCGATAACCGCAAAATGCTGCTGCGTCGGGCCGCCCATCTTCTGCACGTAATCCACTGCCGCCGGGTTGTACTGCGACACGCTCTCCGTCAGGTTCGCGTGGTGGAAAATCTCCCGGCGCTGCCAGATCCATGTGGTGAGCGATGAAGCGAACGACCCGCCCAATACGCGGAAGAACGTTGCGAGCCCCGAGCCCTCCGCCACTTCATTACCGTGCAGGTTCGACAACACGATCGTGGTCAGCGGCATAAAGAAGAACGCCACGCCAATCCCCATGAACATCTGTACGCCCGCGATGGTGCGGAAATCCACGTCGGTGTTGAACTGCGCACGCATCAGGCACGAAGCACCCATCGTCAGGAACGAAATCGAACAGAGCAGGCGTAAGTCCACGCGTGTGGCATAGCGGCCCACGATCGGCGTCAGTAGCAACGGCAGGAAGCCCATCGGCGCGGCGGCAAGCCCGGCCCAGATGGCGGTGTAGCCCATCTGCGTTTGCAGCCACTGCGGCAGAATAATGTTGATGGCGAAGAACGCCGCGTAGCCCAGCATCAGCGCCAAGGTGCCGATGGCGAAATTGCGGTCCTTAAACAGGCGCAGGTTGACGATCGGATGACGCTCGCCGAGCTCCCACATCACGAAGCTGACCAGGCTGATGGCCGACACAATCGACATCACGATAATCGGCGTTGAGGAGAACCAGTCCTCATCGTTGCCCTTGTCCAGCACCACCTGCAGCAGCCCGACGCCGAGCACCAGCAGCATGATGCCGATGTAGTCGATGGGCGATGACTGCGTGGTTTCTTCACGGTCGCGCAGCTGCGTCCACACCACGATGGAGGCGAAAATGCCGATCGGCACGTTGATGTAGAAAATCCACGGCCAGGAGTAATTATCGGTGATCCAGCCGCCGGTAATCGGCCCGACAATCGGCGCGACAACCGTCACCATCGACAGCAGCGCCAGCGCCATACTTCGCTTCATCGGCGGGAAGATGACCAGCAGCAGCGTCTGACACATCGGGAACATCGGCCCGGCGAAAAAGCCCTGTAACGCACGGAAAATAATCAGTTCCGTCATGCTGTGGGCGAAGCCGCACAGGAACGAGGTCAGCGTGAAGAACACCACCGAGGCGATAAACAGCCGCAGCTGCCCGAAGCGCCGGGTAAACCAGCCGGTGAGCGGCAGGGCGATGGCGTTACACACCGCAAAGGAGGTTATAACCCAGGTGCCCTGATCGGCGCTCACCCCGAGGTTGCCGGAAATGGTCGGCAGCGCCACGTTGGCGATGGTGGAGTCCAGCACCTGCATAAAGGTGGCCAGCGACAGCGCGAGCGTCGCCAGGAACAGGCTGGGCGGCGTAAAGGCCGCCTTTGGCTCTGACATAGCTTCTCTCTTAGCGCTGGGCTACGGCGCTGCTGTTGTCATGCAGAATTTTGGCGACCAGCTTGTCGGCGGCGGCCATCGGCGTGTCGTACACGTCGGTGGTAAAGCGTGGTTTTTCCACCGTTTTCTGCGGCAGAAGATGCCCGTCGAGGTCACGAATATCCACCTTCACGTTCATCGACAGGCCGATACGCAGCGGGTGCTTTTGCATGTCGTGTTCGTCGAGGGCGATACGCACCGGCAGGCGCTGAACAATCTTGATCCAGTTGCCGCTGGCGTTCTGGGCTGGCAGCAGCGAGAAGGCGCTGCCGGTGCCGATCCCGAGGCTTTCAATCACGCCGTGGTACTGCACGTCATCGCCGTACAAATCGGCATTCAGCGTCACCTTCTGGCCAAGGCGCATGTCCTGCATCTGGCTCTCTTTGAAGTTGGCATCCACCCACACTTCCTTCAGCGGCACGATGGCGAGCAGCGTAGTGCCTGAAGTGACCCGCATCCCGAGCTGCACCGCGCGTTTGGCGACGTAGCCGCTTACCGGCGCGACGATGGTGGCGCGGGAGTTATCCAGATAGCGCTGGCGCAGGGTGGCGACGGCGGTTTTGATCTCTGGGTGGCTGTCGATCACGGTGTCATCGACCATCGCCTGGTTCGTTTTCAGCGCCTGCTGGGCTGCGGCCAAATCGCTCTGTGCCGTCGTTACCGCATCGCGATAGTGGGAGAGTTCTTCGGCGGCGATAGCGCCCGTCGCGAAGATTTTCTGCCGACGGTTGTAGTCGTTTTGCGCGGTTTGCAGGGCGACTTTTTTCGCTTCTACCTGCGCGCGATAGTTATCCGCGGTGCTGTACAGGCCGCGAACCTGGCGCACGGTGCTGGCGAGGTCGGCTTCGGCCTGCTGCAACGCAATTTCAGTGTCGGCCGGGTCGAGCAGCACCAGCGGCTGGCCCTTCTGCACGAAATCCCCTTCGTCGACGGTGACCTGCGTCACCGTGCCCGCAATCTGCGGCGTCAGCGTGACCTGGTTGCCGTTGACGTAGGCATCGTCGGTGGACTCGTAATAGCGGGCGTAGAGCAGATACCAGGCGAGGCAACCTGCCGCCGCCAGAATCAGCACAAGGAACAGGATCGCAAAGTTACGTTTGCGCTTGCTTGGGCGTTTTTCAGGTGCCGGAGCGGTATTTTCCATAGACATAGCGTGGGGCCTTATTAGCGATGGGGGGCCGTAAATTCATCCGGCAGCATTTTTATCAGCAGGTGAGTCAGCTGGTGCGATTCTTCCGTGGTCAGGCGGGCAGTTAACTCGCCCAGAATGGTTTTCAGCGCCTCATTTTGAAAGGTTTCACACAGCGCCTGGCCTTTGGCGGTCAGCGCCAGGATCACCTGACGTTTGTCCTGCGGGTTGGGGTGGCGCTCAATCAGATCGCTTTTCACCATCCTCTCCACCATCCGGCTCATGGCGCCGGTATCCATTTGCAGGCTTTTGCAGATTTCCGCCGGACTGGTGTTGCCTTTAAATATATTTATCAACACCTTAAATTGCGGCGCGGTAATGCCGCTACCGGAAAAGTAGTGGCCAATCAGCTGGTCCTTAAACTGGTTTGCCAGGTGAAACAGCAAGCCAAGGTGCAGGTTTTTGTCTGAAGAAGAGGGGGTGGTAGTCATGGTAGCTGCCTGGTCAGTAATTAAATTAATGATTACTGCCTGGTCATCAATTGTCAAATAGTGTCAGCGTAAAGCACACAGATTGACAAATGTCTGCCGGAGCAGAAATTGCGGCGTATGCCGCGCAAATCACGGCGAGTTGCATTGCACTGCTGATTGCTTGCGTGGGGCTTTCAGGAAAGGCGATTTCAGGAATGCGAGGTGGAAGAGTTTGCCGTATCGTCACGGCATATCGCCCGGTGGCGCTTTGCCGACCGGGCCTACGGGAGATATGCGATCGGGAATGCGATTGTAGGCCGGGTAAGCTTTGGCGCCACCCGGCGATGCCGGCAAGCCTGCGCCGCCGGGTATTGTGATGTTGCTGACAGGCCACACGGCTCCGCTATTATCCATATCCGCAATTTGTCATCGCCCAGAGGTCTGAATCAGCGCAGGTTGTTAAAGTTCCAGGTGACCGTCAGGCTGTAGCGCCAGTCGCGATTGTGGCTGTCGGTCGGTACATCGCCGACCGGTTTCGCCGCCTCGACGGCCAGGCTGTAATGGCGGTTATCGCCCACCATGACCCCGGTGGCAATGGAGCCAAGCCGCTGGTGCGGCAGGCCCGGCTGGTTAAACCAGGTTTGCGCCGTATCTGCCAGCACGTACGGCTGCACGGTGGCAAGCCAGGTGCTCTCTTTGCGCATATGCAAATAACGCAGTTCGACCTGTCCGCCGAAGCCGTAATCGCCGCTGGCTTCGCCGTCCTGGTAACCTCGCCCGAATCGCTGTGCGCCAAAGCTCACGCGCTCCGGCTCCGGTAAATCATTGTCCGACCAGTCTCCTTCCCATGACGTTGAGAGTTTCCATTTCTCAGCCATCATCCAGGCCGCATCCACATTGCCTTTCCACAGCGTGAAATTGAGATCGGTGTTTTGCGCCGGAGCCGCGTCGGCCCCGAGATCGTTAATCCCCTGGCGTACCGCAAAGCGGCCGCTGAGGCTGGTCGTAGTGAATGCCTTCGCGCCGTTGACACCAAACTCCATAGCCGGGTAGCGCACGTGCTGATGCTGCGCGTCGAGGTCATATTTTTGCCCGGCAATATTGGCCTGGAGATCGTAATCGCTGCGTTTGTCGGTGTAATCCATGCCCCCGGTCAGGTTGAGCTGTGTTTTGCCGGTAAGGATAAGCGGATAGCCAAAGCTCACGCCGCCGTTGTACTGCGTGGTTTTTTGCCGCGCGTTGATGGCAATGTCGTTGGGCAAATCGAGCAGCGGAGAAAAATCTCGCGGATCTTCGTGGTAGTAGCTCCCTTTCAGCTGCATCGTCAGCCCCTCATCATTGAGAAACTGCTGCCAGTTCATGCCGAAATAGGTTTTGCGGGTGTCTTTGTCGAGCGGGATAAGCGTCGCGACGCCGAGCTGATCGCCGTAGCTCGTCAGGTTGCTGAGCGTGCCGTTGACCAGCGCCAGGTTCTGCCCTTTGCGGGTATCCAGCGTGGACGAAATATCCCAGATGTGTGGCTGCATGCCGGTGACCTGCATCGCGGCGGCGCCGTATATGTTTTTCGGCAACTGTGCGTTGGCCTCGACGGGCACGCCGGGTGTGCGGGTCATCAGCTGGCTATAGCGGTCAAAGGTGTCCTGGGTCATGGGTTTTTCCGCCATGATCTTTTCGGCCAGCCGCTGCAGGCGGGCGGCGATGTTCGGGTTGTTACTTTTGATATCGCTGTGCGCCACATAGCCCTCAACCAGCACGATTTTGATATTGCCGTTCTGAAAGTTGTTATCGGGCAGGAACGCATAAGAGAGCGGGTAGCCGTCGGCTTTGTAGCGGGCGGTAATGTCGTTCACCAGACCAATCACCGTCTTTAGCGGTACGGTTTTTTGGGCGTAGGGGCGAAACGGTGCCAGCAGCGACTTTAGCGGATAAAGGGTGCCGCCAATAAACTGAATGTGATTGACCTCAATGGGCGTGTCGGGTGTCAGTTTCGATTCCGGCTTCTGCACCGTGACTTTGGGCTCAGGCGTCGGGGTGACCGGGGGCGCAACGTCGCGTGAAGCCTTCGCCGGGTTTGAGGGATCGATAAGGGCAGGCAAGATATCCGCTCGGGCAAGGCTCAACAGCAGCAGCCCGGGAAGTGCGTAGTAAAAGTGCTGTTTCATGTGTGCAATCCCTGTTCTTAGCCCCGTCTGCGCGGGTCGTCACTGCTGTGAAATGTGCCCCCTTTGCGGGGGCACAGAAGGGTTAACTTATTGCTGTTTTGGTTTCAGGATCCCGCCGACGAGGTTGTTCAGCCCGCCGAGAGGATTGGTGCTGGTACTGCTCTGGTTGGTGGTAGTGCCTGCACTGGCGGTGACGCCTGCGGTCAGGTTATTGACGGTGGTGTCGACGGTCGCGACCAGACCCGTTTTGCTGGCATCAACCGAAGCGTTAGCGGAGACGTTACCGCCGCTGGTCGGGGTTGTGGTCGTGGTTGGTTTCACCAGGCCGCCGGTATCGGTAACCGTCTGGCCGACGTTGGTCACGACCTGGCCCACGCCGTTCAGGCCCGGGTTACTGCCGCTGACGTTGGTGCCCACCTGGCTGACGGTTGTACCCACCTGCGTCAGCAGGCCGTTGACCGGTGCGCCGAGCCCGGTGGTGGTGCCAACCTGCTGCGTTACGCCCTGTACGCCGCTGAGCGTTTTGTTGACTGCCGTGGTGGCATCGGTGGTCACTTTGGTCACGCCCTGGCTGTCGACGACGGTGGTCAGGCCGGTGCCGGTGTTACTCACCAGCTGTCCGGTGCTGTTGACGACGTTGCCCGCCACGCCCGTTACGCCGCCAAGCGGTGTGCCGGAAGTGGAGCTGGCCAGATCGGTACCGACGGTAGACACGGTGTTACCGAGTGAAGTCACCGTGGTGGTGACGCCTTTGGTGGTCGTGCCAAGGCCGTTGGCGTTAGCAGGATTACCAATCCCTGTGGTCACGCCCGTGCCGACGGTAGACACCGCGCTGCCTACACCGCTGACCGTAGTGGAAACTGTTGAGGTGACCGGGTTATCGGTTGGCAGCTGGCTGCCCAGGCTGTCGACGGTATTGCCGACTGAGGTAACGGTTTTGCCGGTATCGCTCAGCACGTTATTGATCGCAGCCGTAGAAGTGCCACCGCCGCTGCCCGTACCTCCGCCACCGGTCCCTGTGCCACCACCGCCAGTGCCCGTCCCTCCACCGCCAGTGCCGGTGCCTCCTCCGGTTCCTGTACCACCACCGCCAGTGCCAGTACCTCCCCCTCCGGAGCCGGTTCCACCGCTGCCGGAACCCCCGCCGCCGTTATTGGCGGTGGAGCCTCCCCCGCTGCCGTCATCGGAACCCGATCCGCTGCTGCCGGTGGTGGGATTATTTTTCGCGGTGGAGTGTGAGCCTCCGCCGCTGCCGCTGCCGCTGCAGGCAGATAAAGAAAATGCGAGCAGTACCGCCACTGCGATAACGCTTAAGTGGCTAACGTTATTCGAGGCCATAACAATACTCCACTAATTAAAACGCCGGGCGGCGTATTAATCAGTGTATGTGGAAAATAATGGCTTGTGCGGGCAGGAACAGGTCAGTCAGAGGTATTAATAATGACGTTTATTTATTATTCGTGGTAATACAATGCATAGATTGTATAGCTTCTTAAAAACAATGAGTTAAATGTATTGTTTAATTTAAGAGCTGCTACATCTCTATGCTTAAAATAAAGCGCTGATTAATTATTGGGATTATTTGAGATAATTCCTAAGATAAATAGGTGAGTAAATAAGAAAGGATATATTCTGAATTAACGGCATCGATCACGGAAAAAATGGGCTCCGCATTTCAGAGCCCATTATTATTTAACATCCGCTCTCGGCCCAGGCTTTTTCTATTTCCTCGGCAAGAATTTTAACGCCCGCTTCGATTTTCTCCGGCTCCGGCACATAGTTCATGCGCATGCACTGATGGGTGTGCGGCCAGGGCTTGTCGAGGCCCGGGAAGAAGAAGTCGCCCGGCACCATCAATACGCCACGTTTTTTCAGACGCTGGTAAAGCACTTCGGTGGTCACCGGCAGGTCCTTAAACCACAGCCAGAGGAAAATCGCGCCTTCCGGCTTGTGGATCAGGCAGCGCTCTTCCGGCAGATAGCGGCGGATGATGGCAATGGTTTCCTGCACGCGCTGATAATAGAACGGCTTGATCACCGTTTCGGACAGGCGCAGCAGGTCTTTGCGCTTGATCATCTCGCACATCATTGCCGGGCCAATGCCGCCAGGAGAAAGGCTAATAATGCCGTTCATGTTGCTGATGGCACTGATGATTTTTTCGTTAGCAATAATAATGCCGCAGCGGCTGCCCGGCAGGCCGAGCTTGGACAGGCTCATGCACAGCACAATGTTCGGGTTCCACAGCGGTCGCGCTTCGCTGAAGATGATGCCCGGGAAGGGCACGCCGTAGGCGTTATCAATGACCAGCGGAATACCGTGCTGATTGGCCAGCACGTCGAGCTTCATTAACTCTTCGTCGGTGATGACGTTGCCCGTCGGGTTGGTCGGGCGCGAAACGCATATCATGCCGGTTTCGTCGGTAACGCGCAGGTGCTCGAAGTCCACGTGGTATTTAAACTGGCCTTCAGGCAGCAGTTCAATGTTCGGGCGTGCGGAGACGAACAGATCTTCTTCCAGGCCAGAATCGGCGTAGCCAATATATTCCGGCGTGAGCGGGAACAGCACTTTACGCACGCTGCCGTCGGCGCGGCGGCCAGCGAAGAGGTTAAATAAGTAGAAAAATGCACTCTGACTGCCGTTTGTCAGCGCAATGTTCTGTGGTCCGATATCCCAGCCGAGCTCTTCGCGCAGCATCTCCGCCAGCGCGGACAGCAGCTCAGATTTGCCCTGCGGCCCGTCATAGTTGCACAGCGCTTCGGTCGCTTTGCCGCTCTCCAGCATCTCCGCCAGCAGGTTGTGGAAGTAGTCATTCATCTGTGGAATCTGCGCCGGGTTACCGCCGCCGAGCATGATGGCGCCTGGCGTGCGCAGGCCATCGTTCAGATCTTCCATCAGGCGGGTGATACCGGAATGACGGGTGAATTTGTCGCCGAAAAGTGAAAAAGTCATATGCAGGTGTTCTGTCGATCTTATGGTCAGAGGCTCACCATAACCCCTGCGACTTTGAGGTGCAAACCAGTGAATGGATTCAGTGCCGGTTATTTATCCTGTGTATATAAAACAGGTCGGAATAACCCTCTGCCTCAGGGCAGAGGGTTGTGCTGTCAGGGTTGCCCGGCCCACACGACCATCACTTTATCGTCACCGTGCTGGCGCACGAAACCATAGCCTTGTGGCAGAGAAAGCGTTGTCTGAGAGCCTGCGCCAATCGCCGGATGGCGGGCGCGGAACTGGCCTAGCTTCTGCCAGTGGCTAACTGTTGCGGCCTCTTTTCCGCTGACGTCCTGCCAGTTCATATCTGAACGCGTGCCCTGTAACGGGTCGGAACCTGTCGGGCCGAACGGACGGGCGGATTCGTCGCCGTAAAAGATCTGCACCGCTCCCGGCGCGAGCAGCAGCAACTCAGCGGCTTTGCTGCCACCTTCGCGGAACAGGCGCGTATCGTGCGAGGAGAGATAGCTCAGGACATTGAACTGTTGCAGCTTGTCGGCCATTTGCTGCCAGGTCAGGTCGATATTCGCCAGGCAGCCCACGGCTTTGGCGGCCTGATCCTGATAATCGAAGTTAATCATCGCGTCGAAACCGTGGCGGTAATACTCGCTCTGCATCACGCCGTGGCCCCAGGCTTCGCCGGTCATCCAAAACGGAGCTGCATCCAGGGCTTTGTCAGGGTTAGCCTTTTTCCACTCTGCCAGCGCGGCGGTGGCCTGGGTTTTTAGCTGATCCCACGCCGGGAGCTCAACGTGTTTGGCCGTATCAACCCGAAAACCGTCAATGCCGTAGTCGCGCACCCACTGACTCAGCCAGTGCGTCAGATAGTCTCGCGGCGTGTAGCCTGCAATGGCTTTGGCGGCGGTATCAAGCTTGTGCTGATAAAAAACGGGCAGGCCGGACACTTCGGTGGATTCGGTTTTGAGATCGGGCAGAAAGGCCAGCGACATGGTCAGATCGTCAAAGCCCGGATTATCGTAGTCACCAATATCGGTGCGGATCCACTTTTTCCCCCACCAGTTGGCCCAGGCCGCTTTATCGCTGAAGTTGATGTAATCGTTGAAGCTGTGCCAGCTCTGGCCCGGGCCGGGCTGCCAGTCGGTCCAGTGCTCGCCGAGCGTTTTTTTCAGTTCGTCACCCTGAAGATAAAGCGAGCCGAACTGGTACTGCTGCATATCCGCAAGGGTTGCGTAGCCCGTGTGGTTCATCACCACGTCGAACAGAATGCGGATGCCGCGCCTGTGGGCTTCGTCCACCAGGCGGCGCAGATCGTCCTCTGTGCCCATGTTAGCGTCGAGCTTCGTCCAGTCCATCGGGTGGTAGCCGTGATAGGCATAGTGCGGGAAATCGCCTTTGGTACCGCCACCGACCCAGCCGTGAATTTGCTCCAGCGGGGAGCTTATCCATAGCGCGTTCACGCCCAGCTGCTGGAGGTAATCAAGCTTGCTGGTGAGCCCCTCCAGATCGCCGCCGTGAAAAGTGCCGATCTCCTGTGAACCGTCCTTGTGGCGGCCATAGCTATTGTCGTTTTGCGGATTGCCGTTGACGTAACGGTCGGTCAGTACGAAATAGACCGTCGCGTTATGCCAGCTGAATGATGCAGGCTGACTGGTTTTCGCGTTCTCCAGGAGCAAAAGTCCGTTGCTGCTTTCGGCTGGCTGAAGCGTGATTTTGCCGCCGCTGACGGTTGCCGTCTTTCCGCTGTAAAAATCACGCACTTCGCTGCCTTCTGCGAAAGTCTGGCTGACATCCAGCGTGAGCGGTTTTCCATCCCAGCGTGGGCACTGGCGAATCTCAATTTTTGCGGTATCGGCCGCTTCACTTTCGACGCTTAACATCAGCGTGGGCGTGCCGGAGCGGGTATCAACCGTCAGCCGGTAAACGCCGTCGCGAAACAGTCGCCACTGCGGCGCGCTGCCTTTACAGGGTTCCAGCGAAAGCATCTCATTGAGTTTTATCGCGGAAGCGGGCTGCCAGCACTGTTGGTCAAAATGTAATGTTAAGGGACGTGTACCCTTCGCCAGCGTTTTCTGGCTGACGAATTGCCCATTGCCCTCTGCCTTGAAGGCAGGGAAATCCGGCGTAGTCCATGCTGCCATGCCGATGCCGGGCAGCAGGATCAGGGTCAGAGCGGCAAGTTTCATGCTGTACACCTGTGTCAGTTTTTGTGCATTTTGCCAGCAGTGGATCCGCGATCACTCCTCCTTCGGACGCATTCGAGGGGAGGACAGCGCAGGGTGAGCGATCGGCGTCAAGTAAGAGTAAAAATTTCTGCGATAAAGCGTGTAATTTCAGGCCTGTGTGTCGAATGAGATACTTTTGTCCGTGACATTGTTTCGGAATTAGACTATTTCTTTGGGTGCGCTCGTAGGGTATTTTTGGTACAATTCGCGATTCTCTTCGCAGTTATGTGAATAATTCAAGACGTTGGAATGATTTAATCCGACCAGGAGACCTGATGATATCGACTCCCATTCGACGATATGGGGCCGCGATACTCATGTTACTCACCTGTGTATTTTCAGGTGGCGTGCTGGCAAAGACGCACACAGCAACAACGAGTCACAAAGCCCCGGTAATAAAGGCAAGCAGTAGTAGTAAGGTTAGCAGTAAACAAGAGTATTCTCGCAATAGTGCAAAGAGCAGTTCACTTCCTGATTTGCGAAAATACCCTTCCGGAACACCTCGTAAGAAAGCGTTTCTCCGGACCGTAATGCCTTATATTACCAGCCAAAATGCGGCAATCACCGCCGATCGTAACTGGCTTGTTTCCAAGCAGTACGACGGCCGCTGGTCACCGTCAGAGCGTGCGCGCCTGAAGGATATTACCAAGCGCTACAAAATCAGCTGGTCCGGCAATACTCGTAAGGTGCCGTGGAACTCGTTGCTTGAGCGTGTGGATATCATTCCTGGCAGCATGGTGGCGACCATGGCCGCGGCTGAAAGCGGTTGGGGCACCTCTAAGCTTGCCCGTGCCAATAACAACCTGTTCGGCATGAAGTGTGTCAAAGGCAAGTGCCAGAAGGCTGACGGGAAAGTGAAAGGATACTCGCAGTTTGAATCGGTGAAAGAGTCGGTTGAAGCTTACGCGGTGAATCTCAACACTCACCCGGCTTACTCTTCTTTCCGTAAGTCCCGCGCGCAGCTGCGTAAAGCGGACCAGGAAGTGACCGCCAGCGCGATGATCCACAAGCTTAAAGGCTACTCAACGCGCGGTTCAAGCTACAACAACTACCTGTTCAGTATGTATCAGGATAACCAGCGTCTGATTGCGGCGCATATGTAAGACGGAGAGATTGCCCGGCGGCACTCCGTTTGCACGGGCCTACGAGAAGTCTTGTAGGCCGGGTCAGCGAAGCGCCACCCGGCATCCATCACCGCTCCGTCTCCTGAAACGCCTTCCACTGGAAGGCGTTTTTGTTTCTAAACCAAAGCTTCTCCGAAGCGCTCCCGGTACTCCTTCGGCGTGGTGTCGTACTCTTTTTTAAACACCGAATAGAAGTACTGCAGCGACGGATAGCCGCACATCTGCGAAATCTCGTTAATAGACAGCGACGTGGAGACCAGCAGGCTGCGCGCCTTCTCCAGCTTTTCGCTGTGGATCACCGCGTGAATGGTTTCGCCCACCTCTTCCTTAAAGCGTTTTTCCAGATTGGAGCGCGAAATCCCCACCGCATCCAGCACCTGCTCAACCTTAATGCCTTTGCAGGCGTTATTACGGATATAGTGCATCGCCTGAATGACCGCCGGGTCATCAAGCGAACGGTAATCCGTTGAACGTCGCTCGATTACGCGCACCGGCGGCACCAGCAGACGCTGGAGCGGCAGGCTTTCGTTGTCCAGCAGGCGGTGCAGCAGCTTTGCTGCCTGGTAACCCATCTGACGCGTACCTTGCGCCACAGAGGAGAGCGCCACGCGCGACAGGTAGCGGGTGAGTTCTTCGTTATCGATGCCAATCACGCAGAGCTTTTCGGGCACCGGAATGTGCAGATGCTCGCAGGCCTGCAAAACATGGCGCGCACGGGCATCGGTAACGGCGATGATCCCGGTTTGCGGCGGCAAGGTTTGCAGCCAGTCCGCCAGCCGGTTCTGGGCGTGCTGCCAGTTTTCCGGGGCTGTTTCCTGGCCCTGATACACCACACCGCGGTATTTTTCCTTCGCGACTATCTGCGCGAACGCATGCTCGCGTTCTAAGGCCCAGCGCTTACCGCTGGAAGAGGGCAGACCGTAAAAGGCAAAACGGTGCACGCCTTTTTCTTTCAGGTGCAAAAACGCGCTTTCTACCAGGGCGTAATTATCCGTGGCGATGTAGTGCACGGGCGGGTAGCTCTCCGGGTGGTGATAGGAGCCGCCAACGCCGACGATCGGCACGTCCACATCGGCGAGCATTTCCTCAATAACCGGGTCGTCAAAATCGGCAATCACGCCGTCGCCGAGCCACTCTTTGATGTTCTCGATGCGGGCGCGAAAATCCTCTTCGATAAAGATGTCCCATTCTGACTGCGACGCCTGCAAATACTCTCCGACGCCCTCCACAACCTGGCGGTCGTAGGCTTTGTTGGCGTTGAATAACAGCGTAACCCGGTGGCGCTTTTCAAACATGTTTTGCTTTCCTGAAGAGACAAGAATGGCGAGACCCAAAGGTGTCGCCATCGTAGCGGAAATGGCCGCGATCAGGCCCGACGCTTGGTGGCCGAATCCATCCACACCGCCAGCAGCAAAATGGCGCCCTTGACGATATATTGCCAGAAAGTCGGGACGTCCATCATGCTCATTCCGTTATCCAGCGCGGACATAATAAACGCTCCCATCACCGCGCCCGCCACGCTCCCCACGCCGCCCGCAAGGCTGGTACCGCCAATCACGCAGGCGGCAATAGCATCCAGCTCGGCGATATTCCCTGCTGAAGGCGAACCTGCCCCTAAGCGTGAACTCAGAATCAGCCCGGCGATAGCGACCATCAGGCCATTGATGGCGAAGACGGCAAGCTTGGTGCGTTCCACGTTAATGCCTGACAGGCGTGCGGCCTCCAGATTGCCGCCGATGGCGTAGATGCGACGGCCAAACGCCGTGCGCGTCGCCATAAACATGCCCGCCAGCAGAAGCAGGGCAAGAATGAGCACAGGAGTAGGTACGCCGCGATAATCGTTCAGCATCCAGATGGCACCGAGCGCAATCACTGCGGTGAGCGCCTGACGGCCCACGACGCGGGTCGACGCAGGGTTCGTTAACCCGAGCGCCTGACGGCGCATGCGCCCGCGCCACTGCCAGGCAACAAACGCCATCAGCCCTAAAACGCCGATGCTAAAGCCAATGCCATCAGGCAAATAGCTCTGGCCGATTTGCGACATCGCCGGGCTGGTTGGTGACACGGTGGTGCCGTTGGTGATGCCAATCAGGATGCCGCGAAACGCCAGCATCCCGGCAAGGGTGACGATAAACGACGGCACTTTGCGATAGGCCACCCACCATCCGTTCCACGCGCCGAGCACCAGGCCCAGCGCCAGGGTGACGATAATCGTCAGCGGCAGCGGCCAGCCCAGCCAGACGTCGAAAATGGCCGCCACGCCGCCGAGCAGGCCCATCATCGAGCCGACGGAGAGATCGATTTCAGCCGAGATAATCACAAACACCATTCCCACCGCCAGAATGCCGGTGATGGCGGTCTGGCGCAGCAGGTTCGAGACGTTGCGCGCGCTGAGGTACGAGCCGTCGGTGGTCCAGGTAAAGAACAGCATGATGGCGACGATCGCGGCGATCATCACAAACACCTGCAAATTGAGCGTCTTCAGCCCCGCAAAGGCGGCGGGCGCTGGCGTCTCCAGCTTCAGTTCAGACGGCGTGTTTTTCGACATGGCGTTCGCTCCTCAGGGCCGCTTCCATCACTTGTTCCTGCGTCAGCTGATGGTTGACCAGGTTCGCTTTCAGTTTACCTTCGTGCATCACCAGCACGCGGTCGCTCAGGCCCAGCACTTCCGGCAGTTCGGAAGAGATGACAATGACCGCAATGTGCTGCTGCACCAGTTGGTTAATCAGTTTGTAGATTTCGTACTTCGCGCCGATATCGATCCCGCGCGTCGGTTCATCGAGGATCAGAATGCGTGGGTTGAGCAGCAGGCAGCGGGCCAGGATCGCCTTCTGCTGATTGCCGCCACTCAGCCGACCGATGGCCAGCTCCGGGGACGAAGTTTTCACTTTGAGGCGTGAAATGGACTGTAAAATGCAATTTTGCTCGGCCGCCTCGTCCAGGGCGCTGAGCGGCCCTGCAAACTGGTCGAGCGCGGCAAGGGTGATATTCTTCCCGACCGCCATCACGGGCACGATGCCGTCTTTTTTACGATCTTCTGGCACCATCGCGATGCCGTGGGCGATGGCCTGCTGGCAGCTGGTAATGTTCACGGCCTTGCCGTCGATAAACACCTTGCCTTCCCAGCGCCCACCCCAGACGCCAAACAGGCACTGCACGGCTTCGGTTCTGCCTGCGCCAACGAGGCCTGCAATACCCAAAATTTCCCCGCGCCGAAGCGAAAAGGAGATGTCGTTGACTCGCTTAATGTGGCGATTCACCGGATGCCAGGCGGTGAGGTGTTCGACGCGAAGGATTTCTTCCCCTGGCGTGTGTGGCTCGTTTGGATACAGGGCCGTCAGTTCGCGCCCGACCATCATGGTGATGATGTCGTCCTCGCTCATGCCGCTGGCATCACGTGTGCCGATATGCTGCCCGTCGCGGATCACGCAGATGGTGTCCGAGATGGCCTTCACTTCATTGAGCTTGTGGGAAATGTAGATGCAGGCAATGCCGTGGTTTTGCAGGTCGCGAATGATGTTCAGCAGTACCGCCGTTTCCTGCTCGGTCAGCGAGGCGGTGGGTTCATCGAGGATCAGCAGGCGAACCTGCTTGTTCAGCGCCTTCGCAATCTCGACCAGCTGCTGTTGCCCGAGGCCTAAATCGCCCACGCGCGTGTCAGGGGAAATGGCGAGGCTCACCTGAGCGAGCAGTTTTTCGCAGCGCAGGGTCATCTGGTCGTAATCCAGCACGCCGTGGCGGGTAATTTCTGCGCCCAGAAAGATGTTCTCCAGCACCGTCAGATGCTTCACCAGCGCCAGCTCCTGGTGGATGATGGCAATGCCGCGGCGTTCGGTGTCGCGAATATGCGCGGCCTGTAAGGGTTCTCCGGCAAAAACAATTTCACCCTCAAAGCTGCCGTGCGGATAAATGCCGCACAGCACTTTCATCAGCGTCGATTTGCCTGACCCATTTTCTCCACACAGGGAAACCACTTCCCCGGCATTCAGGCGCAGGCTGACGTTGTCTACCGCCTTTACCGCCCCGAAGGCTTTGGTGATGCTCTTCATTTCAAGTAAATAAGGCATGGCGGCTCCACGTTATGTTCCACGTTAAAAGCAACTGCCCCTCGCGAGAGGGGCGCGCGGAATTACAGTTCACTCTTTTTGTGGAAGCCGTCTTTAATCACGGTGGCGTCGATATTGGTTTTATTCACTTCAATCGGCGTGAGCAGGCGTGCTGGCACCTCTTTCAGGCCGTTATTGAGCGTGGCGTCGGATTTCGGCTGCTGGCCGTTGCCAAGTTCTACCGCAATTTCGGCGGCGGTGTTGGCAAGTTCGGTGATGGGTTTATAAACCGTCATCGTCTGGGTGCCAGCAATAATGCGTTTCACACCCGCGAGATCCGCATCCTGACCTGAAATGGCGACTTTGCCTGCCAGCCCCTGGGCGCTCAGGGCCTGAATCGCACCGCCTGCGGTGGCATCGTTGGAGGCGACGACGGCATCAATTTTGTTGCTGTTGGCGGTCAGCGCATTTTCCATGATTTTCAGCGCATTTTCCGGCAGCCAGCCGTCGGCCCACTGATCGCCCACGACTTTAATTTTGCCGTCGTCGATGTAAGGTTTTAACACCTTCATCTGCCCGGCGCGGAACAGCTTGGCGTTGTTATCCACCGGTGAGCCGCCCATCAGGAAGTAGTTGCCCTGAGGCACTTTCTCAACAAGGCTTTGCGCCTGCATTTCACCGACTTTTTCGTTATCAAAAGAAATATAGTAATCAATATCCGCATTATTAATCATGCGGTCGTAGGCCAGCACTTTAATGCCTTCCTGCTTCGCTTCTTTAATGACGTTGCTTAATACCTGGCCGTTGTAAGGAATAATGACTAATACATCCACGCCGCGGTTAATCATATTTTCAATCTGCGACATTTGCGTTTCTTCATTACCGTTAGCCGATTGGACAAATACTTTGGCACCTAAGGATTCGGCTTTATTCACAAAGATATCGCGATCTTTCTGCCAGCGCTCAAGACGCAGGTCGTCGATTGCCATGCCGATTTTCACTTCCTTAGCGATGCCCGCAAAGCTTGTCAGCAGCAGTGAGGCGCAGAGCGTGAGGCAAAGTTTTTTCATCTTCATCATCGTAGGGCCTTTTGTAAGTATGTAGGGTGTATGACTGGCGAAAAAAGAAACGAATACGATGGATACGCTGCAAATTTTTAGCACGGGTAAGATTTCTGGCAATTACAGATTTTTATCTTCGGATTACGATATTTGGTTTATTTGTTGAATTATGACCGCGATCGAATTTTAAATCGTTTCAGCCTTTTGTTGCATGGATGTATGGAAGGTCGGTCGTAAAAGAAAATCACGCCTGGATATTTTGCGAGCCAGCGCACGTTTGTGGATTCTCTTAATAGCAGTGTGAAATAACGTAATTGAGCAACCGCAAAACAGGTAACAGTATTACCGCACAACCTGGTATTCGCCGCGTCCAATGGAGTTCAATTATGCAAGCTTATTTCGACCAACTCGATCGTGTCCGTTATGAAGGCCCGAAAACGCAAAATCCGCTGGCTTTCCGCCACTACAACCCGGACGAGCTGGTGCTCGGCAAGCGCATGGAAGACCACCTGCGGTTTGCGGCCTGCTACTGGCACACCTTCTGCTGGAACGGGGCGGACATGTTCGGCGTGGGCTCGTTTGACCGCCCGTGGCAGCAGCCGGGCGAAGCGCTGGCGCTGGCAAAACGTAAGGCCGACGTGGCATTTGAGTTCTTTCACAAGCTGAACGTGCCTTACTACTGCTTCCACGACGTGGACGTGTCGCCAGAGGGCGCGTCGCTGAAAGAGTACCTGAATAATTTCGCACAGATGGTGGACGTGCTGGCTGAAAAACAGCAGCAGAGCGGCGTAAAACTGCTGTGGGGAACCGCCAACTGCTTCACCAACCCGCGCTATGGCGCAGGTGCCGCCACCAACCCCGATCCGGAAGTGTTCAGCTGGGCCGCCACGCAGGTGGTCACGGCGATGAACGCCACCCATCAACTCGGCGGCGAAAACTACGTCCTGTGGGGCGGGCGTGAAGGCTATGAAACCCTGCTCAACACCGACCTGCGCCAGGAGCGCGAACAGATTGGCCGCTTCATGCAGATGGTTGTAGAGCATAAACACAAAATTGGCTTCCGTGGCACGCTGCTCATCGAGCCAAAACCGCAGGAGCCAACCAAGCATCAGTACGACTATGACGCGGCGACGGTCTACGGCTTCCTGAAGCAGTTCGGTCTGGAAAAAGAGATTAAGCTCAATATCGAGGCTAACCACGCCACGCTTGCGGGTCACTCCTTCCATCATGAAATCGCCACCGCCATCGCGCTGGGCCTGTTTGGTTCGGTGGACGCCAACCGCGGCGATGCGCAGCTCGGCTGGGATACCGATCAGTTCCCGAACAGCGTGGAAGAAAATGCGCTGGTGATGTATGAAATTATTAAAGCGGGCGGCTTTACCACCGGTGGCCTGAACTTCGACGCCAAGGTGCGTCGCCAGAGCACCGATAAATATGACCTGTTCTACGGCCATATCGGCGCGATGGACACCATGGCGCTGTCGCTGAAGGTGGCGGCTCGCATGATTGAGGACGGCGAGCTGGATAAGCGCGTGGCGCGTCGTTATGCAGGCTGGAACGGCGAGCTGGGTCAGCAGATCCTGAAAGGGCAGATGTCGCTGACGGACATTGCGAAATACGCCGAACAGCATAACCTTTCACCACAGCACCACAGCGGGCATCAGGAGCTGCTGGAGAACCTGGTGAATTATTATCTGTTTGATAAGTAAAGCCTGATTGCCCGGTGGCGCTTCGCTTACCGGGCCTACAAAATCTGTAGGCCGGATAAGCGTCAGCGCCATCCGGCATTGTTTAATCAAGGAGCCGCCTTATGTACATCGGGATCGATCTCGGCACGTCCGGGGTAAAAGTCATTCTGTTGAGCGAGCAGGGCGACGTGCTGGCCACGCAAACGGAGAAGCTGACCGTATCAAGGCCGCATCCTCTGTGGTCCGAACAGGATCCTGAGAGCTGGTGGCGGGCCACGGATAGCGCGATGAAAGCGCTGGGTGCCCAGCATTCGCTGGCAGAGGTTAAAGCATTGGGAATTGCCGGGCAGATGCACGGTGCAACGCTGCTCGACAAACAGCAACGCGTATTGCGTCCTGCCATTCTGTGGAACGACGGGCGCTGCGCGGAAGAGTGCGCAATGCTGGAGGCGGCGGTGCCTCGCTCCCGCGAGATTACCGGTAACCTGATGATGCCAGGCTTTACCGCCCCCAAACTGCTGTGGGTGAAGCGCCACGAACCTGATGTGTTCAGCCAGGTGGATAAGGTGCTGTTGCCGAAAGATTACCTGCGGCTGCGCATCACGGGTGAGTTTGCCAGCGACATGTCAGACGCGGCAGGCACGATGTGGATGGACGTGGCAAAACGCGACTGGAGTGATGAAATGCTTCAGGCGTGCGGCTTAGCGCGCGACAACATGCCTGCGCTGTCTGAAGGCAGCGATATCACAGGCGCGCTGCTGCCGTCGGTAGCTCAGGCATGGAATATGCCTGCCGTGCCCGTTGTCGCAGGCGGGGGCGATAACGCCGCGGGCGCCGTTGGCGTCGGCATGGCGGACGCGGGCCAGGCGATGTTATCCCTTGGTACATCAGGCGTTTACTTTGCCGTCAGCAACGGTTTCCTCAGCAAGCCAGAGAGCGCGGTGCACAGTTTCTGCCACGCGCTGCCGGGCCGCTGGCATCTGATGTCTGTGATGCTGAGCGCGGCTTCATGTCTGGACTGGGCGGCGAAATTGACCGGCCTCGGAGACGTTCCTGCGCTGTTGGCTGCCGCGCAAACGGCAGATAAAAATGCCGATCCGGTATGGTTTTTGCCGTACCTTTCCGGCGAGCGTACGCCGCACAACAACCCGAACGCAAAAGGCGTCTTTTTCGGTCTGACCCATCAACACGGCCCGGCGGAGCTGGCGCAGGCGGTGCTGGAAGGCGTGGGTTTCGCGCTGGCAGACGGGATGGACGTGGTGCATGACTGCGGCATCAGGCCGCAAAGCGTGACGCTGATAGGTGGTGGGGCGCGCAGCGCATACTGGCGGCAGATGCTGGCCGATATCAGCGGCATTGCGCTGGACTACCGCACCGGCGGTGACGTTGGTCCGGCATTGGGGGCGGCACGCCTTGCGCAGCTTGCCATGCACCCAGGCAAACCGTACTCCGAATTGCTGCCGCAGCTCGCGCTGGAGGAAACGCATCAGCCTGATGCGGCGCAGAATGCCGCCTATGCGTCGCGCCGTGAAACCTTCCGTCAGCTTTATCAGCAGCTCAAACCGCTGATGTCCTGAAGCGGCGGTTGGCTGTCCTTTTTTGACCTTATCAGGCCACCTGTTCGTGTCCAGAATGTGTTTACACCGACACGAACAGGAGTCTGACCATGTCCCGCACCGCATTGATTAACATTGATACCCAGCAGTCCTTCGAACATCGTGATTACTGGAAAACCACCGATTTACCTGCCTTCCAGGCATCGATGCTGACGCTAATTGCCGGCTGCCAGCAGCGTAACGTGCCGATTGTGGATATCTTCCACGTCGATGAGCAGGGCGCGTTCTCCCTGGAGAGTGGCTTCGTCAAGCCAATGTCCTTTTTACGCCATCAGCCGGATGTTGTTTTTCACAAACATGTGCACAATGCATTCACCGATACCGGGCTGGATTTTTGGCTGCGAAGCCGTGACATCAACCATCTAATTATTTGTGGACTGCGCACCGAACAGTGCTGCGAAACCACGACGCGCGTGGCTTCCGATCTCGGCTATCAGGTCACTTTCGTCACCGAAGCGACGCTGACCTTCCCGATGACTCACAAAGGCGTTACTTTGGACGTGGAGACACTGCGCCACCACACCGAAACCGTGCTGGAAGGGCGCTTTGCCACTGTGAAAACCGTTGCGGAGACGCTTGAATCGCTATGACTACTGACGTCTGGTTCGTGATGTTGCCTGGGGTGCTGTCGCTGGATATGACCGGCCCTGCAGAAACGTTCGTGCTGGCGGGGGATGCGTTCCGCCTGCACTACATCGGGCCGGATGCGGAAGTGCCGACGTCTATCGGCATGACGATGGGTAATATTGAGCCGCTGCCGGAGCGGCTTCCGGCGGGTAGCCTGCTGGTGTTGCCCGGCGTCTGCGATTCAAACCACTTCTTTTCCACGCGGCAGGCCGAACAGGTGCGCCGCTGGCTGACGCGCCAGCAGCCGCAGCTACATGCTCGCGAGATAACCCTGATGTGCGTCTGCTCCGGTTCGCTGCTGGCGGCGAAGGCCGGGTTGCTGCACGGCGTGCAGTGCACTACCCATCATGATGTGATTACGCGCCTGAAGGCCGCAGCACCCGGGGCTATCGTCAAAGAGAACCGTATTTTCATTGAAGATAAAGGCATCTGGACCAGCGCAGGGATCACCTCGGGTATCGATCTGGCGCTGCATCTTATCAACCGGCTGTACGGCCCGGAGCGTGCGATGGCGGTGGCGCGCGAGATGGTGGTGTGGTTCCGCCGCTCCGGCGATGATCCGCAGCTTTCTCCCTGGCTGCGCTATCGCAATCATCTTCACCCGGCCATTCACCGGGCGCAGGATGCGCTGACGGCGGCCCCTCAGCGCGCCTGGCCGCTGGCGGATATTGCTGAACGGGCGCACGTCACGCCTCGTCATCTGACGCGTTTGTTCAGGCAACATCTTGGGATTAGCGTGAGGGATTATCTGGAGCAGCTCCGCCTGGCGCTGGCCGAACAGCGGCTTTTGCAGGGAAGCGGAATGGAGCAGGCGGCGCTGGCGGCCGGTTTTACCTCTGCCCGCCAGCTGCATCGCGCCCGCACCCGAGCCCTAACTCACCAGCCGACGAGTGTCGATCCGCTGCACCAGCATTGAGAGCAGCAGGCTGCCTGCAATGGTGGCGCAGAAAATCCATAGAATATCGAGTAGCGGCCAGCTCTTCAGCTCGATGCCGCCAGATCGCAGCGCATGAATGATCAGTGCGTGGAATCCGTAAATCCCTAACGAATACTGCGAAATAGTGCTCAGTCCCGGTAGTTCGCGGCTGTTCAGCATGTTTTTCACGAAGATGAACAGCGTGACGGCGCAGATAAACACCATCGGCCCGGCGTACAGATACCAGGTATCCGCGAAGTTGCCGCGCCATTTCAGTTCATGCAGCGTGCCGCGTGAAATCACCCAAACCGATGCCACAAACAGGCCCGCGCATAGCAGCGTCAGCGGTTTTTTGTCGGTGTTCATCATCCCCAACGCGCGGCCGAGCAGGCCATAGAGCACGTAGTAAAAGGTGTCGCCATCGATGTACAGATTCACCGGCAGCCATTGAAATTGGCCCATTTTCACCGGCACAGTATTGGGGTTCGCCACCACGCCAAGCACGATCATCAATGCCAATAGCATCCAGCCGCTAACGCTTTTTACCTGAATCAGCGGTGAGAGCAGGTAAATCACAAAAATCGCGAAGAAAAACCACAGGTGATAGAACACCGGCTTTTGCAGCAGGTTCTTCAGCGACAGCTCCACGTTGATATGGGTGAACAGCAGAATGTAGGCCAGCGCTATCGCGCTGTAGAAGAGCAGGCACAGGCCTATCCGCAGGAAGTGGCGTGGCTGGGCGCTGCGCTCGCCGAAAAACAGATAGCCTGAAATCATGAAAAACAGCGGCACGCTGACGCGGGAGGCAGAGTTTAACAGGTTGGCAATATCCCAGTTGAGCAGGCTGGTGCTGTGGGCGTTGGTGACATACCAAGTGGTGGTGTGAATCATCACCACCATCAGGCAGGCAATCCCTCGCAGGTTGGTTACCCAGTTAATCTTTCCTGACATCGGTTCCTCAGTGTGGTACTAAAAAAAGTCTGACCGGTGAGCCCGGCCATTGTCCCTTTGGAAAATTCTGAGTTTACTGCGGTTTGCTTGTCGGCCCGGGAACCGATTCGCAGAATGCAGGGTCAGAAAAACACTCTAGTCTTAAAACGACAATAACAGGCAAAGAATAAGGCCGTTACCCAAAATGATGATGAAGTATTTCGTGCCGTTGCTGCTCGCCGTGGCCCTCGCAGGGTGCAGCGCGTCAAAAGCCCCTGAACAGAAGGCTCAGCGGGCGAAAATCGACCCGACTCGTTCGCTCAACATGGAGCAGCTCTGCAAAAATAAAGCGGCGTTGCGTTACAACACGGGGGCGCAGAAGGTTGATGTGACTGGCTTTGAGCAGTTTCAGGGCAGCTATGAGCTAAAAGGCTATACGCCGAAGAATGAGAGTTTCATCTGCTCTTTTGACGCAGACGGTCAATTTTTACACCTTTCGATGCGCTAAGCGGCAGGGGCCGCGGGGGGAAATCTCTTATGTTTCCCCAATATTCCGTCAATATTCGGCAAACTAAGCCATTCATACTGTATATCTCGCAGCCAGCGGGTATACTTGACGCTTCCTTAATTCCACACGTATCCAGCACGAAAATATATGCAAAAGTTTGATACCAGGACTTTCCAGGGCCTGATCCTGACCTTACAGGATTACTGGGCTCGTCAGGGCTGCACCATTGTTCAACCACTGGACATGGAAGTCGGCGCTGGCACCTCCCATCCGATGACCTGTCTGCGCGCGCTCGGCCCGGAGCCGATGGCGACTGCCTACGTGCAGCCGTCCCGCCGCCCGACTGACGGTCGCTATGGCGAAAACCCGAACCGTTTACAGCACTACTATCAGTTCCAGGTGGTGATTAAGCCTTCCCCGGACAACATTCAGGAGCTGTATCTCGGATCCCTGAAAGAGCTGGGCATGGACCCGACCATCCACGACATTCGCTTCGTGGAAGACAACTGGGAAAACCCAACGCTGGGTGCCTGGGGTCTTGGCTGGGAAGTGTGGCTGAACGGCATGGAAGTGACGCAGTTCACCTACTTCCAGCAGGTTGGCGGCCTCGAGTGTAAGCCAGTCACCGGCGAAATCACCTACGGTCTGGAACGTCTGGCGATGTATATCCAGGGCGTGGACAGCGTGTATGACCTCGTCTGGAGCGACGGCCCGCTGGGTAAAACCACCTACGGCGACGTGTTCCACCAGAACGAAGTGGAGCAGTCCACCTATAACTTCGAATACGCCGACGTCGACTTCCTGTTCTCCTGCTTCGAGCAGTATGAGAAAGAAGCTCAGCAGCTGCTGGCGCTGGAAAACCCGCTGCCGCTGCCTGCCTACGAGCGTATTCTGAAAGCCGCCCACAGCTTCAACCTGCTGGACGCGCGTAAAGCCATCTCCGTCACCGAGCGTCAGCGCTACATTCTGCGCATTCGCACCCTGACCAAAGCCGTGGCAGAAGCCTATTACGCTTCCCGTGAAGCCCTTGGCTTCCCGATGTGCAACAAGAATAAATAAGAGGCGGCCATGTCTGAAAAAACTTTCCTGGTGGAAATCGGCACCGAAGAGCTGCCACCAAAAGCCCTGCGCAGCCTGGCAGAATCCTTTGCTGCGAACTTTACGGCCGAGCTGGATAACGCCGGTCTTGCCCACGGCAACGTTGAGTGGTTCGCCGCTCCTCGCCGTCTGGCGCTGAAGGTGGCGGGTCTTGCGGCAGCGCAGCCCGATCGCGAAGTTGAAAAACGCGGCCCGGCGGTTTCTGCGGCGTTTGACGCCGAAGGCAAACCGAGCAAAGCGGCTGAAGGCTGGGCACGTGGCTGCGGTATCACCGTAGACCAGGCTGAGCGCATCGCAACCGACAAAGGCGAATGGCTGCTCTATCGCGCCCACGTGAAAGGCGAAAGCGCAGAAGCGCTGCTGCCAAATATGGTGGCGACGTCGCTTGGCAAACTGCCAATTCCAAAACTGATGCGCTGGGGCGCGTCCGACGTGCAGTTCGTGCGTCCGGTTCACACCGTGACCCTGCTGCTGGGCGACAAAGTCGTTCCGGCAAAAATTCTCGGCATCGATTCCGATCGCGTGATCCGCGGCCATCGCTTTATGGGCGAGCCGGAGTTCACCATCGACAACGCCGATCAGTATCCGCAGATCCTGACGGAGCGCGGCAAAGTCATTGCTGACTACGAAGCGCGTAAAGCCACCATCAAAGCAGATGCCGAAGCTGCAGCACGCAAAATCGGCGGCAACGCCGACCTGAGTGAAAGCCTGCTGGAAGAAGTCACCTCGCTGGTGGAATGGCCGGTCGTGCTGACCGCGAAGTTCGAAGAGAAATTCCTCGCGGTGCCTGCGGAAGCGCTGGTCTACACCATGAAGGGCGACCAGAAGTACTTCCCGGTCTACGGCAACGACGGCAAGCTGCTGCCAAACTTCATCTTCGTGACCAATATCGAGTCAAAAGATCCGACCCAGATTATCTCCGGTAACGAGAAGGTTGTTCGCCCACGTCTGGCGGATGCAGAGTTCTTCTTCAACACCGACCGTAAAAAGCGTCTGGAAGACAACCTGCCGCGCCTGCAAACCGTGCTGTTCCAGCAGCAGCTCGGCACCCTGCGCGATAAAACCGACCGCATTCAGGCCCTGGCGGGCTGGATTGCCGGGCAGATTGGCGCTGACGTCAATCACGCAACGCGTGCGGGCCTGCTCTCCAAGTGTGACCTGATGACCAACATGGTGTTCGAATTTACCGACACCCAGGGCATCATGGGCATGCACTATGCGCGTCACGACGGCGAAGCCGAAGACGTGGCCGTTGCGCTGAACGAGCAGTATCAGCCGCGCTTTGCGGGTGATGACCTGCCGTCCAACCCGGTAGCCTGTGCTGTCGCGATCGCCGATAAAATGGATACCCTCGCGGGCATCTTCGGCATCGGCCAGCATCCGAAAGGCGACAAAGACCCGTTTGCTCTGCGTCGTGCCGCCCTCGGCGTGCTGCGTATCATCGTTGAGAAGAACCTGAACCTCGATCTGCAAACGCTGACCGAAGAAGCGGTGCGTCTGTACGGTGACAAGCTGACCAACGCGAAGGTTGTGGATGAGGTGATTGACTTTATGCTGGGCCGCTTCCGCGCCTGGTATCAGGACGAAGGCTTCACCGTTGACACCATTCAGGCCGTGCTGGCACGTCGTCCAACCCGTCCGGCGGACTTCGATGCACGCATGAAGGCGGTGTCCCACTTCCGCACCCTGGAAGAGGCAGCAGCGCTGGCGGCAGCCAACAAGCGTGTTTCCAACATTCTGGCTAAGTCTGACGAAACGCTGAACGAGAGCATGCATGCTTCCCTGCTGAAAGAAGCGGCGGAAATCAAGCTGGCAACCCACGTGGTTGTTCTGCGTGACAAACTGCAGCCGTTCTTCGCCGAAGGCCGCTATCAGGATGCGCTGATCGAACTGGCGTCCCTGCGCGAACCGGTGGATGAGTTCTTTGAGAACGTGATGGTGAACGCCGACGATAAAGACGTGCGCATCAACCGTCTGACGCTGCTGGCCAAACTGCGTGAGCTGTTCCTGCAGGTCGCGGATATTTCTCTGCTGCAGTAACCGATTTGCGTATATTTAAGGCAAATGCAATCTGACGGTGACCGATAAACAACCGGTCACCGTCCGGTTTTTGGAACTATAGCTTATAACCAGGTCGTGAAATTAAAAGTAGGTTTCCACCCAGGCCGCTCGCCATTTGCTCGAACCGTTAACTGGAGTAAAATCTGGATTATTGCATTTTACTTCTTCAACGCAGGTAAAAATCGTCCCTTTATTAAATACTCTGTCGGCTTTTTCGAATTTTCCAACGTTTTCGGTGAAACCGGAAAAATCATAACTGGTTACTTTAGGTGTAACATTAAAAGCATTATCCATATCCATGCAGAAGCCCTGATCCGCACCTCTCAGGCAGATGTCGCGTTTTAGTAAGACTTCATTAGTGGGTGTTTTTACCCGGTTAAAAATAGTAACTTTGCTGCTTCTCTGCAGCTCAGGTGCGGTAAATGAAAGGCTGAATTTATCTTTGCTAATTTGAACACCTTTCAGCAAGCTTTCTGTTGCAGGATCAAAGGTCCATTCGGTTTCTAGCTGATCCTTTTTATTTTCTCCTTCTGGCATAAAGTTTAAATCAACCTTAACTATTTCACCCTTATTGTAGTTTGTCTTACTTTTTAACGGAGTACAGCCGAGCACAAAGCCCTCCTGGCAAAATTTCCTGGAAAGGGTTCGGTACTCTCCGTTGTCCTGTACGGCTGCCTGCACCAGTGATGTATGTGGTAGCCATCCCATGGAAAAACCTGTGATAGCAGTGTCTCCATAAGATTTGAAATAATGCGTACGATAAAATCTATTCTCAGCTAATAGCCAGTGAACGGCACCGCGATAATCCTCCTTATTCTCCAGGCTATACTCAGCACTCCAGTTGTCGCGCTCAATATAAGAAGGTCCATTAATATACATATGGTCGATGTTTGCATGGGCAGAATAAGCACTGAAAATTAACGGTAAGACCAGTAAAGCGAGAGGTTTTCTTTTAAGTTCCATTTAATGCACCTTTTTGAAAGTAATTATTCCCAGGAGAAACAAAAAGTAACATAACCTTTTATCATTTCAACCAGCCTGGATGCATTCTGGAAAATTCTCGCCCACCAAAAGATCAATCTTAATGAATAAACGAAAATTTATTTTTGGCTGAAAGCGAGCAGCGTTTTGATAAGGATAAATATAGCCGTTGCGTGAGTTAGCCCAGGATTTGGGCTGATGATTATTGTAACCGCAGCTATACATCATTTCGGTATCTGAGCGCCGCATCAACGTTGATTTTCTTCGGCATAACCCCGCCAAAGAAATACCTTATCGATCTTGCCTTTTATCTCATAGATCCGTCCCGTTAACTCATTGTAAAAACGGCATTCAAGACCGCTTACCTGAGCTAACTATCAAAGGGATTTATTGGAATGAAAGGTATTTTTACGCCTCCTCAAAAGCAGAATGCGCCGTGTGACTCATCGGCGGGGGAAGGTCTGCCGTCGTTGTCGAGAAGACACTTGATTGCCGCAACTTTTGGCGCCACGGCCATGATCGCATGCGGCGGAGCGATTGCGCAGACAGAAAACCGTCAGAAAACAGCACGCAACGGAAGAGGGGGCGGTAAACGTGCGCTGATTATTGTCGACATGCAGAATGACTTTCTTCCCGGTGGCGCGTTGGCGGTGGAGAGGGGAGATGAGATTATTCCGGTCATTAACGCCCTCTATGAGAAGTTCGACACCATTATTGTTACTCAGGACTGGCATCCTCATGGCCATATTTCGTTTGCCAGCGCCCACGATGGCAAAGAACCTAATGACACCATTGATACTCCCAATGGTCCTCAGATTCTTTGGCCCGATCACTGCGTGCAGGGCACCTGGGGAGCAAAGATTTGTAAGGATCTGCGCATCACTAAGGCCCAGCTGATCATCCGCAAAGGATATAATATCGACCTGGACAGCTACTCCGCGTTCAAAGAAGCGGACGGTCAGACGCCTACGGGGCTGGCGGGATATCTGCGCGAGCGCGGGATCGCGCATCTTTTCGTTACCGGAGTCGCGACCGATTTTTGCGTGGGCTGGACCGCTATTGACGCCGCCAGTCTCGGTTTTGACGTAAGCGTAGTTGAAGATGCAACCCGGGGAATTAACCTTGATGGCTCGCTCGACAAAGCCTGGGAGGCAATGAAGAAAGCTGGCGTCAGCCGCATTAAGGCCAGTGATATTGGCTGACTCAGGAGGACCGTATTACCTTTTCTGTCACTGGAGGACATGACTTCACCGGTGGCATGGATACGCTTTCTTCGTGTTGCAGAATATTTTACCCGGCAAACGGCAGGCGGCTTTACTGTTCAGGCGGGGGGATACTCATCGACAGTGCAGTTCCTGCTGTCGATGGCCCGATAAAGTTAGGCCCGGCAGCTTTGGCCTTAACGTACCTGTCCTCAATATGCCACAGGCAAAGATCGGAAGGATTACGCTGCTACCAGAAAGTGCTGGTGGAGCTGGCGTCCCTGCGCGAGCCGGTGGATGAATTCTTCGAGAACGTGATGGTGAACGCGGAAGATAAAGACGTGCGTATCAACCGTCTGACGCTGCTGACTAAGCTTCGTGAGCTGTTCCTGCAGGTGGCGGATATTTCTCTGCTGCAGTAAGTGGGGCCGGGTGTTGTCTGATGCCCTAACCCCAACCCTCTCCCTCGGGAGAGGGGAAATCAGAAACCCGCAGCCGCGGGTTTTTTTATGCCTGATGGCGAAAATTTAGCCTTGAAACCCCATGCCGTATGCGGCTATCCTGTGCCGCGACGAACCCCTCGTCATATCCGGAGTCTCTGCTGAAAATGAACAATCACGACTGATGAATTTCGCCCCTGACACAACGCATTGCGTTGGCGGGGAGGTTTTAATTTCATTCAGGAGTGCTTATGGCTCATTTTTATGCGCAATCCCCTTCTTTTATTTTGCATCAGGTCACCTGTCAGTTTGCGACGGGCGATGTGCTGTTTGGTCCGCTGAATTTTTCGCTTGAATCCACGCTGTGCGGTCTTGTCGGGCGCAACGGCAGCGGCAAGTCCCGGCTGTTGCAGCTGCTGGCAAATATCGATTTCCCTGCTCAGGGGCATATTGAGCGCTTCTCGCAGGTTGCCTACGTTGCCCAGGAGCATCAACTTCCTCCCGGTTGCACCCTGGCTGAACTGCTTGGTCTGAGCGATCGCTATGAGGCGATGGCCCGTGTGGCAAAAGGTGAAATGCTGCCGGAAGACGCCGATCTGCTGGACGGACACTGGGATTTAGCGGAGCGGCTAAGTGCCGGGTTTGCTGAACTCTCTTTACCTGTTTTTGACCCACAGCTTCCGGCGGCTTCCCTGAGCGGTGGAGAGCGGGTAAAAGCCCTGCTTTGCGGCGCGTTTCTGTCCGGGGCTGATTATCTGCTGCTGGACGAACCGACCAACCATCTGGATCGGGCCGGGCGGGAGTGGTTCTGGCAGCAGCTTTCACGCTGGCGCGGTGGAGCGCTGATTGCCAGCCATGACCGCGAGCTGCTGAGCAAGTTACCGCACATTCTGGAACTGGCCGCAGGCGAGCTGCGCAGCTATGGCGGTAATTTTGACGTCTGGCAGCAGCAGCGCGATGCCGAACAACAGGCGGCCCGCGCCGCACTGGAGCATGCGGCCACAGAGCGTCGGCGCACCCGCGCACGAATGCAGAAAGAGCACGATGCCAGCCTGAGACGTTCGGCGCAGACATTACGGACGGTGGATTCGCTGAATATCGCCTCCTTCGAGCGTGTGGCCTATAAAGGTGCCGCCAAAGCACGCCCGGGCACGATTCGTCGGCAGCACAGCGAGCAAAATGAGGCCCTGAATGCCGCGGTGAAACAGGCTCGTGAACGGGTGGAAGAGGACGCCACGGTAATGTTTACGTTGCCCGGCAGCCAAATTGCCGCAGGAAAACAGGTGCTGGAATTGAAGGATTTAGTGCTGCCACACGCAGCCCTGCCGCCGCTGAACATCCTGCTAACGGGGCCGATGCGCATTGCCCTGCGTGGGCCAAACGGCTGCGGCAAGACGACCTTATTAAAGGTGATTCAGGGGCTGCTCCCTCCCGTTTCGGGGAGTTGCAGGCTTTCCGTTCAGGCGGCCTGGCTCGATCAGCATCTCAGCCAGTTCGATCTGTCTCTCTCAGTCATGTCACTTCTGAATCTCGGTGATACGCCGCTCGAGGAGGGCGTGCTGCGCAGCCGCCTGGCACAGCTGCAGCTTACCGCCGATAAGGTCACGCTGCCGCTCGCCTCACTCAGCGGCGGTGAGCGCCTGAAGGCGGCGCTGGCAGGCGTGCTCTGGCGGCGGGAGGCGACACAGCTTCTGCTGCTGGATGAGCCGACCAACCATCTGGATTTGGCCTCCACGCAGGCAATCGAAACCGCGCTGTCGGCGTTTCCTGGGGCGATGATGGTGGTGTCGCACGATGAGGCATTTTTGCAGGCGCTGAGCCTCACGCACGTGTTGGAGTGGCGAGAAACAGGCTGGGAGTTCAGGACGTTATAAACAAAAACCCCCGCAGAAGCGGGGGCGGTCAGAAAGGTCGTGCTACTCAGGCAACGTGTTTGCTACCGGCAATATTTGCCTGAATTAAGCGCATAAGCATCAGTTCGCTGGGCGTCGGCTTTTCTCGTCTCGATTCCCACTCCTGCACCATGCTTACGCTCACGCCCATCGCCCGGGCGAAATCATCAATTTTTAAACCGGAGCCTTTACGCAGTTGCTCAAACTCGGTAAAGGCAGTGGGCTTTTGGGTCAGGGTAATTCTCTGTGATTCGTCTTTAAAAACAATGTTTTCCAGACTACTCAGCAGTTCAGACATCGGATCTTTAACTTCCATTGAGAACTCCTCTGGAGGGCCAAATGAGATTGTTATTATTGGCAAGCTCATTAAGCGTAGTCAGTAAAATGGGTGAGGTGTTGTCACGGGAGTGATTATTCGTGCGATATATTTGGCCTGACGCGTTTCAGCCAGAGGCCCGACAGAACTAATTATCTGATAAAGAACCGGGAAAGTTGTTCAGCGCTTTTTTTGTAAATCGACCGTAAAAAAACGCAAAAGGGCGGGCGCAGCGGCCCGCCGTTGAGATCAGGCTTTTTGCGTCGCTTTCGGGATGTCGCGGGTTTGGTTACGGGTCGGGCGGGTAACGAGATACTTAATCATCAATGCCGAGGCGGACAGCAGCGCCGGGATAGCCAGCAGCATAAAGATCGTTTCAAACGACAGCTCGGCCTGCATCAGGAAGACGCCGCTGAAGGCCCCAAGAATGCCGCCAAAACGCCCGATGCCGAGCATCCACGCTACGCCCGTGGCGCGGCCCTGCGTCGGGTAGAAACCGGCAGCAAGTGCTGGCATGGAGGACTGCGCGCCGTTCATGATGCTGCCTGCGATAAACACCATCACGCCCATCAATACCAGGCTGCTGGTCGAGAAACCGACGAGGCAGACGAACACGCCGGTCAGCAGCCAGCCGACGGCCACCACTTTGTTCGGATTGAATTTGTCCATCAGCGCACCGAGCACCAGCACGCCGATGCCGCCGCCGAGTGGGAACAGCGCGGTGATCACCGAGGCCTGGCTCATGGTGGCACCGGTTTCACGAATGAGCAGCGGTAGCCAGCTGGTCAGCAGGTAGAAAATCAGCAGGCCCATAAAGTAGGTCAGGCAAAGCATCACGGTGCCGACGAGGTAGCGCGGCGAGAAAATCACGCCCAGCGCGGATTTCTCCTGCACTTCACCCGCCTCGTGCAGGACAAAGTGAGTCTCTGCGGGCAGCGGAGCGATGCGGTTCAGGATGGCTGCCACCTGCTGCTGAGATTTGTTTTTCGCAACCAGGTAGCGGACGGACTCCGGCAGGAAAAACAGCAGCACGACAGCCATTACCAGCGGCATCACGCCGCCGAGGATCAGCACGCTTTGCCAGCCGTAGTGCGGGATCAGCCAGGCAGAGACAAAGCCACCGAGCGAAGAGCCAATCGGGAAGCCGACGAACATCAGATTCACCAGCAGCGCGCGACGGCGCTCCGGCGCATATTCGCTCATCAGCGTGGCGGCGTTTGGCATGGCCGCACCCAAGCCGAGGCCGGTGAGGAAGCGCAGCAGCGTCAGTTGGTTCAGGCTGGTAGCTGCCGCAGTCAGCAGGCTGAACGTACCAAACACGATGATGGAGAGGAGCAGCACCTTTTTACGGCCAATACGGTCCGCCATCGGGCCTGCGGTCAGTGCGCCGACGGCAAGGCCGACCAGCGCGGCGCTCATGACCGGGCCGAGCGCCGATTTCTGCACGCCCCATTCCTGAACGAGATCAGAGGCGATAAAGCCGATGATGGCGGTGTCGAAACCGTCCAACGCCACGGTAATAAAGCACAGTACGAGGATCATCCACTGATATTTCGTGAACGGATGCTCGTTGATAAAGGCCTGGATATCGGTTGTTGTCTTTGTCATGTCGCGATTCCTGGGAGGTAAAATGTGCGATTATCGAACATCAATCCGGTAATCGTTCATTCAATCAAACCACCCGCGCGCTTTTTCGACAACGTGCTGGCCCGGGGAAGCGTGCGATTATCGTACGCGGAAAGATCACACGCACAAAAAACCTGAATAAAGCAGTTTTAATTCATGATGTTATAGGTTGAATGCCGGGAAAGAACAATTTCACGAAGTGTGATGCGGGCAACAAATCATTAACATTAGGCGGCGAGCGGAATTTTCCGATGATGAACGCAGGAAAGGGTATCCTGTGAGGCCCGTGTCGACTATCCTTGTCAACGTCAGGCACGTGTGTGCCGGTTTGCGCTTTTTTTGGCTGAAGGAGTATGAAAATGGCGACAGGAAAGTCCTGCTCTCGCTGGTTTGCGTCCGTGGCGGCGTTGTTGATGGTAGTTAGCCTGAGTGGATGTTTCGATAAAGAAGGCGATCAGCGCAAAGCGTTCATCGACTTCCTGCAAAATTCCGTGATGCGGAGCGGCGAGCGTCTGCCGACGCTGACCACCGATCAGAAAAAACAGTTTGGTCCGTTCGTCTCCGATTATGCGGTGATCTACGGCTATTCGCAGCAGGTGAGCCAGGCGATGGATGCAGGTCTGCGTCCGGTTGTCGACAGCGTGAACGCCATCCGCGTGCCGCAGGATTACATGACCCAGCGTGAGCCGCTGCGTCAGGCGAACGGTGCGCTTGGCGTGCTGAGCCAGCAGCTGGAAAATGCCAAAATGCAGGCCGACGCGGCGCACTCAGCGCTCAAGCAGGGCGACGATCTGAAACCTGTGTTCGATCAGGTGTACAACAAAGTTGTAACTCAGCCTGCTAACGCGATGCAACCGCTGATCCCGGCGGCGCAGATCTTCACCCAGCAGCTGGTGCAGGTGGGCGATTTTGTGGCCCAGCAGAACACTCAGGTGAGCTTTGTGGCGAACGGTATTCAGTTCCCGACCTCGCAGCAGGCAAGCCAATACAACTCGCTGATTGGCCCATTGGCCTCCCAGCATCAGGCGTTTAACCAGGCCTGGACCGCGGCGGTGAACGCCACGCGTTAATTGGCGTTAGAGCCCGGTGGCGCTGTGCTTACCGGGCCTACAAACTTATCCGGCCTACGCGTAGGCCCGGCAAACGCAGTGCCGCCGGGCAATTCCCTCTTAAAGAACCTGCGGATTGACGCAGTTCTTTTCCACTTCCCCGTTCAGGGCATTTATCAGGTTATCCACCGCCGTTTCTGCCATCGCATAGCGCGTTTCATGGGTCGCGGAACCGATGTGCGGCAGGGCCACCACGTTTGGCAGCTTCAGCAGCTCAGAGGACACCGGCAGCGGCTCCTGCTCGAAAACGTCCAGTCCTGCGGCATGAATGTCACCGTTTTTCAGCGCGTTAATCAGCGCCTGCTCGTCCACCACCGGGCCACGGCCTGCGTTGATGAAAATCGCCGATTGTTTCATTTTGCGGAACTCCTCTGCGCCGAACAGGTGACGGGTTTCCTCGGTCAGCGGCAGAATCGAGCAAACAAAATCCGCTTCCTGTAATAGCGTGTCGAGGTCACAGTGGCGCGCGTTGAAGCGCTCTTCCGCCTCTTTGTGCTGACGGCGCGCATTGTAGAGCACCGGCATGCCGAAGCCAAAATGCGCGCGCTGCGCCAGGGCCAGGCCAATGCGCCCCATGCCGACGATGCCGATGGTTTTATGGTGAACGTCAGTGCCGAACCAGTCCGGGCCGATGCCCTTCGTCCATTCGCCCGCTTTCACGCGCTCTGCCACTTCAACCACCCGCCGGGCGCTGCTCAGAATCAGGGCCATCAGCGTGTCGGCGACGGTTTCGGTCAGCGCGGTGGGCGTGTGCATCAGCAGCACTTTGCGGGCGTTCAGCGCGCTGACGTCATAAGTGTCATAGCCTACGGAAATGGTGGACGCCGCTCGCAGCGCGGGCATGCTCTCCAGCAGTGCCGCATCAACGGTTTCGCTGGAGCCAAGCAGGCCAACAGCTTGCTTAAAAGTGTCGGTATGCTTCTGAACCGTACCGGGGCTGATATCGGGCAAAACGGTGACCGTGAAGTGGGACTCGAGGCGCTGCTGTAAATCCTGGGGTAAGGCTTTATAGAGAATAACGGGCGGCTTCATGACTTCTCTCCGTTGATTAGCAAGCTAGCAATCAGAGTAAGCCAACACAGGAATGAAATGCCAGTCCATATTTTAGGGGTGAGGAAAAGTACCCGGCCACCGAAGGCCGCCGGGTGATAAAGACTTACTGCAGTGGACTGAGGGTAATTTCCACGCGACGGTTCTGCGCTTTGCCTTCCGCCGTGCTGTTGCTGGCGATTGGGTTCGCCGGGCCCATACCGCTGGTGCGAATGCGGTTAGATGCCACGCCCTGGGTAATCAGCGAGCTGGCAACGGACTCCGCGCGCTGCTGAGACAAGCGCATGTTCAGCTCCTGGCCGCCGGTGCTGTCGGTGTAGCCCACCACGTTGACGGCGGTTTTTTCGTACTCTTTAAGCACCATCGCCACGCCGGTCAGGGTGTTGGCACCCGCCGGTTTCAGGTTGGCGCTGCTGCTGTCGAAGGTGACGTTGTTCGGCATGTTCAGCACGATGTTGTCGCCGTTACGGGTGACGCTGACGCCGGTGCCCTGCATTTTTTCGCGCAGCTTCGCTTCCTGCACGTCCATGTAATAGCCTACGCCGCCGCCGACGGCCGCACCCGCTGCGGCACCAATCAGCGCGCCTTTGCCGCGATCTTTTTTCGATGACGACAGCATGCCGATACCCGCGCCCGCCAGCGCGCCAATGCCTGCGCCGATGCCGGATTTACCCGCTTCACGCTCGCCGGTGTAAGGGTTGGTGGTACAGCCGGAAAGGGCCAGTGCGCCGCTGACCATAGCAGCAATCACGATTACGCGTTTTTTCATCTTATTTCCTTAATCCTTTTTATTCTTTGCCACGACGGACGTGGCGGTTGATTATGACGCGTGATTGCGTGGAAAATTCCAAAGGCAATTCTTAAATATGTAAATAAATTGAACGCTGACGAAAAAATCGGCGTCGCAACACCTGCATCTGTAAACAGGAGCCTGTTTTGGCCAACTCATCTGCAACAAAAACCGTTCTGACCGCCGCCCACTGGGGACCGATGCTGGTCGAAACCGATGGCGATACTGTGCTGGGCTCGCGTGGCGCGCTTTCCGGAACGTTTGAGAACTCGCTGCAAAGCGCGGTGCGCGACCAGGTGCACAGCAAAACGCGCGTGCGTTACCCGATGGTGCGCAAAGGCTTTTTGGCTTCGCCAGGCTCTCCGCAGGGCGTACGTGGGGAAGATGAGTTTGTGCGGGTGAGCTGGGATGATGCGCTGAACCTGATTCATACGCAGCATCAGCGTATTCGGAAGAGCTACGGCCCGTCGTCGATTTTTGCAGGTTCCTACGGCTGGCGTTCAAACGGCGTGTTACACAAAGCTGCGACGCTGCTGCAACGCTATATGAGCCTTGCGGGCGGCTATACCGGGCATCTGGGTGATTACTCTACCGGCGCTGCGCAGGCGATTATGCCTTACGTGGTCGGCGGCAATGAGGTCTATCAGCAGCAGACAAGCTGGCCGATGATTCTGGAACATACCGACGTTGTGGTGCTGTGGAGCGCCAACCCGCTCAACACGCTGAAAATCGCCTGGAACGCCTCCGACGAGCAGGGCATTACCTTTTTCGACAAGCTACGCCGCAGCGGTAAACGGCTGATCTGCATCGATCCAATGCGATCGGAAACCGTTGATTTCTTTGGTGATGCAATGGAGTGGATTGCCCCGCACATGGGCACCGATGTGGCGCTGATGCTGGGCATTGCGCATACCCTGGCAGAAAACGGCTGGCAGGATACAGAGTTCCTGGCACGCTGTACGACAGGCTATGAAGAGTTTGCCGAATATCTGACGGGCGAGCGCGACGGCGTGGCCAAAACCGCCGAGTGGGCGGCGGAAATTTGCGGCGTTGAGGCGGCCAAAATCCGCGAGTTGGCGAAACTGTTCCATGAAAACACCACCATGCTGATGTCCGGCTGGGGTATGCAGCGCCAGCAGTTCGGCGAGCAGAAGCACTGGATGCTGGTGACGCTGGCGGCGATGCTCGGGCAAATCGGTACACCGGGCGGCGGCTTCGGCCTTTCATATCATTTCGCCAACGGCGGCAACCCAACGCGCCGTGCAGCGGTGCTGGCCTCAATGCAGGGCAGCGTGAAGGGCGGGACGGATGCCGTCGATAAAATTCCGGTGGCGCGCATTGTTGAAGCGCTGGAAAGCCCTGGCGCGCCGTATCAGCACAATGGCATGGACAGGCACTTCCCTGATATCCGCTTCGTCTGGTGGTGCGGCGGGGCCAACTTTACCCATCATCAGGACACCAACCGCCTGATCCGCGCCTGGCAAAAACCGGAGCTGGTGGTTATTTCCGAATGCTTCTGGACCGCAGCCGCGCGCCATGCGGATATTGTCTTACCGGCGACGACCTCGTTCGAGCGCAATGATTTGACCATGACCGGCGACTACAGCAACCAGCATCTGGTGCCGATGAAGCGGGTGGTGCCCCCGCGCGACGAGGCGAGGGATGACTTGGCGGTCTTCGCCGATCTCTGCGAGCGCTGGGAAGAGGGCGGCTACGAGCGTTTTACCGAGGGGAAAAGCGATCTCGAATGGCTGGAAACCTTCTACGACATTGCCGGGCAGCGCGGGGCTAGCCAGCAGGTCACTCTGCCGCCGTTCCATGAATTCTGGGAGGCCAATCAGCTGATTGAAATGCCAGAGAGCGAGCAGAACGCGCAGTTCATTCGGTTTGCGGCATTCCGGGAAGATCCGTTGGCCAATCCGCTGAAAACCGACAGCGGCAAAATTGAGATCTTCTCGCAGCGCATCGCCGGGTTTGGCTATGCCGACTGTCCGGGACACCCGACGTGGCTTGAGCCTGACGAGTGGCACGGCAATGCCCAGTCCGGGCAGCTCCAGCTGCTGTCGGCGCACCCGGCGCACCGTCTTCACAGCCAACTCAATCACACTTCCCTGCGTGAGAAATATGCCGTGGCAAACCGTGAGCCTTTGACGCTGCATCCTGAAGACGCGCACGCGCGGGGAATAAACGACGGCGATTTGGTTCGAGTCTGGAACGGGCGCGGACAGGTGCTGGCCGGAGCCGTTGTCACCGAAGGCATTCGTCCGGGGGTGATTTGCCTGCACGAAGGTGCATGGCCGGATCTGGACCGCAGTGCGGGTGGGCTGTGCAAAAACGGCGCGGTGAACGTGCTGACCAAAGACATTCCCAGCTCGAAGCTGGGGAACGGCTGCGCGGGAAACACGGCGCTGGTGTGGCTTGAGAAATACAGCGGGCCGGTGCTGCCGCTTACAGCATTCGATCCGCCTGCCAGCGCATAAGCCAGGTCGGCTGTTGTGTGTCATCCTGCCATGCGCTGTCTTCAATACGAAAACCCTGCGCATGGTAGAAATTCACCGCCCGGCTGTTCTTCTGATACACCTCAAGGCTTAAGTCCGGGTAGCGATCGCAGATAAACGTGAGCAGCGCCCGGCCAATGCCGTGCCCGATACTCTGCGGGGCGACAAACAGCGCCCCGATAAAGCGCTGATCCATCACGCTGATAAAGCCTTTCACTTCACTTTCTTCTTCCCATACCCAGGTGTGCGCCGAGGGGAAATAGACGTCGCGCACCAGCGCTTCGCTTTCGTGCCAGTAGCCTTCGTCGATAAAGGGATGTGCGTAAATGGTGCTTTCAAGCCACAGCTTCAGCAAAGGGCTGCGGTCGTTACTTTGCCATTTGCGGATCATCCTCGCCTCCGGAGTAGCAGAAGCAGCTGGTGACGTGGTCATTGACCAGCCCGCAGGCCTGCATAAAGGAGTAACAGATAGTGGTGCCCACGAACTTGAAGCCGCGTTTTTTCAGCGCTTTTGACAAGGCATCTGAGGCGGGCGTGCTGGTGGGGATCTCCGACAGGCTGGCGGCGTGACGGATTTGTGGCTGATTATCGACAAACGACCAGACGAAATCGGTAAAGTCCTCGCCGTTGGCCTGCATCGCTAAAAAGGCACGCGCGTTGCCAATAATGGCCTGAATTTTCCCGCGATGGCGAATGATCCCGGCGTTTTGCACCTGTTGCTCAACATCGTCTTCGGTCATCGCCGCCACTTTGATCGGGTCGAAGTGGTGGAAGGCTTCGCGATAATTTTCCCGTTTTTTCAGCACCGTTATCCACGAAAGCCCCGCCTGCTGGCCTTCGAGGCAGATCATTTCAAACAGCTTCTGGCTATCCCGCTGAACAACGCCCCATTCGTTATCGTGGTAATCCCTGTAAAGCGGATCTGTACTCACCCAACCGCAACGTTCCATCTGATTCTCCCACTTTTTGATGTCGATGAAGAAATGTGCAACCTGCCTTGACGACAGAAATAAAATGACAATATTTAGTAATACGCAGTCGCGTAAAAAATCATAACAACAATGCCGGGTTCGGCTCTGTCGGAGTCGCAAAAATGATTATTAAGAAATGCAATGGCTTTCGGGGTTGTGTCTACCCGGCTTCTGTTTTTGTGTGGATGTCTCTGGCGGCACCCGCCATTGCCTGGCAACAGGAATATATCGTTTCTGATGCCCAAAGTAATACGGCGGAACGCTATACCTGGGATAGCGATCACCAACCGCGTTATAACGATATTCTTGCCGAGCGCATCAGTGCGGCGCAAATGCAGCCTGGCATCGCCATGAATCAGCCCGATGATACACCGCTGGATACGACACGCACCTTAAGCGTGGGATGGAATATGCCGCTGAGTGCACTGTTTTCCACCGGGCCGGTGGCGAGCTGGCATTATGATGGCTCTGCAACCTCAATCTGGAACGAATTTGGCGACAGTGGGACCAGCACCACGGCGCTGACCGATCCGATGTGGCATGCCAGCATCAGCACGCTCGGCTGGCGTTTTGATTCTCAGCCGCTTTGGGGCGTCCATCCCTGGGCGCAGATTAGCTACAACCAGCAGTTTGGCGAGAATCAGTGGAAGTCCCAGTCGGGCCTGAACCGGACGCCGTCCACCACCCAGGACGGTAACTGGGTCGATGTCACCGTTGGGGCGGATATGCTGTTGAATCAGCACGTTGCAGCCTATGCTTCGTTATCCCAGGCGGACAATATGGCCGAAGGAGCGAACTACCTCTATGTGATGGGCGTGAGTGCGCGTTTTTAACATTTAACGATCGTTTTCAGTACATCGCTATTTCTGTTTGATCACAATGGTGGCGCATTCTGGCGCGATAGTGACTGCTCACGTTTCTGCTTTTCCTTTTTCGGCAATGCCATTCATTCTGCTTTTAGTGCATTTCATTCCGCACTGACGGCAGTTCATGCCTTTTTTAACCTGCAGTGAAATGCACTTCGCTATTTTAAGCAGCAGTTAATCTTGATAAGGCAACTCTGCGATGAACGCTGCAATCCGTCCTTCTACCCGCTGGCTGACGCTGTTCGGGACCATCATTACCCAGTTCGCACTGGGTTCGGTTTACACCTGGAGCCTGTTTAACGGCGCGCTTTCAGCCAAGCTCGATGAGCCCGTGAGCCAGGTGGCGTTTTCCTTTGGTTTGCTGAGCCTCGGCCTGGCGATTTCTTCCTCGGTGGCCGGTAAGTTGCAGGAACGCTTTGGCGTGAAGCGCGTCACCATGGTCTCCGGTATTCTGCTCGGCGTGGGCTTTTTCCTGACGGCGCATGCGAATAACCTGATGATGCTGTGGCTGAGCGCGGGGGTGCTGGTTGGCCTGGCGGACGGCGCGGGCTATCTTCTGACCCTCTCCAACTGCGTGAAGTGGTTCCCGGAGCGCAAAGGGCTGATTTCAGCATTCTCCATCGGCGCGTATGGCCTTGGCAGCCTCGGCTTTAAGTTTATTGACAGCCAATTGCTGGCGAGCGTGGGCCTTGAGAAGACATTTATGATCTGGGGCGCGATTGTGCTGGTGATGATCGTCTTCGGTTCTACGCTGATGAAAGACGCGCCGAAGCAGGAAGTGAAAACGCTCAACGGCGTGGTGGAAAATGATTTCACCCTGGCGCAGTCGATGCGTAAGCCGCAGTACTGGATGCTGGCGGTGATGTTCCTGACCGCCTGCATGAGCGGCCTGTACGTGATTGGTGTGGCGAAAGATATTGCGCAGGGCATGGTGCACCTGGACGTGATGACCGCGGCGAATGCGGTGACGGTGATTTCCATCGCTAACCTGAGCGGACGCCTGGTGCTCGGTATTCTGTCCGATAAAATTGCCCGTATCCGCGTGATTACCATTGGTCAGGTGATTTCGCTGGTGGGTATGGCGGCGCTGCTGTTTGCCCCACTGAATGCGGTAAGCTTCTTCGCCGCAATTGCCTGCGTGGCCTTTAACTTCGGTGGCACCATTACCGTATTCCCGTCGCTGGTGAGTGAGTTCTTCGGCCTGAACAACCTGGCGAAAAACTACGGCGTGATTTATCTCGGCTTCGGCATCGGCAGTATCTGTGGATCGATTATTGCGTCGCTGTTTGGCGGGTTCTACGTGACTTTCTGCGTGATCTTCGCGCTGCTTATCCTCTCCCTGGCGCTTTCCAGCACCATTCGCCAGCCGAATCGCGAAGTGCTGGCCCAGGCACACGCCTGATACGGCGATGTTCCGCTGATAGGTAATCCATCAGCGGAATAAATCTTCAACCGGGGGCATTATTTTTGTAAAAATTGCTCCCGATCGCATTTCCTGCTGACACTTTTCCCGCCTCTCATGGTCTACTTGTCGCGCTTATAGACGTTTCTTATAACTGTTCCTTATGCGATTCCTTAATCTACTTACCGTCATTCCGATGGATAAGTCGGTTTTTTGTGCCCCTTTTCCCAGGGTTTGCTTGCATGAATTATATTAAATCGTTAACGCAACAACGGCTGTGTCTGTTCCTTGCGATCTATATCGGCCTGTTCCTGAACGGCGCCGTACTCGTCAGACGCCTGATGGGCTATTTCGAAGATTTGACGGTCAGAAACGGAATTTTCGCCGTTATAGAAATCTTTGGTTCGGTCCTCGCGACTTTCTTCCTGCTGCGCCTGCTTTCGCTGTTTGGCCGCCGTGCCTGGCAAGTGCTAGCCTCGCTGGTGGTGGTGATTTCCGCCGCGGCCAGTTATTACATGACCTTTATGAACGTGGTGATTGGCTACGGCATTGTGGCCTCGGTCATGACCACGGATATCGATTTATCCAAAGAAGTGGTGGGCCGTGGCCTGATGATGTGGACCGTGCTGGCGAGCCTGCCGCCGCTGTTCTTCATCTGGAGCAACCGCTGCCGCTATACGCTACTGCGCCAGCTTCGTACCCGCGGCCAGCGCGTGCGCAATCTCGCCGTGGTGCTGATGGCGGGCCTGCTGGTCTGGGCACCGATTCGGGTTATGGAGCGAGCGCAAAGGCACTATGAGAAAGTTATCGGAATGGACATGCCAAGCTACGGTGGCGTGGTGGCGAACTCTTATCTGCCCTCGAACTGGCTCTCTGCGCTGGGGCTGTATGCCTGGGCACAGGTTGATGAATCAACCGATAACAAATCCCTGATCAACCCGGCTAAAAAGTTCACCTATGTGGCGCCGGGTCATGAGCTGGATGATACCTATGTGGTGTTCATCATCGGCGAAACGACCCGCTGGGATCACATGGGGATTCTGGGTTATGACCGCGACACCACGCCGAAGCTGGCACAGGAGAAAAACCTGATTGCTTATCGTGGGTCATCGTGTGATACCGCAACCAAACTGTCGCTGCGCTGTATGTTTGTGCGCGAGGGTGGGGCCGAAGATAACCCTCAGCGAACCCTGAAGGAGCAGAACGTCTTTGCGGTTCTCAAGCAGCTGGGCTTCAGCTCAGACCTGTTCGCCATGCAGAGTGAAATTTGGTTCTACAGCAATACCATGGCCGATAACATCGCCTACCGCGAGCAGATTAGCGCCGAACCGCGCAACCGTGGCAAAGACGTGGACGACAAGCTGTTGCTGAGTGAAGTCTCCCAGTCGCTGCAAAATCACCCGCAAGGAAAGCATCTCATTATTCTGCATACCAAGGGCTCGCACTGGAGCTACTATCAGCGCTACACCCGGGATTTCGCCAAATGGCGGCCTGAGTGTACTGGGATCAACAAAGAGTGCAGCAAGGAGGAGCTTATCAACACCTACGATAACTCTGTGCTGTATGTCGACACGTTTATCAGCCGCGTGTTTGACCAGCTGCGCGATAAGAAAGCCATTGTTTTCTACGCCGCCGACCACGGTGAATCGATAAATGAACATGAGCACCTGCACGGCACTCCACGCAAGCTCGCGCCGCCTGAGCAGTTCCGTGTGCCGATGCTGATGTGGATGTCCGATAAGTATCTTGAAAACCCGGCTCATCAGCAGGCGTTTGAGCAGCTGAAGAAAGAAGCGGATATGAAGATTCCGCGTCGCCACGTAGAGCTTTACGACACCATTATGGGCTGCCTTGGCTACACCTCACCAAATGGTGGGATCAACGAGAACAACAACTGGTGCCACGTTCCGAAACAGGGTCAGTAGCGGGCTGGCGAGTTTATCGCCGATCGGACTGGCTTTTGCTGAAAAGGGATTGACGGGGTAGCATCGCAGCAGTAAGATGCGCTCCGCATTCGGCGAGTAGCGCAGCTTGGTAGCGCAACTGGTTTGGGACCAGTGGGTCGGAGGTTCGAATCCTCTCTCGCCGACCACATTCGAAAAACCTGCTTTTTTAAGCAGGTTTTTTTTCGTCTGTCGTTTATGAGGATGAGAAGCTCCGGGGTCGGAGGTTCGACTCGAGCGCAGCGAAAGAACGTTGCTTCAGCAACGGCCCGCAGGGCGAGCCACGCAGTGGTGAGTCATCCTCTCTCGCCGACCACATTCGAAAGGCCTGCTCTTTTAAGCAGGCCTTTTTGCATTTGGCGCTTTCTTCTTTCTCCCTCTCCCTGTGGGAGAGGGTCGGGGAGAGGGCATCAGGCTGCAGAGAGTTGCCCCTCTCCCTAACCCTCTCCCCGGAGGGACGAGGGAACTGGGCAGGGCAGGTTTTTGGAAGTACTTCTTCTTCTCCGTGGGAGGGCGCAGCAGGCCACTCGAAAGCCAAAAGCGCAAACCCCCAAAAATCCCCAACTCACCCCATTTCCCGCCATCAGCTCACCGTTTTGTGACATATTCCATTGTATTTTTTTATATTTGATAAGCTGAAATCTTGCGTTTCTTATGGATAAGCTCAGCATTTTCACCTGTGCGTTTTAACGTTCACGCTATTAATCGCTCAGATAATCGCCATTCTGCCAGAAATTTTCAAGAAATCGCTCGATTGTTAATCACTGGTTATTGCAAGGTGTGAAGATGATTGTGCTGCTGTTAAGCGCGTAGCATAAATTTCCCTGCTGAAAATACCCTGTCGAAGTTTTTTTAATCTTTGTCAGTGGTTTCTCACCGCTGATGTAAATCCCGGTTACCTGTATTGACGTTTGCACATCTTGTTGACAGATTGTAGGGCATGAGGGGCATTTCAGGGAGAATCTGCGCTGCTACTCAGCCGCTCTTCTGAAAGGAATCTCCAACCCTTTTAACGCCTTCGGGCACTACCGACCAGACCGGGTAAAAAACATATAAAGGCCTGGCGGAAATACACAACAAACAAACATCACATTTGGAGCAGAATAATGAGTATTTCCTTGAAAAAGTCAGGGATGCTGAAGCTTGGTCTCAGCCTGGTGGCATTGACCGTGGCAGCAAGCGTGCAGGCCAAAACCCTGGTTTACTGTTCTGAAGGCTCGCCGGAAGGCTTTAACCCACAGCTGTTTACCTCTGGTACAACCTACGACGCCAGCTCGGTGCCAATCTATAACCGTCTGGTCGAATTCAAAACCGGTACTACCGAAATCATTCCAGGCCTGGCTGAGAAGTGGGAAGTCAGCGAAGATGGCAAAACCTACACCTTCCACCTGCGTCAGGGCGTGAAGTGGCAGGACAACAAAGATTTCAAACCGACCCGCGATCTGAATGCTGACGACATCGTCTTCTCCTTCGATCGTCAGAAGAACGACAAAAACCCGTTCCACAAAGTCTCTGGCGGCAGCTACGAATACTTTGAAGGCATGGGCCTGCCGGATCTGATCAGCGAAGTGAAGAAAGTGGACGATAAGACAGTCCAGTTCGTGCTGACCCGTCCGGAAGCGCCGTTCCTCGCGGATCTGGCGATGGACTTCGCGTCCATTCTGTCCAAAGAATATGCTGACAACATGCTGAAAGCCGGTACGCCGGAGAAAGTTGACCTGAACCCAATCGGTACCGGTCCATTCCAGCTGCTGCAGTACCAGAAAGACTCCCGTATTCTGTACAAAGCCTTCCCGGGCTACTGGGGCACCAAGCCACAGATCGATCGTCTGGTCTTCTCCATCACCCCAGATGCTTCCGTGCGCTACGCCAAGCTGCAGAAAAACGAGTGCCAGGTTATGCCGTACCCGAACCCGGCTGACATCGCTCGCATGAAGCAGGACAAAAACATCAACCTGCTGTCGCAGGCGGGTCTGAACGTGGGTTACCTCTCCTTCAACACTGAGAAGAAACCGCTGGATGAAGTGAAAGTCCGTCAGGCACTGACCTACGCAGTAAATAAAGAAGCGATCATCAAAGCCGTTTATCAGGGTGCAGGCGTTGCTGCCAAGAACCTGATCCCACCAACCATGTGGGGCTATAACGACGACGTGAAGGATTACACCTACGATCCGGAAAAAGCTAAAGCGTTGCTGAAAGAAGCGGGCCACGCCGATGGCTTTACCATCGACCTGTGGGCGATGCCGGTTCAGCGTCCGTACAACCCGAACGCTCGCCGTATGGCTGAGATGATTCAGGCTGACTGGGCGAAAGTGGGCGTGAAAGCCAACATCGTGACCTACGAGTGGGGCGAGTACCTGAAGCGTGCGAAAGCCGGTGAGCACCAGTCTGTGATGATGGGCTGGACCGGTGACAACGGGGATCCGGATAACTTCTTCGCGACCCTGTTCAGCTGTGCGGCAGCGAAAGACGGCTCCAACTACTCTCGCTGGTGCTACAAGCCGTTTGAAGACCTGATTCAGCCGGCGCGTGCGACCGACGATCACAACAAGCGTATCGAACTGTACAAGCAGGCTCAGGTTGTGATGCATGACCAGGCTCCGGCGCTGATCATCGCTCACTCCACCGTGTACGAGCCAGTGCGTAAAGAAGTCAAAGGCTATGTGGTTGATCCGTTGGGCAAACACCACTTCGAAAACGTCTCTGTCGAATAATAAGTACCTTGCCTGATTCCCTCTCCCCCCTGGGGGAGGGAACGGGCTTCTTCTCCCCAAATTGGGGCGAGTCTGATGAGCAATACGACGTGCGGTCGCCAGGCTGTGCGTTATGAGAGAGAGTACGTGTTATGTTGCAGTTCATCCTCCGACGACTGGGATTAGTCATCCCGACCTTTATCGGTATTACCCTGCTTACCTTTGCCTTTGTGCACATGATCCCCGGCGACCCGGTGATGATCATGGCCGGTGAGCGCGGTATTTCCCCTGAGCGCCACGCGCAGCTTCTGGCCGCATTAGGTCTGGATAAGCCACTGTGGCAGCAGTATGTCAATTATATCTGGGGCGTTCTTCATGGCGATTTAGGCATTTCGCTGAAGAGCCGTCTGCCGGTGTGGACCGAGTTTGTGCCTCGCTTTAAAGCGACGCTGGAACTGGGCGTTTGCGCCATGATTTTTGCCGTCGCCGTCGGGATCCCCGTGGGCGTGCTGGCCGCCGTTAAGCGCGGTTCCATTTTTGACCACACCGCCGTGGGTCTGGCGCTGACGGGCTATTCCATGCCGATTTTCTGGTGGGGCATGATGCTTATTATGCTGGTCTCCGTGCAGCTGAACCTTGCGCCGGTGTCCGGACGTATCAGCGATTCGATATTCCTCGATGACAGCCAGCCGCTAACCGGCTTTATGCTGATTGATACCGCCATCTGGGGTGAGCAGGGCGACTTCATTGACGCACTGGCGCACATGGTGCTGCCTGCCATCGTGCTTGGCACCATTCCACTGGCGGTGATCGTGCGTATGACCCGCTCGGCGATGCTGGAAGTGCTCGGCGAAGACTACATCCGTACCGCCCGCGCAAAAGGCCTGACCCGCATGCGCGTCATCATCGTCCATGCGCTGCGTAACGCGATGCTGCCGGTGGTTACCGTTATCGGTTTGCAGGTGGGTACGCTGCTGGCGGGCGCCATTCTGACCGAAACGATTTTCTCCTGGCCGGGCCTTGGGCGCTGGCTGATTGATGCCCTGCAGCGCCGTGATTACCCGGTTGTTCAGGGCGGCGTCCTGCTGGTGGCGACGATGATTATCCTCGTTAACCTGCTGGTCGACCTGCTCTACGGCGTGGTGAACCCGCGTATTCGTCATCGGAAGTAAGGGGCCATCATGTCACAAGTCACTGAAACTAAAGTTGCTGCACCGGTGCCTATGACCCCGCTGCAGGAGTTCTGGCACTATTTTAAACGTAACAAAGGCGCGGTCGTCGGGCTGGTGTATGTTGTCGTGGTGATGCTTATCGCCATTTTCGCCAACTGGATTGCCCCGTATAACCCGGCGGAGCAGTTCCGCGATTCGCTGCTGGTTCCGCCGTTCTGGCAGGAAGGCGGCAGCTTTGCGCATTTGCTCGGTACCGATGACGTGGGTCGCGATGTGATGTCGCGTCTGATGTACGGTGCGCGCCTGTCGCTGCTGGTCGGCTGCCTGGTGGTGGTGCTGTCGCTGGTGCTGGGGGTTGTCCTTGGCCTGGTGGCGGGCTACTTCGGCGGCATCGTTGATAACATCATCATGCGTGTCGTCGACATCATGCTGGCGCTGCCGAGCCTGCTGCTGGCGTTGGTCCTGGTCGCGATATTCGGCCCGTCCATCGGCAACGCCGCGCTGGCGCTGACGTTCGTGGCGCTGCCTCACTACGTGCGCTTAACGCGTGCGGCGGTGCTGGTGGAAGTGAACCGCGACTACGTCACTGCTTCCCGCGTGGCGGGTGCCGGTGCGATGCGCCAGATGTTCGTCAATATTTTCCCAAACTGTCTTGCGCCGCTGATTGTTCAGGCGTCGCTGGGCTTCTCGAACGCCATTCTCGATATGGCCGCTCTTGGCTTCCTTGGCATGGGTGCGCAGCCGCCAACACCGGAGTGGGGCACCATGCTCTCCGACGTGTTGCAGTTCGCGCAAAGCGCCTGGTGGGTCGTGACCTTCCCGGGTCTTGCGATTCTGCTGACGGTGCTGGCATTTAACCTGATGGGCGACGGTCTGCGTGACGCGCTGGATCCCAAACTGAAGCAGTAAGAGGCACGAGATGGCGTTATTAAATGTAGATAAATTATCGGTGCACTTCGGTGACGAAGGCACCCCGTTTCGCGCCGTTGACCGCATCAGCTACAGCGTAAAGCAGGGCGAAGTGGTCGGTATTGTGGGCGAATCAGGCTCCGGTAAATCCGTCAGCTCGCTGGCGATTATGGGGCTGATTGATTACCCGGGCCGCGTGATGGCGGAAAAGCTGGAGTTTAACGGTCGCGACCTGAAGCGCATTTCCGAGAAAGAGCGCCGCCAGCTGGTGGGTGCGGAAGTGGCGATGATCTTCCAGGACCCGATGACCAGCCTCAACCCGTGCTACACCGTCGGTTTCCAGATTATGGAAGCGATTAAGGTGCATCAGGGCGGCAACAAGAAAACCCGCCGTCAGCGGGCCATCGATCTGCTGAATCAGGTAGGTATTCCTGACCCGGCATCGCGTCTGGACGTTTACCCGCATCAGCTCTCCGGCGGGATGAGCCAGCGCGTGATGATCGCGATGGCGATTGCTTGTCGTCCGAAGTTGCTGATCGCCGATGAGCCAACAACGGCGCTGGACGTGACCATTCAGGCGCAGATCATCGAACTGCTGCTGGAACTGCAGCAGAAAGAGAACATGGCGCTGGTGCTGATCACGCACGACCTGGCGCTGGTGGCGGAAGCCGCACACAAAATTATCGTGATGTACGCAGGCCAGGTGGTGGAAACCGGGGCCGCGCAGGATATCTTCCGCGCGCCGCGCCACCCTTACACCCAGGCGCTGCTGCGTGCGCTGCCGGAGTTTGCGCAGGACAAAGCCCGTCTGGCCTCGCTGCCGGGCGTGGTGCCGGGCAAATATGACCGTCCGAACGGCTGTCTGCTCAACCCGCGCTGCCCGTATGCGACAGACAAATGCCGCACGGTAGAACCTGAACTGAACCTGGTGGACAACGGCCGCCAGTCGAAATGCCACTTCCCACTCGATGATGCCGGGAGGCCAACCCTATGAGTACGCACGAGGCCACCTCGCAACAGCCGCTGTTGCAGGCTATCGACCTGAAAAAACACTACCCGGTGAAGAAGGGCATGTTTGCCCCGGAGCGCCTGGTCAAGGCCCTCGACGGCGTATCGTTCACCCTCGAACGCGGTAAAACGCTGGCGGTGGTGGGCGAGTCAGGCTGTGGGAAATCCACGCTGGGCCGCCTGCTGACGATGATCGAAGTACCGACCGGCGGTGAGCTGTATTACCAGGGGCAGGATCTGTTAAAGCACGATCCGCACGCCCAAAAGCTGCGCCGTCAGAAAATCCAGATCGTCTTCCAGAACCCGTACGGCTCGCTGAACCCGCGTAAGAAAGTGAGCCAGATCCTGGAAGAGCCGCTGCAAATCAACACGACGCTCAGTAAGGCAGAGCGTCGTGAAAAAGTGCTGGAAATGATGGCGAAAGTGGGCCTGAAAACCGAGCACTACGACCGCTATCCGCACATGTTCTCCGGCGGCCAGCGTCAGCGTATCGCCATTGCGCGCGGTCTGATGCTCGACCCGGACGTGGTGATCGCCGATGAGCCCGTGTCTGCGCTCGACGTGTCCGTGCGTGCGCAGGTGCTGAACCTGATGATGGATTTGCAGCAGGATATGGGGCTGTCGTACGTCTTTATCTCTCACGACCTGTCGGTGGTGGAGCACATCGCCGATGAAGTGATGGTGATGTACCTCGGTCGCTGCGTGGAGAAGGGGACCAAGGATCAGATCTTCAACAATCCTCAGCATCCGTACACTCAGGCACTGCTCTCTGCAACGCCGCGTCTGAACCCGGATGAGCGCCGCGAGCGCATCAAGCTGACCGGCGAGCTGCCAAGCCCGCTGAACCCGCCGCCGGGCTGTGCGTTTAACGCGCGCTGCCGTCGCCGTTTTGGGCCGTGCACGCAGCTTCAACCGCAGCTCAAAGACTACGGCGGACAGCTGGTCGCCTGTTTTGCGGTTGACCAGGACGTTAACGGTGAAAAAGCTCAGGCTTAAGGCGTGAAAGAACTAACCGGAGCCTCGTGCTCCGGTTTTTTTTATTACCTTAATAAAGGTAACGGTAATAGCCCGATAAAATGTAACAATAAATTTCAGTTAATGTATAAAAATTTCCACGCGCAGAGTTAATCCAAAAGTATTAGTCTCCAGATTTACCCTATCCCAATTGGCTATCTTGCTCATTCATTCACAAGCAGAATGATGTATGGCTTATACGCGATTAAGAAAGTAGAAAAATCTTAGCTCATTCCGGGCATAAAAAAAGATAGCGGTGGTAACGAATCCAGGTGAATATTGCGTGAAATAAACCAGCGCTTATTCACATTAAATCCCTGCTTAATAGTTGCGGATCGTAATTACTATCTTAATTAGGTAAGCGTTCACATTTATACAAAATACACTATGCTGTAGTTGGATGGATACGTTATAAAACAGCAAGTTATTGTCGTAATATTTTGTGAATCATGGGGTTACTATGAACCATTATGATGATTTGCAGCGGTTTAAGGACAAAACACGCACGCAAAGTCTTGAATTTAAGGATCTCTCTGCCCAAAGTGCCTCGCGTGAGCGTGGGGATTGGGCGATCCTCGATCAGCTCTCTCCTCAGACTGAAAAAGAAACCACCCTGGCCGTGGGCGGCTCTGTGACGCAGGTCGTCCCGCAACCGGTCTCAGCTGATGCCTTTGTGCCACACGATGTAGCGCCAGTGCGCATGGTGTCCAGCCAGGAGCTGCCACATGAAACCCGTGCGCCATCTATCATGCAGAGTGTTTCAACGCAGATGACCCCGCACGCGCACGCGGAGGCTGAACCCACTCCAGCCCCGGTGGCGAAGCCGGAACCGGACATCCGTCCCGTCACGCCGCAGGCCGATCCTGTACCGCAGCCCGCTGCTCGTCCGCCTGTCAGGACAGAGGCTCCGGAAGCGGTCAACTACTCTCGCCTCTTTGCATCTAAATCCGCCGTTATTGCTGATAAAGCAGAGAAAGAAGAGAAAGATCAGCCCTTAAAATCATTGCTGGAAAGGATTGCTTCATGCCGTTAATTTGCGTCTGTTCCCCCAAGGGAGGCGTGGGTAAAACAACTCTCGCGGCTAACCTGACCTATGCGCTGGCCCGGGCTGGCAGTAAAGTGCTGGCGCTCGATTTTGATGTGCAAAATGCGCTGCGCCTGCATTTCGGCGTGCCGCTTTCCGATGAGCGCGGCTATGTCGCCAAAGCGACGGACTCTTACGACTGGAGTCAGTACGTGCTCGGCGCAGGCGGCAACATGTTCGTTCTGCCTTATGGCGAAGTGACCGAACAACAGCGCGTGGATTTTGAAGACAGATTAGCCAACGACGAGCACTTCCTCGCTCGCGGTCTCGGTACGCTGCTCAACTATCCAGGGCTGGTTATTATCGCCGATTTCCCGCCGGGCCCATCTGCGGCGCTCAAGGCGATGACTCCGCTCGCCGATATTCACCTGGTAACGCTGATGGCTGACACGGCTTCCATGTCGCTGCTACCCCACGTGGAAAATAACCGCCTGACCGGCGAGGCGCTCAATCATAAACATGGTCATTTTTTCGTGGTGAACCAGAGCGACAGCCGCCGGCAAATCAGCCGTGACGTCACGGCGTTTATGGAAGAGAGGCTGGGTGAACAGTTGCTTGGGATCATTCATCGCGATGAAAGCGTCATTGAAGCGAACGCCTCGCAAAAATCAATATTTGAATTCAGCCCCTCATCGGCGGCGGCGTTTGATATTGAAATAATTGCAAAAAAAGTCGCCGCGAAGCTGGGCGTCAAAGTTGGGGATGGCACGGTACATAACATGCCACGCATGTCCGGGCTTTAATACATTCAGGGTCGCTTATGAAAAAGTTACTTTTCTGGTTGCTGGTACTGGCGCTGGCACCGGTTGCAATGCTTGTGATTGCCACCCCCATGGACAGCCAGAAACAATTTATTTTCGGCATGCTCAGTATTGGCATTCTGTTCCTGATGGGGTTCAGCAAAAATCGCAGCATTTCGGTGATCATGGTGGTGACGTCATTATTGATGTCCACCCGATATATGTATTTCCGCCTGACGCAAACCCTGCATTTTAACTCTGAAATAGAAGCCATTCTGGGAATAGGGCTATTTCTGGCGGAAGTCTATATCTGGGTGATGCTGCTGCTGAACTATTTGCAGACCGTCTGGCCCTTAACGCGCGATATTACGCCGCTTCCCGAGGATATGTCGCTGTGGCCAACGGTCGACGTCTACATCCCGAGCTATAACGAACCGCTGGAAGTGGTGCGAGATACCGTGCTGGCGGCGCAGTGCATCGACTACCCGAAAGACAAAATCAAAATTTACCTGCTGGATGACGGTAAGCGCAGCGAGTTTGCCGTGTTCGCGGCAGATGTCGGTGTTGGCTATATCACGCGTCCGGATAACAAGCACGCCAAAGCAGGTAACCTGAACCATGCAATGAAGCTGACCAAAGGTGAGCTTATCTGCGTCTTTGACTGCGACCACGTGGCGACGCGTATTTTCCTGCAGGCGACGGTAGGCGGCTTCCTGAAAGATCCAAAACTGGCGCTGGTGCAGACGCCGCACTATTTCTATTCCCCGGACCCGTTCGAACGTAACCTGTCCGTCGGACGCAATATCCCTAACGAGGGGATGCTGTTCTACGGGCCGATTCAGCGCGGCAACGACAACTGGAACGCCACTTTCTTCTGCGGCTCCTGTGCGGTCATTCGCCGCAGCGCGCTGGAAGAGATTGGCGGCTTCGCGGTGGAAACCGTGACCGAAGATGCGCACACGGCGCTGAAAATGCAGCGTCTCGGCTGGAAGTCGGCGTTTATTGATATTCCGCTGGCGGCAGGCCTGGCAACCGAACGTCTGGTACTGCACGTCATCCAGCGTACCCGCTGGGCGCGAGGCATGACGCAGATTTTCCGCATGGATAACCCGCTATTTGGCCGCGGGCTGACCTTCCAGCAGCGTCTGTGCTACCTCAGCGCCATGATGTATTACCAGTTTGCGCTCCCGCGCGTGGTGTTCGTCACCGCGCCGCTGGCGTATCTGCTCTTTAACCTCAATATCATTCACTCGTCCGCAAGTCTGATCGTCGCCTATGCGCTGCCGCACCTGTTCCTTGCCATTTACGTTGGTTCAAGGATGAACGGCCGCTATCGCTACAGCTTCTGGGGGGAAATCTACGACATTGTGCTGGCCTTCCACCTGGTGCTGCCGACCATTATCACCATGATTTTCCCGAAACGCGGCAAGTTCAACGTGACGGATAAAGGCCAGCTGCTGGACGTCGGCTACTTTGACTTTGGCGTGGTACGTCCGCATCTGGTGGTGGCGTTTCTGCTCGGCGCGGCGGTGATTGCCGGTATCGTCAGGGCCGTCGGTCATGACTACTTTGGCTCAGACCCCAGCGTTATCGCACTGAACGTGGGCTGGGGGGCATACAGCCTGATCTTCCTGCTGGCGGCTATTGCTGTTGCGCGCGAGACCAAGCAAACCCGAAAAACTATCCGTATCGACGTGGATATTCCGGTACTGATTCATTACGCCAGCGGCATTGTGTCCCGCAGCAAAACCGCAGACCTGTCGATGGGTGGCTGTCGTATCGAAGTGGTGGATGAACGCCACCTGAATGATGAAATAGAAGAGGTGGAGCTGCTCCTGGGCTCCGGCGCTATTTCCATTCCGGCGAAGATGATTGCCACAGACGATCGCTATATTCGCATGATGTTCGACGAAAACATCCCGCTGTCACGCCGTCGGGAGCTGGTTCGCGTGGTGCTCTCTCGCGCTGATGCGTGGATCCAGCCGCCGCGTCCGCAGGATAATCCGTTCCGCTCGTTCGCAACCATTCTGCGCTGCGTGTTTGAACTGTTCTGGCTGACCTGGAAATCGCGGAAGGAGAATCGCCGGATGCGTGCGGCGATGGCAAAAGAGGATGGCCGGGTATGAAACGATTGACGACGCTGGCACTGATGATTGGCACTTTGCTTGCGCCTTCCCTGAATGCGGAAGAAACCCCGAATGCGGAACCGACGATAAGCTTCCCGTCGTCCGTCACTGACGACTCTGCTAATAGCGTAACGCCTGCGGCAGAAGACAGCGCAGCGCCTGAACCTGCCGTAGCGGCACCGGATGCCAGCGCGACGCCTGAACCTGCCGCAGCGGCACCGGCAGAGAGTTCCCCGGAAAGCGCTGCGCCAGGCCACAGCACGACGGCGAGTATGCCTGAAGCTGAAATCACGCCGCCCGTCCTGCCACCGGTGACTGATGACACCACGCCCTCCCTGGGCGGACTGGTGCCGTCGATGGTCAGCGGCCTGACGCTGTCGCAAATGGGGATGCCGGAAGGGATCATTCTCAGCGGCGGTCAGCTCCAGGGCGGGGCCGATTTTACGTTGCCTGGCGATCAGGTGGTCACCACCGCACAGCTCAATCTCGATGTGAAAGTCTCGCCTGAAATGGCGACCCGTAACGCGACTTTACAGCTGATGCTGAACGGCCAGGCTTTGGGCACCGTGCCGCTGGGCGCGGCGGAAAACGACATTTCTCACTATCAGCTGGACGTCCCTGCGGCGCTGATGGTGTCGAGCAACAACCTGAGCTTTAAGATCAACGACGGCGATGCCCAGCAGTGTCTGCGTGACCTGACGGATAAGTATCGCGTGGTGATCATGCCTTCCTCCCGCTTTAACTGGGAAGGCCAGCAGCTGGATATCGGTTCCGACCTGAGCCACTTCCCGCGTCCGTTCTTTGACAGCATGCAAATGGCACCCGCCAGCGTCTCCGTGAGCTTCCCGGCGCGCGTCAGTGCAGACACCGTCAGCGCGGCGGCGATGGTTTCTTCGTGGCTCGGGATTCAGGCTGACTACCGTGGCATCTCCTTTGAGTCGCTGCATGACAGGCTGCCGGACAAGCACGGTATCGTGATTGGGCATCCGGGCGAGCAGGTCGGTGGCCTGACGCTGCCGCAAACCAGTAAGCCGCTGCTGAAAATTATTCCGAACCCGGCGAACCCGGTTTACAAGCTGCTGCTGATTGTTGGCAAGGATGAAACTGCGCTGCGGGCGGCGGCCTGGCGTCTGACAAAGGGCAATTTTGCGCTGCAAACCGCCAGCAGCGATGTTGATCCACAGGCGATCCCGGTCAGCAAGGCCTACGATGCCCCGCGCTGGATCCGCACCGATCGTCCGGTAAAAATCAGCGATCTGATCCGTAAAGATCAGAGCACCACGGTGAGCGGCGTATGGCACGAACCGCTGCGCGTGGCGTTCCGTGCGGCACCGGATCTCTATCTGTGGGATGGCGAAACCATACCGCTGCAAATCGGCTATCGCTTCCCGTCGGAAAGCTGGATTGATGAGCAAAAATCGCTGCTCAGCGTGACGCTCAACAACACCTTCCTGCGCAACCTGCCGATGAACAAGCAGGGGCTGCTGGAATCGCTGTGGCACAAGCTCGGTGGCGACGCGCGTCAGGAACGCTTCACCATCCCGCTGGAGCCGTATCTGATTTACGGTGACAACCAGATGTCGCTCTATTTCAACGTGGTGCCGAAGGATAACGCGCCGTGCAGCGTGCTGCTCAACAACAACATCAAGAGCCGCATCACCGACGATTCGTGGATTGATCTGAGCCACACGCGCCACTTCTCGCTGCTGCCGAATCTTTCGTACTTTGTCGGGGCCTCCTTCCCGTTCACGCGGCTGGCAGACTACTCGCAGACCGTGCTGCTGCTGCCGGAGAAGCCGTCTGAAATGCAGGTGGCGACGATGCTGAACATGGCGGCGCGTTCAGGTAACGCCACCGGGACGACGCTCGGTAATAATAAAGTGATCATGGGCATTCCATCCGGCGGCGCAAACCTTGAGTTCCTGCGAAACCGTGATGTGCTGGCGGTCAGCGGGCTCGATCAGAAAACGTTCAACCAGGGCCTGTTAGCTAATTCGCCATACGTGGTGACGGACAACACCCTGGGCGTTCGCGGGGCCACGACATGGCAAAAACTTCAGCGCTGGATGGTGGGTGACTGGACAGCCGATGGCGTGGACGCCGACCGCTATTTCTCTTCGAACAGCGCCTGGCGTGGGTTTGTTAGCTATCGCTCACCGTGGAACAGCGACAGGCTGGTGGTGGCGGCCTTCGGCAGCAACGACGATCAGCTGGCACGCCTGTATGACGACCTGAACTCGCCGCGTATCAACGCCGGGATCAGGGGCGACACCTCGATCATCACCAACGAGAACGGCGTGCGTAGCTTCCGCGTCAGCACCCAGTTCCCGAGTGGACAAATGCCGTGGTACATGATGGCTATCTGGTACGCCAACCAGCACTCCGGCCTGCTGGCGATCATGGGGCTTATTGCCACCACGCTGATTGGCCTTGCCTTAACATCGATGTTTAAACGCCACGCCCGCAAGCGTCTGCACCCGGGGGAAGATAAATGAGAAGAACCACCCCAATGAAGACTTTTAAGCTCTCCAGGCTTTCCGGCCTGTGCCTTTCCGGCGTGATGGCGCTTGGCATTATGGACAGCGCGCAGGCGGCAGGAAATGACGCGGCACTGAAAGCGCTGTTCGACCAGGCGCAGTACTGGCACGAAAAATCGCACGACGATCTGGCGATGGAATCGCTGAAAAAAGTGCTGATGGTCGACCCGAACAACACCCAGGCGCTGTACCTGATGGCGCTATGGAATCAGCAAAGCGGCGACATGCAGGCCTCTGCGCAGTGGCGCGAGCGGCTGGCGAAGGCGTCCCCGGGTGATAACAGCCTTCAGGAGCTGGATAACGCCCGCAAGATGTCGAAAGTGCCGCAGGGGCAGCTGAACCTGGCGCGTCAGCAGGCGCGCAGCGGCAACATTCCGGCGGCGCTTACCACCTGGCGCGGTATGTTCAGCGGCGATCAGCCGCCGCAGGCGCTGGCCGCGGAATATTACATGACCATGGCGAGCGATAAGTCGCTCTATCCGCAGGCGTTAGGCGAACTGCGCAGCTATGTTGCGCAGCACCCGCAGGATAACGCCAGCCGCGTGGCGCTCGGCAAGGTGCTGACCTGGCGGGAAGACTCGCGCCGGGAAGGGATTGAAATGCTGGAGCCAATGGCGGGCGGCAATAAAGACGCCGATGCCGGGCTGCGTCAGGCGCTGCTGTGGCTCGGGCCGCAGTCGGGCGATGACCAGTATTACAACACCTGGATGCAGCGCCATCCGCAGGACAGTGCGGTGCAGGCCTATTACCGCGAACACGTTGGCGGGCTGGCGAAAGGCCAGGGCTACACCGATCTGAACAGCGGCAATACCGCAGGCGCGAAACAGCAGTTCGAACAGGTCCTGCAGACCAATCCGGAAGACGCCGATGCGCTGGCCGGAATGGGTTACATCGCCCAGCGTAGCGGCGATTATCAGGCTGCGGCGCAGTATCTGAACCGTGCAGCGGCTTTAGGGGGCGATGCCTCGGCCAGTCGTCGTGAACAGGCGGCAGATGCGCAGTTCTACGGTCAGCTGGCTCAGGCGCAGTCTGCTTATAAGCAGGGCAACGTCAGCCAGGCGCTGGCGCTCTCGGCTCCGCTTGCCCAGCAGAACGGCACGCGTGGCGCGTCGGCGAAGCTGTTCCGTGCTGATGTGCTGCGTCACAACAAAGATTATTCTCAGGCCGAGCAGACGCTGCGTGGTTTGCTGGACGAACAGCCGCAGAACGCCTCCGCGAGGGAAAACCTCTACTACGTTCTGCGCGATCAGAATAAAACGGCGGAAGCTCAGACGGTGCTGCGCACGCTGCCCGCCAGTCTGCAGGCGAAGCTGGCTCCGCGCGTGGTCACCGGCGTACCGGGCGACGGCCTGCGTCGTCAGGCGCAGCAGATGGCGGCTAACGGCAATACGCAGCAGGCGATTGCCACGCTGCAGCAGGGCGTGGCGCGCTATCCGGATGACCCGTGGATGCGCCTCGACCTGGCGCGCATGCTGCAAAAATCAGGCAACAGTGGCGAAGCGGCCTCGGTGATGGCGACGGCCTATCGTCCCGGCGCCAGCAATAACTCGCTTTACGCTGCCGCGCTGTTTGCCAGCGAACAAGGCGCATGGCAGCAGTCGCAGTCGCTGCTTTCGCGTATTCCGGGCTCCGCACAGACTTCACAGATGCGTGATTTGCGTCAGCGGGTGAACTACAACCTGCAAATGGCGACCGCGCAGAGTTACCTTGCGCAGGGGAATACCGTTGCCGCCGCGAACACGCTGAAAGCGCTCTCCTCCACGCCGCCGAAAGATCCGGCAGACGTGGGTAAACTGGCAAGACTGCTGGCAGACAGCGGCGACATGAATACCGCCGTGGCGCTGGTACGCAACAACATCAGCCAGGGCGTGCAGGGGAACGTTGGCGATTACGCCGATCAGGTAACGGTGCTGAATCAGGCCGGGCTGACCCGCGAAGCGCAAACCCTGCTGTCGAACCCAACGCTTCAGGCAGGCAGCACGCCGACGCAGCTCGCCAGCATCCGTAATGGTTACGTGATCAATGAAGCCGACCGCCTGCGCGAGCGGGGCAACTATGCAGGCGCATACGATAAGCTGATAGGCGCATTGCAAAACGATCCACAGAACACCGATCTGATGTTCGCGATGGCGCGTCTGTATCAGACCGGCAAAATGAACAAAGAAGCAGGCGTGGTGTATGACTACCTGATGACCCGCGACACGCCGTCGCAGGATGCCCGCGCGGGCGCGATCGACGTGGCGCTGGCTGAAGGGAACAACGACCGCGCTGCCGACCTGACTCGGGGCCTGCGCAACGACAATAGCCCGGACCGCCTTCTGTTGTTAGCGCGTGTCGAAGAGGCGAATGGCAACCATCAGCAGGCGATGACCTATCTGCGTAGCGCACGTGGCAAGCTGATTGGCCTCGATTCCAGCAATACCGCGCAAACGCCTACGGTTGGCGGCCTGCTGATGTCGGACAACCCGTTTATCGGCACCTCGAAAACACAAGCGCCTGTGCGCACCGCCTCTGCTTACGGCACGACGCTGCCGTGGCAGGTCGGGCAGGTGGCGGCCGATCCGGGCACGGCATATCCGGGCACCGAACGTACTGATTTGCCGGTGGATACCGCGCAGAGCCGTACGCTGCGTCAGGTCGATAACATGATGCAGCAGCTCGAAGAGAAGACCGGCACCTGGCTGCAGGCAGGCATGCAGGTGCGCGGCCGCGATGGCGAATCGGGCACCAGCAAGCTCACAGAGATGAAAGCGCCGCTGACCTGGTCTTCCTCACCGTTTGGTGACTCGCGTTTCGACTTCACCGTCACGCCAATCACGCTGAGCGCGGGCAGTGCGTCGGGTGATGCATGGCGTCGTTTCGGCGCTAACCCGCTGTCGAACGCGGTGTCGAATATCACCACCACGGCCACCGCCGAGCAGAAAGCCATCGCCAATATGACGGCTGCCGAGCGGGCGACCTATCTTGCCGCCAACCCGGGCGCGGCAGCGCTGGTGGACCTTGGCACGCTCGACCCGACGGACTTCAACGCCACCACCAGCGATGGTCAGGCGAATCTGGCGAAGCTTGGACAGTATGACGGCGGCCAGGTGGCCTCCTATCTGGCGGCATCGAACCTGAAGCCGAACGTGAACCAGCCGGGTGACGTTTCTACGGATTCGCAAAAGGCCAATGGCGTCGAGCTGAACATGGCGCTGAGCGGCGATAACTATAAGGCGGATATCGGCAGCACGCCGCTGGGGCAGGATCTCAACACGGTTGTCGGCGGCGTGAAGTGGTCGCCGAAGCTGACCAACTATCTGTCGCTGATCTTTACCGGCGAACGTCGGTCAATTACCGACAGCCTGCTCTCTTATGTTGGCCTTAAGGATCAGTATTCCGGCAAATCCTGGGGGCAGGTGACCAAAAACGGTGGTGACGTCCAGCTGAGCTACGACGACGGTGATGCCGGGTTCTACGTTGGCGCAGGCGGCTACAGCTATCTTGGTCAGAACGTGGAGAGCAACACCAGCTTTAACGCCAATGCCGGGGTCTATCTGCGTCCGTATCACGACGAGTACCAGACGCTGCAAACCGGGCTCAGCATGAGCTACATGGACTTCTCGAAGAACTTAAGCCAGTTCACCTTCGGCCAGGGGGGCTACTTCAGCCCGCAAAACTACGTCAGCGTGTCGCTGCCGGTAGACCTGACTCAGAAGTACGACAGCTGGACCATGAAAATTGGCGGCTCCGTGGGCTACCAGTCCTACAGCCAGGACGAAAGTCCGTACTTCCCGACGCAGTCCGGCTGGCAGCAAGAGCTTGAAACGGCTGTGGCGAACGGCTTTGCAAAAGAGGCGTACTACAAAGGCACCACCGAGAACGGCGTGGGTTATACCGTTCGCGCGGGGGCCGATTATAAGGTCAACAACCAGATGACCATTGGCGGCCAGGTGGGGTATGACACCTTCGGGAGCTACAACGAAAGCACCGCCGCGCTCTACTTCCGTTACATGTTGGGAGACAAATAAAATGACGGACAACACCGCCTCTGCCGCACTGGCGTGGTTTCAACAGCAACAAACGCCTGCGGGCTGGTTCGATCTGCTGACCATTATGGTAGACGGCATGGTTCGCAACGCGGGTGAGATGGAGAGTCAGCCCTTTTTGCGCCAGATGGGCGAGAAGCTGGCTGAGGCCTGGCCACTGCCGGAGTCCGGCACGCTTGGCGAGCTGGAAGGTAACATTAACCGTTTTCTTACCCTGTTCCAGTGGGGCATTATCTCTCTGCACGCCGGTGAGAATGGGATCATGATTCGCCACCAGGCTCTGCCGGTGGGGCGTGATGCCGACCAGCAGATGCGCTGGTGCAATGCATTTTGTACCATCCTCGAAGGATTATACTCCCGATGGCTGCAGGCACAGGGTGGTGGAGAGCACGTGCTGCTGCAGCGGGAACGGGTCTGGTCCGTCGCCGATGTGCAGTTCCGCTACTATCATCCATGAATAACCCTCTATAAAGAGTGACGCTATGCTGGTGCGAATGCTTGTTGCCATGACGGTGCTGATGTCCTCGTTTGCCCACGCCGATGCATGGGAAACCTACAAATCCCGCTTTGTGCAGCCCGACGGGCGGGTGGTGGACACCGGCAACGGTAATATTTCCCATACTGAAGGACAGGGCTTCGCCATGCTGATGGCAGTCAGCCTCGATGACCGGCAGACGTTCGATAAGCTCTGGCAGTGGACCAATACCACGCTGAAAAACAAGGATAACGGGCTGTTTTACTGGCGCTACAACCCCGTTGCGCCCAACCCTGTTGCCGATAAAAACGATGCGACTGATGGCGATATGATGATCGCCTGGGCGCTGCTGAAAGCGCAAAAACAGTGGCGGGATAACAGCTACGGTACGGCATCGGATGAGATCACTCGTTCGCTGCTGAAATATACGGTGATCAACTATGCGGGTTATCGGGTGATGCTGCCGGGTGCGCATGGATTCAACCTGAATACTCACGTTAACCTCAATCCCTCCTACTTTATCTTCCCTGCCTGGCAGGCGTTCTCCGATCGCAGCCATCTGGTCGTCTGGCGAGATTTGATCCGCGACGGCAAAAAGCTTGTCGGCAAAATGGGCTGGGGCAATGCGAATCTTCCTACGGACTGGGTGGCGCTGAGCGCTGACGGCAAAATGAAGCCCGCTGACGAATGGAAGCCGCGCATGAGCTACGACGCTATCCGTATTCCGCTTTATATCCGCTGGTATGAGCCGAACAGCCCGCTGCTGACGCCGTGGAAAGTCTGGTGGCAGAAATCTCAGCGTGCGCAAACCCCGGCGTGGGTGAACGTGCTCAGCAACGAAACCTCGCCTTATCCGATGAACAGTGGCCTGCTGGCCGTCAGGGATTTCACTCTCGGTGATAACCCCGGAGAACCGCAAATCACCCCGCAAGATGATTACTACGCCGCCAGCCTGAAAATGCTGACCTGGCTTGCCGAGCGGGATATCGCTAAGTAGCGATGCTTGTGAGATAGCTGACAATAAAAAACCCGCCTGCGAGGCGGGTTTTTCACATCAGGCGTTTACTGCGGATAAGGCACCCAGTCGCCGCCGTTCAGGCGGACATACGGTTTGTCCTGATACTGAATCACCACCGCGTTGGAGTTCTCGGATACCGGCGCGGTCTGCGGCAGGTTGCTGGTGTATTCATCCCAGTTCACGCTGTCGGCGGTAAACATCTTGCCGTCGAGTGCGCGGGACACCAGTTCAGACACTGCCAGCAGGCTGCTTGGCTTATCGATTTCAATCGCCGCGCCCTGATGCGGCGTCTTCATGCCGAAGAACTTGATGGCCGTTGGCACGTTGGTGATGTGGGGGCTTGGGATATCACGCAGGCCGGAGACCTGCATTTTATCGCCCTTCAGCGCACCGCCGTGCTCCGGCACCATCACTACCATCACCTTGCGGCCTGATTTTTCCAGCTCGGTAAAGAAGGTGTCGAGTTCATCGAACATCTTCTGGGCACGAACCTTGTAATCAGCAGTTTTGCTCTGCCCGGCGAAGTGGTTACCGTCGTGAAGCGGCAGGGTGTTGTAGAAGGTCGCCGTACGGGTACCTGGCTCCTTCAACTCCCCCTCATTCCAGCGCCGCAACACGGCGAGATCGTCATACACTGGCGAGCCATCGAAGGCGACCAGACTCTGCTGTAAACCCTTCTGGTCCATCAGCGGAGCCTGCATATCGCCGTAGTTGCGCATCTCTTTCAGGAAATCGCCAAACACGCCGTTGTGGCCGAGCATCAGCTGCGTTTTAAAGCCCAGCGCCGCGAGATTATCAAACAAATAACACTGCTTGCTGGCTGGCGAATAGAGATCGGTGTGTGACGGCTGACCGCAGCTGGCGCGCAGCAGACGAATGGCCGCCGGGCCGCTATAAGAGGTCGCCGAGTTAAAGTTTTTGAACACAATATCAAAGTGTGACCACAGAGGATGCTGCGCCAGGCCTGCGGCTTCAATGTCGTCCCAGGAGAGGGAGCAGATATTGATCACCAGCAGCTCAAACGGCTGGGCGTCGGCAGGTAACTCGGTCAGGAAGGTGGTCTGCCGCTTTTTCTCCGCCGCATAGAAGCTGGACAGCCAGGCGTTGAGGTTGGCGGAGGTCGGCGGTGCCGTTTGCGCCGGAATATCGCCCACAACCGGTTTGGCATCAGCCGTGGCCACCGTTGCTGCCGCGGTTGCGCCTGTGGTGGTTACCGTGCCTGTTGGCTGACCGCCGGGGAAAAGCGTAAAGCTTGGGCCCACAAGCGTAATAAAGTTCAGCCAGACCATGATAAGGACGGTAAATACCGTGACGCGTACCCACTGAGATAAAAACAGCCAGGCAACCAGCAGAACAAAGAACAGCCCAACCATCTGCCAGTTGATAAAGCGCATCACCAGGTCGATGAGGTAACCCATGCTGAAGCCCGCCACCTCGGAGCCCTGGCTCATAATACTCTCCGGGCCGGGCAGCCAGGTGTCATGCCAGAACAGGGCGAAGCCTATCGGGATGGCAATCCAGTGACGTAGCTTGTGCAGTTTGCGGTTAGGGATTGGCACCAGTAAGAATGCCATGAATACCAGGTTCTGCATGGCGTGGAAATTAAGATAGCCAGCCCACAGCAGGCCAAACTTTGCCAGAAAGTAGAAGTTCCAGCCGGAAAGGCCGCGCCAGTATTGCCAGAATGGCGACGAAGAGACGGCGGTTTGAGTTGGGTTAGTCATCGTTTTGTTTTGCCTTGACGTTTACTTCCCGGCGCAGAATGCCTGCCGGTTTGACATAACGGGGTCTGAAAAACATCAACCGGAGGGTTGTCTCGATGCGGCGCAGGAAATGGCGCGCCATATATCCCAGCGGGAAAAAGATCAGAGCGCACAGCACAACCAGTTGAATAATATCGGCAATGGACATCATTGAGGCGATTCTCCTTGCGCGTCAGTCAGACGATGCGGCTCCGGGAAGCGACGCCAGCTGCGGCCATCGTGGACGGCGTTCACCACGGTATTCTTTTCGGTGGTGAGAGACAGTGGCGCATTCCAGCGCTCTGCGGTCAGCGCCCGCATCTGCACGATCTCTGCGGTAATCTGTTTATCTTCAAACCAAATCATGCGGTTAGAGAAAATGTCTCCCGTCGGCAGCGGGAAAATATGGTTCAGGGCCGTGTCGAGATCGTTGATACGGCAAAAGGTCAAAAACATCACCAGCCGGTTGTCACCAATGGTCATGATATCGCCGAGACGGTTGGGACGGCAGAGCGTCAGCGCCTGTTCGACACGCAAGCCCGGCACCGGGCGCAGCGCCACCATGACGCCTTTATTATCGGCAGGCAGCAGCGGATTGTTCATGATGTTGTGCACGGCCTGGCAGAAGATGTCCCATTTTTGATAGCCGCGCAGCTTCAGCGGCTGGGTCATTGAGAGCAGGGTACTGATATCTTCAGGTACGTGGCGCTGGAACTGCTGTTTCTGCACGCTTTCAATTAAGGTCAGGCAGCGGGAGAGTGGCGCGTTCCAGGGGATGACCAGGTTCGCTCCGCAGCCGAGCAGCAGACGCTCATCGGTAGCGCGAAGGCTGGCGGTGATTTCACGCACCACAATTTTCATGGCGCTACCGCGTTGGCGACGGAGGGTATGTATGTCATGCGCCAGCTGGTCTATCTGACTGGTTTGCTCAACGGAGAAGACGACCGTGGCAGCCTGAGCCGTGCGAGCGGCGTTAAAGACCGCGTCATTGGTATCATACACGGACCAGTATTCCGACAGCGGCGGGGCACCTTCGAGGGCACTATTCGTGCTGAGGACGTCTTTTTCATCACTGCGCGGCTGGACGACGGCTTCTTCCTGCTCCGCCAGTTGCCAGGTCTGTTCTTTGTAGCTAATTTCCAGCTGCTGGCGTGCGCTCACTCCTTTTTCATTGGCCCAGAAGGCGATATCAAAGAGGTGGCTGTCACCCTGGAATCGCAGACTCGCCAGACCGGCCAGAGACTGATATTCCGCCAATAAAAGTGAAAGCTGTGCGTCGGTATTGTTGCCTGGATTAAGAATGAGTAACGTGCAGCGATAGTATTTTGCCCATCGCTGGGCGTTATTTAGCCATTTCTTGATTTTTTCTGGCGGGATATTCTGCCAGGCATTGTCAGTGCACAGCAGGATAAATAAATAGCCTGCCGGGTCTAATGAACAAAGCAGATCCCGGCGTAGCGAGTATAGACCACTTTCATTTTTTGGCATGCTGAACAGACGTATTTTTTCAGGACCGTGAGATGCATTGAGCTTTACAATTTTGTGCGGCTTCTCCCCCATTGTAATGGCGGCAATTTTGGCATCAGAGGGCTGTGCCGAAATCGTCTGATTCAACAGGCTGACGGCATCCTCGCGACGTTCAACATTCATCCACCACACGCCGCCCAGCGGCATATGGCTGACTTCGTCCCATAAGGACTGGATTCCGAGTGAAAAGACAGGGTCCACGGTGTCCCTCGTGTGCAAATTTGACTATCTATTAGTTTACTAGCAAAAGGCTCAGATTAAACCTAACATTGAAATTAAAGAGTAACAGACTTAGCATGTAAACGAATTTTCCGATCGGACACCCTGTCACTATATGCCGGGCTCGATTTTTGGCTTTTTAAGTCAAAGAAATCTCCGATTGCTTACCACGCAATGTCCGCTGAGGGGTTAAAATAAATGTCTGAACATGAACTCCGGACAACATCAGATACAACGCCTGGTTATACCTTCCAAAATGATTTTTTGGCTTTAAGTCGGGCTTTTTCATTGCCTGAAATAGATTACACCGATATATCTCAACGCGAGCACCTCGCCGCCGCATTAAAGCGTTGGCCTTTGCTGGCAGAGTTTGCGGAACAAAAATAAGGAAGCCGGAATGGCCATTTTGGGTTTACAGGGCCTGCGAGGCGGCACAGGAACGACGTCGCTGACTGCCGCACTTGGTTGGGCATTGCAGATGCTTGGTGAGTCCGTCATCGTGATGGATGCCTGCCCGGACAACATGCTGCGCTTTTTTTTCAACGATGATATCGCCCATCGCGATGGTTGGGCGCGCGCACTCCTGGATAATAAAGAGTGGCGTGATACCGGGATGCGTTACACTTCTCAGCTCGATTTTATCCCTTTTGGTCAGCTATCGGTTACGGAACGCCTGAATGTTCCACTTTTGTCTCCTTTGAGCCAGGCTGCCGAGATTGTTCACACGCTTCAAAAACAACGTCCTCATCAGTGGCTGCTTATCGATTTGCCCCATGAAGTGACGCCGTGGGTGCAGCCGCTGGTTGAAGCGTGCCAGCACGTATTAACGATAGTTAACCCGGATGCCAACTCGCATATTCGCCTGCATCAGCAGGTATTGCCCAAACACGGCCACATTCTGATCAACGACCTGCGTGTCGGCAGCCATATTCAGGACGATCTCTACCGCATCTGGCTGCAAAGTCAGCCGCGAATGCTGCCGGTGACCATCCATCGGGATGAATCCATTGCCGAATGTCTGGCCGCCAAACAGCCGCTGGGTGAATACCGCAGCGATTCGCTGGCGGCGGAGGAGCTGATTACCCTCGCAAACTGGTGCGTGATGCATTACGCCGGTATGCATGCTGGCGTGGAGCAGTCATCATGATTCGCCTGACGGCCCTTTTGCTGGCACCGGAAGCAGGGGCACGGCTGCGTGCGCGTTATCAGGACTACCGTCAGCATAAAGCCTCATGGCTGGGGGCGACGATGGGTTGCCTGTGGGTGGCGCTGGCGTGGATAGTGATCCCGCTGGAACACCCGCGCTGGCAGCAAATCCGCGCGAATCACGATCTGCTTTACCCCCATATCAATTCACACCGTCCACGGCCGCTCGACCCGTTGCGCTATCTGTTGCAGAGCCTGTGGCTGCTGGTCACTCGTCCGGTGGGTGAGAAGAAAAATCTGGAATGGAAAGGGCTGAAGGCGATGACGGGCGCTCGCGGACGCTACCACCAGTGGATGGAAAATTTGCCGGAAAGGATGAGCAAGAAAACGGCTCATCTCGACCACAAAAAAGAGCTGGCGCACATCAGCCCGAAAACCCGCAAAATCATTCTCGGCGTGGTGGTGTTCTGTTCGCTGCTGTTGGCGCTGGTCTGCGTGACACAGCCGTTTAACCCGCTGTCGCAGTTTATCTTCCTGCTGCTCCTGTGGGGGGTGGCCCTGCTGGTGCGCCGCATGCCGGGGCGTTTTTCCGCGCTGATGCTGGTGGTGCTGTCGCTGACGGTTTCCTGCCGCTACATCTGGTGGCGCTATACCTCAACGCTCAACTGGAACGACCCGGTGAGCCTGGTGTGTGGCATGACGCTGCTGTTTGCTGAAACCTACGCCTGGATAGTGCTGGTTCTCGGCTATTTCCAGGTTATCTGGCCGTTGAACCGCATGCCGGTGCCTCTGCCGAAAGACATGGCGCTCTGGCCGTCGGTGGATATTTTTATCCCGACTTATAACGAAGACCTGAACGTGGTGAAAAACACCGTGTACGCGTCGCTTGGGATTGACTGGCCGAAAGACAAACTAAAAATCTGGATCCTTGACGACGGTGGGCGCGACGAGTTCCGCCAGTTTGCCAAAGACGTTGGCGTGGAATACGTCGCCCGAACCACCCACGAGCACGCCAAAGCAGGCAATATCAACAACGCGCTGAAGCTGGCGAAGGGGGAACTGGTGTCCATCTTCGACTGCGACCATGTGCCGACGCGCTCCTTCCTGCAAATGACCGTTGGCTGGTTCCTGAAGGATAAAAAATTGGGCGTAATGCAGACGCCGCACCACTTCTTCTCTCCCGATCCGTTCGAGCGCAACCTCGGACGTTTCCGTAAAACGCCGAACGAAGGCACGCTGTTCTACGGCCTGGTGCAGGACGGCAACGACATGTGGGATGCGACGTTTTTCTGTGGTTCCTGCGCGGTTATCCGTCGTGGGCCGCTGGACGAAGTTGGCGGCATTGCCGTGGAAACCGTTACCGAGGATGCGCACACGTCACTGCGCTTACACCGTCGTGGCTATACTTCCGCCTACATGCGCATTCCACAGGCCGCGGGTCTGGCAACGGAAAGCCTGTCCGCGCATATCGGGCAGCGTATTCGCTGGGCGCGTGGCATGGTGCAAATTTTCCGTACGGATAACCCGCTGTTCGGCAAAGGGCTGAAATGGTCGCAGCGCATCTGTTATGCCAACGCCATGCTGCACTTCCTCTCCGGCGTGCCGCGGCTTATCTTCCTGACGGCCCCGCTGGCGTTCCTGTTGCTGCATGCTTATATCATCTACGCTCCGGCGCTGATGATTGCGCTGTTCGTTCTGCCGCACATGATCCACGCGAGTCTCACCAACTCCAAGATTCAGGGCAAATACCGCCACTCATTCTGGAGTGAAATCTATGAAACCGTGCTGGCCTGGTACATTGCACCGCCGACTATTGTGGCGCTGATCAACCCGAAAATCGGCACCTTTAACGTGACGGCGAAAGGTGGCCTGGTCAAAGAAGAGTACGTCGACTGGGTCATTTCAAAGCCGTATCTCTGGCTGGTTATCCTCAATCTGATCGGCGTGGGGGTGGGCATCTGGCGACACTTCACCGGTCCTGAGAATGAAATTCTGACCGTCTGGGTGAGTATCGTCTGGGTGTTCTACAACCTGATTATCCTCGGCGGCGCAGTGGCGGTTTCGGTGGAAAGCAAGCAGGTGCGCCGCTCGCACCGCGTCGAAATGCGAATGCCCGCGGCGATTGCCCGTGAAGACGGGCATCTGTTCTCTTGTACGCTGCACGACTTCTCAGATGGCGGTGTTGGCCTGAAAATCAACGGCCAGGCGCAGGTGCTGGAAGGGCAGAAGGTCAGCCTGCTGCTCAAACGCGGTCAGCAGGAGTACGCCTTCCCGATGCTGGTCACTCGTGTGTTCGGCAGTGAGGTCGGGCTGAAGCTGCTGCCGATGTCGACGCAGCAGCATATTGATTTTGTTCAGTGTACGTTCGCCCGCGCCGATACCTGGGCGCTGTGGCAGGACAGCTATCCGGAAGACAAACCGCTGGAAAGCATGCTGGACATTTTGAAGCTGGGGTTCCGTGGCTATCGTCACCTTGCGGAGTTCGCGCCGCCTTCGGTGAAATTTATCTTCCGGTCGCTTATTTCTCTGGTTGCCTGGGTTGTCTCTTTCATACCGCGTCGCCCGGAGCGTAGCGCGGTACAGACACTCCGTGAACCGGCAATGGCTCAACAATGATGACTATACGATGAAAAGAAAACTTTCCTGGATGTGCGCAGCGGCTGTGGGCATGAGCGCTTTAGCCCCAGTGACAACTTACTCAGAAACCACGGCGGCCACCCCTGCGGCAGCACCCGCACAGGGCGCGCCAACGGCAGCGGATGCAGCACCTGCTTCGGCAGGAGATACCGCAACGACGCCCGCAGCGCCAGTCCCGGCAGTGGCGGCTCAGAGTCCGGCCGATCCAACGATGATCGATCCTGCGGCGGTGGATGCGAATGCCGCCAACGCCCCTGCGATCGTTGAAAGCTCTCCCTCGCGCGACGTTAAGCTCAGCTTTGCACAGATTGCGCCCGCGCCGGGCAGCATGGTACTGAGAGGCTCAAACCCAACCGGTTCGGTACAGTTCGGTACCCGCAGCGATGAAGTGGTGTCGAAAGCGATGCTGAACCTCGTCTATACGCCGTCGCCGTCGCTGCTGCCAGTGCAGTCGCAGCTGAAGGTCTATCTCAATGATGAGCTGATGGGCGTACTGCCGGTCACCAAAGAGCAACTGGGCAAAAAAGTGATGGCCCAGGTGCCGGTCGATCCGCTGTACATCACCGACCTGAACAACGTGCGTCTGGAGTTTGTCGGCCACTACCGTGACGTGTGTGAAAACCCGGCCAGTACTACGCTGTGGCTGGACGTGGCGCGCAACACTTCACTGGATTTGACCTTCCAGCAGCTGAACGTGAAGAACGATTTGTCCCACTTCCCGATCCCGTTCTTTGACGCGCGTGACAATCGCCCGCTCAATCTGCCAATTGTCTTTGCAAGCGTGCCAGACAGCACTCAGCAAAAAGCCGCGGCCATTGTTGCCTCCTGGTTCGGCGCACGAGCAGGCTGGCGCGGGCAGACCTTCCCGGTGCTGTACAACCAGCTGCCAGGCAAGAACGCCATTGTCTTCGCGACCAACGACAAGCGTCCGGACTTCCTGCGTGATTATCCGCTGGTGAAGGCGCCGACGATTCAGATGATTAACGATCCTGAAAAACCTTATGTGAAGCTGCTGGTGGTCTTCGGGCGTGATGACAAAGACCTGCTTCAGGCAGCGGAAGGCATTGCCGCCGGTAATATCCTGTTCCGTGGCGACACCGTCACCGTGGATGAAGTGAAATCCCTGCTGGCACGCAAGCCTTACGACGCGCCGAACTGGGTGCATACCGACCGTCCTGTGACCTTTGGCGAACTGAAAACCTATGAGCAACAGTTACAGTCCACTGGGCTGGAGCCTGCTTCGATTAACCTGTCGCTGAACCTGCCGCCGGATCTCTATCTGCTGCGCAGCAACGGCATCGACATGGATCTGAAATATCGCTATACCCAGCCGGCCATCAAAGACAGCTCGCGGATGGACATCAACCTCAACAACCAGTTCCTGCAGTCCTACAGCCTCAGCAGTAGCGATGAGCGTAAAGGCCTGCTGCTGCGCCTGCCGATTGTGCAAGGGCTGCTTGACGGCAAAAATGAGGTGTCGATTCCGGCGCTGCGTCTGGGTGCCACCAACCAGATGCGTTTTGACTTCCAGTACACCAACCCGATGCCGGGTGGCACCATTGAGAACTGCATCACCTTCCAGCCGATCAAAAACAACGTGGTGATTGGCGATGAATCAACCATCGATTTCTCCAACTATTATCACTTCCTGGCGATGCCGGATCTGCGTTCGTTTGCCAACGCAGGCTTCCCGTTCAGCCGTATGGCTGACCTCTCCGATACGCTTATCGTGATGCCGAAAACGCCAACTGAGGGTCAGGTCAGCACGCTGTTGGATACCGTGGCAACCATCGGCGGGCAGGTGGGCCTGACAGGGGCGAACCTGAAGCTGACGGACGATCCGAACGAGATGCAAAAGCATGACGTGGACATCATGCTCATTGGCGCCATTCCGGACAAACTGAAAGACGATCAGCACATTGACCTGCTGGTGAATGCCACGCAAAGCTGGGTGAAAACCCCGTCGCGCCAGAACGAACTGGCTTCCGTGAAGCTGGATGACAACGAACGCATGCCAATGGCCCAGGCCACGGTTGGTTCGAAAGGCCCGATGGCGGCAATTATCGGTTTCCAGTCGCCGTACCACGATCAGCGCAGCGTGATCGCCCTGATGGCCGACAGCAAACGCGGTTTTGAGTTACTCAATGGGGCGCTGAACGACAGCGGCAAGCGTGCGGCAATGTTTGGCTCCGTGTCGGTGATCCGTGAGTCCGGCGTGAACAGCCTGCGTGTAGGTGACGTTTATTACGTGGGTCATCTTCCGTGGTACGAGCGCGTGTGGTTTGCACTCTCCAATCACCCAATTCTGCTGTCGATTCTTGCGGCCCTGAGCGTAGTGCTGCTGGCGTGGGTGCTGTGGCGTCTGCTGCGTATCCTGAGCCGCCGCCGTCTGGATCCGGATGATGAGTAAAAAAAGATGAAAGGCTTACGCCGGGGTTGCCTGGCGCTGCTCACGCTGGTCACATTGCAGGCCTCTGCCGCCTGCGACTGGCCCGCGTGGCAGCAGTTTAAAAAGGATTACATCAGCAAAGAAGGCCGGGTGATTGACCCGAGCGATGCCCGCAAAATTACCACCTCCGAAGGGCAGAGCTACGCGCTGTTCTTCGCGCTGGCCGCAAACGACCGTGAAGCCTTTGCGTCTCTGCTCGACTGGACGCAGAACAACCTGGCAGAGGGCGATTTGAAAGCGCATTTGCCCGGCTGGCTGTGGGGTAAAAAAGAGGGTGATAGCTGGGCCGTTATTGACAGTAACTCCGCCTCAGACGCCGACGTATGGATTGCCTGGTCGCTGCTGGAGGCGGGGCGGCTGTGGAATATTCCGCGCTACACTGAAGTCGGCAAAGCGCTGCTGTCGCGTATCGTCAGCGAAGAAGTGGTGAAGGTGCCGGGCCTGGGCTCGATGCTGCTGCCGGGTAAAGTCGGTTTTGTCGATGACAAGGGCTGGCGCTTTAATCCGAGCTATCTCCCGCCGCAGCTGGCGAGCTATTTCGTGCGCTTCGGCGCGCCGTGGAATGCGCTGCAGGCCACCAATTTGCGCCTGCTGCTGGAAACCGCGCCGAAAGGTTATTCACCCAACTGGGTGCGCTTTGATAAGAAAAAAGGCTGGCAGCTGAAGCAGGATAAAACGTTTATCGGCAGCTACGACGCCATCCGCGTTTATTTGTGGGCTGGCATGCTTAACGATGCCGATCCGCACAAGGCGCGGCTGCTGGCGAAGTTCAGGCCGATGGCGGCGCAAACAACAAAGGCGGGGATAGCGCCTGAAAAAATCGATATTGCCACCGGGAAGGTGGAGGGTGACGGCCCGGTAGGCTTCTCGGCCTCGCTGCTGCCGTTTCTGCAAAATCGTGACGCGCAGGCGGTACAGCGCCAGCGCGTCGCCGATCAATTCCCCGGCAATGACGCCTATTACAGCTATGTTTTGACCCTGTTCGGGCAAGGATGGGATCAGCATCGTTTCCGTTTCACCGCGCGCGGTGAACTTCTACCTGACTGGGGCCAGGAATGCGTAAGTTCTCATTAAGTTTACTCAGTCTCTCGCTCGGCATGGCGCTGATGCCCTTCGCGCATGCCGAAACGTCGGCACAACAACAGCTGCTCGATCAAGTGCGCCTGGGCGAGTCCGCCAAGCGTGACGATCTCGTGCGTCAGTCGCTGTATCGCCTGGAATTGATTGCACCGGATGACCCGCAGGTGATTGCCGCTCGCATGCGCTATGCGCTGCGCCAGGGCGATACCGCCAGCGCGAAGAAGCAGCTTGAACGCCTGAAGACGCTGGCACCGCAGTCTGATGCCTATAAAACCTCGCTAAGCGAAATGCAGCTCTCCAGCGGTGATGGCCGTCAGGCCTTGCAGCAGGCACGTCTTCAGGTGACCACCGGACATATCCCGGAAGGGATTGCCCTCTATGACAAGTTGTTCAACGGCACGCCGCCAGACGGCGACATCGCCGTGGAGTACTGGACGGCCGTGGCGGGTTTACCGGCTCGCCACAATGAAGCGGTGAACAAACTCAAAGCCCTGAATGCAACGTCGCCGGGCAACGTGCAGCTCCAGACGACGCTCGCCAAAATGCTGTTCAGGGATAACCGCAACGATGAAGGTTATGCGGTGCTCCAGCAGATGGCAAAGTCTAGCGCTGGACGCGGTACCGCGGCGGACATCTGGTACGATCAAATCAAGAACCAGCCGGTCAGTGACGGCAGCGTAAAATCTCTCCAGCGTTTCCTGACGCTCTTTACCACGGGTGAACTGGCCGATGAAGCGCGTGGGCAGCTGGCAGAGCAACAAAAACAGCTCGCCGACCCCGTTTTCCATGCCAAAGCTGAACAGCAGGCGAAGGCGGCGGAAGCGGTAAAAGTGGCTGCCAGCCAGCCGCAGACCTGGGAAATTGTCTGGCCGCTGATTCGCAAAGGGGATGCGGCACTCAAGACTAACAATCTCGATCAGGCTCAGCGCTTTTATCAGCAGGCGCAGCGCGTGGACAACAGCAACAGTTACGCGGTGCTGGGGCTTGGCGATGTGGCGATGGCGCGTCACGATACCGCAGCGGCAGAGCGCTATTATCAGCAGGCGATGCGTCTGGATCGCGGCAACAGCAATGCCGTTCGTGGGCTCGCCAATATTTACCGTGCCGAGTCGCCCGAAAAAGCGACGGCATTTATCGACGGGCTCTCTGCCAGCCAGCGTAAAAGCATTGATGACATTGAGCGCAGCCTGACCAACGACAGGCTCTCGAAGCAGGCCGAAGCGCTGGAAAATCAGGGGCAGTGGGCGCAGGCCGCTGAGATTCAGCGTCGCAGGCTGGCGCTTAACCCTGGTGATGTGTGGGTGACGTATCGCCTGGCAAAAGATCTCTCCAGCGCCGGGCAGCGCAGCGAAGCTGACAATTTGATGCTGGATCTGGCCCGCAAAAAATCGGGCGATCCGGATCAGGTATACGCCTACAGCCTGTACCTCTCCGGTAACGGACAGGATATGGCGGCGCTGTCGCACCTCAACCAGCTTCCGAAAAGTCAGTGGAACAGCAATATTCAGGAGCTGGCCGACCGCTTACAGGCCGATCAGATCCTGCAAAAAGCGAACCTGCTGCGCGACAACGGCCATGAAGATCAGGCCATTGCGCTGCTAAAACAGCAGCCAGCGTCCACGCGCTTCGATTTAACGCAGGCGGACTGGGCGCAGCAGCGTGGCGACACCGCCACCGCCATCGCACAATACAACGCCGTGCTGGCGAAAGACGCCACTAACGACGACGCACGTCTGGGGCTTGCGGAAGTGTATGCTGCCGACGGCAACCAGGCCGCCGCCCGCGAACAGCTGGCGCAGATCAAAGCGCCTGCCGCAGGTGAGATTCCGTCCCTTAACACCCAGCGCCGTGTCGCACTGGTGGATGCCAGCGTCGGCGATAACGCGAAAGCGCAGCAAATCTTTAGCAGCATTGTGCCGCAGGCCAAAGCGCAGCCCGCCTCAATGGAGAGCGCGCTGGTGCTGCGCGATAATTCGCGTTTCCAGGTCGAGAATGGCTCCCCGCAACAGGCGCTGGAAGGCTACAAAGATGCAATGGTGGCGGCAGGCATTACGCCGACCCGTCCGCAGGACAACGACAGTTTTACCCGCCTGACCCGCAACGATCCAAAAGACGACTGGCTCAAACGCGGCTTGCGCAGCGATGCGGCCGATCTCTATCGCCAGCAGGACGTGAACGTCACGCTGGAGCACGATTATTGGGGCTCGAGCGGTACCGGCGGTTATTCGGATCTCAAAGCACACACCACCATGCTTCAGGCGGACGCCCCGCTGGCGGATGGGCGGATGTTCTTCCGCAGCGACTACGTCAACATGAACGCCGGGACTTTCTCCACCAATAGCGACGGTGGCTATTCGCCGAGGTGGGGGACTTGTTCTGAGCTGACCTGTTACAGCGGCGACAAGAGCCAGAGCGACAGGGGCGCAAGTATTGCGGTGGGGTGGCGCAACGATACCTGGGACATGGACATCGGCACCACGCCGATGGGCTTCGACGTGGTGGACGTGGTCGGCGGTCTGAGCTACAGCAACAGCATCGGCTCCCTCGGCTACACGGTGGAAGGCCACCGTCGTCCGATCTCCAGTTCGCTGCTGGCGTTTGGCGGTCAGAAAGACCCTAACACCGGCACGACCTGGGGCGGCGTGCGCGCCAACGGCGGCGGCGTCAGCCTGAGCTACGACAAAGGCGAAGCCAATGGCGTCTGGGCATCGTTAAGCGCCGACACGCTGACGGGCAAAAACGTGGAAGATAACTGGCGTGCTCGCTGGATGGCAGGCTACTACTACAAAGTCATCAACGAAAACGACCGCCGGGTCACCGTGGGCCTGAACAACATGATCTGGCACTACGACAAAGACCTCAGCGGCTATACGCTGGGCCAGGGCGGCTATTACAGTCCGCAGCAGTATCTGTCGTTTGCGGTACCGGTGAACTGGCGTCAGCGCACGGAAAACTGGTCCTGGGAGCTTGGCGGGTCGGTGTCCTGGTCGCATTCGAAAACCAACGACCAGGCGCGTTACCCGCTGCAAAATCTGCTGCCCGCCAATTTTGAAGGCGGTGATACCGTCGATGGAGGCAGCAGCAGTAATGGTATCGGCTACACGGCCCATGCGCTCATCGAGCGGCGCGTGACCTCAAACTGGTTTATCGGTGCGGCAATAGATATTCAGCAGGCGAAGGATTACACCCCAAGTCATGCGCTGCTGTATGTGCGTTATTCCGCCGCGGGCTGGCAGGGCGATATGGATCTGCCACCGCAGCCGCTAATTCCTTATGCGGACTGGTAAGCAGATTCACCTGAAATACGTTTCTGCCATCCCGATGCGCAATCTCTTAGCGTATAATGTGGCGAAAATCACGTAACGCCGGGTTCAAATATGCTACCCCGGCGTTATCGTGGTGCGCCTGAGGGCGTTTTACTCTGGGGAGAGTTCTTTTGCGCGTCAGTCGCTCACTCACAATTAAACAAATGGCCATGGTGGCAGGTGTCACCATGGTGTTCGTGTTGGTCTTTTGTTCCATTTTGATGTTCCATTTTGTGCAACAAAACCGTTATGCCACTGCCACTCAGCTGGAAAGCGTGGCCAGAGCCGTGCGCGAGCCGCTCTCGGCCGCGATTCTGAAAGGGGACATTCCCGAAGCAGAAATGATTCTGGGGCGGATTCATCCCGCCGGGATCGTCAGTCGCGCTGACGTGGTGCTGCCGAATCAGTTCCAGGCGCTGCGGATGCGCTTTATTGAGGAGCGGCCGGTGCCGGTGATGGCGACTCGTCTGTTCGAGCTGCCGGTGCAGATTTCGCTGCCCCTTTATTCGCTGGAGCGACCGGCCAACCCGCAGCCTCTGGCTTACCTGGTGCTGCAGTCGGACTCCTGGCGTTCATATAAGTTTGTCATGAGTTCACTTGCGACGTTAGTGACCGCTTACTTACTTTTGGTTTTAATGCTGACCGTGGCGATCACCTGGTGTATTAACCGGCTGATTGTGCGTCCATTGCGCGCCATGGCGCGCGAGCTGCACGACTTGTCGCCGCAGGAACGCGTTGGTCATCAGCTGACGGTGCCGCGTCTGCATCACGATGACGAACTGGGCTTGCTCGCACGCAGCTATAATCGCAATCAGCAAATCATTCTGCGGCATCACGAAGAGCTGAGCAGCCACTCCACGCACTTCCCGGTTTCACTCCTGCCGAACAAGTCGTTTTTGCTGGCGCTGCTTGAGCAGACCGTCGCGCATAAGAAAACCACAGCGTTAATGATCGTTGCCTGTGAAACCTTACAGGACACCGCGGGCGTGCTGCAGGAGAGCCAGCGTGAGATGCTGTTGCTGACGCTAACGGAAAAACTCAAATCGGTGATTTCGCCGCGGATGGTGCTGGCACAGGTTAGCGCTTATGACTTCGCGATTCTGGCCCACGGCGTAAAAGAGCCGTGGCACGCCATCACATTAGGTCAGCAAGTACTCACTATCATAAATGAGCGACTGCCCCTTCAGGGTATCCAGCTTCGCCCAAGCGCCAGCATCGGGATTGCCATGTTCCACGGTGACCTGAGCGCAGAGCAGCTTTATCGCCGGGCAGTCTCCGCCGCCTTCACTGCCCGTCGCAAGGGCAAGAATCAGATTGAATTTTTCGACCCTGAGCAGATGGAAAAAGCCCAGCAGCGGCTGACCGAAGAGAGCGATATTCTTTCCGCTCTCGACAATCAGCAGTTTGCGGTCTGGCTGCAGCCACAGATTGATATCGCCAGCGGAAAAGTGTGCAGTGCGGAAGTGCTGCTACGTATTCGCCAGCCGGGCGGCAACTGGGAGCTTCCTGCGGATTTGATTGAGCGGATTGAATCTTGCGGTCTGATGATCACCGTTGGCTACTGGGTGCTGGAAGAAGCCTGTCGCCAGCTCGCGGCCTGGCAGGGGCGCGGCATTATGATGCCACTGTCGGTTAACCTTTCGGCCCTGCAGCTGCTGCATCACGATATGGTGGCCGACATGCTCGAACTGCTGAACCGCTACCGTATCGCTCCCGGCACGCTGGTGCTCGAAGTGACGGAAAGCCGGCGGATTGACGACCCGAAAGCCGCCGTCGCCATTCTGCGTCCGCTGCGCAATGCCGGGGTGGAGATTGCGCTGGATGATTTTGGTATGGGCTATGCAGGGCTGCGTCAGCTCCAGCACATGAAATCGTTGCCGGTGGATATCCTCAAAATCGACAAAATATTTGTTGAGTCATTGCCGGATGACACCAGCATGGTGTCTGCCATCATCCAGCTGGCGCGCAGTCTGAACCTCAGCATCGTCGCGGAAGGCGTCGAAACGCAGGCTCAGCTGGAATGGCTGAAGTCGGCTGGCGTGGACATTGCCCAGGGCTTCCTGTTTGCCCGCGCGGTGGCGCCGGATGTATTTGAACAGACCTGGCTCTCCACTCTCCTGACAGATGATGCAAGCGCATAGGTGATTTACGCGCTTGCGCGAGTCAGCTCAAACTTTTTAACATTAGATGCATGATTTGTTTCTGCATTGTTTAGCGGATGTTACTTTAAGGCCGCAGGCGAACAAAAGACCTACTCAGCCTGTGGTTTTATCTTTAAGGACATCCTATGAAAACCTCCCTGTTCAAAAGCCTCTATTTCCAGGTAATAACGGCTATCGCAATCGGTATTCTGCTGGGCCACTACTACCCGGAGCTGGGTGCGCAAATGAAACCGCTTGGCGACGCCTTCGTTAAGCTCATCAAAATGGTCATCGCTCCCGTTATCTTCTGTACCGTCGTTACCGGTATTGCAGGTATGGAGAGCATGAAAGCCGTGGGCCGCACCGGTGCCGTGGCGCTGCTCTATTTCGAAGTGGTCAGTACCCTGGCGCTGATTATCGGCCTGATTATCGTGAACCTGGTGCAGCCTGGGGCGGGCATGAACGTTGACCCGGCGACGCTGGATGCGCAGGCGGTGGCGGTCTACGCCGCGCAGGCGAAAGATCAGGGTGTCGTGGCCTTCCTGCTGGATGTGATCCCGTCGAGCGTGATCGGCGCGTTCGCCAGCGGCAACATTCTTCAGGTGCTGCTGTTTGCGGTGATGTTTGGCTTTGCCCTGCACCGTCTGGGCAATAAGGGCCAGTTGATATTCAACGTGATTGAGAGCTTCTCGCAGGTCATCTTCGGCATCATCAACATGATCATGCGTCTGGCCCCCATTGGCGCATTCGGCGCAATGGCCTTCACCATCGGCAAATACGGTGTAGGCACGCTGGTGCAGCTTGGTCAGTTGATTATCTGCTTCTATATCACCTGTATTCTGTTCGTGGTGCTGGTACTGGGCTCTATCGCCCGGGCAACGGGTTTCAGCATCTTCAAGTTTATTCGCTACATCCGTGAAGAGCTGCTGATCGTGCTGGGGACCTCCTCATCTGAATCGGCGCTGCCGCGCATGCTCGATAAGATGGAGAAGCTTGGCTGCCGTAAATCGGTCGTGGGGCTGGTGATCCCCACCGGCTACTCGTTTAACCTCGATGGCACCTCTATCTACCTGACGATGGCGGCGGTGTTTATCGCCCAGGCCACCAACAGCCATATGGATATTTTCCACCAGATCACGCTGTTAGTGGTGCTGCTGCTTTCCTCGAAAGGCGCGGCAGGGGTGACGGGCAGCGGCTTTATCGTGCTGGCGGCGACCATTTCTGCGGTCGGACATCTGCCGGTCGCGGGCCTGGCGCTGATTCTGGGCATAGACCGCTTTATGTCGGAAGCGCGTGCGCTGACCAATCTGGTTGGTAACGGCGTCGCGACCATCGTGGTCGCCAAATGGGTGAAAGAGCTCGACACCCAAAAACTCGACGACACGCTCAATAACCGTGCGCAGAGCAGCAAAACGCAAGAAATTTCCTCATAATCCCGTAACTTATCCCCCGTATCTGCCCGTAGTCCCTTGATGGACTGCGGGCTCCTGCGCATAATTGACCAAATTTTTCGTAGCCCGTGTGACATTTCATCTTTTGCACGGTCTAAACGACGTATTTAACTCATTAAAATGATCATGAGTTGTCTTCATTACCAGGATTGTTGATTCAGGGGTTTACATGCAGGGCACAAAAATTCGACTCATAGCGGGCGGCATGCTGATGATGGCAACCGCGGGCTATGCGCAAGCAGAAGCGCTCCAGCCGGACCCGGCATGGCAACAGGGAACACTGGCGAACGGTTTTCAGTGGCAGGTGTTGGCCACGCCTCAGCGCCCTAGCGACAGGGTTGAAATCCGGTTACAGGTGAACAATGGTTCCCTTAACGAAATGACGCAGCAGTCAGGCTACAGCCATTTTATCCCACGCCTTGCTCTGTCCCAGAGCGGTAGTTTACCGACGATGCAGGCCCGTTCATTGTGGCAGCAGGGCATCGACCCTCAGCACCCGATGCCGCCAGCCATCGTTTCTTACGATTACACCCTTTTCAGCCTGAGCCTGCCGAACAACCGCAACGATCTGCTGAAAGAGGCGCTGACCTGGCTCTCTGACGCCAGTGGCAAACTCAATATCACCCCGGAAGCGGTGTCTCACGCGCTCGGCGGTGAAGATATGGTGCTCACCTGGCCGCAGGATCCGAAAGAGGGCTGGTGGCGCTATCGTCTCAAAGGCTCTGCCATGCTTGGGCACGATCCGTCCGAACCCATTAAACAGCCTGTTGATGCGGAACAGCTGAAAAGCTTCTATCAAAAATGGTACACCCCGGATGCGATGACGCTGATCATCGTCGGTAACGTTGACAGCCGCGGCGTGGGTGAACAAATCAATAAAATTTTCGGTGAGCTGAAAGGTAAGCGTGAAACGCCAGCGGCGTTACCGACGCTGGCCCCGTTGCCGACGAAATCCGTCAGTATCATGACCGACGCGGTGCAGCAGGACAGACTGGCGATCATGTGGGACTCCCCCTGGGCCCCGATTCGTGAATCCGCTGCGCTGCAACGCTACTGGCGTGCTGACCTCGCCCGTGAGGCGCTGTTCTGGCGCGTGCAGCAGAACCTGAGCAAAAGCAACGCCAAAGATATCGGCATCGGTTTTGATTGCCGCGTGCTCTATCTGCGCGCGCAGTGTGCAATAAATGTCGATTCCCCGAATGACAAGCTGAACCGCAACCTCGGCCTGGTGGCGAAAGAGCTGGCAACAGTGCGCGAAGAAGGGCTGACGAAAGAAGAGTTTGATGCGCTGATCGCCCAGAAGAATCTGGAGCTGCAAAAGCTGTTTGCAACCTATGCCCGTACTGACACTAATTTGCTGATAAATCAGCGTATGCGTGCGTTACAGAACCAGGTGGTGGATATCGCGCCGGAGCAGTATCAAAAACTGCGCCAGGAGTTCCTTAACTCTCTGACGGTGGAAAGCCTGAATCAGGATCTTCGCCAGCAGCTCTCCCAGGATATGGCGCTGGTTCTTCAGCAGCCGAAAGGCGAGCCGGAGTACAGTATGAAGGAATTGCAGGAGACGTGGGATAAGCTGATGGCGCCTGCCGCCGCTCCGGCTCCTGCCGCGACGGACGATCGTCAGGACGTGACGGATATTCCGCCGGGGCAGTAAAGCACGGTGCGCGCTTTTCCCCCCTCTCCCCGACCCTCTTCCTCATGGAGAGGGGGAAATTCAAAAGCGGCTCCGGTCGGTTCCCTCTCCCTCATGGAGAGGGGGAAATTCAAAAGCGGCTCTGGTCGGTTACCTCTCCCTCATGGAGAG
>NZ_OBEF01000014.1 GCF_900215375.1 Enterobacter sp. CC120223-11 | reverse complement strand
GAAGCTTCTCATCCTTCCCCATGCGGAGAACTAATTAGCTTTGGCGCTGATATTGCGATGGATGATTTATGCGAGATGGTGGCGGGGGAAGGATTCGAACCTTCGAAGTCAGTGACGGCAGATTTACAGTCTGCTCCCTTTGGCCGCTCGGGAACCCCGCCAGGGGTATGAACTGCTTGAGCGTAATACTTTTGATGGTGGCGGGGGAAGGATTATTCGTCGCTTCGCTCCTCACCCTTCGGGCCGTTGCCTTTGGCAACGTTCTCTTGCTGTCGCAAGAGTCGAACCTTAGTCGAAGGTTCTCACCCTTCCCGATAAGTGCAAACTTCGCATTAACTCATCGGGGTTACTACGTTCCCGTAGTGAATAATGGTGGCGGGGGAAGGATTCGAACCTTCGAAGTCGATGACGGCAGATTTACAGTCTGCTCCCTTTGGCCGCTCGGGAACCCCGCCAGGGGCATTGCTTTTACTGGCCCGCTTCTGTTGGAAGCGGGGCGCATCATATCAAATGATGCGCCCCTGTAAAGCTCTCCATGGATAAAAACCAACTGGTTGCCTGATTTTTATCCGCAGAGACGGAAACCTAACCAATTCATTTGAAAGTCGATTAAAGAATGATCGTTCTGTTCCCGTAAACAAACACACGCTGGGCCAGCACCTGATACAGCGCCCGGCTGAGGACGTTCTTCTCCACGTCGCGTCCGGCTCGCATCATATCTTCAGCGGTATAGCTGTGATCAACGTGGATAACGTCCTGCATGATGATTGGGCCTTCATCGAGGTTGTCATTCACGTAGTGCGCGGTTGCCCCGATAATTTTCACCCCACGGTCATAGGCCTGCTGATAAGGACGTGCGCCGATAAAGGCGGGCAGGAACGAGTGGTGAATATTAATGATTTTATTAGGGAAGCGGGAGACGAAGGCGGGTGTCAGAACACGCATGTATTTTGCCAACACCACGTAATCTGGCTGATGAGCATCAATGGCGTCAGCCATCAGCGCGTCGTGCTCTTCGCGGGTGTGCCCTTCATGGCTCACCAGCTGGAAGGGAATATCAAACTTTTCAACCAGCGGACGCAAGGTGTCATGGTTGCCAATGACGGCGGCGATGTCCACGTCCAGCCCGCCGTAGTTGGCTTTCATCAGCAGATCGCCCAGGCAGTGCGCTTCTTTCGTGACCAGAATCACCACGCGGCGGCGGCCAGCGGGCGTCAACTCACGTACGGAGCCTTCCGGTAATGCGCTGTCGAGATCGGCCAGCAGCGTGGAATCGTTGAAAATGCCTTCGAGCTCAGTACGCATGAAGAAGCGCCCGGTACGGTGATCGACAAACTCGTTGTTTTGTACGATGTTCAGCTCGTGCTTGTAGCAGATGTTGGTAATACGTGCGATCAGCCCTTTTTGATCGGGGCAGATGGTACGCAACACTTTACGTTGTTGTGAGTGCATTGCGGGGGAAATCCTGTTGACGGTGTTTGCTGTACTTTGTGCGGCTTTACTGCCCGCAGCATTTTTTAAATTTTTTACCCGAGCCGCAAGGGCAGGGGTCATTACGGCCAATTAGAGGACGTGTACCATCAATATAATACCATTGTCCATTTTCTTTTAAGAATCTTGAACGCTCAATCAGCGCGCCGCTCTTGCTATTTTCACGAAAGCGCGCCACGAAGCTGACAAAACCTTCGTTGGGAGTTTTCCCTTCGTCAGCCGCGAAAATTGTCAGGCCCAGCCATTCGGTACCCGAGAAGCTTTGCTCAAGGTCGTGGCGAAAAGCCTGAGGTTCGCAGGAGGGATGCCAGGTTTTGACCAGGTAATCCGCATCCTTCATGACAAAGGCACTGTAGCGGGAGCGCATCAGCTGTGAAGGCGTGGGCGCAGGCTCGCTTCCCGAAAGATATCGCTGACAACATAGGCTATACTCCAGAGCGCTGCCGCAGGGGCAAAGTGAATGCATAAATGCCTTCCCGTGAGTGTTGAAAGAAAGGCGCAACTGCGCCGGCGGCAAATATGTTAACCGAGCAGTGGCCAGGTTGCTACGACAGGAATGGGGTTCAGCAGCAGCAGGAATGAGAAAACTTAAAATTGGTCTGGCCCTGGGGGCAGGCGCGGCGCGAGGATGGTCACATATCGGCGTGATCAAGGCGTTGCAGAAAATGGGCATTGAAATTGACGTTGTTGCCGGATGCTCCATTGGTTCGCTGGTGGGCGCAGCCTATGCCTGCGATCGTTTGCCGGTGCTGGAAAAATGGGTGTGCTCCTTCAATTCGTGGGATGTTCTGCGCCTGATGGACCTCTCCTGGCGACGTGGAGGGCTGCTGCGCGGGGAACGTGTCTTTAGTCAGTTCCGCCATCTAATCCCTGTCGACAATATCGATGCCTGTGAACGCCGCTTTGCCTCCGTCGCCACAAATCTCAGCACTGGCCGTGAGCTCTGGTTCACAGAGGGAGATCTCCATTTAGCCGTACGTGCTTCATGCAGTATTCCTGGGCTGATGTCACCGGTGATGCACAATGGTTACTGGCTCGTGGATGGTGCCGTTGTGAACCCTGTACCGGTTTCACTCACACGAGCGTTGGGTGCAGACATCGTGATTGCAGTCGATTTGCAGCACGACGCGCATTTAATGCAACAGGATCTGTTGTCAGTGAACCTTCAGCTCGATCCACAGTCTTCAGAAAGTGATGAATCGCTCAGCTGGCACGAACGTGTTCGGGCAAGGCTTGGGCGCATGACATCCCGCCGGACGGCCATAACTCCCACGGCGATGGAGATCATGACGACCTCCATACAGGTGCTGGAAAACCGATTAAAGCGCAACCGCATGGCGGGTGACCCGCCGGATATTCTGTTGCAACCTTTTTGCCCTCAGATCTCTACGCTTGATTTTCACCGCGCCCCCGCAGCCATTGCTGCCGGACAGCTTTCGGTAGAAAAAAAGATGGATGAACTTTTACCTCTGGTTCGTAGCCAGAGTTAGGGCTTTTTCGATGACTTCAGCAAAATCTGACAGGCGAGAGCACCAATAGCGTGCCACTATTTATCTATCGTCTGCCAGGGGAGAGAACATGACGCAGCCATTGGCGGGAAAACTTATCCTTATCGTCGAAGACGAACCCGTTTTCCGCTCACTATTGGATTCGTGGCTTTCATCGCTGGGCGCTAACACCGCCCTGGCTGAAGATGGCGTGGATGCCCTGGAAAAAATGGCGACGCTGACGCCTGACTTGATGATCTGTGATATCGCCATGCCGCGGATGAACGGCCTTAAACTCATCGAATTTATACGTAACAAAGGGAAGCAGCTGCCGATTCTGGTTATCTCTGCCACCGAAAACATGGCCGATATTGCCAAGGCGTTGCGGCTTGGCGTACAGGATGTATTGCTGAAACCCGTTCAGGATCTTAACCGACTACGTGAAACAGTTTTTGCCTGCCTGTATCCCACTATGTTCAATTCCCGCGTGGAAGAGGAAGAGCGCTTATTTGAGGACTGGGATGCGCTGGTGAATAATCCAGCAATGGCGGCGAAATTACTGCAGGAGCTTCAGCCGCCTGTCCAGCAGAGTATTTCGCATTGCCGAATCAATTATCGTCAACTTGTGTCTGCTGATAATCCTGGACTGGTGCTCGATATTGCACCGCTTTCAGATAAAGATCTGGCTTTTTATTGTCTTGACGTGACGCGAGCAGGGGATAACGGTGTTTTAGCCGCGCTTCTTCTTCGTGCGCTCTTTAATGGCTTGTTACAAGAGCAGCTCGCGCATGAAGGGCAGCGTCTGCCTGAATTAGGGAGTCTGCTTAAACAGGTCAATCAATTGTTGCGTCAGGCCAATCTACCCGGACAGTTCCCGCTGCTGGTTGGGTATTACCATAGCGGAATTAAAAATCTGATCCTCGTCTCTGCGGGACTTAATGGCACACTTAACACGGGCCAACATCAAATACAGATTAGCAATGGAGTCCCGCTGGGGACTTTGGGTAATACTTATTTAAACCAAATCAGCCAGCGATGCGAATCATGGCAGTGCCAAATTTGGGGCGCGGGCGGGCGTTTACGCTTAATGTTGTCTGCAGAATGAACAATTAATCTAAATTCAGAGACATTGAAGTCTGTGCTTTCAGACAGTGGTGGTACTATCGGCAGGTTGTATGCGTAAAATCCTAATTCAAGGTTGACGTGTCCTTTTCAGACCAGGCTGCTCAATCGGTACTGATATACTCAACGCGTTATTAATTAACGAGCAAGTTCAAAAGTTGAACAGTTCAGGAGATTTCAATGGCTGCATTAAATTCAAAAGTCACTAAGGCCGTAATCCCGGTAGCGGGATTGGGCACCAGGATGTTGCCCGCGACGAAAGCAATTCCAAAGGAGATGCTGCCGCTGGTTGACAAGCCATTAATTCAGTATGTTGTCAATGAATGTATTGCCGCAGGGATTACTGAAATTGTGCTGGTAACGCATTCTTCTAAAAACTCTATCGAAAACCATTTCGATACCAGTTTTGAACTTGAAGCAATGCTGGAAAAACGCGTTAAGCGTCAGCTGCTGGAAGAAGTGCAGTCAATTTGCCCACCGCATGTGACCATCATGCAGGTTCGTCAGGGCCTGGCGAAAGGTCTGGGTCACGCGGTACTGTGCGCTCACCCCGTTGTCGGGAATGAGCCAGTGGCGGTTATCCTGCCGGATGTGATTCTGGATGAGTATGAGTCCGATCTGTCTCGTGAAAACCTGGCAGAAATGATCAAGCGTTTTGACGAAACAGGCGCCAGCCAGATCATGGTTGAACCTGTTGACGATGTTACCGCGTATGGCGTAGTTGACTGCAAAGGCGAGACGCTGAATCCGGGCGACAGCGTGCCAATGGTGGGTGTTGTAGAGAAGCCAAAAGCTGACGTGGCGCCCTCTAATCTTGCCGTCGTGGGCCGCTATGTGCTGAGCGCAGAAATCTGGCCACTGCTGGCGAAAACGCCTCCAGGAGCCGGGGATGAGATTCAGCTGACAGATGCAATCGATATGCTGATTGAGAAAGAAACGGTTGAAGCCTATCACATGAAAGGCAAGAGCCACGATTGCGGTAATAAGCTTGGCTATATGCGTGCCTTTGTTGAATATGGTATTCGCCATAATTCACTGGGTGCGGATTTTAAGGCCTGGCTGGAAGAGACCGTCGGCACCGGCAAGTAATTCGTTACTGAGTCCTGCCAACCGGGGTACTGAAAAGACCCCGGTTTTTTATTGTCTGGGGTAAAATTTGTTTTAAAATTAAGCGGGGAAGGATTTGATCCGGGATGCGAGGGATAAAAAAAATCCCGCGAAGCGGGATTTTCAACAATGGCTAAAGCCAGAAAAAGATTAGATCAGGAAATCATCCAGAGATTTACCTTGCTCATCCATTGCTTTTTTGATGATTGCCGGGGTACGACCCTGGCCGGTCCAGGTTTTGGTTTCGCCGTTTTCATCAACGTAGCTATATTTAGCAGGACGTGCAGCACGTTTAGCTTTTGCACCGGTCTTGCTTGCAGCAGCAATGCTGTTCAGCAGTTCATTCGGGTCAATACCATCGGCGATCAGCATTTCACGGTATTGTTGCAGTTTACGAGTACGCTCTTCAACTTCTGCAGCGGCCGCACTTTCTTCTTCACGACGCTCGTTAACAACAACTTCTAATTTTTCCAGCATTTCTTCAAGCGTTTCCAGAGTGCATTCTCTTGCCTGCGCACGAAGAGTACGGATGTTGTTCAAAATTTTAAGTGCTTCGCTCATTGTCGTATTCTCAAACTTATATTGTGGGGTGGTTTGTTGAGCTAATAATAGAGCGTTAAATTCGGATGTGCAATAGGGACGATTGTAAGGAAGTCAAAATATCCCGTTATTATGAGAAATAAATAATAAGGCATAGTTAAATTTTACGCGTCAGTTCACATCCTGGGTGCATATTGACTGGGCAAAACTTAAGAACACCCTTACAAACTATGTCCTTTTTTGCCGTTTACCCACAGGCTATATATCCAGGGCGCTAAATATCAGCCTTTCGTATTAGCCGGGTGGCGCAAAGAGAATTTCTCATCATTCAATAGAATCTGAATCATCACCCGGGGAAACTCTTAAACGAAATGTGGCCTGCCCAGGAAGCGTCTACTCTGGTGCTCAGCTAAGTTAACCCGAGAATGGAAACATCTATCCGTTTGTTATTATAGATAAGATTAACTTAATATTCTGCGGCCTCAGCGGCTCAACGCCACGAGCGGATACGCTGAAATTGGATGTGAATATGGTACACTTTGTGCCATTAAATCACGACGATTGAGGCGATGCTTCGAATGGCACAACTTTATTTTTACTACTCAGCAATGAACGCCGGGAAGTCGACTGCGTTACTGCAGTCTTCTTACAATTACCAGGAACGTGGGATGCGCACCCTGGTATATACCGCAGAAATTGACGACAGATTTGGTGCCGGTAAAGTCAGCTCCCGTATCGGGCTGTCATCGCCTGCAAAGCTCTACAACCCTCAGACATCGCTGTTTGATGATATCTCTGCAGAGCACGCCCAGGCGCCTGTACACTGCGTTTTGGTGGATGAAAGCCAGTTCCTGACCCGTGAACAGGTTTATGCGCTGTCTGAGGTGGTGGATGAGCTTGATATTCCGGTGCTCTGCTACGGATTGCGCACAGATTTTCGCGGCGAGCTGTTTATCGGCAGTCAGTATTTGCTCTCCTGGTCCGATAAGCTAGTGGAACTAAAAACCATTTGTTTCTGCGGGCGCAAGGCCAGCATGGTGCTGCGTCTCGATCAGGACGGTCGGCCTTATAATGAAGGCGAGCAGGTGGTGATTGGCGGCAACGAGCGCTATGTTTCCGTCTGCCGTAAGCATTATAAAGAAGCGCTTCAGGAAGGGTCGCTGAGCGCCATTCAGCAGCGCGTCAGAGGAAATGTAGAAGCCTGACGTTTAGCGCTTCATTTGGACGTAAAAAAACCCGCCATTTGGCGGGTTTTTTATTCAGGCTTTCAGTTAAGCGGTTTTCTTCGCTTTTTTGTCAGCTTTAGCAGGCGCAGCTGCTTTTTTCTCAACTGCTTCACCTTCTGTGAACTCACGACCGTAGTAGGTATCCAGCAGGATCTGTTTCAGTTCAGCAATCAGCGGATAACGTGGGTTAGCACCGGTACACTGGTCGTCAAACGCATCTTCAGACAGTTTGTCGACGTGTGCCAGGAAGTCAGCTTCCTGAACGCCCGCTTCGCGGATGGACTTAGGAATACCCAGTTCAGCTTTGATGCTATCCAGCCATGCCAGCAGTTTCTCAATTTTCGCCGCAGTACGGTCGCTGGAAGAGGTCAGACCCAGGTGGTCAGCGATCTCTGCATAACGACGACGTGCCTGTGGACGATCGTACTGGCTGAATGCGGTCTGCTTAGTCGGGTTGTCGTTCGCGTTGTAGCGAATAACGTTGCTGATCAGCAGGGCGTTGGCCAGACCGTGTGGGATGTGGAACTGCGAGCCCAGTTTGTGAGCCATGGAGTGACACACACCGAGGAAGGCGTTCGCAAACGCGATACCGGCGATGGTCGCTGCACTGTGAACGCGTTCACGGGCAACCGGGTTTTTAGAACCTTCATGATAAGACGCTGGCAGGTTTTCTTTCAGCAGTTTCAGAGCCTGCAGAGCCTGACCGTCGGAGAACTCAGACGCCAGTACGGAAACGTAAGCTTCCAGGGCGTGAGTGACCGCATCCAGACCACCGAACGCACACAGTGACTTAGGCATTTCCATCACTAGGTTGGCGTCAACGATAGCCATGTCAGGCGTCAGCGCGTAGTCAGCCAGTGGGTATTTCTGACCGGTCGCATCGTCGGTTACAACCGCGAATGGTGTAACTTCAGAACCGGTACCGGAAGTGGTGGTGACCGCAACCATCTTCGCTTTCACGCCCATTTTCGGGAACTTGTAGATACGTTTACGGATATCCATAAAGCGCAGCGCCAGTTCTTCGAAGTGAGTTTCTGGATGCTCGTACATCACCCACATGATTTTCGCGGCGTCCATTGGGGAACCGCCACCCAGAGCGATGATCACGTCTGGTTTGAAGGAGTTCGCCAGCTCTGCACCTTTGCGAACAACGGTCAGAGTCGGGTCAGCTTCAACTTCGAAGAATACTTCAGTTTCAACGCCAGCTGCTTTCAGAACAGAGGTGATCTGGTCTGCATAGCCGTTGTTGAACAGGAAGCGGTCGGTCACGATCAGCGCACGTTTGTGGCCATCGGTAATCACTTCATCCAGCGCGATTGGCAGGGAGCCACGGCGGAAGTAGATAGATTTCGGAAGTTTGTGCCACAACATGTTTTCAGCTCGCTTAGCAACGGTTTTCTTGTTGATCAGGTGTTTTGGACCAACGTTTTCAGAGATGGAGTTACCACCCCAGGAACCACAACCCAGAGTCAGGGAAGGTGCGAGTTTGAAGTTGTACAGGTCACCGATACCACCCTGAGAAGCAGGGGTGTTAATCAGGATACGCGCGGTCTTCATTTTGTCGCCGAAGAATTTAACGCGTTCTGGCTGGTTGTCCTGGTCGGTGTACAGGCAAGAGGTGTGGCCGATACCGCCCATCTCTACCAGTTTTTCTGCTTTGACCACGGCATCTTCGAAGTTCTTGGCGCGGTACATGGCCAGAGTTGGAGACAGTTTTTCGTGAGCGAACGGCTCAGATTCGTCAACAACGGTCACTTCGCCAATCAGAATTTTGGTGTCTGCTGGTACGGTGAAGCCTGCCAGTTCAGCAATTTTGGTTGCTGGCTGACCGACGATTGCCGCGTTCAGCGCGCCATTTTTCAGGATGATGTCCTGAACGGCTTTCAGCTCTTTGCCCTGCAGCATGTAGCCACCGTGGGAAGCGAAACGCTCGCGAACGGCTGCATAAGCAGAGTCAACAACGATGACGGACTGTTCAGAAGCACAGATTACGCCGTTGTCGAAGGTTTTAGACATCAGGATGGAAGCGACAGCACGTTTCACGTCTGCGGTTTCATCAACAACAACCGGGGTGTTACCCGCGCCTACGCCGATAGCAGGTTTACCGGAGCTGTATGCAGCTTTAACCATGCCTGGGCCACCGGTCGCCAGAATCATGTTGATGTCCGGGTGGTGCATCAGGGCGTTAGAGAGTTCTACGGACGGTTGGTCAATCCAGCCAATCAGATCTTTTGGTGCACCCGCAGCGATAGCTGCCTGCAGAACGATGTCGGCCGCTTTGTTGGTCGCATCTTTAGCACGTGGGTGTGGAGAGAAGATGATGGCGTTGCGGGTCTTCAGGCTGATCAGCGATTTGAAGATAGCAGTAGAAGTTGGGTTGGTGGTCGGTACGATACCGCAGATGATGCCGATTGGCTCTGCGATGGTGATAGTCCCGAATGTGTCGTCTTCAGACAGCACACCACAGGTTTTCTCATCTTTATAGGCGTTGTAGATATACTCAGAAGCAAAGTGGTTTTTGATCACTTTATCTTCGATGATACCCATGCCAGATTCGGCAACGGCCAGTTTCGCGAGAGGGATTCGAGCATCTGCAGCAGCCAGAGCGGCGGCGCGGAAGATTTTATCAACCTGTTCTTGGGTGAAGTTGGCATATTCACGCTGGGCTTTTTTTACGCGCTCGACGAGTGCGTTCAGTTCAGCGACGTTAGTAACAGCCATAATGCTCTCCTGGATAATGTTAAACTTTTTTAGTAAATCAGCTGTGCGATACGACAGTATAGACAGACGGTCGCCAGCTTGCGTAAACGCCATAAAACCAACAGGTTACCTACGACCTTCAATCCACTGACTTACTAAAAGAGCCTTCCATTACACCCGGTTAGGGAACCGGGCTACTCCCTGGTGCGACATCAAGATTACCCACTTCTGAGTACGAATTGCGTGATCTAAATCAAGATTACACCAAGCTGACTCCTTTCAGCAGGCCGGTTTTAGCGGATTGTATCAAGTGTTAAAAGATCGTACTTTCGGACTGAAATAACATTAGCATAATTTAAACAGATACATAACAACGTCTGCCGGACGTGTTTTTGAGTAGAATTGTGGTGAAGAATAGCGCCAAACAGCGTATCTTCAGCGCGTTTTCCATGATGACTGTACGTCAACTACCACTTTTGATGAGGGCGCGGGGTTACCGTGATTCAATCGTTGTTCGATTTTCCAACATACGTGAAGTTTTTCATTGGTTTATTTGCGCTGGTAAACCCGGTGGGCATCATCCCGGTGTTCATCAGTATGACCAGTTATCAGACGGCACCCGCGCGCAATAAAACTAACCTGACGGCTAACCTCTCCGTTGCCATCATTTTATGGACTTCACTGTTCCTCGGTGACGGCATCCTCCAGCTTTTCGGTATATCGATAGACTCCTTCCGCATTGCGGGCGGGATTCTGGTGGTCACTATTGCCATGTCGATGATCAGCGGGAAACTCGGTGAGGATAAGCAAAACAAGCAGGAAAAATCAGAAACGGCGATTCGCGAAAGCGTCGGTGTTGTTCCTCTGGCATTACCGCTGATGGCGGGGCCTGGGGCCATCAGTTCCACCATCGTCTGGGGAACCCGTTATCACAACTGGGCACACCTGATTGGTTTCTCGGTGGCGATTGCGCTGTTCGCGCTTTGCTGTTGGGGCCTGTTCCGCATCGCACCCTGGCTGGTGCGCCTGCTTGGGCAAACCGGCATCAACGTTATCACCCGTATCATGGGCCTGCTGCTGATGGCGCTGGGTATCGAATTTATCGTCGCAGGCATCAAATCCATCTTCCCTGGCCTGCTCGCGTAACTCTCCCCTGAAGTGAGGCCGCACTGGCCTCGCTTTTCTTTCATCCTATAGCAAAACATATCAAAAAATCTGATAAAGGCGTCAGCAATAACATTGCCTTATATTTAGATAAAATCATTACAATCAATGCATTATAAGCATCCCGCCCAGGTAGTTGCACACGTAACAATGTTATTTCTATTACATGATACTGTTACGCTTGATGTGTGATAATCGAAATGATATTAGTAATTTCACCTCTAACGCAGTGGAATGTGCTAAATAATAATCAATTGTTAAATTTTTGTGTAAAAAGCCATCGCAAGCACTCCGCTTCGAGCGCTTTGGAGAGTGACAGATTTAAATGATTGATATTAAAAAATTAAATTTTTAGTACTGCTGCGGATATCGCCAGGTTTCATTCGAAGTTCTGGCCACAAAAGAGAATTAGTTAACAAATTTGCAAAATGTATTGGCGGGCGGGAAATGCATTTGATACTTTTCCGCGCAGGCATTTCGCAACACAAAACACGGGGATGAGAATAATTTCCAAATAATTCTCCTGACGTGAAAAGAACACCGGTTATCCCGACAGGGGGGATAACGTAAAGAATCGACGTAAGGTTGCCGAAAAAGAGTGACCGTAATAATGAAGTCGGTGATAGCAGGCAGTAACAACCCGACACGCGCTTTCACTCCTGCGCGGTACGGGAAACCCTTCGGGGATTAAACAGGCTGGCACAAGCCAGTAATTATAATGAGCGGAGTATCAACACAATGTCCATCATCACAAAAAAAAGCCTCATTGCAGCGGGTGTTTTAGCTGCACTTATCGCAGGAAATGCAATGGCTGCAGACGTTCCTGCGGGCGTTAATCTGGCAGATAAGCAGACTATGATCCGTAACAACGGCGCAGAGCCACAGTCGCTGGATCCGAACAAAATTGAAGGTGTACCGGAAGCCAACGTCAGCCGCGACCTGTTTGAAGGCCTGCTGATTACCTCGACCAAAGACGGTCACCCGATCCCGGGCGTTGCTGAAAGCTGGGACAACAAAGATTTTAAAGTCTGGACCTTCCACCTGCGCAAAGACGCAAAATGGTCCAACGGTGAGCCGGTAACGGCACAAGATTTCGTCTATAGCTGGCAGCGTCTGGTGGACCCGAAAACCGCGTCCCCGTATGCAAGCTACCCGCAGTACGGTCACATCCTGAACGTTGATGAAATCATCGACGGCAAAAAACCGACCACCGATCTTGGCGTAAAAGCGATTGACGATCACACCCTGGAAGTCACCCTGAGTGAGCCGGTTCCCTACTTCTACAAGCTGCTGGTGAACCCGGCGATGTCCCCGGTGAACAAAACCGCCATCGAAAAATTCGGTGAGAAGTGGACTCAGCCTGCCAATATCGTCACCAACGGTGCCTACAAGCTGAAAGACTGGGTGGTGAACGAGCGCATCGTGATGGAGCGCAACCCGAACTATTGGGATAACAAAAAAACCGTTATCGACCAGATCACCTACCTGCCAATCTCTTCTGAAGTGACGGACGTAAACCGTTACCGCAGCGGCGAAATCGACATGACCTATAACAACCTGCCGATTGAGCTGTTCCAGAAGCTGAAAAAAGAGATCCCGACCGAAGTTCACGTTGACCCGTATCTGTGTACTTACTACTACGAAATCAACAACCAGAAAGCGCCATTCACCGATGCTCGCGTGCGTACCGCCCTGAAGCTGGGCCTGGACCGCGATATCATCACCAATAAAGTGAAAGCGCAGGGCGACCTGCCAGCCTACGGTTACACCCCTCCGTACACCGATGGCGCGAAGCTGACCGAACCAGACTGGTTCAAACTGACCCAGGAACAGCGTAACGCGGAAGCGAAAAAACTGCTGGCAGAAGCAGGCTACACGGCTGATAAGCCGCTGACCTTCAACCTGCTGTACAACACCTCCGATCTGCATAAGAAACTGGCTATCGCCGCCGCTTCTATCTGGAAGAAAAACCTCGGCGTGGACGTGAAGCTGGTGAACCAGGAGTGGAAAACCTTCCTGGATACCCGTCATCAGGGGACCTATGACGTTGCGCGTGCCGGCTGGTGTGCGGACTACAACGAACCGACTTCCTTCCTGAACACCATGCTCTCTGACAGCTCCATGAACACCGCGCACTATAAGAGCCCGGCGTTTGATGCGATCATGAAGCAGACCCTGCAGGTGACTGATGAAGCGCAGCGTTCCGCGCTGTACGACAAAGCAGAACAGCAACTGGGCAAAGACTCAGCGATTGTTCCGGTTTATTACTATGTGAACGCCCGTCTGGTGAAACCATGGGTTGGCGGTTACACCGGTAAAGATCCGATGGACAATATCTACACCAAAGATCTGTACATCATTAAGCATTAATGGCAATCCGTGGGGCAGCGTCAAGTTGCCCCACTGTGTCTTATTCCACGCACTATCGCATGACCGCGCAGCCTGACTGTCGGGACATGTAAAAGGCACACGCCAGAAGGTACGGGCAATGTTGAAATTTATATTACGTCGCTGTCTGGAAGCGATTCCGACACTCTTTATTCTTATTACCATTTCCTTCTTTATGATGCGTCTTGCGCCGGGCAGTCCATTCACCGGGGAACGTACGCTGCCGCCAGAAGTCATGGCGAACATTGAAGCGAAATACCATCTGAACGATCCCATCGGTGTCCAGTACTTCAATTATCTGAAGCAGCTGGCGCACGGCGATTTTGGGCCGTCATTCAAATATAAAGATTACTCCGTGAACGACCTGGTGGCGGCAAGCTTCCCTGTGTCGGCCAAATTAGGCTTTGCGGCCTTTTTCCTCGCGGTCATTCTGGGCGTCAGCGCCGGGGTGATTGCCGCGCTGAATCAAAATACGAAATGGGACTACGCCGTGATGGGGGTGGCGATGACCGGGGTGGTTATCCCGAGCTTCGTGGTCGCACCATTATTGGTGATGATATTCGCCATCACGCTGCACTGGCTGCCCGGCGGCGGCTGGAACGGCGGGGCGCTGAAATTCATGATCCTGCCGATGGTTGCACTCTCTCTGGCTTATATCGCCAGCATTGCACGAATCACCCGTGGCTCGATGATTGAAGTGCTGCACTCCAACTTCATTCGTACCGCGCGGGCAAAAGGCCTGCCGATGCGCCGCATCATTTTCCGCCATGCGCTGAAGCCGGCTCTGCTGCCTGTGCTCTCCTACATGGGGCCTGCATTTGTCGGGATCATCACCGGTTCAATGGTTATCGAGACGATTTACGGCCTGCCAGGCATTGGCCAGCTGTTCGTGAACGGTGCGCTGAACCGTGATTACTCTCTCGTCCTGAGCCTGACCATTCTGGTTGGTGCGCTGACCATTCTGTTTAACGCGATTGTTGACGTGCTGTATGCCGTTATCGATCCGAAAATCCGTTACTGACACTGGAGTTCGCCATGATGTTGAGTAAGAAAAACAGCGAGGCGCTGGAACACTTCAGTGAAAAACTGGAAGTCGAAGGCCGTAGCCTTTGGCAGGATGCCCGCCGTCGTTTTATGCATAACCGCGCAGCGGTCGCAAGCCTCTGCGTGCTGGTGGTGATTGCGCTGTTCGTCACCCTGGCACCGATGCTGTCACAGTTCAGCTACTTCGATACCGACTGGGGCATGATGTCCAGCGCCCCGGACATGACCTCAGGTCACTATTTCGGCACCGACTCATCCGGCCGTGACCTGCTGGTTCGCGTGGCAATCGGTGGGCGAATTTCACTGATGGTCGGCATCGCTGCGGCGCTGGTTGCCGTTGTCCTGGGCACGCTTTACGGCTCACTTTCCGGCTATCTGGGCGGCAAAGTGGATTCGGTGATGATGCGTCTGCTGGAGATCCTGAACTCCTTCCCGTTCATGTTCTTCGTTATCCTGCTGGTGACCTTCTTTGGGCAAAACATCCTGCTGATCTTCGTGGCTATCGGGATGGTGTCCTGGCTGGATATGGCGCGTATCGTCCGCGGGCAAACCCTCAGCCTGAAACGCAAAGAGTTTATTGAAGCGGCGCAGGTCGGTGGCGTGTCAACCGCGAACATCGTCGTGCGTCATATCGTGCCGAACGTGCTGGGCGTGGTCGTGGTTTATGCCTCGCTGCTGGTGCCAAGCATGATCCTGTTTGAATCATTCCTGAGCTTCCTCGGTCTGGGTACCCAGGAGCCGCTGAGCAGCTGGGGCGCATTGTTAAGCGATGGCGCCAACTCCATGGAAGTTTCTCCGTGGCTGTTGCTGTTCCCGGCGGGTTTCCTGGTGGTAACCCTGTTCTGTTTCAACTTTATCGGCGATGGCCTGCGTGATGCCCTCGACCCGAAAGACCGCTAAGGAGTGATGCCATGAGCACGATTGAAATGGTTAACGCCCCGCAGCAGCAGAAATCAGGCTTGCTGCTGGATGTGAAAGATTTACGCGTGACTTTTGCCACGCCAGACGGCGACGTGACGGCGGTAAACGACCTGAACTTCAGCCTTAAAGCAGGGGAGACGCTGGGTATCGTGGGTGAATCCGGTTCGGGCAAATCCCAGACCGCCTTTGCCCTGATGGGGTTGCTGGCGTCGAATGGTCGTATTGGCGGCGTGGCAAACTTCAACGGTCGCCAGATCCTGAACCTGCCGGAAAAAGAGCTGAACAAGCTGCGCGCCGAACAGATTTCAATGATTTTCCAGGATCCAATGACCTCGCTGAACCCGTACATGCGCGTAGGCGATCAGCTGATGGAAGTGCTGATGCTGCACAAAGGTATGGGCAAAGCCGAAGCGTTCGAAGAGTCGGTTAAAATGCTGGATGCGGTGAAAATGCCGGAAGCGCGCAAGCGCATGCGTATGTTTCCGCACGAATTTTCCGGCGGGATGCGTCAGCGTGTGATGATCGCCATGGCGCTGCTGTGTCGGCCAAAGCTGCTGATTGCCGATGAGCCGACCACCGCGCTGGACGTGACCGTTCAGGCGCAGATCATGACGCTGCTGAATGAGCTTAAGCACGAGTTCAACACGGCCATCATCATGATCACCCACGACCTCGGCGTTGTGGCTGGAATTTGCGACAAAGTGCTGGTCATGTACGCCGGACGCACCATGGAATACGGCAATGCGCGTGATGTGTTCTATCACCCGGCGCATCCTTATTCGATGGGCCTGCTCAATGCGGTGCCGCGTCTGGATGCGGAAGGTGAAGCTCTGCTGACGATTCCAGGCAACCCGCCAAACCTGATGCGCCTGCCGAAAGGCTGCCCGTTCCAGCCACGTTGTCCGCACGCGATGGAAATCTGTAACTCTGCTCCGCCTCTGGAGGAGTTTGCGCCAGGCCGTTTACGCGCCTGCTTTAAAGCGGTGGGGGATCTGGTATGAATGCTGTGAGCGAAGAAAGAAAAGTACTGCTCGAAATTGCCGATCTGAAAGTGCATTTCGACATCAAAGACGGTAAGCAGTGGTTCTGGCAGCCGTCAAAAACCCTGAAAGCCGTGGATGGCGTCACGCTGCGTCTTTATGAAGGGGAAACGCTTGGGGTTGTGGGCGAATCGGGCTGCGGTAAATCGACGTTTGCGCGTGCTATTATCGGCCTGGTGAAAGCCACCGAAGGGAAAGTGGCGTGGCTGGGTAAAGATCTGTTGGGTATGAAGCCTGACGAATGGCGCGCCGTGCGCAGCGACATTCAGATGATTTTCCAGGATCCGCTGGCCTCCCTGAACCCGCGCATGAACATTGGCGATATCATTGCCGAGCCGCTGCGCACTTATCATCCCAACATGCCGCGCCAGGAAGTGCGTGACCGCGTGAAGGCGATGATGATGAAAGTAGGCCTGCTGCCAAACCTGATCAACCGCTATCCGCACGAGTTCTCCGGCGGCCAGTGCCAGCGTATCGGGATTGCCCGCGCGCTGATCCTTGAGCCAAAGCTGATTATCTGTGACGAACCGGTCTCGGCCTTGGACGTGTCGATTCAGGCGCAGGTCGTTAACCTGTTGCAGCAGCTACAGCGTGAAATGGGGCTGTCGCTGATCTTTATCGCGCACGACCTGGCGGTGGTGAAGCATATCTCCGATCGCGTGCTGGTGATGTATCTTGGTCATGCCGTGGAGTTGGGAACCTACGATCAGGTTTATCACAACCCGCTGCACCCCTACACCAAAGCGCTGATGTCCGCGGTGCCCATTCCTGACCCTGATCTGGAAAAGAACAAAACCATTCAGTTGCTCGAAGGTGAATTACCGTCGCCAATTAATCCGCCGTCTGGCTGCGTGTTCCGCACCCGCTGCCCGATTGCCGGGCCGGAATGTGCGAAAACGCGCCCCGTTCTGGAAGGCAGTTTCCGGCATGCTGTTTCCTGCCTGAAGGTGGACCCGTTATAATCTCAGGGGCTGACAATCGTCAGCCCTTTTTATTGTGAGGTTATTGTGTCTGCTGCACAGCACCCGTTACGCCAGCGCCTCTATCATATATTGTTCGACCAACGAACCCGCTCAGGACGCCGCTTTGAAGTCCTCTGTGGCGTTTTTGCACTGCTCAGCGTAGCCCTTATTTTTGTTGAATCTGCCTTTGGCACGCAATATCACCCGACGTTCGACGAGTGGCATATTTTCATGCTGCTCGAAATTGTCGTCACGCTGGTCTTCACAATTGAATATTTTCTGAGGGTGCTGTGCTGGCCGAATCCGGCAAAATATGTGTTCAGCTTCTGGGGCATTATTGATCTGATCACCACGCTGCCTTCGTACGTGCTGTGGCTCTGGCCTGAAATTGGCGTCAGCTATATTTTTGTCTGGCGGGCGATGCGAACGCTACGCATTCTGAAGCTGCTGCGCTATATGCCATCCCTGCAAATATTCTGGTTAGCTATTATCAGCGCCCGGCATCAGCTGATGGTGTTTTACTTTCTAATCGCTATCGTGATGGTGGTGTTCGGCGCCTTGATGTACGGCATTGAAGGGCCTCCAAACGGTTTCACCACGCTGGGAACGGCGGTGTACTGGGCGATAGTGACGGCGACCACTGTAGGCTACGGCGATCTCACACCGCACACGCCACTCGGGCGTGCCGTCAGTTCGCTGCTGATTTTAATTGGCTACTCGGTCATCGCTATTCCAACGGGGCTGATTACCACCCACATGAGCAATCAATATCAGGAAAGGCGCAGCAAGCGCAAATGCCCTCAGTGTCTGCACGTTGGACATGAAAAGGGCGCACACTTTTGCAGTGCCTGTGGAACAGCCTTGCCCGACGAGCAATAAAAAAGGCTGCCGATGGCAGCCTCTCAATTACCGTTTTGTGAAGATTACTCTTTCCACAGAATATGGCAGATCTTATGGTCTTTTTCGCGGCACAGCAGAACGCGTGCGAAAATATCGTTGATCTCGCCGCCGTCGGTGTCCGCCAGGCCGATGACCACTTCGGCGAAGAAGTCCGGATTCAGGTCGAAATCGACATGCTCCTGCCAGTCTTCCGCCGGGTCGAAAAGCTCAGCACCGCCACGTTCTTCAAACTGCAGGTTGAACAGAATGATATCGGCCGGGTCGAGGTTATCGCCCGCCAGTTCCAGAAAAATATCGTAGGCCTGTTCAAGCGTTTCGTCTTCGGTCAGACGATTATTTAAATCCATATCCATGATGACACCCTGGTTCTCAGCTAATGGGCACGTTTTACAGCAACGGGCTGAAGAAGTAAAACAGTCGCTCTGCGCCACGCTGCCACAGCGGGCGTTTTAACCAACGCTCGGGGTCCAGAAGGCGGGAGCGTGAAATATAGTCGTCCTGAACCGCGGCCAGATCGCCGCCAAAGCCCACGTCGTCGATGGCGAGCGTAATCTCGAAGTTCAGCCACAGGCTGCGCATATCGAGGTTCACGGTCCCCACCAGGCTCAATTCGCCGTCGACCAGCACGCTCTTGGTGTGCAGCAGGCCACCTTCGAACTGATAAATTTTAACGCCCGCGGCCAGCAGTTCGGTGAAGAAGGCGCGGCTGGCCCAGCCGACCAGTACAGAATCATTCTTGCGCGGCATAATAATACTGACGTCCACGCCACGCTGCGCTGCGGTGCAGATGGCATGCAGCAGGTCATCGCTCGGGACAAAATAGGGCGTGGTCATAATCAGGTATTCCCGCGCGGAGTAAGCCGCGGTCAGCAACGCCTGATGAATCAAATCCTCCGGGAAGCCCGGACCCGAGGCAATGGTGTGAATCGTGTGTCCGCTGGCTTCTTCGAACGGCATTATGTTGACGTCCGGGGCGGGGGGGAGAATGCGCTTGCCGGTTTCGATTTCCCAGTCACAGGAATAAACAATGCCCATCGAGGTCGCAATCGGGCCTTCCATGCGGGCCATTAAATCCACCCATTGCCCGACGCCCGCATCCTGCTTGAAGAAGCGTGGATCGACCATGTTCATACTGCCGGTGTAGGCAATATAATTATCTATCATGATCATTTTGCGATGCTGGCGCAGGTCCATGCGTCGCAGGAAAACACGCATCAGGTTTACCTTCAGCGCTTCCACCACTTCGATACCGGCATTGCGCATCATCGTTGCCCAGGGGCTGCGGAAGAATGCCACGCTGCCAGCGGAATCCAGCATCAGACGGCAATGCACGCCGCGGCGGGCAGCGGCCATCAGCGTTTCGGCCACCTGATCGGCCATGCCGCCGGGCTGCCAGATATAGAACACCATCTCAATATTGTGGCGGGCCAGCTGAATATCGCGGATCAGCGCCTGCATCACGTCATCGGATTCGGTGAGCAGCTGTAGCTGATTGCCTTTGACTCCGGCAATGCCCTGACGCCGTTCGCACAGTTTGAACAGCGAACTGGCCACCGGGCTGTTGGATTCAGCAAAAATATGATTGCAGGCTTTAAGATCGTTGAGCCATTTGGCGGTTGAAGGCCACATTGCGCGGGCACGCTCGGCGCGACGTTTACCTAAATGCAGCTCTCCCACGGAAAGATAAGCGATAATTCCAACCAGCGGTAGAATATAAATGATTAGCAACCATGCCATCGCTGATGGTACCGCACGGCGTTTCATCAGGATGCGTAACGTCACACCTGCGATTAACAACCAGTACCCCAGAATGACCAGCCAACTCACCACGGTGTAGAAGGTTGTCATAAAAAATCCTTTTGAAAGCCTGTTGTTAAGAGTGTACGCATCCGGATTCATCTGGCAAATAAAATGCGTAGGCAAAAGCGCTGGTCACCCGGGCACAAGAGTTTATAATGTGCGCTCTTTCATCTCAGAGATGTAGAAATGAAGCGTAGCAGAAACGAAGTGGGGCGCTGGCGGATGCAGCGGCAGGTGAGCCGTCGCAAAGCGCGGTGGCTGGAAGCCCAGTCGCGTCGCAACATGCGCATCCACGCAATCAGGAAATGTCTGGTGGCCCGGCAGCGAAATTCACTGCTTTTTGCCATCTACGAATTCTGAAAGCATATAAGGCACCGTTCGCGGTGCCTTATGCATTTTCAGCGTCTTCAGAAGACTTTTTTGTACGGACGAACCTTCACTTCACCATACACGCCTGCGGCCACGTAAGGGTCGGCTTCTGCCCAGGCCTGGGCTGTTTCCAGAGACTCAAATTCAGCAATCACGGTGGAACCGCTAAAACCGGCGACACCCGGATCGTTACTGTCTACGGCAGGCATTGGGCCTGCGGTCAGCAGACGACCTTCGTCCTGCAACAGCTGCAGGCGGGCGAGGTGAGCAGGGCGGACTGACAAACGCTTTTCCAGAGAGTCGGCGACATCTTCAGCATAAATGACGTAAAGCACGGGCACAGCTCCTTATGGGTAAAATATCGAAATACGGTATTTCAAAGCGCTGGCGACTGCAATGCAAAGATCCTGTCGCTCCGTAACCGGGGTCGCAAATGCATTTTTTTTACCCAATGGAGCCAGAAAGTTGACCGAAGATAAGATGGCTTATTGAATATGATTGCTATTTGCATTTAAAATCGGGGCATCATTTTTCAACCGCAACGATTATGACTTCAATGACCCTCGATTTACCTCGCCGTTTTCCGTGGCCCACGTTGCTCTCTGTGGTTATCCACGGAGCCGTAGTGGCGGGTCTGCTTTATACCTCGGTACATCAGGTTATTGAACTGCCCGCACCTGCGCAGCCTATCACGGTGACAATGGTCGCTCCGGCCGATCTGGAGCCGCCGCAGGCCGTGCAGCCGCCACCTCAGCCCGTGGTTGAACCCGAGCCTGAGCCTGAAGTGGTGCCTGAGCCGCCGAAAGAAGCGCCGGTGGTGATTCATAAACCTGAGCCAAAACCCAAGCCGAAGCCAAAGCCAAAACCCGTGAAAAAGGTGGAGGAGCCAAAGCGCGAACCAAAACCCGTCGAGCCACGGGAGGCGTCACCGTTTGAAAACACGACAACGCAGAGTCGTCCAGTGACCAATACGGCACCCGCAACCAGCAAACCGACTGTAACGGCACCGACAGGGCCCCGTGCGCTTAGTCGTAGCGAACCGCAGTATCCGGCTCGCGCGCAGGCGCTGCGTATTGAAGGTAAGGTTCGTGTGAAGTTTGACGTTACGCCGGACGGACGTGTGGACAATGTTGAAATCCTCTCCGCGCAGCCTTCAAACATGTTTGAGCGTGAGGTGAAAACGGCCCTGCGCAAATGGCGCTACGAGGCAGGCAAGCCGGGCAACGGCATCATCATGAACATTGAGTTCCGCCTGAAAGGCGTCTCCATCAGCTAAGCTGATGACTCATCGAAAAGAAGCCCCGAATTAACGGGGCTTTTTTTATGCCGCCAGCACGCGATCCAGCGCTTTTTGTGCGGTGACCAAATGCTGGCCGCCGAAGAGGATGGCGCGATTAATCAGCGTATAGAGCTGATAAATGGGCTGACGTTCAAGGAAGCCTGCGGGTAGCGGGGAGACAGACTGATAGCCGTCGTATATTTGCGGTGGCTGCTCCAGGTGCAGCGGCAGCATCGCCAGGTCGCACTCCCTGTCGCCCCAGTAGCAGGCCGGGTCGAAGATATACGGCCCGTTCGGCCCCAGCGCACAGTTGCCGGACCACAAATCGCCATGCAGGAGCGAAGGTTGCGGTTGATGTGAGCTCAGGCGCTGGTGGATGTGTTCGACAATGCTGTCGATGTTGCCGAACTCCAGCCCTTTTTCCGCTGCCAGTTCCAGCTGCCAGCCGATGCGCTGTTCGGCAAAGAACGTGGACCAGCGGCGCTGCCAGGCGTTGGGCTGCGGTGTGGTGGAAAGGTCATTATCGAAGTCGAGGCCAAACTGCGGCTGGTCGCTCCACTGATGAAGGCGCGCCAGCTGCTGACCCAGCAAAAAAGCGTTGTGGGCATCCAGCGGACGCGGTGGCAGAAATTCCATCACCACAAAGCTGTAATCCCTGTCGCTACCCACGGCGTACACCTCGGGTACGGCGACGGTTTCGCTTCTGGAAAGCAGCTCCAGCTGATCGGCTTCTGCGGTGAAGATGGGCAGCATCTCCCGCTCATCGCATTTGACGAAATAATCCTGACCGCTGATCCGCACATGCCAGGCGGCGTGGATCTCTCCGCCGGGCAGTTCGTTACGCAGCTCAATTTCTCCGTCTCCGTGCTCTTTCAACAGGCTACAGATCGCTTGCCACATGCTCTCTCTCCCCATGTTTTCTGCCAGATCATAAGGTTAGCGCATAAATGCGATGAAAAAACTCGAACTGACGCACAACTGTGCGCTTTAACTTGCCGTTCCTGCGACGTTATCCTGCAGCCACTGCTCAAACGTCGTCACGCTGACGTCGGGCTGCTGGCCGATTGCCGTTTCCGCCAGCCCCGAAGTCAGGGCCCTGACATCATCTTCATCTTGCGGGCTGACAAGCCCGAAAGTATTGGTACCCAGGTCATGCACTTTGCCTTCATCGTCCGTCAGCGTCAGGGTAAATCCGGCGCGGGTCAGATGATTATTCAACTCGTTGATTTCCGTCAGCGTTTGCTCCAGAAATTTTACCGTCACCACGTAACGCTTGATATCACCGCTCATCGGGAACCTCGTTGTTAACCATCGAGTTTTGATAGCATAGTCGAATACGGCTATTTTTCGACCTCCGCCGCATTGGCGACGGGAGGGGGCTAATTTCGGCAGAGATAGTCGTAAATGGTGTTTGTGTTTTCCAGGGAGCACAAACGCGTGCCTTTATTGATGGTTGCGGCGCTGCCTGCAGCCACCCCGTAACGAACCATATCCTCGAGCGAGGCACCTTCAGCCAGCTTCAGCGTCATGGCACCGACCATGCTGTCACCTGCGCCGACGGTGCTCTGACTTTTAATCGGCGGCGGTACCAGCTGCACGCTGCCGTTGGCATCGACGCCCAGGGCACCCTGAGGACCAAGGGAAACGACAACCCGCTTTGCTTTGCCGCTGCGGACAATCTCTTCAGCCGCTTTACGCACATCGTCGGGTCGCGTCAGGTCACGCTGGACGAGGGCGCTGAGCTCTTTCTGATTGGGTTTCACCAGTTCGATATTACCCACTTCCAGCGCGGCGGCCAGCGCGTCACCGGAGCTGTCGACCACGCAGCGGATACCCTGCTGCTGTGCGGAACGAATCAGCGCGACCAGTTTGTCCACACCGGTTCCGGGCGGCAGGCTGCCGCTGATGACCAGAATTGTGCCCACGCTAAGCTGCAGAACTTTTTGTTCGAGCTGCTGAAACTCATCTTCTAAGACGGCCGCGCCAGGCATAACAAAACGATACTGCTCGCCGCTGGTTTCAACATGCACGTGCAGGTTTTGACGCGTCCAGTCCTGAGCTTTTACGGTTTCTGTTGCTACCTGCTCATGCGCAAGGAGCGAAACCAGATGTTCACCGGTGGCGCCACCGGCCGGAAAAATGGCTGTGGCTTCGCCACCGAGAAAAGTGATGGCACGGGCAACGTTAATGCCACCACCGCCTGGCTCAAAAAGGGGCGCACTACAGCGCAGCTTACCCTCCGGGTAAATTTGTGGCGTGACGGTGGCGCTGTCGAGAGAGGGGGCCAGCGTAAGCGTATAGATACCAACCATTCGATTACCTCCATTTATGACGCTAATACGTCGTCGATATGATAGTCAGCGGTAAGCCTGGCACTTTCGGCAGGGAGGAGAAAGTACCAAAGATATGATTTTTCGCATTTTTACAATCCCGGAAAAGGCGGCGGCGATATAAAATAAAACGCCATTTGAGATCCTTCTTATTCAAAAAATGAAATAAGAATTCATTGCTATGTTATTCACGCCTTTTTATAATTTGTTACCTTTCTTAGGGCCGCAATCGTTGCTCCTCGCGAAAGTTTCCGGGACCGTAATGGTCTCTTTTTTTGTTGTACGGACTCTTAATAAATGAAGCTTTTCAAGACAGTACCCGCAGTTGTAGTGCTGGCGGGGGGCCTTTTTGCGTCACTGCACGCGCTGGCCGATAATACCGTTTTTACTGTCATGGATGACCCATCCACTGCGAAAAAACCGTTTGAAGGTAAGATCAACGGGGGATACCTCGCGCAATCTGGCAATACCAAAAGTTCTTCCCTGACCGCTGATTCCACGCTGACATGGTATGGCGATACTACCGCGTGGTCGCTGTGGGGGAATGCCAGTAATACCTCGTCTAACGATGAGCGCTCTTCCGAAACCTATCAGGTTGGCGGCCGTTCTCGTTACAACATGACTGACTATGACTATCTGTTCGGTCAGGCAAGCTGGCTTACCGACCGCTTCAACGGCTACCGCCAGCGTGATGTGTTCACCGCCGGTTACGGTCGTCAGATCCTCAACGGACCGGTGCACAGCCTGCGTTTTGAATTCGGTCCTGGCGTGCGCTACGACGAATACACTGACGGTGATACCAAAACTCAGCCGCTGGGTTACGCTTCAGGTACCTACGCCTGGCAGATGACGGACACCACCAAATTCACTCAGGGCCTGTCGGTCTTTGGCGCGGATGACACCACCATCAACTCCGAAACCGCGCTGGATGTTGCTATTAACGACAGCTTCGGTCTGAAATTGGCTTACAACGTTACCTGGAACTCCGAACCGCCGTCATCGGCACCGGAGCACACCGATCGCCGCACCACGGTGACGCTGGGCTACAAGATGTAATGATGCAGGCCGGAGCAATCCGGCCTGATTATTTTTAGCTACGTGAACAGCTCTGCAAGCTTGGGTATCCCGAGCGCGCCCGGCGCCAGAATGCCGAAGGCCCAGACCGCCGCAGAAGTGATGTTGGCAACCTGAAACTTCCCGACCCCCATCCGACAGATACCTGCGACGAGCGGCACCACGGCTCGTAACGGCCCAAAGAAACGGCCGATAAACACACCCCATGCCCCCCATCGTTCGAAAAAGAGGTGTCCACGTTGCACCAGCGCTGGCTTGCGCGACAGTGGCCAGACTTTGGTCATTCGGTAGCTATAGTGATAACCCAGCCACCAGGAAAGCCAGTCTCCGGCGAAGGCGCCTGCGGTTGCTGCAAGCCACACGGGGAAAAACTGTAATTCGCTTTCGCCAATCAGCGCCCCGCAGGCCAGGAGGATCACGGTGGCGGGAAGAAGCAGAGAAATAAATGCCAGCGACTCCCCAAACGCAAGAAGGGCTATCACGCCAAGTGCCAGCTGCGGATGCGCGCTGATAAAATCAGTGACGGTCTGTATCAATGCCGTAAAGTCCATTTTGTCTCTCTCGTGGTAAAACGGATTAAACAGTGATACACCGATAGACCTTAACGAAACGCTAACGGCCAGGAGATCCCCGCAATGTCAGTTGCGCCATGCATCGATTTAAACAGTGATTTGGGCGAGAGCTACGGCCAGTGGACCCTGGGCGATGACGCAGCCATTCTGCCGTTCATCAGCAGCGCCAACGTTGCCTGCGGTTTTCACGCGGGTTCCCCGGCCGGTATTCTCAACACGCTGCGGGGGGCGCAGCGGCTGGGCGTGGCCGTCGGCGCTCACGTGTCCTATCCGGATCTCGTCGGGTTTGGTCGTCGCAAAATGGACGTGGCCAGTGATGAACTGACGGCGGATGTGATTTACCAGATTGGCGCATTACAGGGGCTTGCCGCGGCGGCTGGCACGCGCGTGACCTACGTGAAGCCCCACGGCGCTTTGTACAACACCATCGCGGACGATAAGCGGCAGGCTATGGCGGTGATTGCTGCAATACAGGCCGTTGATCAATCATTATCGCTGGTTGCCCTGGCAGGGTCTCCGTTGATTGCGTGGGCGCAGGAGGCGGGCCTTCACACGGTGGCAGAGGCGTTTGCCGATCGCGCCTATCATCAGGACGGCTCCCTGGTTTCGCGTCGTGAGGCGGGGGCGGTGATTCACGACCCGGAAGCGGTGGCACAGCGGGTTATGCAAATGATCAGGGACGGCGGTGTGCTTTCAGTAGAAGGGACTTTTACCGCAATCGAGGCTCAGTCCGTTTGTGTGCATGGAGACACGCCTGATGCGGTAAACATGACGCGTAAACTTCGTCAGCGGCTTGAGGATGAAGGGATTGTGGTGCGTGCATTCGGACAGGGCGCATAAAGCGCCCTGAATCCATCAGCTGGCGAGCGCGTGTGGACGAAGGTCGTTCCCGGAAGGGCGCTGGTAAATTCGCAGGCCAAACTCCTCGATGACCGCATAGATATGGTCGAAAATGTCGGCCTGAATCGCTTCATACTTCAGCCATTCCACCGTATTGGTGAAGGCATAAATCTCCAGTGGTAACCCCTCTGCGCCCGGCGGCAGCTGGCGCACCATCAGGGTCATATCCTTACGCAGCTTTGGATGCTGATGCAGATACTCCGTCAGCCAGGCGCGGAAGGCGCCGATGTTGGTCATGCTCTCGCCATTCAGCAGGCTGCTTTCTGACTGACTGGAGGCCATTTTCTGACGGCGCTCTTCCAGCCAGGGCTTCAGCAGTGCAGCCTTGCTCAGATGCTGCTGTTCTTGCGGCGAAATAAAATGAATGCTGGTGCTGTCGATAAATATGCTGCGCTTGATGCGACGACCTCCGGAGGCCGACATATTGCTCCAGTTTTTGAAAGCATCGGAAACCAGCGCATAGGTTGGGATCGTCGTGATGGTATTATCCCAGTTCTGCACTTTTACCGTCGTCAGGCCAATATCGATAACCGTGCCATCCGCACCATATTTCGGCATTTCAAGCCAGTCGCCCATATGCAGCATGGCATTGGCGGAAAGCTGAATACCGGCCACCAGGCCCAGCAGAGGGTCTTTAAACACTAACATCAGCACCGCAGCCATGGCGCCAAGTCCGCTGAACAGGATCGCCGGAGATTTCCCGATCAGCAGCGAAATCATCAGAATAGCGGCAATCGATGCCGCCACTAGCTTCACGCCCTGGAAAATACCGCGCAGCGGCAGCTGGCCGGCAAATTTGTACTGATGTGAGAGCTTGTGCACCACGTCCAGCGCAGAGAAAAAGGAGAGCAGGGCGAACAACAGAATCCATACCTGCGCGCAGATACTGATCACCGTCCCGATATGGCTCCCCGCATGCAGCCACAGCATCAGCTGGAAGTTCAGCAGTACACCTTCGAATGTCATCGCCAGACGATGGAAAAGTTTACTTTGAGTGAAGCTACTGAGCCAGAGCGCGGTCCCGGAGGCGGCATGCTTTTCCAGTGATTTCAGCACGACGCGGTGCAGAATAAAATGCACGACCAGCGTGATGACAATCAGGTAGGTAAAGACCATAAACAGTGAAGAAGGGTGATTAAGATCGATGCCATACCGCTGTAGCATGGCCAGAAGTTCGCGCATAAATACTCCGGTCAAAACGGATATGCTCGGGAAAAAGAGGCGGCCTGGCAATCTTAAGGATGTATCAAGTCTTTTATTAAATTTCCGCGAGGCAGAAAACATGAAAATTTCACTTGCCCAGTACGTCAGTGAGGTGGGCCAGACAAATGCGGCTCGCGCCATCGGCGTCCATCAGACGGCGATCAGCAAAGCGGTTCGCGTAGGACGTTAGATTTTTATCGACAAGCTGCCAGACGGCGAGGTGAAAGCCATTGAGATTCGTGAGTTTCCTCACCAAAGGAAGCCACGTAGCCCTGTCTGAGCTGTTGCGGAACCCGGGTCCAAAGTTTTGACGGCTTCGTCATACGCCATCCTTTAATAACCACACAATGACGTGTACCATGTTGGTTCGTTATTAGCAGGCGAGGGCAGGTACATTTCGGATGTTGCACATCCTGATGTACAGAGTTTGCAGAGTGAAGCAGATAAAACCTTCTAACTTGCTGATATGAATACATTAATCAATTTTGTATGTGCTCTTTCGTGTGGGGCACCACTGCAAATAAGGATATAAAATGCCTGTAATTACTCTTCCTGATGGCAGCCAACGCCATTTCGATCATGCTGTAACTCCTATGGATGTTGCCCTGGATATCGGTCCGGGTCTGGCGAAAGCCACCATCGCTGGCCGCGTAGACGGTGAGCTGGTTGACGCATCCGATCTCATTGAACAGGACGCTAAGCTTTCGCTGATTACCGCGAAAGACGAAGAGGGCCTGGAGATTATTCGCCACTCCTGCGCGCACCTGCTGGGGCACGCTATCAAACAGCTGTGGCCGAACACCAAAATGGCCATCGGTCCGGTCATTGATAACGGTTTCTACTACGACGTTGATCTTGACCACACCCTGACTCAGGAAGATATCGACGCCCTCGAAAAGCGCATGCACGAGCTGGCGGAGAAAAACTACGATGTCATCAAGAAAAAAGTGAGCTGGCATGAAGCACGCGACACCTTCGTGACGCGTGGTGAGAGCTACAAAGTCTCCATTCTGGATGAAAACATCGCCCATGATGACAAGCCGGGCTTGTATCATCACGAAGAATACGTCGACATGTGCCGCGGTCCGCACGTGCCGAACATGCGTTTCTGTCATCACTTCAAACTGATGAAAACCGCAGGCGCCTACTGGCGTGGCGACAGCAACAATAAAATGCTGCAGCGCATTTACGGCACCGCATGGGCTGATAAAAAAGCGCTGAATGCCTACCTGCAGCGCCTGGAAGAAGCGTCCAAGCGTGACCACCGTAAAATCGGTAAGCAGCTCGACCTGTATCATATGCAGGAAGAAGCGCCGGGGATGGTGTTCTGGCATAACGATGGCTGGACCATCTTCCGTGAACTGGAAACTTTCGTGCGTTCCAAGCTGAAAGAGTATCAGTATCAGGAAGTGAAAGGCCCGTTCATGATGGACCGTGTGCTGTGGGAAAGAACCGGCCACTGGGACAACTACAAAGATGCCATGTTCACCACCTCTTCCGAGAACCGTGAATACTGCATCAAGCCGATGAACTGCCCGGGTCACGTGCAGATCTTCAACCAGGGCCTGAAGTCCTACCGCGATCTGCCGCTGCGTATGGCGGAGTTTGGTAGCTGCCACCGTAACGAGCCGTCAGGCGCGCTGCATGGCCTGATGCGCGTTCGTGGCTTTACCCAGGATGATGCACATATCTTCTGTACCGAAGAGCAGGTTCGCGATGAAGTGAACGCCTGTATTCGTATGGTCTACGATATGTACAGCACCTTTGGCTTCGAGAAAATCGTCGTCAAGCTGTCTACGCGTCCTGAAAAACGCATCGGCAGCGATGAGATGTGGGATCGTGCGGAAGCCGATCTGGCCGTGGCCCTGGAAGAGAACAACATCCCGTTTGAGTATCAGCTGGGTGAAGGTGCCTTCTACGGTCCGAAAATTGAATTTACCTTGTATGACTGCCTCGATCGTGCATGGCAGTGCGGAACGGTACAGCTGGACTTCTCCCTGCCGCAGCGTCTGAACGCCTCTTATGTGGGCGAAAGCAACGAGCGTCAGGTGCCGGTAATGATTCACCGCGCCATTTTGGGCTCCATCGAACGCTTCATCGGTATTTTGACCGAAGAGTTCGCCGGGTTCTTCCCAACATGGCTGGCACCGGTACAGGTCGTGGTGATGAATATCACCGATTCACAGTCTGAATACGTTAACGAATTGACCCGCAAACTCCAAAATGCAGGCATTCGTGTAAAAGCAGACTTGAGAAATGAGAAGATTGGCTTTAAAATCCGCGAGCACACTTTACGTCGTGTCCCTTATATGTTGGTTTGTGGCGACAAAGAGGTTGAGGCCGGCAAAGTTGCCGTGCGCACCCGTCGTGGTAAAGACCTGGGAAGCATGGGCGTAGAGGAAGTGATTGAGAAGCTGCTACTGGAAATTCGTAGCCGCAGTCTTCAACAACTGGAGGAATAAGGTATTAAAGGCGGAAAACGAGTTCAAACGGCACGTCCGAATCGTATCAATGGCGAGATTCGCGCCCAGGAAGTTCGCTTAACGGGTCTGGAAGGCGAACAGCTGGGTATTGTGAGTCTGAGAGAAGCTATCGAAAAAGCTGAAGAAGCTGGCGTCGATTTAGTTGAAATCAGCCCTAACGCCGAGCCGCCAGTTTGTCGTATCATGGACTACGGCAAGTTCCTTTATGAGAAGAGTAAGTCTACGAAGGAACAGAAAAAGAAACAAAAAGTTATCCAGGTTAAGGAAATTAAATTCCGTCCTGGTACTGACGATGGCGATTACCAGGTAAAACTCCGCAGCCTGGTTCGCTTTCTGGAAGATGGCGATAAGGCTAAGATCACGCTGCGTTTCCGCGGTCGTGAGATGGCCCACCAACAGATTGGTATGGAAGTGCTTAACCGCGTCCGTGACGATCTGAGTGAACTGGCAGTAGTCGAATCCTTCCCAACGAAGATCGAAGGCCGCCAGATGATCATGGTGCTCGCTCCTAAGAAGAAACAGTAAGGCCTTCAAGTAACAATCACAGTGGGGCTTTCGGGTCTCACAGTGATTGTTCGCCTACGTTTCGTTTATTAACAATGCGAAGTGGAAGTTATTAAGATGCCAAAAATTAAGACCGTACGCGGTGCTGCTAAGCGCTTCAAAAAAACCGGTGGTGGTGGATTTAAGCGTAAGCACGCAAACCTGCGTCATATTCTGACCAAAAAATCAACTAAGCGTAAACGTCACCTGCGTCCAAAAGGCCTCGTTTCTAAAGGCGATCTGGGTCTGGTAATCGCGTGCCTGCCGTACGCATAAGCCGTTAACGTTTAACATTTTTTCACTAAGAATATAGATACAGGAGAGCACATATGGCTCGCGTAAAACGTGGTGTAATTGCACGTGCACGTCACAAGAAAATTTTGAAACAAGCTAAAGGCTACTACGGTGCGCGTTCACGCGTATACCGCGTTGCCTTCCAGGCTGTTATCAAAGCAGGTCAGTACGCTTACCGTGACCGTCGTCAGCGTAAGCGTCAGTTCCGTCAACTGTGGATTGCGCGTATCAACGCAGCAGCACGTCAGAACGGTATTTCTTACAGCAAATTCATCAACGGCCTGAAAAAAGCCTCTGTTGAAATCGACCGTAAGATCCTGGCTGACATCGCAGTATTCGACAAAGTAGCGTTCACCGCTCTGGTCGAAAAAGCGAAATCAGCGCTGGCATAAGCCAGTTGAAGAGGGAGGCTTGCCTCCCTCTTTTCGTTTCTGATCGAGCACTAACATCAGCAAGACGTTGACTTTTCAGCGTGAAGACTTTTCAATAAGCACTTCACAGACCTTTTCAGACAAGCTTTTCATACAAGGTAATGCAAGCATGAATGCTGCTATTTTCCGTTTCTTTTTTTACTTTAGCACCTGAATTCAGGAGGCTAGCGCGTGAAAGACGAAACGAAAAACAGCGCCAGAAAGCCTCCCCAGTGGAGGCTTTTTTTGTATCCGCCGTTGATGAAAATCGCTAAATAACGAGGAAAACCATGTCACATCTCGCAGAGCTGGTTGCCAGTGCAAAGGCAGCCATTAATGACTCTCACGATGTCGCCGCACTGGACAATGTGCGCGTCGAATATCTGGGCAAGAAAGGGCATCTGACCCTTCAGATGACCACCCTGCGTGAACTGCCGGCGGAAGAGCGCCCGGCTGCGGGTGCGGTCATTAACGAAGCGAAAGAGCAGGTTCAGCAGGCGTTAAATGAGCGTAAAGCGGCTCTGGAAGGTGCGGCTCTGAACGCACGCCTTGCAGCAGAAACCATCGACGTTTCCCTGCCGGGCCGCCGCATTGAAACCGGTGGCCTGCATCCGGTGACGCGCACCATCGATCGTATTGAAAGTTTCTTCGGTGAGCTCGGCTTTACCGTGGCGACTGGCCCGGAAATCGAAGATGACTATCACAACTTCGATGCCCTGAACATTCCAGGCCACCACCCGGCACGTGCTGACCACGACACTTTCTGGTTTGATGCAACCCGTCTGCTGCGTACCCAGACTTCCGGCGTACAAATCCGTACCATGAAAGATCAGCAGCCGCCAATCCGTATCATCGCGCCGGGCCGCGTCTATCGTAACGATTACGACCAGACCCACACCCCAATGTTCCATCAGATGGAAGGCCTGATCGTTGACACCAACATCAGCTTCACCAACCTGAAAGGCACGCTGCACGACTTCCTGCGCAACTTCTTTGAGGAAGATCTGCAGATTCGTTTCCGTCCTTCGTACTTCCCGTTCACTGAGCCATCCGCAGAAGTGGACGTGATGGGCAAAAACGGCAAGTGGCTGGAAGTGCTGGGCTGCGGCATGGTGCATCCGAACGTGCTGCGCAACGTTGGCATCGATCCGGAAGTTTACTCTGGCTTTGCCTTCGGCATGGGCATGGAACGTCTGACGATGCTGCGCTACGGCGTTACCGATCTGCGTGCGTTCTTCGAAAACGATCTGCGTTTCCTCAAACAGTTTAAATAAGGGCAGGACAGAACAATGAAATTCAGTGAACTGTGGTTACGCGAATGGGTTAACCCGGCGATTGACAGCGAAGCGCTGTCGGGCCAAATCACCATGGCTGGCCTCGAAGTGGACGGCGTGGAGCCAGTCGCAGGCGCGTTCAACGGTGTGGTTGTTGGTGAAGTGGTTGAATGCGGTCAGCATCCTAATGCGGACAAACTGCGCGTGACCAAAATTAACGTCGGCGGGGAGCGTCTGCTGGACATCGTCTGCGGCGCGCCAAACTGCCGTCAGGGCCTGAAAGTGGCCGTGGCGACCGTCGGTGCCGTACTGCCGGGCGATTTCAAAATCAAAGCGGCGAAGCTGCGCGGCGAGCCTTCTGAAGGCATGCTGTGCTCCTTCTCTGAGCTGGGTATTTCAGACGATCACAGCGGCATTATCGAACTGCCAGCGGATGCCCCGCTTGGCACCGATATTCGCGAATACCTGAAGCTTGACGACAACACCATCGAAATCAGCGTCACGCCGAACCGTGCCGACTGCCTGGGCATCATCGGCGTGGCTCGTGACGTCGCGGTACTGAACAAGCAGCCGCTGAACGTGCCGGAAATGGCCCCTGTGGCAGCCGCCATCAGCGATACCTTCCCGATTAAAGTGGAAGCCACCGAAGCCTGCCCGCGTTACCTGGGCCGCGTCGTGAAAGGCATCAACGTAAAAGCCGCCACGCCGCTATGGATGAAAGAGAAGCTGCGCCGTTGTGGCATTCGCTCCATCGATGCCGTTGTGGACGTGACCAACTACGTTCTGCTGGAGCTGGGTCAGCCGATGCACGCCTTCGATCTGGATCGTATCGACGGCGGGATCGTTGTCCGTATGGCGAAAGAAGGCGAAACCCTGGTGCTGCTGGATGGCAGCGAAGCCAAACTGAAAGCGGACACGCTGGTTATCGCAGACCACAACAAAGCGCTGGCCATGGGCGGCATCTTTGGTGGCGAGCATTCCGGCGTGAACGGCGAAACGCAGAACGTGCTGCTGGAGTGCGCCTTCTTCAATCCGCTGTCCATCACCGGTCGCGCACGTCGTCATGGCCTGCACACCGATGCTTCCCACCGCTATGAGCGTGGCGTGGATCCTGCACTGCAATACAAAGCAATGGAGCGTGCCACCCGCCTGCTGATTGATATCTGCGGCGGCGAAGCGGGTCCGGTGATTGATGTCACCAACGAAGCCACTCTGCCGAAGCGTAACACCATCACGCTGCGTCGCAGCAAGCTGGATCGTCTGATTGGTCATCACATTGCCGACGAGCAGGTGAGCGACATTCTGCGCCGTCTGGGCTGTGAAGTGACCGAAGGTCAGGACGAATGGCAGGCCGTAGCGCCAAGCTGGCGTTTCGATATGGAAATCGAAGAAGACCTGGTGGAAGAAGTGGCCCGTGTTTATGGCTACAACAATATTCCGGATGCACCGGTTCAGGCAGGCCTGATCATGGGGTCTCACCAGGAAGCGAACCTGTCACTCAAGCGTGTAAAAACCATGCTTAATGACAAAGGCTACCAGGAAGTGATCACCTACAGCTTCGTCGACCCGAAAGTTCAGCAGCTGATTCATCCTGCTGAAGAGGCGCTGATCCTGCCAAGCCCAATCTCCAGCGAAATGTCCGCCATGCGTCTGTCGCTGTGGACTGGCCTGCTCGGCACGGTGGTCTACAACCAGAACCGCCAGCAGAGCCGCGTGCGCATTTTTGAGAGCGGTCTGCGCTTTGTGCCGGACACCCAGGCTCCGCTGGGCATCCGTCAGGACGTGATGCTGAGCGGCGTTATCTGCGGTAACCGCTACGAAGAGCACTGGAACCTGGCGAAAGAGACAGTTGATTTCTATGATTTAAAAGGCGATCTCGAATCCGTACTGGATCTGACCGGCAAATTGGGTGATATCCAGTTCAGGGTCGAAGCGAATCCGGCACTGCATCCGGGCCAGTCTGCGGCGATTTATCTGAAAGGCGAACGCATTGGTTTCATTGGGGTTGTTCACCCTGAACTGGAGCGTAAGCTGGATCTCAACGGTCGCACGATGGTGTTCGAGCTGGAGTGGAACAAGCTCGCAGACCGCGTGGTGCCTCAGGCGAAGGAGATTTCTCGCTTCCCGGCAAACCGTCGTGATATCGCGGTGGTGGTGGCAGAAAACGTCCCCGCAGCCGATATTCTCGCAGAGTGTAAGAAAGTTGGCGTAAATCATGTAGTTGGCGTAAACTTGTTTGACGTGTACCGCGGTAAGGGTGTTGCGGAGGGGTATAAGAGCCTCGCCATCAGCCTGATCCTTCAGGATACCAGCCGTACACTCGAAGAAGAGGATATTGCCGCTACCGTTGCCAAATGTGTAGAGGCATTAAAAGAGCGATTCCAGGCATCATTGAGGGATTGAACCTATGGCGCTTACAAAAGCTGAAATGTCAGAATATCTGTTTGATAAGCTTGGGCTTAGCAAACGGGATGCCAAAGAACTGGTAGAGCTGTTTTTCGAAGAGATCCGTCGCGCTCTTGAAAACGGTGAGCAGGTAAAACTCTCCGGTTTTGGTAACTTCGATTTGCGCGATAAAAATCAACGCCCCGGGCGCAACCCGAAGACGGGCGAAGATATTCCCATTACAGCCCGGCGCGTGGTGACCTTCAGACCCGGCCAGAAGTTGAAAAGCCGTGTCGAAAACGCTTCGCCCAAAGCAGAATAATTTCTGATTAACCAAAAAGGTCGCTTTTGCGGCCTTTTTTCTTTCCTGTTGCCGCCAGGCACAATAAAATCAGACACTTCACCTCTTCAGTTCAGGACGCCATGCAACCACTTGCTCAACGCCAGCAGCAACGAAACCAGCGATGGCTGGGCGGATTTATGCTGTTGCTGCTGTCAGCCATTTTTATCAGCCTCTGCGCGGGCGAACAGTGGATTGCACCCGCTGAGTGGTTTACGGCCCGTGGCGACCTGTTTGTGTGGCAGATTCGCCTGCCGCGAACCCTGGCCGTGGTGCTGGTTGGCGCGGCGCTGGCGGTGTCCGGCGCTATCATGCAGGCGCTGTTTGAGAATCCGCTGGCGGAGCCCGGGCTGCTCGGCGTGTCCAATGGCGCGGGCGTCGGGCTTATCGCCGCCGTATTGCTGGGGAAAGGGCTGCTGCCCGGCTGGGCGCTGGGGCTGTGTGCGATTGCCGGAGCGTTGATTATCACCGTGATCTTGCTACGTTTTGCCCGGCGACATCTCTCAACCAGCCGTTTACTGCTGGCGGGCGTGGCGCTCGGAATAATTTGCAGCGCGGCGATGACCTGGGCGGTGTATTTTTCTACCTCCTTTGATCTGCGCCAGCTGATGTACTGGATGATGGGCGGCTTTGGCGGCGTGGACTGGCATCAGGGCTGGCTGATGGTGGCGCTGCTGCCTGTTATTGCCTGGGTATGCCTGCAATCGCAGCCGCTTAATTTGCTGTCGCTCGGGGAAATCTCAGCCCGCCAGCTTGGCCTGCCGCTCTGGCTCTGGCGCCGTCTGCTGGTGCTGGCGACGGGCTGGTTGGTGGGCGTAAGCGTGGCGCTTTCCGGGGCCATTGGCTTTATTGGGCTTGTGATCCCGCACATATTGCGCTTATGTGGATTGACCGATCACCGGGTTCTGCTACCTGCCTGCGTGCTGGCGGGTGGTTCTGCGCTTTTGTTTGCCGATATCGTCGCGCGTCTGGCGTTGGCTTCGGCAGAATTACCGATAGGCGTTGTCACGGCCACGCTCGGCGCACCCGTTTTTATATGGCTATTATTAAGGGCTGGCCGCTAAGTGCCGGCTGATAACCAAAGAGGACGCTATGCAACACGATATTCTCAACACAACGGTCACCACCATCGACGGTGAAAGCATCAGTCTGGAAAAATATAAAGGTGAAGTGCTGCTGGTGGTGAACGTCGCCTCCCAGTGCGGCCTGACCCCACAGTATGAGCAGCTGGAAAATATTCAGGAAGCCTGGGGCAAAGAGGGCTTTAAAGTGCTGGGCTTCCCATGCAACCAGTTTTTAGGCCAGGAGCCGGGCAGCGACGAAGAGATCAAAACCTTCTGCAGCACCACCTACGGCGTCACCTTCCCGATGTTCAGTAAAATCGACGTGAACGGCGAGCATCGCCACCCGCTGTACCAGAAACTGACCGCGGCCGCGCCTGTCGCGGTGGCACCTGAAAACAGTGGTTTTTACGAGCGCATGGCGAGCAAGGGCCGCGCGCCAAAAGTGCAGGGTGATATTCTGTGGAACTTTGAAAAATTCCTGATCGGCCGCGATGGTGAGCTCGTGCAGCGCTTCTCGCCAGACATGACGCCGGAAGATCCGATTGTCATGGAATCCATCAAACTGGCGCTGGCGAAGTAACGTGCCGCTGATGCAGCTGCAGGGCGTGGAAGAAGCAGGGCGGCTGCACCCGCTCAGCGTGGAAGTCCGACAAGGGGAGATGATTCATCTTGTCGGGCCAAACGGAGCAGGAAAGAGCACATTGCTTGCCCGTATGGCGGGTCTGACGAGCGGGAAAGGGCAGATTACGCTGGGTGGGAAGTCATTGTCTGACTGGCCCGCACCGGAGCTGGCCCGCCAGCGGGCGTACCTTTCGCAGCACCAGACGCCGCCGTTTGCCATGCCGGTCTGGCACTACCTGACGCTGCATCAGGCGGATAAAACGCAGCACGCTTTGCAGCAGGAAATTGCTGAAAAGCTGGGGCTGGAGGACAAACTCGCCCGACCGGTGAATCATCTCTCCGGCGGAGAGTGGCAGCGCGTTCGCCTGGCGGCGGTTGTGCTGCAAATCCACCCGCAGGGAAATCCGCAGGGACAGCTGCTGATGCTTGATGAGCCCATGAACAGCCTTGACGTGGCACAGCAATCAGCGCTGGACAGGCTGCTTGCACAATTGCGGCTGGCGGGGATCACCATTGTGATGAGCAGCCACGACCTGAATCACACGCTGCGCTTTGCCAGCACGACGTGGCTGATGAGGCGGGGAAAACTGCTTTCAGGCGGCGAAACGGCGCACGTTTTGACGATCGAAAATCTGACGGCTGCGTATGATATGCCGTTTAAAATGCTGCATGCGGATGGCGTTCAGATGCTGGTTTCTGCGCTATAACCGCAAGGTTGCTTGCAACTTTGCAAATTCGCGGGCTAAATTTATTTCTATAAAAAAATAGCAGAGGAAACGCCAGGATATGCGTCTCTTATTTATTTTCGTGGCCGCGTTAATTTTAGCAGGGTGCAGTAGCCATCGTGCGCCGCCGCCAAACCCCAGGCTTTCTGATTCCATCACCGTTATTGCCAACCTTAATGACCAGTTGGCTAACTGGCGCGGCACGCCTTATCGCTATGGCGGCACCAGCCGCGGCGGCGTGGACTGCTCCGCATTCGTGATGATGACCTTCCGCGATAAGTTCGATTTGCAGCTCCCGCGGGATACCGAGCGGCAGTCGGAAATCGGCACGGAAATAGATAAAGATGATCTGTTGCCGGGGGATCTGGTGTTCTTCAATACCGGCTCCGGGGGCAGCGGTCTGCACGTTGGCATTTATGATACTGACAATCAGTTTATCCATGCCTCGACCAGCCAGGGCGTCACCCGCTCGTCGCTGGATAATGTTTACTGGCGAAAGCACTTCTGGCAGGCCAGAAGAATTTAGTCGAAAAAAAGGGCCAATGGCCCTTTTTGTTTACGGAAATAAAAGTCAGAGCCATTAGCGGAATAATTATCGCTTAACCTCCCATTTTTCGGCGGTGCGCCGCGGATTGTGCGACTGCACGAATATGGATTACAATCACCCGAATGATAACGTAAAGGAATTCCTGAATAACAAAGGAACGAATGAAATTAATCTTTTTAAAATCAAAGATTTTGTTTTTTACTGGAAGCACGCAGCAACGACCAGGGATGTCCCTTGAGCCGGAGGGGACGCAATGATAGTGACACTGGAAAAAGCCTGGAAGAGTGAGTTGTTATTCCTCCCTGCCAGAAATGGGGAAGGAAAGCTTATCGGGCTGGAAATTATCACCAACTTTGTCGGGTCCGATGATAACGTGCGCACGCCCGCAGCACTGGTGATGTCCCGCCTGAATGCCGCCCAGGAAATCGAACTGTTTCGGGAAAAACTGGCGCTGCTCGAAAGCTGTCAGATCTTTTTTATTCAGCAGCAGTTAATTGCCTGGATAAATATTACGCCTGCAATCTCTGATGCTCTGTTAACACAAAAAACGCTGGCGGAAGAAACAGCACGTTTTTCTTTTCTTGAATTGACCGTTGAGGAAAGTTTTCCTGAGTTGAATTCGCTGGGGGAAAATCATTGTCTGGTGCAACTGGCGAAACACTTCCCGCTGGTGCTGGCTAATTTTGGTGCCGGCGATGCTTCAACCCGGGCGGTATTTTCCGGATTGTTTACACGGGTTGCACTCGATAAAAACTTTATTCAGCAGCAGGCGTTATTATTATCCTTCGACCCTTTTATGCGGGCGATTACCGCGCAGCTCAAGCCCTGCTGTCAGGCGATAATGGCCGCTGGCGTCGATTCCCCGCAGCTCCTCGAACGCCTTACGCCATGGGGGTTTAGCGCGTTTCAGGGCGCATTGTGGCCCGCAGTGGATGCTGCGTCATTGACGCGCCTGATGCAGTAATAACCCTGCATCCCGCCCGTATTTATCTCCTCAATCAGGCACTACACTACAGGCAGGAGGAACCATGACCCTGTCTTTTACCCATCACTGGCGCGATGAGCTGCCAGGTTTTTATAGCGAACTGTCACCAACGCCGCTCGCTAATGCGCGCCTGATCTGGCATAACGCCCCGCTGGCAGAGAGCCTTGCGCTTCCGGCCTCATTATTCGCCCCGGAGAAAGGCGCAGGTGTCTGGGGCGGTGAGGCGCTGCTGCCCGGCATGCTGCCGCTGGCGCAGGTTTACAGCGGACACCAGTTTGGCGTCTGGGCCGGACAACTCGGCGACGGGCGAGGCATTCTGCTCGGCGAGCAGCAGCTGGCCGACGGTCGCCGCTACGACTGGCACCTTAAAGGCGCTGGCCTGACGCCGTATTCCCGCATGGGCGATGGGCGCGCGGTGCTGCGCTCCACGCTGCGCGAAAGCCTGGCTTCAGAGGCGATGTTCGCCCTGGGCATACCCACCACGCGTGCACTTTCAGTGGTGACCAGCGATACACCTGTTTACCGTGAGACGGTTGAGCAGGGCGCTATGCTGATGCGGTTGGCGGAAAGCCACCTGCGCTTCGGCCATTTTGAGCACTTCTATTACCGTCGCGAGCCTCAGAAGGTCCAGCAGCTGGCGGACTACGCCATTCGTCATCACTGGCCGGTTTTGCAGCAGGAGGCGGATAAGTACGTGCTCTGGTTCCGTGACGTTGTCACAAAAACCGCACAAATGATTGCTCGCTGGCAGGCGGTAGGTTTTTGCCATGGCGTAATGAATACCGACAACATGTCGCTCCTTGGGCTGACGATGGATTACGGCCCGTTCGGTTTCCTCGACGATTATCAGCCCGATTTTGTCTGCAACCACTCCGATCACCAGGGGCGATACAGCTTTGATAATCAGCCTGCGGCGGCGCTGTGGAACCTTCAACGGCTGGCTCAGTCGCTCTCGCCGTTTATCCCTGTGGATGCGCTCAATGATGCCCTGGACGGCTATCAGGAAGCGCTGCTGGTGGAATACGGCAAGCTGATGCGACGCAAGCTCGGGTTGTTCAGCGAGCAGAAAGGAGACAATGAATTACTGAACGCCCTGTTCAGCCTGATGGCAAGTGAAAGAAGCGACTATACGCGCACCTTCCGGATGCTCAGTGAAACCGAGCAGAACAGTGCCGCCTCCCCGCTGCGGGATGAGTTTATCGACCGTGCCGGGTTTGACGCCTGGTTCAGTGGCTATCGCGCCCGATTGCAGCAGGAGCAGGTGGATGACGCCACGCGCCAGCAAAGCATGAAGCAGGCTAACCCGGCGATGGTCCTGCGTAACTGGCTGGCACAGCGGGCGATCGAGCAGGCTGAACGGGGTGACTACGCTGAGTTTGAGCGTTTGCATGAAGCACTGCGCGACCCGTTCGCCGATCGTGACGATGACTACGCCAGCCGCCCGCCAGAGTGGGGCAAGCGGCTGGAGGTCAGCTGTTCAAGCTGACGCTAAGGGGCGAGAAAGACCTGGGGCGTCGGGCTGCCGGGGTGCTGGCCAATATGCACCTCGGCACCGTACCAGCGGCTCAGCATTTGCGCCTGAAGCACGTGGGCTGCGCTGCCCTGGGCAACAATTTCGCCCTGATGCAGTAGTACCAGCCTGTCGGCCCACAGCGCCGCCAGATTGAGATCGTGCAAGACAGCGCAGACGTGCAGTTGCCCGCCAGTGGTCAGCTGTTTCAGCAGGCGCAGCAGATGCTGTTGGTGATAGAGATCCAGCGCTGAAGTGGGCTCATCAAGAAAGAGCCAACCCTGCGGCGCGTTATCGACCCACAGCTGCGTCAGGGCCCGGGCGAGCTGCACGCGCTGCTGTTCTCCACCGGACAGCGCATTATACTTGCGCCCAGACAGCGGCGAGCATCCCGTCAGATCCATCACCTCACGAACGATCTTCGCGCTGTTTACCTGTTGCCAGGGCGCGCGTCCCATCGCCACCACATCCTCAACGGGCCAGTCAAAGCCGAGCTGACTTTGCTGACGCATCACGGCCCGCCTGCGGGAGAGCGCCTGCGGCGACCATTCGGCCAACGATTTGCCGTTTAAAACGCACTGACCGTTGTCCGGCGGCAGATAACCCGTCAGCATGCGAAGCAGCGTGGATTTCCCCGCGCCGTTAGGGCCAATCAGTGCGACCAGTTCGCCGGGCTCGAGCGTCAGGCTGATGTCGCGCAGCACCGGCGACCAGAAAAGATTCACGGCCTGTAAGCATTCAGCCATGCTGTCCTCCACGACGGAAAATCATCCATAAAAACCACGGCGCGCCAAGCAGGCTCGTCAATAAGCCTACCGGCATTTCTGCGGGGGCCACCAGCGTGCGCGCCACCGTATCAGCAACCAGCAACAAAATGGCACCCAGCAGCACGGAGCCGGGAATCACCGCCCGGTGATCGGCCCCGAGCCACATGCGTAGCAGATGTGGCACTACCAGTCCGACGAAGCCAATCACGCCACTCACCGCCACCGCCGCCGCGACCAGCAGGGCGCTGCACATGAGCAGCCGACGCTGAATTTGCTTCACGTTTACGCCGAGGTAGTGTGCCTCTTCATCGCCCAGCTGGAGCAGATTGAGCTGTTTTGCCAGCCGCCAGATAATCACGACCGTCGGCAGCATCAGAGAGGCGGTAGCGAGCAACGTTGGCCACTGCGCCTGGCCGAGGCTGCCCATGCCCCAGAGCGAAAGCTGACGCAGCTGCGCATCGTTGCTAAGCCACGACAGCACGCCCACGGCGGCCCCGCAGAGCGCATTGATGGCGATGCCCACCAGCAGCAGGCGGGAGAGCGAATTGTCGTGACGCTGGCTGAGAACAAAAATGACCATCGTCACTGCCAGGCTGCCGATAAAAGCCGCTAACATGGGGGCGTAGAGCATCAGAGCCAAAGGCAGAGAGAAGGGCAAAACCACCCACAATGCCACGGCCAGAGCGGCTCCGCTGCTGATGCCAAGCAGACCCGGATCGGCCAGGGGATTGCGGAAGAGGCCCTGCATCACACAGCCCGCCAGCGCCAGCGAGCCACCGACGGTCAGCGCCAGCAGCACGCGGGGCAGACGAATGGTGAGCCAGATTTGGCGCAGCGCGCTGTCGCCGTGCCAGAGGATGTCTAACGGCAGCTTCATTGCGCCAAAAGTGGTGGCCGCGAGCGTCAGAAGCGTTAACAGTCCGAGCAGCGACCACAGCGAGCGGGAAACCCACGGCAGCATCAGGGTGTCTGCTCCGCTTTCTGGCGCAGTTGCAGAATGGCTTCCGGCGTGCGGATACTGAAGCCGAGCAGCGCCATATCATCGACCAGCAGCACTTGCTTATTGCGTCCGGCAGGCGTTTGCGCCAGCCCCGGCAGTTTCCACAGCCCGGTTTCGCCACCCATGCCTGTCACTCCTTCGGCTGAAATCACCACCAGGTCCGGCTGGCTGGCAATCACGCCTTCCTGAGAAAGCGGCTGATAGCGGCTGAAGCCCTGCATCGCATTTTGCAGACCGGCGGCACGAATGGCGGCATCCGCCCCGGTTTGCTGTCCGGCGGCCATGGCGGTCATTCCGCCGTGGCTGAGAATAAACAGTACGCGTTTGTTCAGCGGCGTTTTCGGCAGCCCGTCCAGCGACTGCTTCATCCGCAGACGAAGCTTTTCTCCTTCGGCGTCTTTATGCAGCGCAGCGGCGATAATTTTTATCTTTTCGTCGATGACTGCCACATCATTGCTTCCCGGGATGGTGACGATCTCAACGCCGTTCTGTTCGACCTGCTTGAGCGCCAGTGAGGGCTGTGCCTGGACGCTTGCCAGTACCGTAGTGGGGCGAATGGCGAGGATGCCTTCGGCGTTCAGTTGACGCAGATAGCCGACGTCCGGCAGCTTTAAGGCTTCCGGAGGCCACTGACTGGTGCTGTCGCGCGCAACGAGGGCGCTCTGCGCCCCCAGTGCATAGACAATCTCCGTCACGTCGCCGCCAAGCGTCACCACTTTTTGTGCCGCCGCCCCGGCCAACAGAGGCAGGGCGGCAATTAACGCGACGACGGCTTTCATGCGGCCAGGCCTTTGGCGATCAACGCTTCCACCTGCGCCCGCCACTGAGTCTGTTCCGGCTCGCCTTCGGTGCGCTGCCCATAAAGCTGCGCAATCTGCGTCCCGTCGGCAGCAAAGAGTTCCAGGCTGGTCACATGCCCATCGGCGGTAGGTTTACGCGTCACCCAGGTTTCAGCAATGGTGTCTTCACGCAGATGCAGAGTGAACGCCGGATTGAAGATATTCAGCCAGCCCTTCATCGGCACCACTTTATCGATAGCGCCGGTGAAAATCTGCACGCAGCCACGGTTGCCGACGAAGATCATGATTTCGTTTGCATCCTGATGCGCGTTTGCCAGCAGGCGCGCAACGGCATCGTTATCGACCTGACACGCCAGATCGTCGCCCACCAGGCGGAAAGCCTGCTGCCGGCTGAGATTGTGACGTTTCAGCAGCGTGAAGAACTGGTGGACGTCGGTCATGGCGCGCCACTCGGCATCAAGCACTTTTCCGTCGATGCTGTCGCTGGTGGCGGGCACTTCGGCCGCTTTCCGTTCCAGTGGCAGGTTTTCTGCGTGAATAAAGCGGGTCAGAATATCGGCCCACGCACTCATGTCCGTTGTATCGGTGGTGTAAACCTTCAGCAGCGCGTCGCCCTGATGGTCAAAAAATTGAATGCTCTGGCGTTCGCCGCGGGCGCTGGCTTCGCTGATGTGAAAAACGCTTGCCCACTGATTAAGGAACAGGCGCAGATCCAACGCGCGCGGGTTCAGCACCAGCCCGGCGTGTCCGCTGAGGTGATGATTGGCAAAAGTGCCGACCTGCTCGTGAACCGCGTATTCATTGCGGCAGATGCATTTCACATCGCCCGCGGATTCCAGGGCGGCCAGGATGTCGCGAGTTTCGCCCTGCAGGCGCCAGGCATCGTGGCCCACGCGGGCCCAGGTGAGTTCGGCTTCGCTGATGTGCATCATCGCGGCAATATCACGGGCGTAGTGACCCGGGTTTTCTTCTTTCAGCGCCAGCCAACGTGTGTAGTGATTCATGCTCTCTTCCTTCCGAATAAACGCCCCGGCGAACCGGGGCAGGTGATTACCACTGATAACTTACGAAAATCTTGCCGTTCTGACCGTCCTGCGGAATGCCCTGCGGCGAGTAGTACTCTTTGTCGAAGGCGTTGCCGAAGACCAGCGTTGTGGTCAGGCCGCGTAAGGCCTGCTGGCCTTTATAGCTGACGTAGAAGTCGTTCACGCCGTAGCCCGCCTGCGGCGTGGTGCTGATGCTCTTTGTGTCTTCCGCGAAGGTGCCAATCCAGCCCACGGAGAAACCGCTCTGCGCCAGCGGCACGTCGAGGCGGGAGGTGACGGTGTCCGGGTTGATGGAGGTCAGCCAGTCGCCGGTATCGGTGTCTTTACCGCGGGTGCGGTTGTAGGCCACGTCAAGGCTGAACAGGTCGGCGGTGTATTTGGTCATCACGTCCCAGCCCCAGATTTTGGCGTTTGGCACGTTGATGGAGGTAGTGGTCGCTGCGGCGAAATCTACGGAGGTGGTGATGTAATCCTTCGCGCTGGTGTCGAAGTAGCTAGCCTTGAATTCGAGGCCATCGTTCGCCATCAGCAGGTCGTCAAAGCGCAGACCAAAGCCGTATTCCTGGGTTTCGTTAGTTTCCGGACGCAGGTTCGGGTTTGGCACCCAGTAGTTGGTGTAGAAGCTACCAATCGAGAAGTGTTTGGCGTCGTTGTACATTTCACCCATGGTCGGCGCGCGGAAGGCCTGTGCGTATGAGCCAAACAGCATCAGCCAGTCGGTCGGGCTGATGGTCATGCCCGCGCGGGAGGACCATTTGTCGGCATCGACGTCGTCATAGCCATCGCTGCTGCCGCGATAGTTGTCGTAGCGCGTCCCGCCGAGGATCGTTACCGGCAGGTCGCGCAGGGTGATCTCATCCTGCAGCCAGCCGGAGCTGAAGTTGATGCGTGCGTTCGGGAAGCCGGTGGTTACGCCACCTGGATTTTGCTCCTGGCGGTAATACTCGCCGCCGTAGGTCAGCAGGTGAGAGGCAAAGCTGTCGGTGAACAGGCGGGTGCGGTTTTCCACCTTGCCGCCTTTGGTGGTCTGCTTGCGGAATTCTCCGGTGTCATCAAGGTTCTGCGCATTGATACGCGCTTCTGACCAGTAACCTTTGACCTCCGCGTTCAGCCAGTCGTTGCCTTCTGGGGCGATGTTGTAAGTGACCTGGGCATCACGCTGAATGGTGGAGCGATCGGTCATCGGGTTGCTGCTGTCGGAGGCCTGCGGCGTTTGCGGGTTCTTCGGCTCCTGCGCGGCGTTGTTGTAGTAACGCAGGGAACCGCTCAGCTTCTGCGCCGGGTCGATTTTCCAGCTGCCTTTGGCGAGAAAGTTATTGATGCTTTCGTCGTTAGGGGCGGTTAATCCGTCACTTTGCTTCAGATCGCCACGATCGCGGCTGGACCACGAGACGATCCCGTCGAGGGTATCGGTGCGGCCAAAGGCGCTGGCGCCCATGCCAATGCTGTGATCGGCGGTCCCGCCGGTGCCAAACACGCGATAGCCGCTGTTCTGACCGTCGCTCAGCAAGTCAGCCGCGTCAACCGTGTCGTAAGAGATAACGCCACCCAGCGCGCCGCTACCGTACAGCAGCGCCGCCGGGCCACGCACGACTTCGATACGTTTGATCAAAGCCGGGTCGAGGAAGGTGCTATTGAGATGCCCGGTGTCGGTGCCCTGACGGATTCCGTCGACCAACACGAGTACGCCGCGGCGATCGTAGCCGCGCAGATTTACGTCCTGACCATTGGTGCGGCCCGTGCCGTCTATAGTCAGGCCTGGTACCTGGCGCAGCATGTCAGCGGCGCTGCTCGCGGTCTGGCCTTCAGGCGTATCGGCATCGATCACGGTGACCATCATCGGGGCTTCAAACGCGCTGCGTTCGTTGCCCGTGGCGGTCACGGTCATCTGCTCAGAGGCGGCGAAGGCCGGGGAAGTGATAGCGCCGAAAACAGCCAGGGCGACCAGGGTTGGGCGCAGCGACGCGGAATGCAGGTGTAGCATGCAACTCTCCATAAGAAGTGAAAAGCGCTGGCTGCCTTGGCATCGGGTCCTGGGTGGCTGGCGAAATGTTGTGTAGTGAACTTATTTTGTCAGAATGAGTTTTCCGGCATGGGTCTGACGCAGCAGATAGTGCTGGCCGTCATGCTCGATGATGATGCGGCCTTCAGCGCCGAGCAGGCTTTTGCTGCTGATGCGGCGATCGTCGGGCTGAGGGTGCGGCTTGTGCGATGTACTGTCTGTTACGACGGTGTTGTCCAGAGATGTCATAGTGTTAAAAATAGTTATCAATGTAACAATGATAATCATTATCAACAAATCAAAAAGCTCGGCAACCCCTTTTGTGAAAAATAGGTGACTGGATCAAAAAATAGAGATGACGAAAGGGGAGTGGATGTTGCATTGCCGGGCGGCACTGCGTTTGCCCGGCCTACAAGACAAAGTAGGCCCGGTAAGGCGTCAGCGGCCACCGGGCAATGATTAGAAGCGTGTATCCACAGCTGCAGCCAGTTTGTCCAGCAGCAGCTCGCTGTCTTCCCAGCTCAGGCAAGGGTCGGTGATGGATTGCCCGTAAACCAGCGGCTGACCCGACACAATTTTCTGTGTGCCTTCACGCAGGAAGCTTTCAGCCATGATCCCGGCAATCGCCGTGGAACCGTTGCGGATCTGCTGACAAATGTCATCGCATACGTCCAGCTGGCGGCGGTGCTGCTTCTGGCAGTTACCGTGGCTGAAGTCGATAACAAGATGCTCCGGCAAATCGAACTCGTGCAGCGTATCGCAGGCGGCGGCGATATCTGCGGCGTGATAGTTCGGCTTCTTGCCGCCGCGCATGATGATGTGCCCGTACGGGTTGCCGCTGGTCTGGTAAATCGTCATCTGACCGTTTTTATCAGGTGACAGGAACATGTGGCTGGCGCGTGCGGCACGAATCGCATCGACGGCGATACGCGTGTTGCCGTCAGTGCCGTTCTTGAATCCTACAGGGCAGGAGAGCGCCGAAGCCATTTCACGGTGGATCTGACTCTCGGTGGTGCGTGCGCCAATCGCGCCCCAGCTGATGAGGTCGGCAATAAACTGCCCGGTCACCATATCGAGGAACTCAGTCGCCGTCGGCACGCCAAGTTCGTTGACCTGCAAGAGCAGCTTCCGGGCAAGCTCAATACCATGGTTCACACGGTAGCTGCCATTCAAATCCGGATCGGAGATCAGGCCCTTCCAGCCCACCACGGTGCGCGGTTTTTCAAAGTAGGTGCGCATCACAATTTCAAGACGCGACTGGTGCTTCTCGCGCAGCGCCTGCAGGCGACGGGCATAGTCCATTGCCGCATCCAGATCGTGAATGGAGCAAGGACCTATCACCACCAACAGGCGTTTGTCTTCGCCGTTAAGGATTTTTTCAATGCGGCGGCGGGAAGCGGTTACGTGGCTTGCAACGTCAGCGGATACAGGGTGGCGCTGCGCCAGTTCAGCAGGCGTTACCAGGCTGTCGATGCGCGCCGAACGCAGTTCATCAGTTTTGTTCATTGGGACTCTCAGAATTGGGTTACTTTCGCGGCCGAAGTGCCGGAAGTGATGCGCATCACGATAAACCAATCCCTGTTTTATTCAAGGCAGAATGTGACGCACATCTAATTACGGCGCTAATAGTATCGCATTTTGCTACGTTGTACTAGTGTATTAGTACATGCGGCGACTGAGGCCCATGATGTCGAGGATTTTAGTGGCAATCTCTTCCACCGAATAGTTGGTGCTGTTGAGCCACGGGATCTGATTTTTGCGATACAGCGCTTCGACTTCGGTGACCTCCATTCGACACTGGCGCATTGAGGCATAGCGGCTGTTCTCACGACGCTCCTCGCGAATGGCGGCGAGGCGCTCCGGGTTAATGGTCAGCCCGAATAATTTATGCTGCAACGGTTTCAGCGCGGCGGGCAGCACGAGGTTGTCCATATCGTCGGCAATGAACGGATAGTTGGCGGCACGAATACCAAACTGCATGGCCAGATAGAGGCTGGTGGGGGTTTTGCCGCAGCGCGATACGCCGAGCAGAATGACCTGTGCCTGATCAAGGTTGCGCAGCGAAATGCCGTCATCGTGCGCTAACGTGTAGTCAATGGCAGCGATACGGGCGTCATATTTCGCGAGGTTGCCAGAGGTTAAGCCGTGAGTCCTGTGGGCGACGGGCGTTGGGTCCAGCTTCAGTTCTTCCTGCAACGGTGCCACCAGCGCCTGCACGATGTCCTGACAGAAGCCTTCACTTTGCAAAATGATGGTGCGAATTTCCGGCAGGACGATGGAGTAAAACACCAGCGGACGCACGCCGGACTGCTGGAAGATGGCGTCAATTTGTTCCTTGACCGCCTTTGCCCGGCTTTCGGTCTCGACAAACGGCAGGGTGATGCTGTTCACCGATACCGGGAACTGCGACATCACCGCATGGCCGAGCACTTCGGCGGTAATTGCGGTGCCATCGGAAATGTAAAAGACCTGGCGATCGACATTATTATCCATTTTTGACCATCCGGTAAGAGTAAGTTAATACGGCTTAAGCATCTGTTTATTTTAATCACAACTGCATCATCCGTGTCTTAAAAATAATATCGAAACAGTGTTTTTATTTTTAATGAAATGGGGTGTTCATTTTTACCCTGGCGACCTATAAACCGCAAAATTATGTGGGATTGCTGATGAATCATGGGGTTACATTGATGAGGGGATCAGTCTGAAAAACAGGAAAATAAATTTGCTTGAACGATTCACCGTTTTTTCAACACGACGAATTATGGCAGGATAATTAACGACGCCAGTGATGTTTCTGGCACTTTTCTTAATTAATGAAAGGATTGTTTCGATGTCTGACAATGCTCTGGTGCTCTGGTACAACCAACTCGGCATGAATGATGTAGACAGCGTTGGTGGCAAAAATGCTTCCCTGGGTGAAATGATTACGAATCTGTCCGATTTGGGCGTTTCCGTGCCGAACGGATTTGCCACCACGGCTTATGCTTTCAATCAGTTTCTCGACCAGAGCGGTGTAAACCAGCGCATCTATCAGCTGCTGGATGAAACCGACATTGACGACGTGACCGCGTTGGCGAAGGCCGGGGCGCAGATCCGTCAGTGGATCATCGACACACCTTTTACCCCGGAACTGGAGCAGGCCGTTCATCAGGCCTATGACAAGCTCTCTTCTGACGATGCCGAAGCGTCATTTGCTGTGCGTTCATCTGCCACCGCAGAAGATATGCCAGATGCCTCTTTCGCCGGGCAGCAGGAAACCTTCCTCAACGTGCAGGGCTACGATGCAGTGCTGGTCGCCATCAAGCACGTGTTTGCCTCCCTGTTTAACGATCGCGCCATTTCTTACCGCGTGCATCAGGGCTACGACCATCGCGGCGTGGCGCTTTCCGCAGGCGTGCAGCGCATGGTGCGCTCCGACCTCGCTTCTTCCGGCGTCATGTTCTCCATCGACACTGAATCGGGCTTCGATCAGGTGGTGTTTATCACCTCTGCCTTTGGCCTGGGCGAAATGGTGGTACAGGGCGCGGTGAACCCAGACGAATTCTATGTCCACAAACCGACTCTGGCTGCGGAGCGCCCGTCGATTGTGCGCCGCACCATGGGTTCGAAAAAAATACGCATGGTTTATGCACCAACCCAGGAGCACGGCAAGCAGGTGCGTATTGAAGACGTGCCGCAGGCCGACCGCGACCGCTTCTCTTTGACCGATGCCGAAGTGCAGGAGTTGGCGAAGCAGGCGGTGCAGATCGAAAAACACTACGGTCGTCCGATGGACATCGAATGGGCGAAGGACGGCCACACCGGCAAACTGTTTATCGTGCAGGCGCGCCCGGAAACCGTACGTTCCCGCGGCCAGGTGATGGAGCGTTATACGCTGCATTCCCAGGGCAAAATCATTGCCGAAGGCCGTGCCATCGGGCATCGCATTGGCGCGGGTCCGGTGAAAGTGATTCACGATATCAGTGAGATGAACCGCATTGAGCCAGGTGACGTGCTGGTAACTGACATGACCGACCCGGACTGGGAGCCGATCATGAAGAAAGCGGCGGCGATCGTCACTAACCGCGGCGGTCGTACCTGTCATGCGGCGATCATCGCTCGTGAGCTTGGGATTCCGGCGGTTGTGGGCTGCGGTGATGCCACCGAACGCATGAAGGATGACGAAAAAGTTACCGTCTCCTGCGCCGAAGGCGATACAGGCTATGTCTACGCCGAGATGCTCGATTTCAGCGTGAAAAGCTCCAGCGTCGATACCATGCCGGACCTGCCGCTGAAAATCATGATGAACGTCGGCAACCCCGATCGGGCCTTTGATTTCGCCTGCCTGCCTAACGAAGGCGTGGGGCTGGCGCGTCTGGAATTCATCATCAACCGTATGATTGGCGTGCACCCGCGTGCGCTGCTGGAATTTGATGACCAGGACGCGAAGCTGCAAAACGAAATCCGCGAAATGATGAAGGGCTACGACTCACCGAAAGAGTTTTACGTCGGTCGTCTGACGGAAGGGATCGCCACACTCGGCGCGGCGTTCTATCCAAAACGCGTCATCGTGCGTCTCTCCGACTTTAAGTCCAACGAATACGCCAACCTCGTCGGCGGCGAGCGCTACGAGCCGGAAGAAGAGAACCCGATGCTGGGCTTCCGCGGCGCCGGGCGCTACGTGGCTGACAGCTTCCGCGACTGCTTCGCGTTGGAGTGTGATGCGGTCAAACGCGTGCGTAACGAAATGGGCCTGACCAACGTGGAAATCATGATCCCGTTCGTGCGCACCGTCGATCAGGCGAAAGCCGTTATTGACGAACTGGCGCGCCAGGGACTCAAGCGCGGTGAGAACGGCCTGAAGGTGATCATGATGTGCGAAATCCCTTCCAACGCCCTGCTGGCGGAGCAGTTCCTCGAGCATTTCGACGGCTTCTCTATCGGCTCGAACGACATGACCCAGCTGGCGCTTGGCCTCGACCGCGACTCCGGCGTGGTGTCTGAGCTGTTCGATGAGCGCAACGAGGCGGTGAAGGCGCTGCTGTCGATGTCAATTCGCGCGGCGAAAAAGCAGGGCAAATACGTCGGCATCTGCGGCCAGGGCCCGTCGGACCACGAAGACTTTGCCGCCTGGTTGATGGAAGAGGGCATCGACAGCCTCTCTCTGAACCCGGACACCGTGGTGCAAACCTGGCTCAGCCTTGCTGAACTGAATAAGTAATCTCTCAATCCCCGGTTCGCCGGGGATTTTTTTGTCTGCTGTTCAGCCAGTTGCGCCCGATCACACTTCGCACAGAAAACAAAAAATCGTAAATCCGCTGGTTAATTCTGCAATTGTCCCCTGACGGCTGCTTTCCAATACTGAGTGCCAGAATTTTCCCTTCACCGTATTCAGGAGTTCAATATGACCCCTCTTTATAAAGATCCGCAGCGCCCGATTAACGAACGCGTGGCTGATTTACTGGCGCGAATGACGCCGGAAGAGAAGTTTGCGCAGATGCACGCATACTGGCTGGTGCTGAGCGAAAATGGCGAGCATCGCGAACGCAGCGACATGAGCGATGAGTTTGCGGGCGTGTCTGAGCAGGCGGCCCTTAGCGAGCGACTGATGCTCGGCGTCGGGCAAATCACGCGCCCGCTCGGCACGCATATCGTTGATGCAAAAACCGGCGTGCGTGCGGCCAACCGGCTGCAAAAAATGCTGATGGAGGAGACGCGACTCGGTATTCCTGCACTGTTTCATGAAGAGTGCCTGGTGGGCCTGTTGTGCAAGGACGCCACGCTGTTCCCTTCCTCACTGAACTACGGCTCCACATGGGATCCTCAGTTGATTCGCCATGCCGCGGAATGCATTGGCGAAGAAGCGCGCATGACGGGGTGCCATCAGGGACTCGCCCCGGTGCTGGACGTCTCCCGCGACGTGCGCTGGGGCAGAACGGAAGAAACCTTCGGCGAAGATCCGTGGCTGGTGGGCGTGATGGCCTGCGCCTATGTCGAAGGATTGCAGGGCAAGCAGCGCGATCTGCTGGCAACGCTAAAGCACTACGTCGGGCACTCCTTTAGCGAAGGCGCACGCAACCACGCCCCGGTCCATCTGGGTTTCTGTGAACTGAACGACACCTTCCTGCTGCCGTTCGAAATGGCTGTCAAACTTGCCAACGCCGGGTCGGTGATGCCCGCGTATCATGATATCGACAATCAGCCCGGCCACAGCGATGCGTTCCTGATGACGCAGATCCTGCGTGAGCAGTGGGGCTTCGACGGCATTATCGTTGCTGACTACGGCGGCATAAGCCTGCTGCATCAGCATCACGGCGTCTCGCACGATGCGGCAGAATCGGCAGCGCTGGCGTTTAACGCCGGGCTGGACGTTGAACTGCCCAAAGATGACTGCGCGCGCCATCTCGGCGAAGCCGTCGAACGTGGGCTGATTTCGATGAGCAAAATAGATGAAGTTGTGGCGCGCACGCTCACAGAAAAATTCAGGCTTGGGCTGTTTGAGAAACCGTACGCGGACGAAACTCAGATTGAACTGCAAAGCGCTAAGGCCCGCCAGGCCGCGCGGGAAGTCGCCACGCGAAGCATGACGCTGCTGGAAAACAACGGCGTACTGCCGCTCACCGGCAAGCCTCGCGTGGCGGTAGTGGGCCCGACGGCGGACGATCCGCTGGCGCTGCTGAGCGGCTACAGCTTTCCGGTGCATCTGATCATCAGCGACATGCTGGAGCAGACTTCACAGGTCACCACGCCGCTGGAAGCCCTGCGGCAAGCGCTCGGTGAGCAGAACGTTCAATACGCCAAAGGCTGCCACATTATCGAAAAACGGATGGCGGGTGCGCCCGTGTTCCCGGGCGACAGCAGCGGTAAACCGATGCAGCAGTCGCCGGTGTCGCAGGATACTTCACTGATTTTAGAATCGGTAAGCGTGGCGCAGGCCAGCGACGTGGTGGTGGTTTGCGTGGGAGATCTTGCCGGGCTGTTCCAGAGCGGGACGGTGGGGGAAGGCTCCGATACCGATTCGCTCAATTTACCGGGCGTCCAGCAGCGGCTGATCGAAGCTCTGGTGGATACCGGCAAACCGGTGATTGTGGTGATGACCGGCGGCAGGCCATACAACCTGCAAGGGCTGGAGGACAAAGTTGCGGCCCTGCTGATGGCATGGGCTCCCGGCCAGGAGGGCGGCTACGCGATTGCCGATGTGCTGACCGGGCGGGCTGAGCCGCAGGGGCGGCTGGTAGTGAGTGTGCCCAAAAGCGCCGGGGCGATGCCGTATTACTACAACCATAAGCTGAAAAGCGGCGGTACGCCGTATGCGTTCCACTTTGGCAGCCGTTATCCGTTTGGCTACGGCAAAGGCTGGACGCAGTTTCGCTGGAGTGAACTGATGTTGCTGACGCCGGAAGTGAACATCGACTGCGAGATTGCCGTGAGCGTGACGCTTACCAACACAGGCGATCGTCGGGGGAGCGAAGTTGTGCAGCTTTATGTCCACGATAAAGTCGCCTCAATGGTGCGACCGGTAAAAGAGCTAAAAGCCTTCCAGCGCGTGAGTCTCGCGCCGGGCGCAGCGGCAACGCTGACGTTTTACGTGCCCGTGGATATGCTGAATTTCACCGCTCGCGACGGGAAGCGCATCGTCGAACCGGGCGAGTTTACGTTTATGGTCGGGGCATCTTCGGAAGATTTTCACGGTTCGGTGACGGCCAGCGTCATCGGGGAAACGCGTGCGTTAGCAAAAGCGTGGCGAATGATGAGCCGCTGTGAACTGAAATAGAGGGTAAAAAAAAGCCCATCGTGGGAGATGGGCAAAGACTACACACAGCAATTCGTTGTTTCACTCAGGGGATTTCCATGCTTATAAATCAAGGTGTTGATTTATAACCGTGACCTAATAGTAGGCATGGGCAGTTTTTGCGTCGATCGGATTGCTCTTAATCGTTAAAAAATCGTAAAGATTCTATGGGGTATATCATGCCAGGCTGGGCGATTTGGCGAGAAAAGAGGCAGTAATGCGGTGTTAAAGGTTAGTGTTACTTAACAATGTAGCCCGATGCGGGTGGCATCGGGCTGGCGTGAATCAGTTGTCCAGTTTCTGATGGCTGGCTTCGGGGACTTCTAACTCCTCAAGCACTTCTTCAGGGTCGCTTGACGGCGGCGGGACTTCCCGCACCCAGGCGTCAAACAGTCGCCAGGAGACGGCCAACAGCACCGGGCCGATAAACAGGCCAATCATGCCGAAGGCGATCAAACCACCGATAACGCCGGTAAGAATCAGTACCATTGGCAAATCAGCACCCATGCGGATCAGCAGTGGGCGGATAAAATTATCCATCGTGCCGACCACGCAGCTCCATACCAGCAGCACGGTGCCCCAGGTGGTATCGCCGCTCCAGTAGAGCCAGATTATGGAAGGGATCAGCACCACCAACGGACCAAGCTGCACCAGGCAGGAAAAGATCATCACCACGGTCAGCAAGGTTGCATAAGGCACGCCGGAAATAGCAAGGCCAATCCCCCCCAGCACCGCCTGAACCAGCGCCGTGACCACCACGCCGAGCGCCACGGCACGAATGGCCTGGCCCGCCAGCAGCACGGCCGCATCACCTCGCTTGGCCGCCAGACGCGTGGCGAAGTAGCGCACGCCGTAGGCGACTTTCTCACCCTGCCAGTACAGCAGGGCGCTGAACAGCAGCATCAGGCCGCAGTGCATCATAAAGCGACCAATGTGCGCGGCCTGACCGACAAACCACGTGGTGGTGGTCCCGATGTACGGGCGAACTTTGGCCATAATCGCCGTGCCGCCCATATCCAGCAGGCTGTGCCAGCCGGCGTAAAGCTTTGCGCCAACCAGCGGAATGCTGTTGAGCCACGCAAAATCGGGCAGCGTCAGATTGCCGGAGGTGACGGCGTGTACCAGCGGCGTACTGCCGTCAACCAGGCTATTTATCAGCAACGCAACGGGGATCACGAAGAGTAAAAACAGCAGCAGGGTCATCACGAGTACCGCCAGCGAGCGGCGGCCAAACAGCAGGCGCTGGAGCTTGATCAGTACCGGCCAGGTGGCAATAACAATGGTCGCAGCCCAGGCAAAGCCTAAGACGAAAGGCTGAACTATCCACAAGCACGCCACAATCATGAGCGTTAAAAACAGTACCGAGAACAGTAGCTGCGGTATATCACGGGGCCGGTGAAGGGTTGTCATACGTTTCTTACCTTTAAAAATGCACCCATTCGGGTGCAGAGGATAAATCCGTTTACTGATAATAATATCAACAATTTCGCGAACATGATCGCCCTGAAATCCGATAAGCGCATAAGTAAAAAATGTGATACAACGATGAGACGACACGCAAACGATAAAACAGAAACCAAAGCGTTGTACAACACACCATCATCTTCAACACAACATAGTCAGGCAGGGTCGAGCGTCATGATCCCACAAATTTCTCAGGCACCCGGCGAAGTCCCGCTGGTGATGAACTTTTTGCAGGCACTGGAGCAACAAGGATTTACCGGCGATACCGCCACGCGTTACGCCGACAGGCTGACGATGGCCACGGATAACAGCATCTATCAGCTTCTTCCCGATGCCGTCGTTTTCCCACGATCCACCGCTGATGTGGCGCTGCTGTCGCGTATTGCCGACGAAGAGCGCTTTCGTTCACTGGTCTTTACCCCTCGCGGCGGCGGTACGGGTACCAACGGCCAGGCCCTGAATCAGGGTATCATCATCGACATGTCCCGCTACATGAACCGCATTATTGAGATCAACCCCGAAGAGGGTTGGGTGCGCGTTGAGGCCGGGGTTATCAAAGATCAGCTTAATCAGTTCCTGAAGCCCTACGGCTATTTTTTCGCCCCGGAGTTGTCAACCAGTAACCGCGCCACGCTCGGCGGGATGATTAATACCGATGCTTCCGGGCAGGGTTCTCTGGTTTATGGTAAAACCTCCGATCATGTGCTCGGCGTGCGCGCGGTGCTGATGGGCGGGGATATCCTCGATACCCAGCCGGTGCCGGTCATACTGGCCGAAACGCTGGCCAGGGAGCAGTCGGCGAGCGGTCGGATTTACCGCACCGTGTATGAGCGCTGTAAAGAGAACCGTCAGCTGATTATCGACAAGTTCCCAAAGCTGAACCGCTTCCTGACCGGTTACGATCTGCGTCATGTGTTCAACGATGAAATGACCGAGTTTGACCTGACGCGCGTACTTACCGGTTCAGAAGGCACGCTGGCATTCATAACTGAGGCGCGGCTGGACATCACGCGGCTGCCGAAAGTGCGTCGGCTGGTGAACGTCAAATATGACTCTTTCGACTCTGCGCTCCGCAACGCGCCGTTTATGGTGGAGGCGCGCGCGCTGTCGGTGGAAACCGTCGATTCCAAAGTGCTGAACCTGGCGCGGGAAGATATCGTCTGGCACTCGGTGAGCGAACTGATTACCGACGTGCCGGACAAAGAGCTGCTCGGCCTGAACATTGTAGAATTTGCCGGCGATGATGAGACGCTGATCGCAGGCCAGGTCAGTTCACTCTGTCAGCGTCTGGACGCGCTGATCGCAGCGGGTGAAGGCGGCGTTATTGGCTGGCAGCTTTGTGAAGAGCTGGACGGTATTGAGCGCATCTACGCGATGCGTAAAAAAGCCGTGGGGCTGCTGGGCAATGCCAAAGGGGCGGCAAAGCCGATACCCTTTGCCGAAGATACCTGCGTGCCGCCGGAGCATCTGGCGGACTACATTGTGGAATTCCGCGCGCTGCTGGACGGCCACGGTTTGAGCTACGGGATGTTCGGCCACGTCGACGCCGGGGTGCTGCACGTGCGTCCGGCGCTGGACATGTGCGATCCGCAGCAGGAAATCTTAATGAAGCAGATTTCCGACCAGGTGGTCGCGCTGACGGCGAAATATGGCGGTCTTCTCTGGGGTGAACACGGTAAGGGCTTCCGCGCGGAATACAGTCCGGCGTTCTTTGGCGACGTACTTTACGGCGAACTGCGTAAAGTGAAGGCCGCGTTTGACCCGAACAACCGCCTCAATCCAGGAAAAATTTGCCCGCCGGAAGGCGTTGATGCCCCGATGATGAAAGTGGATGCCGTGAAGCGCGGCACCCTCGATCGCCAGATCCCGATTGCGGTGCGAACTTCCTGGCGTGGTGCGATGGAGTGTAACGGCAACGGGCTGTGCTTCAACTTCGACGCCAAAAGTCCGATGTGCCCGTCGATGAAAATTACCAGTAACCGAATGCATTCCCCGAAAGGGCGCGCGACGCTGGTACGCGAATGGCTGCGTTTGCTGGCCGACCGCGGCGTCGATCCGCTGAAGCTTGAAAAAGCTCTGCCCGAAAAGCGCGCCAGCCTGCGCTCGCTGATTGAGCGGACGCGAAACAGCTGGCACGCGAACCGGGGGGAGTATGATTTCTCGCATGAGGTGAAAGAGGCGATGTCGGGCTGCCTGGCCTGTAAGGCCTGCTCCACCCAGTGTCCGATTAAAATTGACGTCCCGGATTTCCGTTCACGCTTCCTGCAGCTTTATCACACCCGCTACTTACGTCCGCTGCGCGATCACGTGGTGGCCACCGTGGAAAGCTATGCGCCGCTGATGGCCCGCGCGCCAAAAACCTTCAACTTTTTCATCAGCCAACCCTGGGTGAAAGGCCTGTCGAGAAAGCATATCGGCATGATCGACCTGCCGCTGCTCTCTGCGCCGTCGCTGCAGCAGCAGATGGTCGGGCATCGTTCGGCGAACATGACGCTGGAACAGCTCGAAGCACTTAGCGAAGAGCAGAAAGCGAAAACGGTACTGGTGGTACAGGATCCGTTCACCAGCTACTACGACGCCGGGGTGGTGGCCGATTTCATTCGCCTGGTGGAGCGCGTGGGTTATCAGCCCGTAGTGCTGCCGTTTTCGCCGAACGGCAAAGCGCAGCACATTAAAGGTTTCCTCGCGCGCTTTGCGAAAACCGCGCAGAAAACTGCCGATTTCCTCAACCGGGTCGCGCAGCTTGGCATGCCGATGGTTGGCGTCGATCCGGCGCTGGTGCTCTGTTACCGCGATGAATACAAGCAGGTGCTGGGCGAAGAACGCGGCGACTTCCACGTACAACTGGTGCATGAATGGTTGCCAATGGCGCTGGAAAATATCGCGACCCAGGACGTCAGCGGTGAACCCTGGTATCTGTTTGGTCACTGCACAGAAGTTACGGCATTGCCGATGGCACCGAAGCAGTGGGCGTCAATTTTTGCACGCTTTGGCGTGAAACTGGAAAGCGTGAGCGTAGGCTGCTGCGGTATGGCAGGCACCTACGGTCATGAAGTCACAAACTATGCCAATTCGCTCGGGATTTATGAGCTATCGTGGCAACAGGCGATGCAGCGTCTGCCGCGCAATCGGTGCCTGGCGACGGGCTACTCCTGCCGGAGTCAGGTCAAACGCGTGGAGGGTAGCGGCATGCGCCATCCGCTGCAGGCATTACTGGAGATTATCGGATGATCTGGAAACGTAGTGCGACCCTCGAAAAGCTCAATGCGATGGGCGAGGGTAATATGGTGGGTTTGCTCGACATTCGCTTTGAGCGCCTTACCGACGACACAATCGAAGCCACCATGCCGGTGGACAGCCGGACCCATCAGCCGTTTGGTCTTTTGCACGGTGGCGCCTCAGTGGTACTGGCTGAAACGCTGGGATCGGTGGCGGGTTATCTCTGCACGCAAGGCGATGAGAAAGTGGTTGGCGTTGAGGTGAACGCCAACCACCTGCGTTCGGTGCGCAGTGGCCGCGTGCGCGGCGTCTGTAAAGCGCTGCACGCGGGGCGCCGCCAGCAGGTGTGGCAGATAGATATTTTCGATGAGCAGAATAAATTGTGCTGCACTTCGAGACTGACCACTGCCGTCGTTTAGAATATCTGAACAAAAAAACAGCGCTCAATGCTGCGGATTGCGGCGCTTTTCTCCCAGGTTTCTGCCGAATTGTCTTAATAAACAGCATTCGCGGAATTAATAATGATTAGTGCGGTAATGAATAGCGTTATTACATCGGATTGCTCCCGGTTTATTCCTCAGCAATTAAGGTTAGCTTCAGATTTATTCACTATCTTTTTTTTAACAGATGTAGCATTCTGCTCTTCGCAGCGCATCTGCACGTACGGACAACACCTTTGACTCTATAAATGGACTCATCGTCCATAGAGTTTTTTAACGCTTTGGTTGAAAATGACGTTTAACCCGCGTGAAATTTCAACACGTATCGCCTAAAGATTGATGAATTTCTTCTTTTTTTCCTTATGCGTTACTGGTTCACATGCTGACAGGAATTAACGATGGCAAAAGCCTTCGACACATCACTGCTCCACCCGCGTAACTGGTTAACCTGGTTTGGTCTCGGGGTGCTGTGGCTGATGGTTCAACTCCCTTATCCTCTGCTTTACATTCTCGGTTCCTCTCTGGGTCGCGCATCTCGTCCATTTTTGAAAAGAAGAGAAAAGATAGCGTCAAGAAATTTAACGCTCTGTTTCCCTGATATGAGCGCCGAGGAAAAAGAGAAGTTAATTGAGCAGAATTTTATTTCGCTCGGTATGGGCTTAATTGAAACGGGCATGGCTTGGTTCTGGAGCGATGCCCGGGTCAAAAAATGGTTTGATGTGGAAGGCTATGAAAATCTGACCAAAGCGCTGGAAGATAATAAAGGCGTGATGGTGGTCGGGGTGCATTTCATGTCGCTCGAACTCGGGGGCAGGGCAATGGGGCTGTGTCGGCCAATGATGGCGACCTACCGCCCGCACAACAGCAAAATGATGGAGTGGGTGCAGACCAAAGGTCGGCTGCGCTCCAATAAAGCGATGATTGACCGCCGCAACCTGCGAGGCTTGGTGAGCGCGCTGAAGGATGGGGAAGCGGTCTGGTTCGCGCCCGATCAGGACTACGGCCCGAAAGGCAGCACCTTCGCACCGTTCTTCAACGTCCCTCAGGCCGCCACGACTAACGGTACCTTCGTGCTTTCCCGCTTGTCCGGTTCGCACCTGCTGACGGTGACTATGGTGCGCAAAGCCAACAACCGGGGCTACACCCTGCATATCAGCAAAACGATGTCGGATTATCCGTCTGAAGATGAATTCCTGGCCGCCAGCTATATGAACAAGGTGATTGAGAAAGAGATCCTGCGTGCGCCGGAACAGTACCTTTGGGTGCATCGTCGCTTTAAAACGCGTCCGGCTGGACAGGCTTCCCTGTACTGAGAAGTGAAACTGCCCTGGTCGCAGGGCAGCTAAAACGGAGGGGTTAGCGTTGTTAACCGCCTGAGAAAATCGTACTTCAGCTTCTTGTGCTGATGCTTTAGCGCCGGGCGCAACGGATGATACAAAAAGCAGATGAGATAGTTTGTGTTGACATTTAAGATCGTTTGGTATGCACCTGCGCTAAATGCCAGCTCCGCGTAATCCTTCAGATTCTGAATGTTTTGTGAGCTTCTGTAACGAGTCTGAATGCTGAAGATATTTAGGTTATTGTCCAGCGGTGTTCCCTGGGGAATAACTCTCAGCCCCAAATTCTCCATTCTGCCGTTGCCGTGCATATACGCCAGCGGATCATAGTCAAAATCAATTAGTGGATGCGCTGACACCCCATACAGGAACGGGTGTGCATAGCCGTTATGAAAAGTGTCGATTTCCTGCTTGTAGTTGCTGTTGCATTTGTCGCAACTGGGAACGAAGTTGTAGAGACTTATGCCCAGAAACGGATACAGTGCTTTTGGATAGAAGTGATCGATCGCCGGGCGATAATCCACGCTGCCGTCGATTGCGGTTAATTTTTCAATTTCTTCTTGGTTGCAGTAGGGGCAGATGGTGATATCCAGATGGTTAATCAACTCCACAGCAACGGCCTGAGTGACGTCCCCGTAGCTAAAAAGTTTATGCAGATTGTTTACCCAGGCTGGAAAAATGCTGGCGTCGATGCGGCCCGAGCCGTACAGGCAGCTTGCGAATGAGGCTATCGCATCGCGAAAGGTCGCCAAATCCGGGCCGGTCGGTGGGTCAGTTAAAATAGCGGCAATCAGGTGACTGCCTTTGTTCAGATTGTAAGCGTGAAGCTGTGCTTTCAGAGTGCTGCTAATACTTTGCGCCTGCGCTCGATGGCTCCGCAGATCCAGCGACGTGAAATTATCCAGCGCCTGGGTGGTACAGGGAAAGTCGGCGAAGAAAACCTTCGGCAGATAGCGCTCCTGCAGCACGGGAAAACGGCCGTGTAGCTGGCTAATCATTCTGCCAAGCCTCGGCGGAGGCGCAAAGGCCAGCTGCAGGAGCCGCATGTCGCTGAAGTAATTGATGACCGACGTAGGGGCCGGATGTCGGTTGAAGAAACTTGCTCGCCGCTGCAGCGCTTTGTCCACCACCGCCTGGCGGAAGCTGAGCTTTATCGCTTTGCTGTAGGTTTTATCGATCAGGATCATGCCGTATCACCCCGGTCTTTTTTGTATCCTTTGTTTCCCTTGTCTTTTTTCTCTTGCTTGTCTTCTTTGTCACTTTTGATGACGCGCAGCAGGAATTCATTGGTCACCTGGCCGATAATGGAGCGTTCGGTCTCACCCCGAAGGCTGTTTTTATCCGTCAGATGCCTGAGCCACTGCATCGCATGATCGCCGATGGTGTATTTAACAAAAAAGCCGCCAGTGTAATATTCCGGCAGCGGCGAACCAAAGCCAAATGCGGGATTTTCGACCACAAACGTCAGGCCGCCAGTGTGTTTATCGAGGCAGACAATATCCCGGGGCAAGAAATCGCTGGCGATAATCGGCGAGTGGGTGGTGAAAATAAATTGTACCTGGCGATTTCCCGCGCTCTCCTTAATAAAGCTGATTAGCTCGCTTATAAACAGCCTCTGCCATTCGGGATGCAGATACAAATCCACTTCATCGATCAGGAAAATAAGCGCTTGGTCAGAAGAGTGGCGCAGATAGTGATAAATCTGGCTGAATAAGAAGGCCTGGGCAAATTCGCCGGAGCTGATGCTGCTCCAACCGAAGTCAATGCGATCGCGCAGATATTCGGGTATTTTCTGGATAATATTCCCGAGCCTGACGATATCTTCAGCATTATAAAATACGGCGGAGTTATCGCCGTTTAACGGCGGGGTCTGTTCAACCAGCTGAATAATCTCCAGCAGTTTCTTTTGCGTTACCCGCCATTCCCAACGCTCCGTTGGAAGACGAAGGGAGAGTTTTTGATAACGATCCCGGGCATGCTTTTTCAGCCAGCTCTGAATCTGCTCCAGCACGTCACTGTCTCTGGAAAAGTAGAGCGAGATCAGAAGCTCAGGATAGAGATCGTCGACAATTTGTTTATCTTTTATCAGTTCGCTGAGTGCGCCCCAGGCGTAAGCAGGGATAAAGCGCCACAGCTGCCGCTCTGGCGAATTGGCTTTGTTGTCCACTTTGGTCAGCAAAGAGAAAATTTCAGCGAGGGAATCATATTGGCCGGAATCAATACGGCTCGCACATTCCTGAACGGTTTGCGGATCGCAAAAAGGAAAAGCGCGGTAGTTCGCGTTGATTTTATAGTCGCTGTAAATATCATAAAACCATTGAATCATTCCCTCGGCCCATTTGGGATTTTCGCTCTGGTGATTTCTGGCGATCGTCGACAACCTGTAGGCGGAGGGCTGCAGCAGTCTGACGTGAAAGCCGTGATCGACATCCGGCATTTTTTTCTGCAGCCAGTCGCTGGTAGAAATAAATGCGCTGAACCTGCTGATAACCTCGTTGCGTCGGGCGCGGCTGCCTTTTACGTAGCGGGACAGGGATGCATCCTCAAAGTAGCCCCGGGTCGGGTATTTATTGCTGGAAAAAAACAGGGAATTAAAATCGACGGCATTATTCAGCGTCACCAGGGTTGTCTGATGTTCCTGAAGATAAGCAGGAAGCTCAGCAATAAGGCGAACGGGGAGATTAGAGATAATGTCCAGCTGCGGGTGGTTGCAGAAAAGAATATACAGCTCGCCCTGATGATGGAAAATAGCCCATGCGCTGCATCGCTCGTATGAACACATTTCCTGCAGGCAGTCGAGAATGGAGGTTTTACCCACGCCGTTTTTACCAAGGATTAGCGTCATGGGAATATGCTGATAATAGACGTCCGGATGGGAGACCTGGTCGATACGGAGCGTCCGGCGATCGTGAGTTACGTCAAACTGGCCGTGCAGTGGCACGGAGATATCATGCAGTTTTTTGTATTCGTTGATGTATAAAAAGACGATTTCCATGAGTGAAACCCATTTTTATTATTTATTTTCAAATAATTACGGCTGATGTTATCACATCTGATGTAAAGCGGAAGCTCGCTGCTGCTGGCTTTTCCGAATTGTATCTGCGCTATCGTATAAATCGGTATTTTCGATACATCTTTTCATTGTCCGCTTTTCTGCCGCCATCTTCTGTTAAAGCACTTATTTTTCAATATATTGAACAATTTTTCTCTGCGCTGTTCAGCTCACGCACAGGGTCTATGCTTAGTAAAAGCCTGCAAAAAGGCCGATCCTGCGGAAAGCCCCTGCTGACAAGGGGTTGAAGTGATAATCATTATCACTACCATAGGGGGATGCTCTAGTGGCTTTAACTCATAAGGTGGACCTATGGAATTGCAATCAGAAACCTTTAATCCAGCCGATTTCGCCTGGCGAGGCATCAGCATGACAACCCAGGCCGCCGCGCACGTGCGCGACCTGGCCGAGAAGCAGCACGTGTTGGGCATTCGCCTCGGGGTGAAAACCTCCGGATGTGCGGGCTTTGCCTACGTTCTGGATACCGTGTCCGAGCCTAAACCTGACGATCTGTTGTTTGAGACAGACGGGGCGAAGCTGTGGGTGCCGCTGCAGGCGATGCCATTCATCGACGGAACGGAAGTCGATTATGTGCGGGAAGGCCTGAATCAGATTTTCAAGTTTCATAACCCGAAAGCCCAGCACGAGTGCGGCTGTGGCGAAAGTTTTGGGGTGCAGGCGGAGTAACTATGTCTCGAAATACTGAAGCAACTGACGATGTCAAAACCTGGACCGGTGGGCAGCTCAACTATAAAGAAGGGTTCTTCACCCAACTGCAAACCGACGAACTGGCCAAAGGGATCAGCGAAGAGGTAGTGCGCGCCATCTCGGCGAAGCGCAATGAGCCGGAGTGGATGCTGGAGTTTCGCCTGAACGCTTACAAAGCGTGGACTGAGATGGAGGAGCCGCACTGGCTGAAGGCCCATTACGATAAGTTGAATTACCAGGATTACAGCTATTACTCTGCACCTTCGTGCGGAAACTGCGACGAGACTTGCGCTTCTGAGCCTGGTGCCGTGCAGCAAACCGGAGCCAACGCGTTCCTAAGTCAGGAAGTGGAAGAGGCCTTCAACCTGCTCGGCGTGCCTGTACGCGAAGGGCGTGAGGTGGCCGTAGATGCTATTTTTGACTCCGTCTCCGTCGCCACAACCTACCGTGACAAGCTGGCCGCGCAGGGCATCATTTTTTGCTCCTTTGGTGAGGCTATTCACGATCATCCGGAGCTGGTGCAGAAATACCTCGGCACAGTGGTGCCTGGCAACGACAACTTCTTTGCCGCGCTGAACGCTGCGGTGGCCTCCGATGGCACCTTTATCTATGTGCCGAAGGGCGTGCGCTGCCCGATGGAGCTCTCCACCTATTTTCGCATCAACGCCGAAAAAACCGGCCAGTTCGAACGCACCATTCTGGTGGCCGATGAAGGCAGCTACGTCAGCTACATCGAAGGCTGTTCCGCTCCGGTGCGTGACAGCTATCAGCTCCACGCCGCGGTGGTGGAAGTTATCATCCACAGAGACGCTGAAGTGAAATATTCGACGGTGCAGAACTGGTTCCCTGGCGATAACAATACCGGCGGCATTCTGAACTTCGTCACCAAGCGCGCGCTGTGCGAAGGCGAGAACAGCAAAATGTCCTGGACGCAGTCGGAAACCGGCTCTGCTATCACCTGGAAATACCCGAGCTGCATCCTGCGCGGCGACAACTCCATCGGCGAATTCTTCTCCGTGGCGCTGACCAGCGGGCACCAGCAGGCCGATACCGGTACCAAAATGATTCACATCGGCAAGAACACCAAATCGACGATCATCTCGAAAGGGATCTCCGCCGGGCACAGCCAGAACAGCTACCGTGGCCTGGTAAAAATCATGCCGACCGCCACCAACGCCCGCAATTTTACCCAGTGTGATTCAATGCTGATTGGCCCGGACAGCGGGGCGCACACCTTCCCGTACGTGGAGTGTCGTAACAACACCGCGCAGCTGGAGCATGAAGCCACAACCTCGCGCATCGGGGAAGACCAGCTGTTCTACTGTTTGCAGCGCGGCATCAGCGAGGATGACGCCATCTCCATGATTGTGAACGGTTTCTGTAAGGACGTTTTCTCAGAATTGCCGCTGGAGTTTGCGGTTGAAGCACAAAAACTGCTGGCGATTAGCCTCGAACACAGCGTCGGTTAAGGATTAAGGGACACACATGTTAAGCATTAAAGATTTGCAGGTTGCGGTAGAAGACAAAGAGATCCTGCGCGGGCTGAACCTTGAAGTTCGCCCGGGTGAAGTGCACGCCATTATGGGGCCGAACGGCTCCGGGAAAAGTACGCTTTCCGCAACGCTCGCCGGGCGTGAAGATTACGAAGTCACCGGCGGTTCTGTGGAATTTAAAGGTAAAGACCTGCTGGAGCTGGCACCAGAAGACCGGGCCGGAGAAGGCATTTTTATGGCTTTTCAGTATCCGGTCGAAATTCCCGGCGTCAGCAATCAGTTTTTCCTGCAAACGGCACTCAACGCCGTGCGCGGGTACCGCGGCGAGGAAACCCTCGACCGCTTTGATTTTCAGGACCTGATGGAAGAGAAAATCAAACTGCTGAAGATGCCGGAAGACCTGCTCACCCGTTCCGTGAACGTCGGCTTCTCCGGCGGGGAGAAGAAGCGCAACGACATTCTGCAAATGGCGGTTCTGGAACCTGAGCTGTGCATTCTTGATGAGTCGGATTCCGGGCTCGACATCGACGCCCTGAAAATTGTTTCCGACGGCGTGAACGCGCTGCGGGATGGCAAAAGGGCGTTCATCATCGTCACGCACTACCAGCGCATCCTGGATTACATCAAACCCGATTTCGTTCACGTGCTGTATCAGGGGCGAATTGTGAAGTCCGGCGATTTTACGCTGGTGAAACAGCTGGAGGAGCAGGGCTATGGCTGGCTTACCGAACAGCAGTAACGCGCTGCAGCAGTGGCATCATCTGTTTGAAGCCCGGGGTGAGGCGCGCACGCCGCATTCGGAACAGCATCTGCAGCAAATGCTGCGGCTTGGCCTGCCCACGCGTAAACACGAGAACTGGAAATACACGCCCCTCGACGGCATGCTGAACAGCCAGTTCGTTAACGCCGAAGCCACAATCAGCGAAGCGCAGCGTGATGCGCTGGCGCTGCCGGTGGCTGCGCTGCGGCTGGTGTTCGTCAACGGACAGTACAGCAAAGCGCTAAGCGACAGCCTGGACGACAGCGGTTTTCACATCGTCGTTGATAACGCACGCGAATCGCTGCCCGCGCCCGTTCAGCCGGAAGTGTTCCTGCACCTTACCGAAAGCCTGGCGCAGACGGTGACGCACATTCAGGTGGCGCGTAATCAGCGCCCGGCAAAACCTCTGCTGCTGATGCATCTGACTCAGGGTACTGCGGGTGAGGAGATGAACACCTCGCACTACCGTCATCACCTGGAGTTGGCGCAGGGTGCAGAGGCGACGATTATTGAGCATTACGTCAGCCTGAATGACGCGCGGCACTTCACAGGCTCGCGCCTGACGATGCATGTGGCGGATAACGCGCATCTGCATCATATCAAGCTCGCGTTTGAGAATGCGGCCAGTTACCACTTTGCTCATAATGATATCCATCTGGGGCAGGACGCGAGCGCCGCCAGCCACAGTTTCCTGCTGGGCGGCGCAGTGCTTCGGCATAACACCAGCACGCAGCTGAACGGTGAGAACACGACGCTTCGCATCAACAGCCTGGCGATGCCGGTGAACACGGAAGTGTGCGACACCCGCACCTGGCTTGAGCACAACAAAGGCTTCTGTAACAGCCGTCAGCTGCACAAAACCATCGTCAGCGACAAGGGCCGCGCGGTGTTCAACGGGCTAATCAACGTGGCGCAGCACGCCATTAAAACCGACGGGCAGATGACCAACAACAATCTGCTGCTCGGGCGACTGGCGGAAGTGGATACCAAACCGCAGCTCGAAATCTATGCCGACGACGTGAAGTGCAGCCACGGCGCAACAATTGGTCGCATAGATGACGAACAGCTGTTTTATCTGCGCTCGCGCGGGATTTCGCAACAAGCCGCGCAGCAGATGATTATCTACGCGTTTGCCGCAGAGCTGACGGAAGCCATCGAGGATGAGATCCTCAGGCACGAAATCCTGGCCCGCATCGGCCAGCGTTTACCGGGAGGCGGCGTATGACATTTTCAATCGAACGGGTGCGCGCAGATTTTCCATTGCTTGCTCGTGAGATCAACGGTCAGCCGCTGGCCTACCTCGACAGCGCCGCCAGCGCGCAAAAACCGAATGCGGTGATAGACGCCGAAGCGGAGTTTTATCGTCACGGCTATGCGGCGGTGCATCGCGGGATCCACACCCTGAGCGCTGAAGCGACGGCGCGAATGGAGCAGGTGCGCCAGCAGGCGGCCACTTTCCTTCATGCCCGTTCTGCGGAAGAGTTGGTGTTCGTGCGCGGGACCACCGAAGGCATCAACCTGGTGGCCAACAGCTGGGGCGGCAGTAACGTCGGCGCGGGCGATAACATCGTCATCAGCCAGATGGAGCACCACGCTAATATTGTGCCCTGGCAAATGCTATGTGCGCGTACCGGAGCCGAACTGCGGGTGATCCCGCTGAATCCGGATGGCACATTGCAGCTCGACGCAGCGCCGGGCCTGTTTGATGCGCGGACGAAGCTGCTCGCAATAACTCAGGTGTCCAACGTTCTGGGCACGGAAAACCCGATCCAGGCGTTAATTGAACTAGCCCATCAGCACGGCGCGAAGGTGCTGGTGGACGGCGCACAGGCGGTGATGCATCACGCCGTGGACGTGCAGGCGCTGGACTGCGATTTTTACGTCTTCTCGGCGCACAAGCTGTATGGCCCGACGGGTATCGGTGTCCTGTATGTCAAAGAAGAAATTTTGCAGGAGATGCCACCGTGGGAAGGTGGCGGCTCGATGATAGCCACCGTCAGCCTGACCGAAGGCACCACCTGGGCCAAAGCGCCCTGGCGTTTCGAAGCGGGCACGCCGAACACGGGCGGAATTATTGCGTTAGGTGCGGCGCTGGATTACGTCAGCCAGCTTGGGCTGGACAATATCGCGGACTATGAGCAAACCCTGATGCATTACGCTCTCACGGAGCTGGCAAACGTGCCGGATTTGACGCTTTATGGTCCCGCAAACAGGCTCGGCGTTATCGCGTTCAATCTCGGCAAGCACCATGCCTACGACGTCGGCAGCTTCCTCGATAACTACAGCGTGGCGGTGCGCACCGGGCACCACTGCACAATGCCGCTGATGGCGTTTTACAACGTTCCGGCGATGTGTCGTGCGTCGCTGGCGATGTACAACACCGTTGAAGAGGTGGACCGACTGGTGGCAGGATTAAAACGTATTCACCGCTTACTGGGCTGACAGGGAGGCTCCATGGCCGCATTGCCGGACAAAGAAAAACTGCTGCGCAACTTCACGCGTTGCGCCAACTGGGAAGAAAAGTATCTCTATATTATTGAACTGGGCCAGCGCCTGGCGCCGCTCAGCGACGAAGCGCACAAGCCTGAAAACCTGATTCAGGGCTGCCAGAGTCAGGTCTGGATAGTCATGCAGCGCAACGCGGAAGGGCGCATTGAGCTGCAGGGCGACAGCGATGCCGCTATCGTAAAGGGGCTTATCGCCGTGGTGTTTATCCTTTATCACCAGATGACCGCCCAGGATATTCTTGCCTTTGACGTACGTCCGTGGTTTGAAAAAATGGCGCTCACCCAACACCTCACGCCCTCGCGTTCGCAGGGGCTCGAAGCGATGATCCGCGCAATTCGCGCGCAGGCGCTCAGTTTTAGCTAAACTAAAAATACTGCTTTCATTCTGTTACGCGGGGTGGCGTTGTCGCCCCGTGGGTGGTTCGGCTTTCTGGCGTTCTGTCAGTGACTAAAAGGGAAACTCAGTATGAAACGCGCATCTTTCCTCACGCTTATGCTTTTAGCTGCTCTCGGCACGTCTCAGGCCGCCAGAGCGGTGGAATATACCTTACCGGCCAACGGTAGCCGTCTGGTGGGCCAAAACCAGACCTACACCGTACAGGAGGGGGATAACAGCCTGCAAACCATCGCCCGACGCTTTGACACCGCCGCGATGATCCTGCTGGAAGCTAACAACACCGTCGCGCCGGTGCCACAACCGGGGACGCAAATGCTGATCCCGCTTCAGCTATTGCTGCCGGACGTGCCGCAGGAAGGGATTGTGGTCAACCTTGCGGAGCTGCGGCTTTACTACTTCCCGCCGGATGGCAACACGGTGCAGGTCTATCCGCTAGGCATCGGGCAACTCGGGCTGGAAACGCCGGAGATGACCACCCGCGTCGGCCAGAAAATCCCTAATCCGACATGGACGCCAACCCCAGGCATCCGTCAGCGCTCTCTTGAAAAAGGTATCACGCTGCCGCCGGTGGTCCCTGCTGGGCCGAATAACCCGCTCGGGCGCTTTGCGCTGCGTTTAGCCTACGGCAATGGTGAATACCTGATCCACGGCACTAACGCGCAGAATAGCGTTGGGCTGCGGGTGAGTTCAGGCTGCATGCGGATGTTTACCGACGACATCAAAGCGCTGTTCGCGCAGGTTCGCGTGGGTACGCCGGTGCGGGTGATCAATCAGCCGGTCAAATTCTCCGTCGAGCCTAACGGAATGCGTTATATGGAAGTGCATCGCCCGATGACGCAAAACGAAGTCCAGAATCCGCAGACCATTGCTTATGTGCTGCCGGAAGGCTATGCGCAGTTTGCTGCGGATAAAGGCACTGATAAAATGATGGCGGATAAAGCGATGCATCGGCGTATGGGGGTACCGGTAGCGGTATCGGCCGGGGCGACGCCTGCTGTGAGCGGGGTGACGCCGGTGCAGTCTGCGCTGAACGGTGCGCCATCATCGGCGACGGAAACGCAGGTAACGCAATAGGGAAGAGTGAAGCGGGGCAGGGAATCAGAGATAAAAAAAATGGCGCACAGAGTGCGCCATTTTTACAACACAGCTACAAATACTATTACTTACGGTATTTGGTAGCAGCGTTGTCCAGGCGCTGGTTAGCGCGTGCTGCGTCGTCTTTAGCAGCCTGAACGTCGGAACGCATTGCGTTCACGTCGTTGCTCAGCTGGTCAACTTTAGCGTTCAGAGTCTGAACGTCAGAAGACAGCTGATCGATTTTAGCATTGCTGGAGCAACCTGCCAGCAGAGTAGAACCCAGGATTACCGCGCCCAGTACCAGTTTAGTACGATTCATTATTAATACCCTCTAGATTGAGTTAATCTCCATGTAGCGTTACAAGTATTACACAAAGTTTTTTAGGTTGAGAATATTTTTTTATGAGAAGACGCTTATTTTTGATCGTTCGCTCAAAGAAGCATCGAAAGCGAGGCGGGTGAACAAAAAATGCTGTGAAAACAGCGCAGTTTAATCGGATTCATCTTAAATAATCACAAATTAAATAGTGCATTCCTATTTGCTTTTTATTGCGATGGGAGCCTGGCAGGAATAAAAAAAGCGCCGCGAGGGCGCTTTTTTAACATTTAATGACGTCGAGCGTAATAATTACAGGACGTGAACAGATGCGGTGTTGGTGGTGCCGCTTGGTACCAGTGCACCAGAAACCATCACAACCACGTCGCCTTTCTGCGCCAGACCGCTCTGCAGAGCAACTTCTTTGCCCAGACGGTAGAAATCATCGGTAGAGGAGATCTCTTTCACCAGCTGCGCGTTAACGCCTTTAGACAGCACCAGCTGACGGGCGGTCAGTTCGTTGGTGGTCAGCGCCAGAATGGTTGCGTCCGGGAAGTATTTGCGGATAGCGCGAGCAGATTTACCGCCCTGGGTTGCCACGACGATCAGTGGAGCTTCCAGCTTCTCAGCAGTTTCTACCGCACCACGGCATACCGCTTCGGTGATGCGCAGCTTGCGGCTGTCGTTGTTGAAGTCCAGACGGCTGGTCATCACACGGTCGGTACGCTCACAGATGGTTGCCATTATGGTGACGGCTTCCAGCGGGTATTTACCTTTTGCGGATTCGCCGGACAGCATCACTGCATCAGTACCGTCGAGGATGGCGTTCGCCACGTCGCCTGCTTCTGCGCGGGTTGGACGTGGGTTCTTGATCATAGAATCCAGCATCTGGGTCGCGGTGATAACCACTTTGCGAGCGCGGACGCATTTTTCGATGATCATTTTCTGCGCGAAGATAACTTCTTCAACCGGGATCTCAACGCCCATATCACCACGAGCAACCATGATGCCGTCAGACGCTTCGAGGATTTCGTCGAAGTTGTTCAGGCCTTCCTGGTTTTCGATTTTGGAGATGATCTGGATGTTTTCGCCGCCGTGGGCTTTCAGGTGCTCACGGATTTCCAGCACGTCGGAACGCTTACGGATAAAGGATGCCGCAACGAAATCAACGCCTTGCTCGCAGCCGAAGATCAGATCCTGCTTGTCTTTCTCAGCCAGGGCTGGCAGCGCGATAGAAACGCCCGGCAGGTTAACGCCTTTGTTTTCGCCCAGGTCGCCGTTGTTCAGCACTTTACAGATAACTTTGTTGCCTTCGATGGCGGTCACTTCCATGCCGATCAGGCCGTCGTCAACCAGAATGGTGTTGCCGACTTTCAGATCGCTGGTGAAGCCTTCGTAGGTCACAGCGACGGTTTCGCTGTTGCCGACAACGGTTTTGTCGGTGGTGAAGGTGAAGGTCTGGCCTGCTTTCAGGGAAACGTCATTGCCGCCTTCCAGCTTAATGGTACGGATTTCCGGACCTTTGGTATCCAGCAGGATAGCCGCTTTCTTACCGGTTTTACTCATCACGTTGCGCAGGTTCTGGATGCGCTGACCGTGTTCAGCATAGTCACCGTGAGAGAAGTTCAGACGCATAACGTTCATGCCTGCGTCCAGCATTTTGGTCAGCATCTCTTCGGATTCGGTTTTTGGACCGATGGTGCAAACAATTTTGGTCTTTTTCATGACAGTCTTAGTCTTTAAGTTGAGAAGGATTAGGGAATCTGTGTCCGTGGGCGCACTGCCACGACGTAAAGCCTGTATTACGAAAATTGCTATGCCACGAGATAAGGATAGGTGACATCAAATAAGCGTGCAGAGGAAAGTGAGCCTGGTTTACAGCTACGTGGGAAGGATGACATTTTGGGTTGTTTTTTATGCAGTCCAATGCGCTGAAACCATTCAAGAAAGAATCGGGGCGTATTATACGAGGTTACGGGTAAAAAGGAAAATGAAAACGCCGTTTCAGAACAAGACGATAGCGCTTAACAAAATCCCTACGCTTTGATCTTTTCGCTTTAACACAATGGCGGGGAAGCATCCCGGAGCAATTCAGGCTATTATCCATAATGAATTGAAAATGAATGAGTTAGCAGGAGCCAGTGATGGGCAATCAAAGTAAAGATGAAGCGCTGTATCAGGAAATGTGCCGTGTGGTCGGGAAAGTGGTGCTCGAAATGCGCGATCTCGGGCAGGAGCCAAAGCATATTGTGATCGCGGGCGTGCTGCGTGCGTCGCTGGCTAATCAGAAAATTAAACGTACTGAACTTACCCGCGAGGCGATGGAACGTGTCGTTACCGCACTGGCGGGGCAGTGATCTCAGGCAATCACAAAGCGCAGCACCGCTTTGATGGCGATGTCGCTGTGGTGCGCCACCAGTTCAGGGTCGTCGATTTCCGGCAGCGGCCCTTCAAGGTAAAGGCTATTAAAGGTGTAGAAATTCGACACCTGATAAAAGCTGAAGCTGCTGATTAAACGGTGCACGTCGCGAGCCTCCACGCCTTGCTGGAAAATCGCGGCCTGCTGCCCACGCTGCAGAATATTCTCCAGAATCGACAGGGCGCTTTTATTGAGGGGTTTTAGCAGACCCGAAGCGTTCAGCCACTTTCCGCGCTGCATGTTCTCCATACAAATGATCCGCATGAAATCGGCGTGGGTGGCGTGATACTTCACGCTCCATTTCACCAACTGCACCAGCGCCTCTACCGGCGGTAAATTTTCCAGCCCCAGCTGCTGTTCATTCTCGCGAATGCGGGCATACACGTGTTCCAGCACGGCCTGATAAAGCTGCTCTTTGGTTTTAAAATAGTAAACCACCATCCGCTTGGTAGTCTGTGCCTCACTGGCTATCTGCTCCATTCTCGCGCCAGCAAGGCCGTGTTCGGCAAACACGGCAATGGCGGCAGCAAAAATCTTCTCTTTCAGGCTCTGGGCTTCATCGTGAACCACAACGGACATAACCACTCCAGCTTTTTGGTGAGAACAAAAAATACACACAACGATCACAAATTAGCAACGAAATATGGCGTGCATGAACCAAATGATTCATATTCAGTTTCCCCACTGGCTCATGACAGGTGAAACCATGCTGCACTCCATCGCAACCGTCTCGATATCAGGCACGCTACCCGAAAAACTGAGCGCCATAGCGGATGCAGGCTATCAGGGTGTTGAAATATTTGAAAATGATCTGCTCTATTATACCGGGTCGCCAGCGGATGTCAGACAAATGGCCGCCGATCTTGGGCTACAGATAACGCTTTTTCAGCCCTTTCGCGATTTTGAAGGCGCAAGCCGTCCACAGTTCCTCGCTAACCTGGAGCGGGCGAGGCGCAAGTTTGAGCTGATGCATCAGCTTGGCTGCGACACATTGCTGCTGTGCAGCAGCGTCGCAGCGGATACCAGCCCCGATATTGACCTGCAAATTAGCGATCTGCGCGCCCTGGCAGAGCTTGCTCAGCGTGAAGGGATCCGCGTCGGCTATGAGGCTCTTGCCTGGGGGACCCATGTCAATCACTGGCATCAGGCCTGGCAGCGGGTAAAGGCGGTAGACAGCCCGGCAATGGGCATCGTTCTCGACAGTTTTCATGTGCTGGCGTTGGGCGATAACTTGTCCAGACTGGATGAGGTACCGGTCGATAAAATCACCTTCCTGCAGCTGGCCGATGCCCCCTTGATGAAAATGGACGTGCTGGAATGGAGCCGACATTTCCGCTGTTTCCCGGGGCAGGGAGAGCTGCCGGTGGTCGAGTTTGCGCGAGACTTAACCCGTCGTGGCTATCGCGGCCCCTGGTCACTGGAAGTGTTCAATGATGGTTTCCGCGCATCACCCAATGGTGCGACCGCCAAAGACGGCTATCGCTCGTTGTTGTGGCTGGAAGAACAAACCCGTCAGCAACTCCCGCAGACAGACGCCGACCTGGCCACCTTCGCTGCGCTTCCCCATTATCACGGCCCGGAGTTTATCGAATTCGCCGCCAGCCCCTCGGATGCCAAAAAGCTTGGCGTGAGCCTCAGTCACCTGGGTTTTAGCTCTCTGGGGCCACACCGCAGTAAAAAAGTCAGCCTGTGGCAAAACGGCGGTGCCCGCGTGATAGTCAATCATCAGCCGCACAGCTGGGCCGATCACTTCTGGCAGCGTCATGGTGTTTCTCTGTGTGCTATGGCGCTGCGCGTCAGCAACAGTGCGTCAATCATCGCGCGAGCGAAAGCCTACGGATATGCCACGTGGCAGGGCGAGGCGGGGCCGAATGAAAGCTCTATTCCGGCGGTATGCGCGCCAGACGGAAGCCTGATCTATCTGGTTGAAGAAGGCGATGATATCTACGCCCGTGATTTCGACCTGGCTGATTCGCCATCTGAGACAGGCTTGCTCGGGATAGATCACCTGGCGTTGGGCATGGAAACAGACAGCCGGGACAACTGGGTCATGTTCCTGCGTACCGTTTTTGGTTTCATCCCCGAACGAGAGCAAACGATGCCCGACCCGTACGGGCTGGTGCGTAGCCTCGCCATGTGCAGCCCGCAGGGCAATATCCGCCTGGCGCTTAATATCTCGCAAAGTCGTGGGACGCAAATTGCCCGTTCTGTCGCCTGTTATCAGGGAACCGGGCTTCAGCATGCGGCTTTTGCCTGTGCGGATTTACCCGCAGCGCTGAATACATTGCCTGAGGGACTGCGCACGGCATTACCCATTCCCGACAACTATTACGAGGATTTACGTGCCCGGTTTGCCGACGATGAGCTGACCGACGTCCTGCAACGCCAGCAGATTCTGTATGACCGTGACGCGAGCGGCGGCGAGTTTTTGCATCTTTACACCCGGCCGTTCAGCAGTGGACGCTTTTTCTTTGAGTTAACCGAACGCCGTAACGGCTATGCGCAGTACGGCGCGGTGAATGCCGCCGTAAGGCTATCGGCAATGCAGTACAGTGAGTAAACCAGACTGAACCAAAAGGTTCGACTGTGATGTGATAACAACAACAATCATCTGCACCCTACAAAACAGACAGGATATATTATGAGCACTTACAGCCATGAAAACGCTGTGGCCGCTGAGGCCGTCACTGTCGTGCGCCGTTCGCGGCGCCGAATAGGTATTCTGGCCCTGCTGGCCGTGGGCACTATGATCAACTACCTCGATCGCACGGTGCTGGGTATCGCTGCCCCTGAACTGACGCAGGAGCTGGGTATTAATGCCGCGATCATGGGCGTGGTTTTCTCTGCCTTCGCCTGGACCTATGCGCTGGCACAAATTCCCGGCGGGCTGTTCCTCGATCGCTTTGGCAATAAAATCACCTATTTTCTCTCGCTGACGCTGTGGTCGCTGTTCACGTTATTCCATGGCCTGGCCGTCGGGATAAAAACCCTCCTGTTATGCCGTTTTGGGCTCGGAGTCAGTGAAGCGCCCTGTTTTCCGGTTAACAGCCGGGTCGTCAGCGCCTGGTTCCCCCAACAGGAGAGGGCGAAAGCCACCGCGGTCTACACCGTCGGCGAATACCTTGGTCTGGCATGTTTCTCTCCGTTGCTGTTCTGGATTATGGGCAGCTTCGGCTGGCGCGCGCTGTTTATCAGCGTCGGTGTCGTGGGGCTGCTATTTGCCATTGCCTGGTGGCGGCTGTACCGCGAACCACAGGACGACACACGACTGAGTCAGCAGGAACATGATTACATCGCAGCCGGGGGAGGGATCCACACTTCGAACGCGCAGAAAACGGCGTTCAGCTGGCCGCTGGTGCGCCAGTTGCTGAGCAAACGGCAGATTGTGGGGGCGAGTATTGGGCAATTTGCGGGTAACACCGTGCTGGTCTTTTTCCTGACCTGGTTCCCGACCTGGCTTGCCACCGAGCGCCATATGCCGTGGCTGAAGGTGGGCTTTTTCGCCATTCTGCCGTTCCTGGCGGCGGCGGGCGGGGTCATGTTCGGTGGCTGGGTGTCTGACAAGCTGCTGAAGGCCACCGGTTCGGCGAATCTTGGCCGTAAGCTACCTATTATCGTGGGCCTGCTGATGGCAAGCTGCATTATCAGCGCAAACTGGCTGCACAGTGATACCGCCGTCATTCTGGTGATGTCATTCGCCTTTTTCGGCCAGGGGATGGTCGGCCTCGGCTGGACGTTGATTTCCGACATGGCGCCTCGCGGACTGGGTGGCCTCACCGCCGGACTTTTCAACTTCTGCGCCAATCTGGCGGGGATCCTCACGCCGCTGGTCATCGGATTTATCGTCGCCGCGTTCGGTAATTTCTTCTATGCCCTGATTTACATCGGCAGCGCCGCGCTGCTTGGCGTGGTGGCCTATGTCTTCATTCTGGGCGATGTGAAACGCATTGAGCTTACCGATGAGCAGGGATAAGGAACGGCCATGAAAATTTCGGGAAACACACGCCTGATTGCGCACCTGGGCTGGCCAACGGAAAATTTTAAGGCGCCGATGATTTACAACCCGTGGTTCGCCGCGCAAAACGTCGATGTGAAAGTGGTGCCGATGGGGGTCCGCCCGCAGGCCTACGCCACCTTTGTACCAGCCCTGTTTGAGATGACAAATCTTGTCGGGGCGCTGGTCACCATGCCCCATAAGGTCGTGACCGCCGGTTTAGTGCAGCAGCTCAGCCCCACGGCAGCAATTGCCGGGGCCTGTAACGCCATTCGCCGTGAGACTGATGGCTCGCTGACGGGCGATATGTTCGACGGCGACGGTTTTGTGCAGGGCATACTGCGCAAAGGGTTTGTGCCTGAAAATGCGCGGGCACTGGTGGTGGGGTGCGGCGGTGTCGGGTCGGCTATTGCCGCGTCGCTGGCGGCGGCTGGCGTGCCAGCGCTGACGCTGTTTGATATGCAAGAATCCTCCGCCCAGGCGTTAGCGATGCGCTTACGCCGTCATTATCCCACGCTGGAAGTCACGCTGATGCAAAACGATCCTCAGGGCCATACGCTGGTGGTGAATGCCACGCCAATGGGGATGTCGCCTGGCGATCCGCTGCCGCTGGACGTCGGGCGACTGACGCCGGGCACGTTTGTAGGTGAGGTGGTGATGAGCCAGACCTGGACACCTTTTTTGCAGGCGGCGATGGCGCGTGACTGCCAGGTGCAGCGGGGCACCGACATGTTGTTCGAAATGATCCCCGCCTATCTGCGCTTCTTCGGATTGCCCGTCGCGACGCCGGAGCAGCTGCGTCAACGAGCTGAGATCGGTACATAGACGGATTGCGCTGGAGTTTCGCCCGAGCCCGGTTAATATGCTTTTTTCAATCGTGTTAGGGGGTTATCCAGATGGACACGGCGATTCATGTTCTCGCGGCAGGCAGCCTGAAGCGGGCTTTTATTCCTTTGTGTCAGCAGTTCAGCGCCGAAACCGGCACTGTCGTCACTGTGGATTTTGGCCCTGCCGGCCTGCTTCGGGAACGCATTGAGTCTGGAGAGCGCTGCGACCTGTTTGCATCGGCGAACACGCAGCATCCGCAAACGCTGCTGAACAGCGGACGTGCGCAAAAGATAGAGACGTTCGCCTTTAACCGTCTGAATCTGACAGCCCGCAGAACCGCGTCAACCGAAAACGCCGACTGGCTTGCGCTGTTGGCGAACCCGGCGCTACGGCTGGGAACCTCCACGCCGGGCTGCGATCCATCCGGGGATTACACCTGGGAATTGTTCACACGAATTGAGGCGCTGCATCCTGCAATGGCGCTCAAAGCCAGAGCGAAGATGCTGGTGGGCGGTCGGGAATCGTTGACCGTTCCGGCAGGTGAAATTGCCAGCGTCTGGCTGATTCGTCAGGATCTTACCGATTTGTTTATCGGCTACGCACACTATGCGCAGGCGCTGGAAAACACTGACGATCTGCGGATACTCGCGATACCGGATGAATACCAGACGCGCTGTGAGTATCAGCTGGCGCTGATAAACGCAGACGCAGAACCCCTGACGCAGTTCATCACCGGCGCCCGGGGGCAAATATTCTTGCGCGACGCCGGTTTTTTAACCCTCGAAGGTAAATAAAGGCACCGCGACCTGGCGCGGATAATCCTCCAGCGTCAAAGTGCGAACCGGCACGCCGTAGGCGTGATGCAGATGCTGTTCCGTCACGATTTCCGCCGTTTCTCCGGCCAGCCATTTTCCGTCGGGCAACAGCAGCAGCGTATGGCTGGCGACCTGCAACGCATGCGTCGGGTCGTGAGTGGTGAACAGCACGCTGCGCTGCTGGCGATGGGCCAGATGGCTGATGAGCTGCAACACCACCTGCTGATTCCCCAGATCGAGCGCAGAGCAGGGCTCATCCAGCAAAATATTCTGACTGCCGCTGACCAGCGCGCGGGCGATCATCACCAGTTGCTGCTGGCCGCCGGAGAGCGTGCCAAAGACCTTTCCCGCAAGCGAGCTGATAGTAAGCTGCGCCAGCGCCTGGGCAACTTGGCGCTTATCTTCTGCCGTGGGCTGAGAAAAGAGCCCAACGTGGCGGGCGCGGCCCATCAGTACCACTTCCTGGACCTGCCAGGCGAAGGCCGGATGGAATGACTGAGGGACGACGCTCACGCCGCCCTCCACGGCAAATGTGCCGCTGAGTGCCGGTAAAACCCCGGAAAGCGTATCCAGCAAGGTGCTTTTTCCCCGCCCGTTGGCACCGAGGATGGCCCAGATATCGCCAGGCCGACAGGTGAAACTCAGTGGCTCGAAAAGTGGGCTGTCATGCCCGTACAGCAGGTCACTGACGGATAAAGAGGCGGCAGTCATCGCGCACTCCTGCGATTGCTGTAGATCAGCAAAAAGGTGAACAGCGGCGCGCCAAACAGCGCGGTGATAATGCCGATAGGGATTTCCGCGGCGGTCAACGTGCGGGCTAAATCGTCCACCGCAATCATAAACGCGCCGCCGAGCCAGAAGGCTGTGGGCAGCAGACGGCGATGATCGGCCCCCACCAGTAATCGCGCGAGATGCGGAATGACCAGCCCGGTCCAGGCAATGCTGCCGCTGACCGAAACCTGCGCGGCAACCAGCAGCGCGCAGCAAACCAGAACTCCCCGACGTAACGGCCTAACCGGCACGCCAAGCGCGCGAGCTTCTTTTTCATCGAGCGACAGCAGATTGATGCGCCAGCGCAGGGCGAACAGCACCGCTCCTGCCAGCAGCACGGGCAGGGCAATCAGCGTGACCTTATGCCAGCTGGCGGTAGCAAAACTGCCGAGCAGCCAGAAGACGATATTGGGCAGCACCTCTTCGGTATCGGCCATGTACTGCATCAGGCTCACCAGCGCGGCGAAAAAGCCGCTGAGAATAATGCCCGAGAGGATCAGCACCAGCGTACTTTCGCGGCCCTGAAGCGTCGCAATCAGATACACCAGCCCGAGCGCCATCAGGCCAAAGCCGAAGGTGGATCCCATCATCAACAGCGGGCTCAGCCCCAGCAGGATCGCCAGCGTCCCGCCGAACGCCGCGCCGGAGGTCACGCCGATAATGTGCGGATCGACCAGCGGGTTGCGGAACACGCCCTGCAAAGTGGCACCGCTCAGGCCCAGCGCGCCACCGCATAAAAAAGCCATCAGCACGCGCGGCAGGCGCACAGACCAGACAACCTGGGCGGCGATATCCTGCTGCGCTTCCGGAGAAACCAGCCGCGCGAGTACGTCGCTGAGCGGCAGGTGGTACTGGCCCAGGCAAAGTGAAATCAGCGCCAGCAGCAGCGAAAAGGCGATCAGACTTGACTGCAAAAGGCGGAAGCGGGTCTCACTGAGCATCCGCTTTCCAGCTCACGCGGTAAAAGCGCTGGTAGTAATCCTGCGCCTGAGCATCCACGTCGACGGTTTTGTAGCGCTCCGGGTAAAGCTTTTTCGCCATCCACAGTTCGCCGATCGCCAGCGCTTCCGGCATCGGATAGCCCCAGGCCTTAGCGTATTCCGGCATCAGCCAGACGCGATGGTGCTTCACCGCATCAATGGCCTGCCACTGCGGATCGTTTTCAATCTGTTTCACCACCTGCGGATAGCGATCCTGCACGAAAATCACCTCCGGGTTCCACTGCAAAACCTGCTCCAGCGAAACCTGGCGCGCGCCTTTCACCGTGGCAGCCGCAACGTTCAACGCCCCGGCGTGCTCCATCATCAGGCCGGTGTATTTCCCTGACCCGTAGGTGTTGAGGTCCGGGTTCGCCATATAGACACGCACTTTTTTGTCCTGCGGAATATCGGCCACCGGGGCATTGGCTTTCGCTCTTGCGGCAAAGGTGTAGTCGATAAGCGCCTCCGCTTCTTTCGGCCGTTCCACCACCTCACCAATCAGGCGAATGCCCTGTTTTAAGCCGTCGTTGTAGGCCTGCTCCTCATTCGCCATCGTTGGGTTCATTTTGTTCTTTTCCCCGGCGGCGTCTTCACGCAGGGAAATAGCGACCACCGGAATACCGGCATTCTGGATCTGCTGAATCATTTCTGCCGGGGCGTAGTTCGCCACAAACACCACCTGCGGATGCAGCGCCAGCAGGCTTTCGACGTTGGCTGACGTCAGGTCGCCAGGCATCGGCATGGTGCTAATCTTCGGCATGAAGCGGGCAAACTGCGGGCCGAGCTGCTTTTTCCAGCTGCTCAGCACGCCGACGACGTCATCCTGAGCATTGAGCTGCACCAGCAGGTTCAGCGTCTGGTGCTGCAACACCACCACGCGATTGACATGATCGGGCAGCGTGACCTGGCGACCCAGCTGGTCGGTAATGGTGCGGTCGGCGTGTGCCGCATTGACGGTGAAAAGTGCGCCAAGGGCAAGGGCAGTGCAAACAGAAAGGCGATGTAGTCTGGACATGAATGTGCTCTGAGAAGGGGAATAATCGCTGTGTATTAAATTATATAGCGATGCGGAGTGCAAACCTTTCGGGCCGTTTACCCCTTCTGGATCAACAGAACGTGGCGATGAGCTGGGCGCAGCGAGAGCCGCCGCGCCCGGTAAGGCTTAAAAGTCCATTTTGACCGTGAACTGCACTTCACGCGGGTCGCCGATCTGGTTGCCCAGGTTGTTGGTGGCGATGGAGGAGGTGTAGTAGGTCTTATCGAAGAGGTTTTTGACGTTCACCTGCAGCGTGACCGGGTACTGCAATTTCATTTTATAGGCAGCAAACACATCTGCGACTGCATAGCCCGGCAGGTAGTAATCCGCGCCGTTAGTCCCTGAACGCTTGCTCAGCGCGTGGCCGCCCGCGCCCAGGGTCAGGGTGTTGCTCTGCCAGACGTTATGAATGTCATACGTCATAAACAGCGAGCCGGTATGCTTCGGCACGTTCGGCAGCGGTTTTCCTGCGTAGTCCGGGTCGTCGAGCACTTTGGCATCGGTGTAGCCATAGCTTGCGATCACGTTAAGGTTATCCGTCAGCGCACCTGCCACATCCACTTCCAGGCCGCGCGAGCGCACTTTGCCTGCCGTTTTAGCGATAGTTTCATCGCCAACCTGCTCGGTGTAGAGCACGTTTTTCTTGTGAATATCAAACAGCGCGACGTTGGCGGTCAGGCCGGTAAACAGCTCGAATTTTGCCCCTAACTCATATGCCGTCGACTCTTCCGGCGGCAAATCGCCGATGTAGCTGGCAATAGACGACTGCGGCATAAACCCTTGTGCCACGTTGCCAAACAGCGAGAAGGACGGGGTCACTTTGTATACCAGCCCGGCCTTCGGCGTCCATTTTTCATCGGCGCTGTCGGTGTTGACGTTAAACGGTCGGCCCTTGCCCGCATACTGGGTGTAATACTGATAGCGCACCCCGGTGACGGCAATCCAGTTGTCGGTCAGGTACAGCGCGTCCTGCACATAGGCGGAGTAACTTTCCTGACGAATGCGCTGATCGCTGTCGGAAGCGGATACCGTGGTGCATTCGCTGAGCTTGCCGTACTGCGGGTCGTAGATGTTGAAACCTTTGACGTTTTTGCAGCGGATCATGTCGGTCCGCAGCAGATCGTAATAGTCGTACGACACGCCGGTCAGGATCTCATTGTAAAAGCCGCCAATCGCCACGTTGCCCTGAAGATCGGCGCGGGTGGCGTGCATTTTCTGCGTGGAGCCCTGGGTGGCATCGACGCGGCGGGTGAGGTTGCCCGTCGCGGAGTCATAGGCCATCACGCGCGCCTGGTTATCGGTGTATTTGTCCTGGCTGTAGCTGTAGTCAAACCGAGCCGTCCAGGCGCTGTTCAGCCGATATTCTGCGTTCAGCTGCGCGAGGTCGGATTCGCCGTTGGTGATGTTAAACGGCTCATCGAAGCGTTCTTTGCGATCGACATCGACGGCCTGCCCGGTATTGAGATCGAAAATCGTGCCGCGATCGAACGGGACGTGATAATCACGGTGCGAGTAAGTGACGTTGACCGTCGCGTCGTCGCCAAACCAGGTCAGCGAGGGGGCAATAAAGCTGCTGCGGTTGTTGCCGAAGTTCCGCCAGTAATCTTCGTTCTGATACTCACCAATCAGGCGATACGCCAGGCGCGTACCCTCAATCGGCCCGGTAACATCGAGCTGGCCCGTGCCGCCGCCAAAGCTGCTGGATGTGCCCTGAACCGAACCGGAAAACGTCCGCTCCGGGCGCTTAGTGATGACGTTAATCAGCCCGCCCGGGTCGAGAATACCGTACAGCGTCGACGACGGGCCCTTCAGCACTTCTACGCGAGAAGTGGCGGCGTTAAAGCTGCGCGGCAGCACGGTGCGCAGGCCGTTGGTCATGATTGAGCCGTCGCGGTTGGCGCCGAATCCACGGCGGGTGAAGGCATCCTGAGTGCCGCCAAGCGTGTTGGTTTGCACCACGTTGGCGACGTTATACAGCGCTTCATCGAGCGTCGTGACGTGCTGATCTTCAATCACCCGATCGCTGACGGTATTCACCACCTGCGGAATATCAAGCAACGGCATGGAGGTCAGCGTAGCGGTGGATGAACTCAGCGGCTGATAGCCATCCGTGGCGGTGATATCCGCCTGCGCGGTATCGGCCACTACGGTCATCGACTCTTCTTTTTTCTTCTGAGCGGCGGTTTCAGTGACCGCCAACAGTCCCGGTGAGGTTAAAGCACTGGCAAAAACCAGCGTAAAGAGCGCGCGCCCTTTGAGCCCAGTGATGGCTGGGGTTGGTGTTGTCATTGTTATTTCCTGCGAACAAACAAAAGCCTGTGAAATCATTGCCCTGTAAAAATCTATCCATTTAAGTCGCCGGAAAGGTGACTGGATATGTTATTGAGAATCATTCAATCATGGCGAAATGTAGTAGTAAATGTTCAGTGGAAGAAAAAAATACAGCGGTGTTTTGTCGAATAAGAACGCAGAGAGGAACGGAGGTGAAAATTAAATAAAGTCATATTTATCATTGCTTAGCAGGAATCATTTTAGTGAGACATTAGCCCTGGATAAACAAGGGAAATCCTGAAGTGGAAACAATGCGCTTGAGTGTTGACTACTACAGCGCTACATCGCATGATCGTGAGAATGAGATTTGTTTCTGTTTAACTGGCCGTTGCGGCGCAGGAGTGAACAATGCCACAACGGGCGGAAAGCCAGCCATCAGGGCTGGGGCTGGAGCATGTCAGCGCGGGCTACGGCCCTGAGCTTGTCATCGAGGATATTCACGTCACCCTTCCTCACGGGAAGCTCACTGCTCTGGTGGGGGCCAACGGCTGCGGGAAGTCCACCTTATTGTCGACCATTGCCCGACTGCTTAAGCCGCGGTCCGGCTGCGTGTGGCTCGATGGCAAACAGATCCATCAGCAGCCGGGCAAAGCTGTGGCGCGCCAGCTGGGTATTCTGCCGCAGTCGCCGGTTGCCCCTGAAGGGCTGACGGTTTTTGAACTGGTATCCCGGGGGCGTTATCCGTGGCAGGGGCTGCTGCGCCAGTGGTCTGACGCCGATGAGCAGGCGGTGGAGAAGGCATTACAGGTGACCGGCACCCAGGCGCTGGCCCATCTGCCGGTGGAAAGCCTCTCCGGTGGGCAGCGTCAGCGCTGCTGGATTGCGATGGCGCTGGCCCAGCAGACGCAGGTGATTTTGCTGGATGAGCCGACGGCATGGCTCGACCTGCGTTATCAGGTTGAAATTCTCGAACTCCTGCAACATCTCACACGCGATCACGGCCGGACGGTGGTTGTGGTGCTGCACGACCTCAATTTTGCGGTTAACTACGCCGATCGCCTGCTGTTGATGAAGCAGGGCAGACTGCATACCACGCTTGAAGAAAGTGTTGCCTGTACGCCTGAGATCATTCAGGAGATCTTCGGGGTGGGCGTGCAGAAGGTCATTAACCCTGAAACGGGCAGGCCGTTCTTCATTCCTTCGCGGAGTCCTGTTCAGTGAGCGCGCTGACGATAACGCCCGGTAAAAAACGCCGCGCGCCTATGGTGATGCTGATGCTTTTACTGCTGGCGGTGTTGGGCTGTGCGCTGATCCAGCTGGGGCTCGGTGCGCGGGACATTTCTCCCTTCACCGTCCTTCAGGCGCTGGTGGATTACAACCCACAAAATTTTGACCAACGCATTGTCGTTGAGCTGCGGCTGCGACGCCTGCTGGCGGCCTTGCTGGTGGGCGGCTCTCTCGGCGTGGCGGGTGTATTGCTGCAAACCTTAATCCGCAACCCGCTGGGCGAGCCGCATATTCTCGGCCTGAACGCGGGGGCCTCGCTGGCGGTGGTTGCTGGCTCCGCGCTGGGTTTTCAGTCTGCGGGACAGCCGCTCATCGCCGCGGTCGGTGCCGGGCTGCTGTTCAGCGTGGTCATGCTACTTTCAGCTGCCGGGCGCGGTGGCGCGACGCCGCTCAAGGTTACGCTCTGCGGTGTGGCGCTGTCGGCATTTGTCTCCTCCCTGACGGCTGCCGTACTGATCCTTAACGAACAAACGCTGCTTGCGCTGCGAACCTGGCTTGCGGGCGATCTCTCTGGCATTCATGCCGCTACGCTGATGACGGCCACTTACCCGGCGCTGGCGGGCTTTTTGTTGGCCTGCGTGCTGGCCCCGCGGCTGAACGCTCTGGCCCTCGGCGACTCTGTGGCTCAGGGGCTGGGCGTGAACCTGCTGCGCACGCGCCTGCTGGGGATGCTGGCGACGGCGTTGCTGTGTGGCGCATCGGTGGCGGTTGCCGGGCCGGTGGGGTTCATTGGCCTGCTGGTGCCGCACCTGATTCGCCGTCTGGCGACCGACGATCTGCGCTATGCGATGCTTCTGGCGGTGCCGACGGGCGGGCTGTTGCTGCTGCTGGCCGATATTCTCGCGCGCACTCTGCTGGCTCCGCAGGAACTGGCGACGGGCGCGGTAACGGCGCTGGTTGGTGCCCCGGTCTTTATTCTGCTGGCGGCGAGGTGCTTTCGATGAAACCAGCATTGCTGCGGGCAGGATTACGCGCGATTGCGTTGCCTGGCACGCAAATATTGGTCAGACCGAAAGCGCTGATGATGAGCGCGGGATTACTTTTACTCGCGGTGGCGCTTGCGCTCTTTAGCGTCACCCAGGGCTCCTTTGCGGTGCCTGCGCAGGCCATTTTCGGCGCATTGTTTGACGGACAAGCGCTGAGCGCTGAGCAGCAGATGATAGTCGGGGACATTCGATTGCCGAGACTGTTAATGGCGCTGCTCTGTGGCGCGATGCTCGGGATGGCGGGCGCGGCGATGCAAAGCATTACCCGCAACGGTCTTGCCGACCCGGGGCTTATCGGCGTCAAGGAAGGCACCTGCGTAGTGGTGCTGTCGCTGGTGCTGTTTTTCCCTTCGGTGAACGTCCTCTGGCGACCCGTTACGGGCCTCGCGGGGGGGGTACTGGTTACGTTGCTGGTGATTGCACTGGCGCGCGATTTGGCCAGGCCGCGTTTTGTTCTTATCGGGATCGGCATCTCCTGGCTGCTTTCTGCGGCGGTGGGGATTTTTATGACCACCGCCGACGTGCGTGACGTACAGACGGCGATGCTCTGGCTGGCGGGCAGTTTGCAGGCCGCAAGCTGGCCTCTGCTGGCGGTGGCGGTGGCCTGGGCCATACCTGCCACACTGCTGCTATTAATGACGGCCCGGGCGGCGGATGTCGCTCTGCTGGGCCCGGAGGCGGCCACCGGGCTCGGGGTGCGTTTGACTCAGCTCACCTGGCTGAGGCTGTTCGCCCCGGTGCTGCTGACCTCCGCCAGCGTCTCCTGCGTGGGAAGCCTCGGGTTTGTCGGGCTGATGGCGCCGCATCTGGCACGCTTTCTGCTGCGCGGCGGGCAGCTCGCGCTGATTAGCGCCAGCGCGTTAATTGGGGCACTGCTGGTGCTGCTGGCCGACACGATTGGCCGGCTGGCACCGCTACAGCTTCCCGCGGGTATTGTGATTGCTCTTGTTGGCGGGCCTTTTTTCATCGGTTTGCTCTGGCGTCGTCGTGACGCGCTTTAAGTAAGGATGGTTATGCGCTGGCTGGTTGTGATTTTTTCTCTGATAGGTTTTGCTGCTGTCGCCGGGGAAACCCGCGCTTTTACGGATGACCTCGGGCGCACTGTGCAGGTGCCGGTGCATCCGCAGCGAATTGTTTCGATGCACGATCTGGATATCACCATTCCCCTTATCGAACTGGGGGTGCCGCCGGTGGCCAGCCACGGACGCACAAGGGCCGACGGCAGTCATTATCTGCGCTCCAGCGCGGAGCTTACCGGCGTCGATTTCAGCAACAGCGCGATCCAGTTTATCGGCAGCGCCGACATCGACCTGGAGGCAATTGCGGCGGCGAAACCGGACCTGATCATCACCGAGCCCAACCGCAACGTCCCGGCGGATCAGCTGCAAAAAATTGCCCCGACGGTGAGCATCGATCACCTGCTCGGCAGCGCGCCGAGGATCTATCAGAAGCTTGCCGAACTCACCGGGACCCAGGCGCGGCTCGCCATTCTCGACGCTCGCTATCAGGCTGAAATCGCGCAGCTGAAAGCGCTGATCCCCACGCAAAACATCACCGTGTCCGTCATTCAGGCCAACAACGGCAAAGTTACCGTGCATCACTCTTATCATGCACTTGGCCGCGTGCTGCGCGATGCGGGGTTCCGCTTTCCACCGCTGATTGAGCAGATTCCCGATGGCCAGCGCATTGATGTCGGCGCCGAGCGGCTGCCGGAGCTGGATGCGGATTTTGTGTTTGCCACCTGGCGTTCAGACACCGGCGGCAAGCCTGAAGAGGAGCTGAAGGCGATGGAGGCAGTGATGCCGGGCTGGTGCGATTTCATGCAGGCCTGCAGGCGTGGGCACTACATTTTGCTGCCGCGCGAGGAGGTCATTTCGAATTCCTATGCCGGGCTGAGTCTGATGGTGGCACAGGTGCAGTCGCACCTGGTGGGCCGCCCGCTGCCGGGTGACAAATGATGAAAAACAGAGTGCGTGACAAGGTCGACATTCTCGGCGATCGGCTGCGGGCGAGGGCGCATCAGCTGTCGCCGCGCCTGCTGGAGGTGGCGAATTACCTCAACGAGCATCGCGAAGAGGTGCTGGAGCGCACGGCAATGGAAATTGCTGCGGCAACGCAAACCTCCGATGCCACGGTGGTGCGTGCCGTTCAGGCGCTGGGGTTCGCCGGACTGCGCGATTTAAAACTCACGCTGGACCGCTGGTTTGGCCCGACGATCACCTCCTCGGAAAAGATGCAGTCGACGGTGAATGCCCTGGCGAGCGACGTGAATGCGAGCATTGATTTTGTCCTCGAAGGACACCAGCGCGCCTGCGACATTCTGAGCAGCACGCATAACCGTGATGCCGTCGCCAGGGCGGTGGCGCTGCTGGCCGAGGCGCGCCAGGTTGGCCTGTTTGGCATCGGCGCATCGGGCATTCTGGCGGAGTACACCGCTCGCTTGTTCAGCCGCATTGGGCTGTCGTCGTACGTAATGAACCGCACGGGGTTCAGCCTCGCTGAACAGCTCATCAACCTGCAACGCGGCGACGTCATCGTCATGATGGGACAGAAATCGCCGCACCGGGAAGGGATGACGCTGCTGCGGGAGGCCAAAAGGCTTGGGCTGCCGGTGATTCTGCTGACGCAGGCGGTGGAATCCCGTTTCAGTCAGGCTTCGCAGGTGGTCATCGAAGTCCCGCGCGGCGGCGGAGACGGGCGTGTACCGCTGCACGGCACCGTGCTGGTTTGTCTGGAGATGTTAGTGCTGTCGGTGGCAAGCACCACCCCACAGCGAACGGTGAAGTCACTGAAACGCGTCAATGAGCTGCACCGGTCGATCGGCAAATCCGGCGGCAGAAAGGGCTGAATCAATATAACCCGCGGTTATTACCCGCTTCGCTTGTTGCATAAGGCCAATAAGTTATGTATTTTTATGCAAATTAAATGCATAAAAAGGTAATGATATGATCGCAAAATGGATGAAAGCCTGTTGTCTCACGGCGGCCCTCGCGGCCAGCGCACACGCGGCAGCAGAAACCTACGTAGTCGGCGCGGGCGGAACCTACCGCCCGTTCGAGTTTGAAAATAATCAGAAGCAGCTGGAAGGTTTTGATATCGATCTGATCAAGGCCATCGCCAAAGCAGAAAACTTTGATATCAAACTGGTGAACACGCCGTGGGAGGGCATTTTTGCCACCCTGAACTCCGGCGATCGCGACATCATCATTTCCGGTATCACCATTACTGACAAGCGTAAGCAGATGGTCGATTTCTCTGCGCCGTACTTCCCCGCTGAGCAATCCATTGTGGTGCCAAAAGATTCAAAAGTCGGTTCGCTTGCCGACCTGAAAGATCAGAAGGTCGGCGTGGTGAACTCCAGCACCGGGGACATTGTAGTGTCTGACGTGCTCGGTAAAAACAGCACTGCGATTAAGCGTTTCGACAACACACCGCTGATGCTGCAGGAGCTGTTTGAGGACGGTGTCAGCGCCGCGGTGGGTGACGTTGGCGTGGTGAAGTACTACATCAAACAGCACCCGGAAAAACAGTTCAAACTGGTGCCGGATGCCAAATTTGAACGTCAGTATTTCGGTATTGCGGTGGCAAAAGGCAACACCGAACTGCTTGGCAAGCTGAACGCCGGGCTGAAAAAAATCGTGGCTGACGGCACCTACGCCAAAATCTATCAGACCTGGTTCGACGCTGACGTGCCTGCCTTACCGGCCCAGTAAATCTTTTCTTTTTCACGGCGATCGCCTTAGTGGACGGTCGCCGTTTTTTCAGGGATAAGTTATGACGGGATTCCGTTGGGAAATTATCGAGGAGTACGGCCCGCTGTTCGTGGACGGCGCGATAATGACCCTCAAATGCACCATTATCTGTGTGATCCTCGGCACGCTTTGGGGGCTGACGCTCGGGCTCGGGCGGATGGCGAGAGCCGATCATGGGCCATGGAAGTACGTGCTGCGTTACCTCGTGCAGTTCCCGGTGCGCTTTTATGTCAGCGCGTTTCGCGGTACGCCGCTGTTCGTGCAGATCATGGTCGTGCACTTCGCGCTGGTGCCGCTGTTTATCAACCCTCGTGACGGTTTGCTGGTCACCAGCGGCGTGATGAGCAGCGATTTTGCTCGCGAACTGCGCTCGAACTATGGCGCATTTTTGTCCTGTATCGTCGCTATTACGCTCAATGCTGGCGCTTACGTTTCCGAAATTTTCCGTGCGGGCATTCAGTCCATCGATAAAGGGCAGATGGAAGCCTCGCGCGCACTCGGCATGCCGTGGTGGAAAACCATGCGCAAGGTGATCCTGCCCCAGGCTTTCCGCCGTATTCTGCCGCCTCTCGGCAACAATGCGATTGCCATCGTGAAAGATTCTTCGCTGGCATCGGCGATTGGCCTGGCCGATCTGGCCTACGCGGCGCGTACGGTTTCGGGAGCATACGCCACCTACTGGGAACCCTACCTGACCATTTCCCTGGTCTATTGGGTGATAACGTTCGTGCTGGCGCAGCTGGTTAACCGTCTGGAAAAGAGGTTTGGCAAAAGTGATTCACATTAAAAATTTGCATAAGCACTTTGGTGACAGCCACGTGCTGCGCGGCATTGACTGCGATATTCAGCCTCAGGAAGTGGTGTGCGTCATTGGCCCATCCGGCTCAGGGAAAAGTACTTTTCTGCGCTGTATGAACGCGCTGGAAAGCGTGACGGAAGGGGAAGTGGTGGTGAACGGTTTTGCCGTGCATGACAAAAAAACCGATCTCAATAAGCTGCGCGAAAGCGTGGGCATGGTGTTCCAGCGCTTTAATCTGTTTCCGCACATGACGGTGCTGGAAAACCTGCTGATGGCACCCATGTCGCTGCGGGGGATGACGCGAGCGGATGCTGTAGCGTTCGCCGAAGGTCTGCTGGCGAAGGTGGGTCTCAGCGATAAGCGTGATGCCTGGCCGTCGAGCTTATCCGGCGGTCAGCAGCAGCGCGTGGCGATTGCCCGGGCGCTGGCGATGCAGCCCTCAATTATGCTGTTTGATGAGCCGACCTCTGCGCTCGACCCGGAGCTGGTGGGCGACGTGCTGGAGGTGATGAAGAACCTCGCCCGGGAAGGGATGACGATGGTCATCGTGACCCACGAAATGGGCTTTGCCCGCGAAGTGGCGGATCGGGTGATTTTCATCGATCAGGGCATCATTCAGGAGCAGGGCTCGCCGGAGCAGATCTTCAGCACGCCGCAAAACCCGCGCACGGCCTCTTTCCTCAGTAAGGTGCTGTAATTTAACGCGACCAGCGATGCCATGGCTTGCCGGAATGGTATCGCTGGATTACGCTTAGACCCTCACTTCTTTTTAGACCGATCGCTATGGCCTGGTACTCACGCTTACTGGCGGACATTCCCGGCATTCGCCATGCCTTTCTCGACGTTCATGAATCTGCGGCTTTTGATAAATCCCTGCTGGTGGATATTAAGCAGGTTCATGGCGCGGACGTGCTTCACTTCACTGGAAAAATGGAGCAAAGACCTCTGGTGGACGGCGTGCTGACGTCGCTTACCGGGCAGCAGATTGGCATAGTGACGGCGGACTGCCTGCCTGTGTTGATGGCCTCGCGTGATGGTCGGCTGATAGCCAGCCTTCACGCGGGCTGGCGTGGCACCGCAAAGGGTATATTGCAGCATTGTGTCAGGCAGTTTGTCGATCGGGGCGTGGCGGTGGAAGAGATTGTCGTGGCCGTCGGGCCGCACATTCGGGCCTGCTGTTATGAAGTTTCAGCGTCTTTTTACGAAGGATTAGTGCAAACGCCTGCACGGGAATTGGTCACGGCAAATCGCACGAAGCTGTTTTTCCCAGCGCCAATCAGGCCTAATGCGCAAAGTGCTGTCGCGCGGGAGAAAACAAGCCAGTGGTTTGATCTGCCCCGTTTCTGTTTGCTTCAGCTCGCTCAGGCTGGCATCGCAGGTGCACAGATAGATGTGATGGAAAAATGCACCTATTGCGCGCCGGAGGTGCTGGGATCTTATCGACGCAGAACGCATATTCCGGCGACCAAAACGCAGCAGGTTTCGTGGATACTGAAAGAAAAATAAGAGGGCAGGCGGGAGGTGCCTGCCCGGTGCGTTAATTCAGACGGTCGTCGATGCGGTCGTGCCGGTCGGACTGGCGTTCGTTGCGCGATTCCTGGCGGCTGTCCTGGCCGTCGCGGAAGTCATCCTGTCGGGTATCCTGGCGTGACTGAGCCTTTTTACGGTTTTGCTCTTCCCGGTCATGTCGCGAATGTATCTGTTTCTTTTCAGACTGATGTCGCGCATGACGAGCGTTCTGATTATCGTGGTGAATGTCATCCCAACTTTTGGCGCTAGCGAAACCATGAGTGCAAGCAGCAATCATGACAAGTGAAATGAGCGTGAGTTTTTTCATAACAAAATCCATTGTTGAAAGGCTGGGCTTAGCCTAATGGAGCAGACTACAATGTTCAAAGGCCAGTGCATCCACTTTTGGAGTTGTTTATTGTTTTATTTGGTTTTATCTTTGACTTTAATTGCTCGTTATTTTGAATATTTAAGCTTACGCTTAACGCAAAAGATTGTTTATTAATGTCTAATGGGAATGTATTCACCGCGTCCATTTGTGGACTATTCTCACCATTGTAAATCTCCACGATTCAATTACTCTTACACCGTTAATCATTTTCTGATAATGGATGTTATGAAGCAGGGAAACATTGCAGTACCGTCGCTGTTCCTTTACGAGCCGCGTTTGCTGATGCGCATGCTGGTAGCCAGTAGGGTAGAAACAGACTTTCCATCTCTGGAGGTCTACCCGTTAATACCGCCAAGCATTGAGAACCTTACCGGAACATTTCCGGGTAATAAAGTGCTGCTATTCGGTGTGGGAGGTGCAGGACATTCACTTTATGAACTTCTACGCGCTGTGCGTAAAATGAAATCATTAAAAGTCAAAACCATCGGTTGGCTCCCATGCGGTTATCCCTGGCTACAGCGCTTGATGCGAGCTCTCGGTGTAAAGCAGGTTATTTGTGAAGAAGAGCTGGATGCGCAATTATACCGTGTATTGCGCGAAACTATCAGCAGCAAACCGCCTGCTTTCAGGCCCACGGAAGATGCGGTGCGTACGAAGGTTATGACGCAGACTGAACTCGAGATCCTGCTGCAGTTTGCTGCGGGTCTTTCATCAAAAGAGATGGCAGAGCGGCGCGGCTGCAGCTACAAAACGATTTTTTCATGGAAGCACAATATTTGTGAGGCGCTGGCAGTCGAATCCCACGCACAGTGGCTTGAATTGCTTTCAGAACTCGTTCAACTCACTTCACTTTATCGGGCAGACTAATATTATGGCGACTTATAGCATTTTATCTTTTAGTCCAGATTCTGTCTGGCTGCGCGCAATTGATTTGGGGTTTGCTCATCTGGCGCGTATTAATCCAGGCTGGACCTATTCATTAACGACGGAGCAGGATAATAACCCCGTCCCGAACCTTTATATTCTTGATCTGACGAATGCAACAGAAGCCTGCGTCGAATCCTTTCCGGTAAAGAACTCGCGGATGCTGGTGTTACTCCGTGCATCGCAGCCTCGCTTAATCCGCAAACTTTATGAAGAAAGCCGCTGCTCTGTGCTTTGCGTCGACGAATATTTCTTTAACTACCGAGATATTGTTGAAGCCAGCGCGCGAAATAAGCGTTTTTTAAGTCCGTATATTTGTGAACTTACAACCATGCAGCCAACGGCTGAATTGGCAATTGAATTAACCGCAGCGGAAAGCAAAGTGCTGACCTACATCCGTGATGGACTGAATGGAGTCGAGATATCTGAGGCCTTATTCAGAAGCCAGAAGACCGTTAGCAGCCACAAGCGCAATATTATGCGCAAGTTGGGGGTCAGGGATGACCTTGGCCTGAAGCAAAAAATTCTGGCGATGGCCGAGTGTGAACTGTAATAAAAAAGACCCGCAAAACGCGGGTCTCTTTTTGCCTGCAAAACGACAAACTAGTGTGTCGCTTCACCCACCATGCCGCCCGCACCCGCGCCTACTGCGGCACCTTTGAGCACGCTGTTGCCGGTCATTGCTGCGGCACCAGCACCAACCACTGCGCCAACGGCACCGCCTTTACGCGCCGCTTTCCCTTTGTCACCGCTTTTGAACATGGCACCCGTGCCTGCACCAACCACAGCCCCACCGACGGTGGATTTAATGCTCTTTCCTGTTGCAGCCCCAGCGACGGCGCCAATGACCGCGCCCGTGGCCGTTTTATCCATTGCTGTGCCGGACATGGAAACGGCCAGTAACGTCATCAGTAATACACCTTGTACTTTCTTCATCTTCATTCCTTTTAGCCTTCACTTAATAACTGAACGCCATGCGTCTGCTGGCGCACATCGTTCAAATGAACATCCATCTGCGGGAAGGGCATCTGAATATGATTTTCATCCAGAGCAAGCTTGATGCCTTCCATCAGGTCGAAATACACGTCCCAGTAATGGCGATTTTCAGTCCAGACTCGCACCACAAAATTCAGTGAGGAGGGGGCAAACTCATTCAATCGGATGGTATAGCCTTTGTGGTGCAGCACGCGCGGGTCGAGTGTGACAACGGTAGTAATCACATTTTTAACGTGCGTGATGTTGCTGCTGTAAGCCACGCCAAGGGCAATATCGACCCGTCGTTGGCTCTGACGTGAATAGTTGGTGATTTCACTGGAGATGATTTTGCCATTCGGCACCACCACAACCTTGTTATCCGAGGTGCGGAGCGTCGTCGAAAAAATGTGTACTTCCTCGATAGTCCCGGCTACGGCGCCGACGCTTGCAAATTCGCCTGCGCGGATAGGGCGCAGTGAAACCAGCAGGACACCGGCGGCAAAATTGGCGAGCGACCCCTGCAGTGCAAGTCCGATAGCCAGCCCTGCGGCGCCAATCACGGCGATAATTGACGACGTTTCGACGCCAATTCGCCCAAGGGCTGCGATAACGGCGAAAGCCAGCAGCGCATAACGCAGCAGCGCGCTACAAAAGAGCGTGATCGTGTGGTCAACTTTGCGTTTAGTTAGAAGCGCCTGAAAACCTTTGCTGGCAATGCGGGAGAAAAATATGCCGACGCACAGAAGAATGATGGCACCCAGCAAATTCACGCATCCCTGGATGATTGCGGATTCGTTGTTGATGACCCAATAGATTAACTGCCTGATACCCGGGAATGCCTCAATTTTCATATAACCGTCCGTTGGAAAAAAAACGCATTATATTGAGCAGCAGCAGAGGCGAGAAACTGATAACGAGTCCATTAATGGAGCGGAAAATGAGTTGCAAAAGAGGCTGAAGTAGCAGAGAAAACTGAGGGAAAACAGTGAATGGTGCGTCCGAGTGGACTCGAACCACCGACCCCCACCATGTCAAGGTGGTGCTCTAACCAACTGAGCTACGGACGCACATAAAGAGAAGCAATGGTGCGTTCAATTGGACTCGAACCAACGACCCCCACCATGTCAAGGTGGTGCTCTAACCAACTGAGCTATGAACGCAATGGTGCGTCCGAGTGGACTCGAACCACCGACCCCCACCATGTCAAGGTGGTGCTCTAACCAACTGAGCTACGGACGCACAACGGGGACGAATATTAGCGGCAGGGAGGGGATGTGGCAAGAGGCAAATGCCACTTTTCTTTCTGATTTCACGCGATTGCGGAAACAGTGCGCAAACTGCTGCGAAAGCAGCCGCCCGGAGGCGGCTGAGGGAGGATTAGCGTGCGGCACGCGCCAGGATAATCGCCGAAGGTTGGCGCTGCAGGAAACGCATCCGCAGCATCATCAGCACCGCCGCCGAAGTCAGGCCGATGATAAAGCCCATCCAGAAACCGGCTGGCCCCATGCGCGGCACTACGATGTCCGTCAGCGCCAGCACATAGCCGCTCGGCAGGCCGAGCACCCAGTAGGCGGTAAAGGTAATAAAGAAGATCGAGCGAGTGTCTTTATAACCACGCAGGATCCCGCTGCCAATCACCTGGATGGAGTCTGAAATCTGATACACCGCCGCCAGCAGCATCAGCTGCGAGGCCAGGGTGACCACTTCAGGATTATCGTTGTACAGCAGGGCGATGTGCTCACGCAGCGTCACCGTGAAAATAGCGGTGACAACGGCCATGCACACGCCAACGCCAAGCCCGGTGCGCGCCGCGGTTTGCGCATCCAGCGTCGAGCCCTGGCCCAGACGGAAACCCACGCGGATGGTGACGGCGGCAGCCAGCGACATCGGCAGCACGAACATCAGCGAGCTGAAGTTGAGAGCAATCTGGTGGCCCGCAACGTCGACAATACCCAAAGGCGAGACCAGCAGGGCAACGACGGCAAACAGCGTCACTTCGAAAAACAGCGCCAGCGCGATAGGCAGGCCAAGCTGCACCAGACGCTTCATGATCGCGTAATCTGGCTTGCCGAGGCCTTCGTGAGTGCGGATATCACGCATGGAGCGGGCGCGTTTCACGTAGGAGATCATCGCAAAGAACATCACCCAGTAAACGGCAGCCGTCGCTACGCCGCATCCCACGCCGCCAAGCTCGGGCATGCCGAAATGGCCATAGATGAAGACGTAGTTCACCGGTATGTTCACCAGCAGGCCAATAAAGCCCATTACCATGCCGGGTTTGGTTTTGGCCAGGCCTTCGCACTGGTTACGGCAAACCTGGAAGAACAAATAGCCCGGCACGCCCCACAGCAGCGCGCGCAAATAGCCGACGGCTTTATTTGCCAGTTCAGGGTCAATGTTATGCATCGCATGAATGATGTAACCGGCATTCCACAGCACGATCATCACCAGCAGGCTGACGAACCCGGCCAGCCAGAAGCCCTGGCGAACCTGATGACCGATACGATCGCGACGGCCGGAGCCATTCAATTGCGCGATAACGGGCGTCAGTGCCAGCAGCAGACCGTGGCCAAACAGGATTGCCGGGAGCCAGATGGAGGTGCCGATGGCGACCGCGGCCATATCGGTGGCGCTATAGCCACCGGCCATAACCGTATCAACGAAGCCCATTGCGGTCTGGGCCACCTGGGCAATGATGACCGGGATAGCCAGCGCAAGAAGCTGGCGCGCTTCTGTGACGTACTTTTGCACGAGAGTACCTTTTTATATTGTTATTGTTGAAGAGACTAAAAAACCCGCCGTTACTGGCAGCAAGAAGAAAGATCAGGGGAATTTTCAAACATATTGTAGCGAGTAATAGCCATTAAGCCAGTCAAAAAATGGCACTAAGTGCCCTCTGACTGGCAAGGCTGAAACGCAACTGTTATTGTGCGGGATATGAAAGACGGCGATGATTCCGTCCTTGCACAGACAGGAGCTTAAGGCATGTTTACTGGTATCGTTCAGGGCACAGCGAAAGTGGTGTCCATCGATGAAAAACCAAACTTCCGTACCCATATTGTTGAAATGCCTGAGCATATGCTCGACGGCATCGAAACCGGCGCCTCCATTGCCCATAACGGCTGCTGCCTGACAGTCACCGAAATTAACGGCGACCGCATCAGCTTCGATCTGATGAAAGAAACGCTGCGTATTACCAATCTGGGCGAACTAAAAGAGGGCGACGTGGTTAACGTTGAACGCGCGGCGCGCTTTAACGACGAAATTGGCGGGCATTTAATGTCCGGCCATATTATGACCACGGCGGAAGTTGCGAAGATCCTGACCTCGGAAAATAATCGCCAGATCTGGTTCAAGGTGCAGGACCCGTCTTTAATGAAGTACATCCTGTACAAAGGCTTTATCGGCATCGACGGCATTAGCCTGACGGTGGGTGAAGTCACGTCAACTCGTTTCTGCGTTCACCTGATCCCGGAAACGCTCGAGCGTACGACGCTTGGCAAGAAAAAGCTGGGCGAAAAAGTGAACATCGAAATCGACCCGCAAACGCAGGCGGTGGTGGATACGGTGGAGCGTGTGATGGCGGCGAAAGAGGCCGCGGCCAAACCGTCAGTCAGCGCAGAATAAAAGAAACCCCGGCTTGCCGGGGTTTTGTTTTAACGTGCAACGCGCAGACCACCTTCGGCTCCGCGCGTGAATACCACCTGCCAGAGGTGAATATCCCTGGCGCGAAACGCCCCGGCGCAGGCGTTCAGGTAATACGAGAACATCCGTTTGAATCGTTCCGAATAGTTGTCGGCAATTTCAGGCCAGCATTGTAAAAAACGGGCGTGCCAGGCCATCAGCGTGGTGTCATAGTCAGCGCCAAAGTTGTGCCAGTCCTCCATCACAAAGTGAGGCTCGCTGGCGTTGGCGATTTGACGCACAGAGGGCAGGCAGCCGTTCGGGAAGATGTATTTGTTGATCCAGGGATCAACGTTGTTGTCCGTCCTTTTCGACCCGATGGTGTGCAGCAGGAAAAGGCCATCCTGCTTCAGATTTCTGTCGACGACGTTGAAATAGGTGGCGTAGTTTTTCGGCCCGACGTGCTCGAACATGCCGACAGAAACGATACGGTCGAATTGATCCTGCAAACCCCGATAGTCCTGCAACAGGATTTGCACGTCCAGCCCTTCACAGCGGGCCTGGGCCAATTTCTGCTGCTCCGCAGAAATGGTCACGCCAACCACGCTGACGCCGTAATTTTTCGCCATGTAATACGCCAGACCGCCCCAGCCGCAGCCAATATCCAGCACCCGCATGCCGGGCTGCAGCTGCAGTTTCTGACAAATAAGGCTCAGCTTAGCCTGCTGGGCCTGTTCCAGCGTTTCCGCTTCTTTCCAGTAGGCGCAGGAATACTGCATAAACGGATCGAGCATCCGGCTGAACAGGTCATTACCCAGATCGTAATGCTCTTTGCCGACTATCCAGGCGCGTTTTTTACTTTGCAAATTTAGCAGGCGAGCACCTGCAATGCGGAGGGTGTCTTTAAGATGGTGGGGGAGTTGGCTTTCGAGCCCGGCGCGCAATACCTGCTGGAAAAACACATCCAGCCGTTCGCATTCCCACCAGCCATCCATATAGCTTTCGCCTAATCCCAGAGACCCTTCCTGCAGCACGCGCTTAAAGAAGAGGGGATTATTTACCTGGATATCTGAGGGGGCTGAACCATTAATTCTGATACCGGCGCGGCTCAACAGTTCGTTGACTATCCGGAACCAGTCGTCATTGGGCACATTGACTTCTTCTATACACGATGAACTCATAGCTTCTCCATCACGCGGCTTGTGATCAGAACCTTAAAACAGCGTAGACGCTTTTTGGGTTATGTGAGAACTCTCACGGAATTACCGTGAGTCTGCTATCCGACGTAGAACAGAGGAAGGGAGATATCCCTTGCCGAAAGGCCATCCGTGGTGAAACGAGGGAGATCCGTTCCCTCGTTAATCGCTAATATTTATCGTATTTATGTAAGACCGAAAATCAGTATAGGCCGCAAAAATAGCTGATTCAATAAAAAATCTTAGCAAACTAATGACTGAATTGTTACATAGTCGCTAATGTCACTATGCGTGTGATTCTTCAGCCACATTTTCATCTGCTGTGGATTGCATCCGATAGCCCCAGGCCGCCAGCACGACGGTCGCCAGCATCACGCTGGTGGTGGTCAGCAGCGGGGTGGCTATCAGGGTTGAAACCACAATGCTTGCCAGGAAGCACAAACCCAATTGCAGCGTGTTCTGCAATGCCGCCGCGCGACCTGTTGCCTGCGGGAACGGGCGAAGTGCCTGAGCCACAACGATCGGGTAAATCGCGCCGTTAGCCATTGCCATCAGGCAGAAGGGAATCAGCAGAGTGGTCAGTGAGTTGCCTGCGGTCAGGCCCACGGCAAAGGTGCCTGCCACGCTCACGGCAAAGGCTGTCAGCAGCCATGGCAGCATCTGCTGGCCCTGCCATTTCTGCAGCGCAGCGCGACAGCCATAACCCCCGATAAGGAAAGCGATGGTCTGTGGGACATAGCTCAGGCCAATCACCGTCGGGCCGTAGCCCATCGCATCAAGAATAAACGGCGACCCGGTAAGCCACGCGAAGAAACTGGCGGAGCAGGCGGCGTAGATAAGCACGTTGCCGCGATAATCCTGTGAGCGAAGCAGGGTCATAAAGGTGAGCGGTTGTTCTTCCTTATGGAATGTTTTGACCGGTTTTTTCAGGCGCAGGGCAGGCAGCATCAGCAGCAGCGTAATCCCGAACAGCGTGGCGAAAATGGCCTGCCACTCAAAGTGATGCAGGATCCAGCTGCCAAGTAACGGCGCCAGCGCCGGGGAAAGCCCGACCAGCGGCATAATCGTCGCAAAAATACGGTTGGTGCGACTGGCTGGATAATAGTCCGTCACCATCGCCTGCCAGGTCACCGCAGCGGCACAAACCCCGACGGCCTGCACAAAACGCAGAACCAGCAGCAGCGTGGCATCGCGGACCCACAGCATACCGAGACAGCCCACGGCAAAGATGGCAAGCCCTGTCAGCAGCACAGGTTTGCGACCGTAACGGTCGGAGAGTGGCCCCCACAAAAGCTGAGCGAAGGCAAACCCGGCCAGGAACAGGCTGAGGCTGGCGCTAACGGCCGCGGCGGGCGTTTGTAAATCATTCTGAATCGCGGCAAAAGCGGGGAGATACATATCGGTTGCCAGAAAACCGAGCACGCTGAGGCCCGCCAGCCAGCATAAAAATCCTTTACCAGGTTGCATAATCTTTCTCTTTCTTGTTGCAGGTGTACATGGCAGCAGAGTGTAGGGAGTGCAACTTTGCTTGTGAAACGCTAATATTTGTCGGGTGAGTTCAAAATTTTTGCAGGCAAAAAATGTGGTCTGAATATTCCCTTGAAGTGGTGGACGCGGTGGCCCGTAACGGCAGCTTCAGCGCGGCCGCACAGGAGTTGCATCGCGTGCCTTCTGCGGTCAGCTATACGGTGCGTCAGCTGGAGGAGTGGCTGGCTGTGCCGCTGTTCGAACGGCGTCATCGTGACGTCGAGCTAACGCCAGCCGGGGTCTGGTTTTTGAAAGAAGGGCGCTCTGTTATCAAAAAAATGCAGATCACCCGCCAGCAGTGCCAGCAGATAGCCAACGGCTGGCGCGGCAATCTGGCGATCGCCGTCGACAACATCGTGCGCCCCGAGCGCACCCGACAGCTGATTGTCGATTTCTACCGTCATTTTCAGGACGTGGAGCTGTGCGTTTTCCAGGAGGTGTTTAACGGCGTCTGGGATGCACTGTCGGATGGGCGCGTTGAACTGGCCATTGGGGCGACGCAGGCGATCCCGGTTGGTGGACGCTATGCTTTTCGCGACATGGGGATGCTGAGCTGGAACTGCGTGGTGTCCAGTCAGCATCCTTTGGCGCAGATGCCCGGCCCGCTAAGCGACGACGTGTTGCGCAACTGGCCAGCGCTGGTACGCGAAGACACGTCCCGTTCGTTGCCCAAACGCATCACCTGGCTTTTGGATAACCAAAAGCGGATCGTGGTGCCGGACTGGGAATCCTCTGCCACCTGCCTTTCGGCGGGGCTGTGTGCCGGAATGGTACCGACGCATTTTGCCCGCCCGTACATTGACAGCGGTGAGTGGGTCGCACTTGAACTGGAGAATCCGTTCCCGGATGCGGCGTGCTGCCTGACGTGGCAACAAAATGATATGTCACCGGCGCTGAGCTGGCTGCTGGAGTATCTGGGGGACAGCGAAACGCTGAATAAGGAGTGGCTGCAGGAGCCGGCGTGACCGGCCCCTGAGAGGCATTAACGGCGGTAATCGCGGTACGGACCGTCCGCCACCGAGCGACGTTCAATCAGGCGCGGGTGGACTTCAATAGACTGCGACTCTTCACGCTTGTTGACGATTCTGTCGAGCAGCATGTCGAAGGCAGCTTCACCGAGAGAATCCTTCGGCTGATGAATGGTCGTCAGCGCCGGGGTGAAGAAGCGGGCGTTGCGCACGTTGTCATACCCGATCACAGAAATATCCTGCGGGACGCGCAGACCATGCTCATCGGCGGCACAGAGCGCGCCCATCGCCATGATGTCACCACCGCAGAAAACCGCGGTAGGGCGCGGCTGTTGCGCAATAATTTGCTGCATCGCGCGGTAGCCGGATTCAGGCTCGAAGTCGCCCTGCACAATCCAGTTCTCCGGCACGTTCACCTGCGCTTCTTCCATCGCTCGCATAAACCCTGCCAGGCGGCCTGCACCGGTGTTGCGTTCCATCGGGCCCGGGATCACGCCGATATCGCGATGACCGCGTTCGAGCAGGTAGCGACCGGCCAGGTATCCGCCCTGGAAAGCGTTGTCGATAACGGTGTCAGTAAAGTCGGCCTTGGCTTCACCCCAGTCCATCACCACCATCGGAATGTGGCGGTACTCTTCCAGCATATCGAGCACCGGCTGCGGGTATTCGGAGCACATTACCAGCAGGCCATCGACGCGCTTTTGCGCCATCATTGACAGGTAGGCGCGCTGTTTTTCCAGGTTATTCCAGGCGTTGCCGAGGATAAGCGTGTAGCCTTTTTCGAAACAGTTTTTCTCAACGGCTTCAATAATTTCCGCAAAGTAGGCCGCTTCGCTGCTGGTGGCCAGCAGACCGATGGTTTTGGTGTGATTGACCTTCAGGCTGCGCGCCACGGCGCTTGGCGAGTAGTGCAGCTCTTTGATCGCCGCCCAAACCGCGTTACGCGTCTCTTCGGCAACGAAACGCGTTTTGTTAATCACATGTGATACGGTTGTGGTGGAAACGTTTGCGCGCTTCGCTACATCTTTAATTGTTGCCATTCGTTCTCACTCCAGACCCTTCCCTTACGCCTGATTACCGATACGGAAACGTTTGCCTTTACACACCCTTAACACAATTCATTCGAATTGCGGTACGCCGGGATACGACACAGGACGACAGGAGGGGGTCAATGGCTGGTACGCTTTTAAATTAGCGTGGAATTTTGTCTGATTCTGAGGCAAAGGGAAAGAGAAAAATCGCTATCAGCCTAAAAGCCGGAAGATTTTTAGCTTTGTTTGTGCAAAAATGAGCAGGCTCACTTTTGCTGTGGGGATTAAAAGGAGAAAAATTGATGAGTACCGATCTGAAGCTCTCTCTGATGACTACAGTAGTCGCTTTGGCGTTGATTGTCGCCGCTGGGCTGACTGCGGTGTTGCACTGATTTATCCGGAGGGAGAGTCCTCTTCCTCCTTCTTTACGCTCCTCCGATTGTTATCAAATTCGCAATAAACTTTTGTCATTTTGTTTACTTCTGTTTTTTTGTGATTGATGTCATGCTTTTCACTTCTGTTGTCGTGCCCTTGCGAAAAAAGGGTTAACCGGAGTCGTGACATGAAAATCAATTTTCCCCTGCTGGCGTTGGCGATTGGCGCTTTTGCCATCGGCACCACCGAGTTTTCGCCGATGGGCCTGCTGCCCGTTATCGCCAAAGGCGTGGATGTCTCGATTCCCGTAGCAGGGATGCTGATAAGCGCCTATGCCATTGGCGTGATGGTCGGTGCGCCGCTGATGACGCTGCTGCTCTCGCATCGCGCCCGCCGCAATGCGCTTATTTTCCTGATGGCGATTTTTACCCTCGGCAACGTGCTGTCAGCCATCGCGCCCGATTACACCACGCTGCTGCTGTCGCGCATTATCACCAGCCTTAACCACGGTGCCTTCTTCGGCCTCGGGTCGGTGGTGGCAGCAAGCGTTGTGCCCAAACATAAGCAGGCGAGTGCGGTAGCGACCATGTTTATGGGCCTGACGATTGCCAATATCGGCGGTGTCCCGGCGGCGACCTGGCTCGGTGAAACCATCGGCTGGCGTATGTCGTTCCTCGCTACGGCGGGACTTGGCGTGGTGGCGATGGCGAGCCTGTGGTTCTCACTGCCGAAAGGCACCAGCGGTGAACGTCCGGACGTGAAACAGGAGATGTCGGTGCTGATGCGTCCGCAGGTGCTAACGGCGCTGCTGACGACGGTGCTTGGCGCGGGCGCTATGTTCACGCTTTACACCTATATTTCCCCCGTACTGCACAGCATTACCTCCGCGTCTCCGCTGTTCGTTACGGCGATGCTGGTGCTGATTGGCGTCGGTTTCTCTATCGGTAACTATCTGGGCGGCAAGTTTGCGGACCGCTCGGTGACCGGCACGCTGAAAGGGTTTTTGCTACTGCTTATTGCGGTGATGGTGGCGATTCCGTGGGTTGCGCAAAATGAGATTGGCGCGGCTGTCAGCATGGTCGTCTGGGGCGCAGCAACGTTCGCTGTCGTGCCTCCTTTGCAGATGCGAGTGATGCGCGTGGCGCACGAGGCTCCAGGGCTTTCATCTTCGGTCAATATCGGGGCGTTCAATCTTGGAAATGCGCTCGGTGCGGCAGCCGGTGGGGCGGTGATTTCCGGCGGTCTGGGCTACGGTTTTGTGCCGGTGATGGGGGCGATAATTGCCGGTGTGGCGCTGCTCGTGGTGCTGTTCAGCGGTCGTCGTCAGCCTGAAGGTGCATACTCCAGCCACTGATAATATGCCCGGCGGCGATCACCGCCGGGCCTGGTCTTATGCCGCGAGGTTCTTCGCCACAAATTCCCAGTTTACCAGCGCCCAGAAGTGCTCGAGGTAGTTCGGGCGGGCGTTACGGTAGTCGATGTAATAGGCATGTTCCCACACATCTACGGTCAGCAGCGGTTTGGCGTCAGTCGTCAGCGGTGTACCTGCGTTCGACGTAGAAACGATAGCCAGTTTGCCGTCTGCTTTCTTCACAAGCCATGTCCAGCCCGCGCCAAAGTTTTTCACTGCGGCATCGGTGAACTGTGCTTTGAAATCAGCAAAGCTGCCGAAGCTTGCATTGATCGCCGCAGCGACTTCACCCGTTGGCTCGCCACCGGCGTTGGGTGCCAGGCAGTGCCAGTAGAAGGTGTGGTTCCATACCTGAGCGGCGTTATTGAACACGCCAGCTTCGGAGGTACGAACGATCTCTTCCAGGGTTTTACCTTCAAAGGCGGTGCCCTTGATCAGGTTGTTGAGGTTGGTGACGTAGGTCTGGTGATGCTTGCCGTAGTGGTATTCCAGCGTTTCAGCAGAAATGTGCGGCGCCAGGGCGTCTTTTGCATACGGTAGTGCAGGTAATTCGAATGACATTGCTTCTTCTCCCTATTATTTTAAGACCCAATAACCCTGTATTGAGTAGGGATAGAGTAGCAAATTAAAAGATGTGGCTAAAGAAGAACTTACCCCGAAGTCGAAACGACGGGGCAGGGATCAGCGAATGGTTTTAGGCGTCATCACGCGGCGTGCGCCGACGTAGTGGTTGGCCCAGTAATCTTCACTGAGGGAGGTAATCTGAATATCTCGCCCGGTACGTGGAGACTGAATGAATTTCCCACCGCCAACGTACACGCCGACGTGATCGGCGGTGCCGCGCCCGCGAGTGCGGAAGAACACCAGGTCACCGCTTTGCAACTCACCACGATCGACAGAGCGGGCATCACGCAGGTGATACATCTCATTGGCGGTGCGAGGAATGCGGAATTTAACCAGGTCTTTATAGGCGTAATAAACCAGACCGCTGCAGTCGAAACCGGTGCGTGGCGATGTGCCACCCCAGCGATACGGCTTGCCAATCTGGCCCATCAGTTTGTTCATCGCCGTTTTCTGCGCTTTCTGCACGCGAGCCTTGTGGGCGTCGGCAATGGTCAGCGGCTTCACTTCTTCGTTAACGCATTTCTTATGGCCTTTACGCACGCTGCATTTCTGCACCATTTTCACGGAGGCCGTTTTCAGGGCCGGGCTGCGGGTTTTGCGGGTGGAGGCAGTTTTGCTGACGGCGGATGCTGCGGATTTGCTTTTAAGCGTGGTTTTCTTTTTGCTGGTAGTTTTTGCTTTGGCGGTGGTTTTACTTTTGCTGCCGCTGGTTCGTTTTTTACGGTCCGTCTTGGCCTGGTGTGACTTCTGGGATGCAGAAGAGCGCGCCTGTTCAGACGCATGAGACAAAGGCGTTATCGACAACGATGTAAACAGTAAAGCACAGAGCGTGATCGAGATTTTATTTATCCGCGCCACTGAGCATTCCTCTGTTGGGCAGGCAAGCAGTCATGCCTGGGTATGATTGACAAAACGCATCGATTCTAATGCATAAAAACCCTGGTTGTTAATAGACTTTTTCTATTGGGTGTTCCATTTCGTTAGCGACTGCAAAAAAATGCATCAAAATGGAAACATGACGTTCGGAAAATGCTCAAGTAACCGCGCGGCGTTGCCGATAAACACATATTTTTAAGGCAACTTTACAGCGTCAGAGGTAAAATGCCTATGAGTGAACAAAATGTTATTTTCTGGCAGTAGCCTTGGCGTTACACTGAGTAGCTACAGTCATAAAAAGAAGTTTGAGGAAGCAAGACAATGAGCACGACTCTTGAGAAAATCCAGACCCAAATCGCTGAAAACCCAATTCTCCTGTACATGAAAGGTTCCCCGAAGCTGCCGAGCTGTGGTTTCTCTGCTCAGGCGGTTCAGGCGCTGTCTGCCTGCGGCGAGCGTTTTGCTTACGTTGATATTCTGCAAAACCCGGACATCCGCGCCGAACTGCCAAAATACGCAAACTGGCCGACCTTCCCGCAGCTGTGGGTTGACGGTGAGCTGGTTGGCGGCTGCGACATTCTGATTGAAATGTACCAGCGCGGCGAACTTCAGCAGCTGATCAAAGAGACGGCAGCTAAGTACAAAGACGACGAGCAGGCTGCAGAATAAGTTTCTGCCCGGCAATAAAAAAGCGACCAGATGGTCGCTTTTTTTATCACTCGCTTTCGGGAACGGGCAACGGCCAGCCGCCGAGGCGCTTCCAGCGATTGACGATTTCGCAAAACAGCTGAGCGGTTTGTTCGGTGTCGTACAGGGCAGAGTGCGCCTTAGTACCGTCAAACTCCATTCCGGCCGCGATACAGGCTTTTGAAAGCACGGTTTGCCCCAGTGCCAGACCGCTCAGGGCGGCGGTATCAAAGGTCACGAAAGGGTGGAACGGATTGCGCTTCAGGCCTGCGCGCTCGGCGGCGGCCATCATAAAGCTGTGATCGAAGGTCGCGTTATGCGCCACCATAATCGCGCGGTTGCACTCCTGATCCTTCATGCCCTTACGCACTTCTTTGAAAATGGCGTGCAGCGCATCATATTCGCTGACTGCACCACGCTCTGGGTCGTTCGGATCGATGCCGTTAAAGGCCAGCGCTTCCGGCACCAGGTTGGCACCTTCAAACGGTTCAACGTGAAAATGCAGCGTGCTGTCTGGCATCAGCCAGCCTTCCTCGTCCATTTTTAACGTCACGGCGGCGACTTCGAGCAGCGCATCCGTTTTGGCGTTAAAACCCGCGGTTTCCACATCAATCACTACAGGATAAAAACCACGGAAGCGGTCGCACAGTGCATTACGTTGAGCGTTGTCGGACATCAGGATCTCTTAGGCTTACAAAAAGTAGCGCGCATTATGGCAAATTTTGCCGGCGGTTGCAGCAGAGGCGGGAGCAAAAAAAGGGTGCCTCAGCACCCGTGCAGCTTAGTCGCCGAGACCTTTACCGGCGTCTTTGGCTTCGATCAGTTCGATTTTGTAGCCATCGGGATCTTCGACAAAGGCGATAACGGTGGTGCCGCCTTTAACGGGACCTGCTTCACGCGTGACGTTGCCGCCGTTGTTGCGGATGCGTTCGCAGGCTTCGGCTGCGTTGTCCACGCTCAGGGCGATGTGGCCATAGGCGGTGCCGAGATCGTAGCTTTCCACGTCCCAGTTATAGGTCAGTTCGATGACCGCTTCTTCGCTTTCCGGACCGTAGCCCACGAAGGCGAGGGAGTACTTATATTCCGGGTTTTCGCTGGTGCGCAGCAGGCTCATGCCCAGTACGTTGGTGTAAAACTCGATGGAGCGTTGCAGGTTGCCCACGCGAAGCATGGTGTGAAGCAGGCGCATACTCTTCCCCTTAAGGTGTTGTTTGTACATCAGGAATAGCAGTATAGCGGCGCATGGGCGCCGCTATCAATGCAGGATTAGAGGGTAGGGTAATCGGTGTAACCTTCCGCGCCGCCGCCGTAGAAGCTTTCCGGGCGCTGTGGGTTCAGTTCTGCTTTACGTTCCAGGCGAGCCACCAGGTCCGGGTTAGCGATATAAGCGCGACCGAAGGCGACGGCGTCAATCAGGCCTTTTTCAATCAGATCTTCCGCCTTCTCTGGCGTGTAAGCGCCTGCGCCGATGATTGGGCCGTGGAAACGCTCGCGGACTTTGCGGCGGAACTCTTCGGTGTACGGCTGACCGCCTGCCCAGTCTGGTTCAGACATGTGCAGGTAAGCGATGCCGCGCTTGCCGAGTTCTTCAATCAGATACAGCGCATCGGCTTCTTCGTTCGGGCCGTTGTCGGTGTTCTGGAAAGAGCCAATAGGCGACACGCGGATGCCGATGCGGTCGGCGCTCCACTCTTTGCTCACGGCATCAACCACTTCCAGCACCAGGCGGGCGCGGTTTTCGATGCTGCCGCCGTACTGGTCGGTACGGTGGTTGGCAGAAGGAGAAAGGAACTGGTGCAGCAGGTAACCGTGCGCAGAGTGCAGCTCAACGAGGTCGAAGCCGGCTTCGCGAGCGTTGGCAACGGCCTGACGGAAATCGTTCACGATGCCAGGAATTTCTTCGGTTTCCAGCGCACGTGGCAGGGAAGTGTCTTCACGGGTGGCATTGCCGTTGGCGTCACGCAGGGAAGTACGGGTGCCCGCGCTCAGCGCTGAAGCGGAAACTGGCGCTTTGCCCTCTGGCTGAAGGCTGGTGTGAGAGATACGACCGGTGTGCCACAGCTGAACCGCCATATGGCCGTTTTCGGCGTGAACGCCCGCGGTGATTTTTTTCCACGCGGCAATCTGTTCCGGGCTGTGCAGGCCTGGCGCACCGGCGTAACCTTTGGCCTGGGCAGAAATCTGCGTAGCTTCGGAAATGATCAGGCCTGAGCTTGCGCGCTGACGGTAGTATTCGCCCATCAGCGGCGTCGGGATGTCGCCGGGCTCAATGCTGCGCAGGCGCGTCAGCGGGGCCATCAGTACACGGTTCGGCAGGGTAACTGCGCCAACCTTGAGTGGGGTAAACAGCTTAGCTTGTGACATAGTGACTCCTGAATAGACCGGTCGTCTAGTAATGCGATAAAAAAAGAAAATCAATAAGCTGATTTTCCGTTAGTCGTTATGCAGTGGATAAACGCCACTGCAAGAATTACTGCCCTGGTGTGGCAATCATTGTTTTCGCGTGCTCGAGCGCGCTTTCCAGCGGCGTCGCACTGCGGGAAATCTTGGCCTGAAGGTTGGCGCCTAACCATAAGGAGTAGAGCACTTCGGCCTGGGTATGCGCCTCGCCGTGGAAAGTCAGGCTGCCTTCTTTGCGGCCTTCTTCCAGTGCGTGAGTCAGCAGCACAATAATCTGACTGGCCCCTTTGTTCATCTCCGTGCGCATCACTTCCGAGAGGTCGCAGACTTCGGCGGAGAGCTTCACCGTCAGACAGCCGCTGATCACGCCCTGCTGAGTAAACTGGCTGAGCGTGTGCTGGTAATATGCCAGCAGCCTGTCGCGGCAGTTGCCTTCGCCGTGGGTGAAATGTTCCTTCAGACGTCGATGGTAGTCGGCATAGTGACGCTCGAGCATCGCCACGCCAAACGCCTCTTTCGAGCGGAAGTAGTGATAAAACGACCCCTTGGGCACCTCGGCGGTTTTCAGCAGTTCGCTTAAACCCATGCCGGTAAAACCGCGATGCATGCATAACCCTTCGCCGGTAGCGAGGATATGTTCGCGGGTGTCGTGTTCGGTTGCTCTGTTCATGGGGCTCACTGTAGTAGACCGATCGGTCTAATGCAAGAGAAAAGTGCACGGGGTTGCAGGATGGGCATTATCAGGCTTCAATGAAAGTAAGCAGAAGACAGGGGGCGGTGTGGCAGAGCAGCTGGAGTTTTTCCCGGTACAAAGTCCTTGCCGGGGTATTTGTCAGTCCGACGAGCGCGGCTATTGTCGCGGTTGTCTGCGCAGTCGTGAAGAACGCTTCAACTGGCAGCAGTTTACCGATGCTCAAAAGCAGGAGGTCCTGCGCCTGTGCCGTCAGCGTCTTCTGCGCAAAATCCGCGCAAACAAACCCGCCTTACCTGAAGAACCCGATCAACCCTCACTGTTTTAACCCCGAATGTGCGTATACTCGATGAAATTTTTCTGTTGAGGAAGCTTTTATGGTTCAGCGTATTACCCTCGCGCCAAACGGCCCGGAATTCTCCCGCTTTGTGATGGGCTACTGGCGTCTGATGGACTGGAACATGTCCCCGCAGCAGCTGGTCAGCTTTATTGAAGAGCACCTCAGTCTTGGCGTGACGACGGTCGATCACGCAGACATTTACGGTGGCTACCTGTGTGAAGCGGCGTTTGGCGAAGCGATGAAGCTGGCTCCGCATCTGCGCTCCCGCATGGAAGTGGTCAGCAAATGCGGCATCGCCACCACCGCGAATCCGCAGAACGCCATTGGTCATTACATTACTGACCGTGACCACATCGTTCGCAGCGCCGAGCAGTCGCTGAAAAACCTGGCGACGGATTACCTCGATCTGCTGCTGATCCACCGTCCGGATCCGTTAATGGATGCCGATGAAGTGGCGGAAGCCTTCACGGAGCTGCACCAGAGCGGCAAAGTGCGTCATTTCGGCGTATCCAACTTCACGCCTGCGCAGTTCTCTCTGCTTCAGTCGCGTCTGCCGTTTACGCTGGCGACCAATCAGGTTGAGCTCTCCCCGGTGCATCAGCCGCTGCTGCTGGACGGCACGCTCGATCAGCTGCAGCAGCTGCGCGTGCGCCCTATGGCGTGGTCCTGCCTCGGTGGCGGTAGCCTCTTTAATGACGACAAATATCAGCCGCTGCGCGATGAGCTGGCAACGGTTGCCACTGAACTAAACGCGGAAAGCATCGAGCAGGTGGTGTACGCGTGGGTGCTGCGTTTGCCTTCTCAGCCGCTGCCGATTATCGGCTCGGGCAAAATCGAGCGCGTACGCTCCGCCATTGAGGCCGAGCGCCTGGAGATGACCCGTCAGCAGTGGTTCCGCATTCGTAAAGCGGCCCTGGGTTACGACGTGCCTTAATTCCGCATTTCGCTGTGGTTCCGTCTGAAAAAGTGTCCCTGGTATAGACTTATCAGGGACACTTTCTTTTTGGAGGTTCTATGCAACGAGTCACGCTCACGTTAATTGCGATGGTCATGTCCACCGGCGCGTACGCAGCCAGCACGGAGGTGGAGATGAATTTGGTCACTTCTCAGGCCGTCGGGCAATCCATTGGCGAGGTGAAAATCAGCGAGACGGAAAAGGGGCTGGAATTTGCGCCCGATCTCAAGGCGTTGCCGCCGGGGGAACATGGCTTTCATGTTCACGCCAACGGCAGCTGTCAGCCTGCGATGAAAGAGGGGAAAGCCAGCGCGGCTGAAGCGGCGGGCGGGCACTTAGACCCCGATCATTCGGGCAAACATGAAGGGCCGAACGGCATGGGGCATCTCGGCGATTTGCCGGTGCTGGTGGTTAATAACGACGGCAAAGCCACTCAGCCCGTGCTGGCGCCTCGCCTGAAAAAGCTGGATGAAATCAAAGGCAAAGCGCTGATGATTCACGTCGGAGGCGACAACATGTCCGATCAGCCTAAACCCCTGGGTGGCGGAGGCGTTCGCTACGCCTGTGGGGTTATCAGGTAGTCTTCTCTTCAATTGTGCCTGCAACCGGAGCCTGCTCCAGCTGAAGCAGCGAGCAGTACAGACGCCAGACGATTGACGCCAGCTCGCGGGCTGCGGGCTGCGGGTGGTGGCCGAGAGTCTCGTAAATTCGCTGTAGCTCCGTCAGCGCGGAAGCGAGAGGGCGCTGCTGCACGCCACGCTCGCTCATCACGTCGCGCAGCAGGCTAATGCATAAGTCCCGCACCTGCACCAGCGGATCAGAGCGCGTTTCCCAGTCACGAAGCTGCCACACCACATGAGAACAGTTCAGCAGCACCACGCCCCAGCGCAGTAGCCAGCGGCGGGCGAGGAGATCCTGGCTGTTGCTGAGCTGGCTGATGTAGTGATAGACCAGCGACTCGAACTCGTGCTCGCTGTGTTGCGGATGACGGCTGAGTTGGTCGACAAAGTGACGCCGTAACGCCCGGATGTGACGGCGGCTTTTCCGTGCATCCGACCCCGGTTTCAGCACCGCAAAGGCGAGCCACGCCATCCCGACGCCGATAATCTTGGCGAGGTTATCATTCAGGAAACCGCCGAAATCGTAGACCGGCGGGTTGGTCACCGAAATAAACGATCCCATAAAGACAATCAGCTGCCCCCAGAGACCGGCGTATTTCGGCATCTGCAGTTTGAACAGCTGCATAGTGATAATGAGCGGAAACAGGAACAGCAGGAACTGCCACAGGTCGCTGAGCTGCACCATCAGGCCAAACTTCACCGCAAAACTGAACAACGACAGCCACAGCAGGGTGCGCATCAGCAGGGTCAGGGAGTTAAACGGTGCCGGGGAAATGGAGTAAAGCACGCAGCAGATAGCCGCCAGCGTCAGCGCCGCCGGGCCGGAAGACCACTGCGTATTGATGGCCCAGGCGCCAACGGCAACCAGCGCGCAAAAGGTACGAATGCCGTTCCAGAGCGCTTCCGCGTGGTCGGTTCGGCGAGTCAATGCCGGTGCGGCAGGTACTTTAAATTCAGTGATGGCCGAGGCGTTTTCCAGCCGCTGGATCCAGCGGCTGGTGGCCAGATAGACGCGACAAAAATAGCGCAGTCTCTGCCAGAATGCATGGTGGCGGAAGTCCTGCGGATCGTGCGGGGCCAGCGGGGCAATAATTCGCGCCACCCGGTAAGCATCTGCGTCCGTGCGCGCCAGTTCGGCAAACAACTGTTCCAGCACTTCGCGGATATTTTTCGGTGAATCGGGCCAGTTCACCAGCATCCTGCGCAGGCTCGAAATCACGCTGGTCAGGCGCAGCTGCTGATGAAGCAACGCATTCAGCAGACTGTTCTGACGACGAAAGCGATAGTGGCTCCAGAAGGCCTGAATGCGCAACAAATTCATGGTCAGGATTTGGCCGATCATGCTTTCGTGCGCTGTCCTGACGGCATCGCTGTTTTCCGGCTGCCAAAGCAGGCTGGCGTGTTCGAGGATGCGGGCGTGCATTTTCTTCAGTGCGGTCAAAAGCGCCGTGCCGTCGGAGGTGCTAGGCAGGATCATCATCATCAGCGCCCCGCACAAAATCCCGAGGATGACTTCGCAGACGCGGGCCTGAGCGATATCCCAGACATGTGCGGCATCCACCACATTGACCATCGGGAACGCAATGATGGCGCAGGTGTACCCGGCAAGCTGGAAGGCGTAGGCGACGTTATTCATGTACATCGCGCAGGCCCAGGTGCAGAACGCAATCCACGCCGACAGGCCGAAAAGGAACAGCCAGGGGTCGGTCAGGGTGTGACCGGCAATCAAAATGGCGGCGCAGGCGCCCAGCAGGCTGCCGGCGATACGCCCGAGGCTTTTGCTGATCACACCGCCGACGGTCGGGAAGCTGACGACGGCGGCGGAGGTCATCGCCCAGTAGGGCTGATCGAGGTTGATATAGTAGGCGAAGCTCAGGGCCAGGCACATCGCAATGCCGTTGCGCAGGGCGTAGCGCCACTGCGGGCGAGTGGCTTTAATCCACGGCAGCGATTGCCAGGAGAGCGACTGCAGGTTCATTACTGCGCGCCGAGTGATACGGTGCAGGTGGTGCCGGACACCAGCACGATATCGTCAGGCAGCTTGTCTAATTCGATGCGGACAGGGACGCGCTGCGCCAGCCTTACCCACGGAATGGTGGGTTTTACATCAGCCACCAGACTACCGTCGGCCGTCACACTTTGATCGGATATTGCCCGACCAATGCTGGCAACGTGACCCTGTAACTTCTCCCCGCTGCTGTAGAGCGTCACGCTCGCCGCAACGCCGGTCCGGATGTGGCGCAGCTTGGTCTCCTCAAAGTAGCCGACAACGTAAAACGAATGGCTGTCGATCAGCGCAAAAACAGGGCGGCCCACGGAGGCGTAGTCGCCTGTCCGCGTGGACATATTGGTGACCCAGCCATCAACAGGGGCTTTGACGTCAGTCTGTGACAGCTGCCAGTTGGCATGTTCCAGCGCCGCGCTGGCGGCATCTGCGCTGGCTTTGGCTGCGGCGACGCTGGCAACGGCGGCCTCTGCATTGGCTTTGGCCGTTTGCAGCGCAATATTCACCGTGTCGAGGTCTTCCGCAGAGATAAAGTTTTTCGGCAGGTCGCGACGGCGATCCGCTTCGTGGCGAGCCTTCGCCATATCCGCCTGCGCTTTATCCTTATCTGCCTGCGCCTTTGCCATATCCGACAGCGCCTTAGCCTGCTGCGCCTTCGCGTTCATCACCGCGATGCGAAAAGGCGTGGCGTCCAGGCGGAACAGCACATCACCCGCTTTAACCTGCTGGTTATCACGCACGTTCAGTTCGGTAATGCTGCCGGAAACCTGCGGCGTGATGCTGACCTGCTCGGCGCGAATTTTGCCGTCGCGAGTCCACGGGGACTGCATGTAATAGTTCCATACCAGCCAGACGGCGATCAGGGCCAGCGCTGCAACCAGGAGCGTGGAGAAATATTTTATTTTTTTCATAAGGTTATGCTACCACGCAACAATCAACATCATCGCCATGCAAACCGCCAGCGCGAAAAGAGAAAGGTCCATTAACAGCGGATGCCAGACATCGCCTGCGTACATCCAGTCCCGCAACAGTCGGTGGGCTATCAGCCACACTGGAAAACCGAGCAGTACCGCTTTAAACAAGGGGGGGAAATAGATGGACGCACCGACGATTAAGTCCTGTAGCGGGAATCCGGAGGTGTTAAAGGTTAGCTCCACGAACAAAATCCTTTGCAAATGTGCCATTACCGCAAACCTGTGGTGACAGGCCTGAATAGTGAACAGTGTAAATCATTGTGTCAGCCTGCGGGGAGGCAATACATTTGTTTTGACCATTTAAATACTGCACACTAGTCTAAAATCAGTATAATAACTTAGCAAGCTAATTATAAGGAGATGAAATTGGAATCGCCACTGGGTTCTGATCTGGCACGACTGGTGCGTATCTGGCGGGCTCTGATTGACCATCGCCTGAAACCTCTGGAATTAACGCAGACGCATTGGGTCACGCTGCATAACATTCATCAGCTGCCGCCGGAACAGTCGCAAATTCAACTGGCTAAGGCCATCGGCATTGAGCAGCCTTCCCTTGTCCGAACGCTGGATCAGCTGGAAGAAAAAGGGCTGATTTCGCGTCAGACCTGTGCCAACGATCGCCGCGCAAAACGCATTAAGTTGACAGAAAAAGCCGAACCGCTGATTGAAGAGATGGAGGCGGTGATCCGCAAAACTCGGGGGGAAATTCTCTCCGGGATCTCGCCGGAAGAGCTGGATCTTCTGATGGGGCTTATCCGCAAGCTCGAGCAAAACATCAATGAGCTGCAGGCCAGGGATTAATGCGCTGACCGGACATAACGAAAAGGCCCAAACGGGCCTTTTTTCTTATGGCTGCCAGACTACAACCCGGTTTCGGCCCTGCGCTTTGGCCTGATACATCGCTATATCCGCGCGCTGAACACAGGCTTCCTGCTCTGCTTCTGCTTGCGTGGCCGTATACACGCCCATGCTGATGGTGATTTTCTCAGGCAGCTGACCGTGGCTGCTCTCTTCATCGTGCTGATACACCGTCTGGCGAATGCGCTCGGCGATATCCAGTGCGTTTTCGGCATCGGTATTCGTCAGCAGCAGGGCAAACTCTTCGCCGCCAATGCGGGCTGCAACGTCATTCAGCCGCACATTGTCCTGCAAAATGGCCGAAACAAACTGAATGACCTTATCCCCCTGCAGGTGTCCGTAGCAGTCATTGATGCGCTTGAAGTGATCGAGGTCGCAGACGATGACGGAAACCGGAGAGCTCGCTGAAACGCCTGCCATCTGCTTTTTCAGGCTGTCGTAGAAAAAGCTGCGGTTGAAGAGGCGCGTCATCGGATCCCGAATCGAATTCTGGTAAGAGTTTTCGTATTTGTTGTTCGATTCCCGGTAGAGCGTGAACACGTCACACAGTAAGACAAAAATCAGAAACAGCGTTGCCGTCGTCTCAAACAGGCGTGACTGATACCAGGAGTACCCTTCGATAGAGATGACGGGCAGCAAAAGGACCAGCGTGAAAATATAGAACAGACAAAACAGATAGCCGCTGTACCAAAAAATATTTCGCAGCCGGGTTATTGCCAGCATAACGGTCAAGGTCACGCCCCAGAGCGCAATCATTCCAACGATGAGATAGTTATGCCACAGCGGTGTAAATTTTTTAGTCAGGTCATCAATGATTTCTAAATTAACCCCCGGCGAGTTGCTGGAATATTTCCAGGAAAGAAAGAGTATGGTGAGGGTGAAAACCAACAGCCCGCTGAGAATAACAATATGATTGCGTCGCGTATGAATATTGCTGTGACGATATTGATATAAAATTACGGATGTAATGAATAATGCCGCCATCAGGACGTTGCGGAAGAAATAGTGGATAAGTGCGTCGTTAAAATTAATACTGGAAATGGAGCTGCAGAGTAGCCAGTCGGCGTAGCTGCTGAGCGTGCCAATCATCAGCAAGGATGAGCCGCCGAAAGCGCATGCAATGGCGACCAGATACAAGCGATGTTTGTCACAAAGATATTTCATCAACATAAAGCCAGCGATGAGAATGTGGAACACCATCAAAAAAATGGTCATCACTGGAAAAAGTGCCGGGACCATCGTAGGTATACGATGAATGACCTGGCTTGAAAAAAGATGTAATACCACGATCAGTAGAATTGATGAGGCTAAGAATCTCATTAACCTCCTGAATGGAAATGCTTTATTACCATGCATATACAAAGTCCTTAAGTGCGGTATTGCAAAGAGCAGCACCAATAAAAGCAGGCGTCCGGCCTGGACCCTATTAAGTATAATGGCCACGGAAATAATAAATATTGCGCAGGCGCAAGCCTACTTCCGGAAAAGAGTGTAGATATATGAAATAATGTAAATCCAAGTAAAACGTGGCAATAAACGAGGGGCGAAGGGAGCGGGCAGAAAGGAAAGCGTGTGACCGAACGGCCACACGCCGAATTATTAGCGAGGTGAAACGGTCACCTGGCTGCCGTTGCTGGCCATCACAACACGCTGACCGGCAGAGAAGCGGGTGTCACCCTGTTTCTGCACAACCATGATGGTGTTGCCATCGTCTTTACGAATTTCCAGCTCCACGCCCTGGGTCTTGTTCATCGCACCCTGAACGCCCTGGCCGGCTACGCCACCGGCCACTGCGCCTGCCGCTGTGGCCAGGGAACGACCGGTACCGCCACCAACGGTATTACCGAGGAAGCCACCCAGAACCGCACCGCCAATCGCGCCGATGACGTTAGAATTATCACCGCCCTGAATTTGCACCGGACGCGTGTGGACAATGGTCCCGTAGGTGACATTCTGAACCTGTTTGGCTTCGGATGCAGAATACACGTCTCCGGAGAGGCCGCTGCTGCTGACACAACCTGCAAGCGTGAAACCAATCATTGAAACGGCCAATACACGTAACATCATTTATGAATCTCCTGTTCACCAAGAAACGCTCTTGAGAGCATCCTTACATCGCAATTATATGGCAATTCTGCAACGCAGGTCATATGTTCTGCGCAATCTGCTTAAAATTGTACACGCTTCGTGCTGAACAAAGCTTAAACCATATCGCCGCCGTGCCTGAGCAGCCGCAGCAGACTGTAATCTGCTTCACGATTGTTAAATTTTGTTAGTGGATCATGGCATTAAGAAAGTGTTTATGTTTCATTGATGGCTCTCAGTCACGAACTAAGGAAGGCGTATGAAATCGGGTCGCTATATAGGTGTGATGTCGGGGACCAGCCTTGACGGGGTCGATGTGGTGCTGGCGGCGATGGACGATAACATGGTGGCCCAGCAGGCCAGTCTGTCGTACCCCATCCCCATTGCGCTGAAAGAAGCAATCCTTGCTATCTGTCAGGGGCAGCAGCTGACACTGTCGCAGTTAGGGCAACTGGACACGCGCCTTGGGCACTTATTTGCCGATGCCGTTCTCGCATTGATGGCGCAGGAAAAGCTGTCCCCCAGCGATGTGAAGGCGATTGGCTGCCATGGCCAGACGGTCTGGCATGAGCCCGACGGCGATGCGCCCCATACGCTGCAGATTGGCGACAACAACATTATTGCGGCCCGCACAGGCGTTACGGTTGTGGGGGATTTCCGCCGGCGTGATATTGCGCTGGGTGGACAGGGCGCGCCTCTGGTGCCCGCGTTCCATCACGCTTTGCTGGCCGATTCGCAGGAACGCCGCATCGTGCTGAATATCGGCGGCATTTCTAACCTGTCGATGCTCTGCCCAGGCATGCCGGTCAAAGGGCATGACACGGGGCCGGGCAATATGCTGATGGATGCCTGGATCTGGCGTCAGTGCGGAAAGCCGTATGATAAAGACGCCGAATGGGCAAGCTCCGGGAAAGTGATCCTGCCGCTGCTGCAGGAGATGCTGAGCGATCCGTGGTTTGCGCTACCGGCCCCGAAAAGCACCGGGCGCGAATATTTCAACTATGGTTGGCTGGAACGCCAGCTGGCGAAACATCCGGGGCTGGCAGCTCAGGACGTGATGACCACGCTGACCGAGCTGACGGCGGTGACCATCAGCGAGCAGGTGCTACTGAGCGGCGGCTGCGAACGTCTGTTAGTGTGCGGCGGCGGCAGCCGCAATCCGCTGCTGATGGCGCGTCTGGCGTGTCTGTTACCGGGGACCGAAGTGACAACCACCGACGAAGTGGGCGTCAGCGGCGACGATATGGAAGGGCTGGCGTTTGCCTGGCTCGCCTGGCGGACGCTGAACGGGCTGCCGGGCAACCTGCCTTCCGTGACCGGGGCAAGCGAATCAACCGTGCTGGGGGCGATTTTTCCTGCAAACCCGGTGCAGAATCAGAGTTAACTGACTGAGTGGTTGCCACATTGCCGATACAATAAGCGCGTTATGGGAGGGCGGAAGCCCTCCGGGACCGGGACAGTCTTAAGGCAAGCCAATGAAAAGAAAACTCCTCGCTGTAGCACCGCTGATGTTACCCCTGTTACTCTCCGGATGTAGCTACTACAACCAGTTTGTGGAGCGAATGAACACCGATACCCTGGAATATAAGTGTGATGAAAAGCCGCTTACTGTTCACCTCAACAACACCCGTCAGGAAGTGAATTTCATCTATGACAACCAGCAGCAGACGCTGAAGCAGGGCATTTCTGCCTCCGGCGCGCGCTACACCGACGGTATCTACGTTTTCTGGTCGAAGGGTGACGGCGCCACGGTCTATAAACGTGACCGTATCGTACTGAATAACTGTGAGTTGCAAAATCCGAAGCGTTGAGATTTTGCCGAGGGCGGCGCACAATAGCGCCACCTGAGGACAACATCGAAAACGCCATGTCTGACAACGACGATCTGCAGCAAATCGCGCATCTGCGCCGTGAATACACCCGTGGTGGCCTTCGCCGCCGCGATCTTCCTGCTGAACCTTTAGCGCTGTTCGAACGCTGGCTGGGCCAGGCCTGCGAGGCGAAGCTTGCCGATCCTACCGCGATGGTGGTGGCGACCGTAGACGAAAACGGGCAGCCTTATCAGCGCATCGTGTTGCTCAAGCACTATGATGAAAAAGGGCTGGTGTTCTACACCAACCTCGGCAGCCGCAAGGCGCATCATCTTGAACACAATCCGCGTATCAGCCTGCTGTTCCCGTGGCACATGCTGGAGCGCCAGGTGATGGTAACCGGTAAGGCCGAACGCCTGTCGACCCTCGAAGTGGTGAAATATTTCCACAGCCGTCCGCGCGACAGCCAGATTGGTGCCTGGGTTTCTAAGCAGTCCAGCCGTATTTCCGCGCGCGGTATCCTCGAAAGCAAGTTTCTTGAACTCAAGCAAAAATTCCAGCAGGGCGAAGTGCCGCTGCCGAGTTTTTGGGGCGGATACCGCATCAGCATTGAATCAATGGAGTTCTGGCAGGGTGGTGAACACCGTCTGCACGACCGATTTATGTATCAGCGTGAAGACGACGCCTGGAAAATCGACCGCCTCGCGCCGTGATCCCACTTTTGTTGCGTTAAGCGCTGGCACAACACGGGCTGGCGTTTTATTCTATGGACCTTTCGCAAATGGCGAAACGTCGTGTACCGGCTAAGGTGCAGTCTGTTTTATACATGGAGACTTTGATGGCGAGCAGTAACTTGATTAAACAATTGCAAGAGCGGGGCCTTGTGGCTCAGGTGACGGACGAGGATGCGTTAGCAGAGCGACTGGCGCAGGGCCCGATCGCGCTCTATTGCGGCTTCGATCCTACCGCTGACAGCTTGCATTTGGGGCATCTCGTTCCCCTGTTATGCCTGAAACGCTTCCAGGAAGCGGGCCACAAGCCTGTGGCGCTGGTGGGCGGTGCGACTGGTCTTATCGGCGATCCGAGCTTCAAGGCCGCAGAGCGTAAGCTGAATACCGAAGACACCGTTCAGGAGTGGGTGGAGAAAATCCGTAAGCAGGTTGCTCCGTTCCTCGATTTTGACTGCGGCAGCAACTCGGCCATCGCGGCGAACAACTACGACTGGTTTGGCGGCATGAACGTGCTGACCTTCCTGCGTGACATCGGCAAACACTTCTCCGTGAACCAGATGATCAACAAGGAAGCGGTGAAGCAGCGCCTGAACCGTGACGATCAGGGCATCTCCTTCACTGAGTTTTCCTACAACCTGCTGCAGGGTTATGACTTCGCTTGTCTGAACAACCTGCACGGCGTCGCGCTGCAGATTGGTGGTTCCGACCAGTGGGGCAACATCACCTCCGGTATCGACCTGACCCGTCGCCTGCATCAGAATCAGGTCTTTGGCCTGACCGTGCCGCTGATCACCAAAGCGGACGGCACCAAGTTCGGCAAAACCGAAGGCGGCGCAGTGTGGCTGGATCCGAAGAAAACCAGCCCGTACAAATTCTACCAGTTCTGGATCAACACCGCGGATGCGGACGTGTATCGCTTCCTGAAGTTCTTCACCTTTATGGACATGGCTGAAATCAATGCCCTGGAAGAAGAAGACAAAAACAGCGGCAAAGCACCGCGTGCCCAGTACGTGCTGGCAGAGCAGGTGACTCGCCTGGTCCACGGCGAAGAAGGCCTGGAAGCGGCAAAACGCATCACCGCGAGCCTGTTCAACGGTACCCTGAGCGATCTGAGCGAAGCCGATTTCGAACAGCTGGCGCAGGACGGCGTGCCGATGGTCGAAATGGAAAAAGGTGCCGACCTGATGCAGGCGCTGGTGGATTCCGAACTGCAGCCATCCCGTGGCCAGGCGCGTAAAACTATCGCCTCCAACGCGGTCACCATCAACGGTGAGAAGCAGATTGACCCGGAATACACCTTTGCAGACAGCGACCGCCTCTTCGGGCGCTACACGCTGCTGCGTCGCGGTAAGAAAAATTACTGCCTGGTGTGCTGGAAGTAATTCTCCCGCCACCCAATGAGAAAAGGCCGCATAAGCGGCCTTTTTTACGTCTGTCGAAAGGGATTAGCTCAGGCCTTCTGCCGCCAGAGCTGCCGTCACGCCCGGACGCGCGGCGACGCGTGCCATATAAGCTTCAATGTTCTTCAGTCCGCTCATGTCCAGCTTCACGGCGCGGGCCCAGCGCAGGACCGTAAACAGATAGCCGTCGGCAATGGTAAAGCGGTTGCCGCTGATCCATTCGCCGTCGCGCAGCGCGTCGTTCACATAGCTGAGTTTCTTCTCCAGCAGCGCACGCACGGTTGGCTTGAAGTCTTCCGGTGTATCAGGACGGAACAGCGGCGTGAAGCCTTTGTGCAGCTCTGTGGCGATGTAGTTGAGCCACTCCAGCGTCCTGTAACGCGCGATGCTGCCCGCCGGGGCCAGCAGCTGGCGATCCGCTTTGGTGTCGGCGATGTACTGCATAATCGCCACGCCTTCGGTCAGCAGGGTGTTGTCATCAAGCAGCAGGGCGGGAACCTGACCTTTTGGATTGACCTGCCAAAAATCCTCCCCGTTTTCCAGCTGCTTTTTCGCGAGATCAACGCCCACCAGCGAGAAGTCCATACCGCTTTCACGCAAAGCGATGTGGGAGGCAAGAGAACAGGCACCGGGCTTGTAGAACAATTTCATGACAAACTCCTTTGGACACAGTTGTGCCTCTATCGTAGTGCGGAGCCGGACAAAAAAAAAGCCGCTGAACAGGTCAGCGGCTTAAAAATACGTTTTCCGGATGAGGCTTACGCCGTGGCGGTCTCACGCGCTTTTGCCGCAGCGGCATCGTCGTCGAGGGTCATACGGTTCAGCTTCGGTGCGGTCAGCATCATGATGACCGCGATAACGCCGGTGGCGATACCGATCTTCAGGAACACGTCGCCGTAGACGTTCAGGGACAGCAGCGGATCGGTCACGTTTTCTGGAACGGCCATCAGGTTGGCGATTTTACCGGCGATGATTGCCGCGCCCGCAGTGGTCAGGAACCAGCTACCCATAATGAAGCCCATCAGGCGCTGTGGAACCAGCTGTGCCACCATCGCCAGACCCAGACCGGAGATCATCAGCTCGCCGATAGACTGCAGCGCATAGCTCAGGATCAGCCAGTTAACGGACACGATACCTGCATCGGTGGCGAACTTGGTGCCCAGCGGCAGAACCAGGAACGCGCCAGAGCACAGCACCATACCGACGGCAAACTTGTGCGGCATTGGCAGACGGTCGCCCATCTTGTTGTAGATAGCGGCCAGAATCGGGCTACCAATCATGATCCAGAACGGGTTCAGGGCCTGGAACTGCTCTGGTTCGAACGCGACACCCAGAATAGAGTGCTCAACGTTGCGGATAGCAAAGAAGTTCAGGGAAGTTGGCATCTGGCTGTAGAGCACGAAGAAGACAATCGCTTCCAGCATCAGAATGAAGGCCACAATCATCTTACGACGAGCAGCACCCTTCATAGCAAAGGCTTCTTTACCGAAGATGGCAATGATACCCAGGGCAACAACGCCCAGAACCGCACGAGCAACGCCCTGGTTGTGCAGCAGCCAGGTTGCGATGGTGACCAGCACCACTACACCGACGATAGTTGCCAGCAGTTTGCCAACGTGTACCGGTGCGAAGTCAGGTTTAGAACCGTACTGCTTAACCCATTTCTGGCAGAACGCAAAGTTCACCACGGTGATCAGCATACCGACCACGCTCAGAGCAAACGCGGTGCTCCAGCCGTATTTCGCGGCAAGCCACGGGGTTGCCAGCATAGAGAAGAAGGAACCGATGTTCACGGACATGTAGTACATGGTGAATGCACCGTCCAGACGCGGATCGTTTTTATCGTAGCAGGTAGAAAGCAGGGAAGACGGGTTGGCTTTGAACAGGCCGTTACCGACCGCAATGGTCGCCATACCCATATAAACCACCGCCGCGTCGTGACCGGAGAAGGCCACCAGCGCATAACCGATCGCCAGAACGACGGCGCCGAGCATGATAACGCGTTTGGTACCCAGTACTTTATCGCCCAGCCAGCCGCCAACGGCAACCAGACCATAGACCAGAGCACTGAAAGAGGAGAACAGCGTGATGGAGTCTGCTTCGGACATACCCAGTTGTTTAACCAGGTAAACGGCCATAATGCCTTGCAGGCCGTAGAAGCCAAAACGTTCCCAAAGTTCAATGGAGAAGATCAGGTAGAACGCTTTTGGCTGTTTGAAAGCGTTGAGACTTACGCTCTCTTCAGTTGGTTTATTGTTTGCAGTAGACACTTATACCTCTTTTTTTACATCCCATATTAACGGGGGTGGTGGGCGTGATGTTCGTTTCGACATCCGCCTTATAATTATTCTTGGAGGGGAAAACGGCAGGTAATGTTCACTATCCGGGGCGATCGCACAAGGGGTTTGTAATACTCTGTTACACATAACGAAGGCGTTATAATCGTCCGTTCATCTAAATGTTATTCAGTGTTTAACTTTGCCGTTTCGTTCCAGCCAGTTTTTTTCACTGTGAAATGGGGCATTTCTCGGGCTAGTGGCTATATGTTCTGCTGTTTTGCCGATGATGCAGTGATATAGGCCATTAATCCTAAAAATAGTGGTGATATGTCTGGTTGAAAAACGCTTACCCCCTGCATCGGCAAAGGCTTGTATGCGTTTTTATAACAAATGCGTAACTTGATGTTATCTGAGTGATCCAGATCACATTTGTATAGAAAATTCAGCTGAGAAAAAAACAATTAACCTGGCTGGGCGATAAATCGCCGAATCATTGGTTATAAAAGTGGCGAATTAAGCGGCAATAAATCGGAAGAAGCGCCGTATAGCCACACGGCGCTGGAGAGCATCAGAGTTCGACTTTCTCTTTAAATTCACAAAGATCTTCAATCAGGCAGGAGCCGCAGCGAGGCTTACGGGCAATGCAGGTGTAGCGGCCGTGGAGGATAAGCCAGTGATGGCAGTCCACCTTGAACTCGGCAGGCACGACCTTCAGCAGCTTCTCTTCTACCTGCTCGACGTTCTTCCCTGGCGCAAAGTTGGTGCGGTTGCAGACGCGGAAAATATGCGTATCGACGGCAATCGTCGGCCAGCCAAAGGCCGTGTTAAGCACCACGTTTGCCGTTTTACGCCCGACGCCGGGCAGGGCTTCCAGCGCCGCTCTGTCTTCCGGCACCACGCTGCCGTGCTGCTCAATCAGAATGCGGCAGGTTTTAATCACATTTTCGGCCTTGCTGTTAAACAGGCCGATGGTTTTGATGTACTCCTTCACGCCGTCCACGCCGAGAGCCAGCATCGCTTCCGGCGTGTTTGCCACCGGATAGAGTTTTGCTGTGGCTTTATTGACGCTGACGTCCGTCGCCTGCGCGGAGAGCAGGACCGCAATCAGCAGCTCAAACGGCGTGGTGAAGTTAAGTTCGGTGGTAGGGTGAGGATTGTTATCACGTAATCGGGTCAGGATTTCGCCACGTTTCTCTTTATTCATCAGGCCTTCCCTGTGGTGGTTTTCACGTCCGGTGTCACTTCACAATGGTTACGCAAGGCGCTGGCTTTCTGCTTCATGCGCTGATCGATAAGGTATTTGATCGCCAGCAGCATGCCAAGGCCAATAAACGCACCCGGTGGCAGCATCGCCAACAGGAAAGGCGTGTCCGTATGGAACACTTCAATGCGCAGCACTTTGGCCCAGCCACCCAGCAGGCTGTCTGCGCCATCGAACAGCGTACCGTTGCCTAAAATTTCGCGAATCGAGCCCAGCACAAACATCGCACCCGTTGCCCCCATACCGATGGAAAAACCGTCCAGCGCCGAGAGCATCGGACGCTGTTTCGCGGCAAAGGCTTCCGCACGCCCGACGACGATACAGTTGGTCACGATAAGCGGAATGAAGATGCCGAGGGACTGATACAGCCCGAATGCATAGGCGTTGATCAGCATCTGCACCGAGCTCACCACCGAGGCGATGATCATCACGTAAATTGGGATACGAATTTCAGGCGGCGTCCATTTGCGCAGCAGGGAGATAACCAGGTTGGTCAGCGTCAGTACCAGGGTTGTGGCAAGGCCGAGGCCCAGGGCGTTGGTGGCCGTGGAGGTCACCGCCAGCAGCGGACACAGGCCCAGAAGCTGCACCAGCGAGGAGTTGTTTTTCCATAATCCCTGAACAATAACGTCTTTCATTTCGCTCATGATTTACTCTTCGCAGGGGGTGAGTTCGTTAATCTGTGGCGGCAAAGTCTGCGCAAACAGACCGGCGCGTTTTACCGCATTGACGACCGCGCGAGGGGTAATGGTGGCCCCCGTAAACTGGTCGAAATCACCGCCGTCTTTCTTCACCGCCCAGTGGCTGTCATCGGCGCCGTGAATGATTTTCCCGGCAAAGTGGGTGATCCAGTCGCCGTGTTTCATCTCAATTTTGTCACCGAGGCCCGGCGTTTCATGATGCTGCGTAACGCGTGAACCGAGCACGGTGCCGTTGAAATCTGCGCCAACCAATAGTTGAATTGCACCGGAATAGCCGTCGGGTGCCGTGGCTTCCATTACAACTGCAACAGGCGTGTCGTCTTTACGTGCGATGTAGATTTTGTGGCTGCCTTTGCCGAGCGCCGGAGCGTTCAGCAGATAACAGCTTTTCAGCAAATCGTTATTATAGCTACCCGGCACAATGACCTGATCGAACAACGCCATCTGCTGCTTCGCCGCCTGGCCGTCGATGGTGTTTTTGGTCATCTGATTGATGATGGCCGTTGTACCTGTGGCGCCAGCGGCGAAAAGGGCCAGGGTGATGCCATGTTTGCGAATCGTAGTCAGCATGGTCTGTCTCAGCGGTGTCCGTAAACGCGCGGGCGCGTGTAGTAGTCAATCAGCGGCACGGTGATGTTCGCGAGCAGGGTGGCGAAAGCCACGCCGTCCGGGTAGCCGCCAAAGCAGCGGATAAGCCACACCAGCAGGCCCGCCAGCGCACCGTAAAGCAGACGCCCGCGGTTGGTCGTGGATGCCGTCACCGGGTCGGTCAGAATAAAGAAAGCGCCAAGCATAGTGGCCCCCGACAGGATATGCATCTGCGGTGAAGCCAGGCTTTCCGGGGAAAATAACCAGCCGAGCGTGGAGCAAATCGCCAGCGTCAGCAGGAAGCTGACGGGAATATGCCAGCGGATCGCCCGCTGCCACAGCAGGAACAGGCCGCCGAGCAGATACGCCACGTTCACCCACTGCCAGCCAATGCCCGCCAGCGCGCCACGGTAAATCGCACCGTTGAGAACGTCATTGACGCTGTGGCCTGCGTGCAGGGAGGTTTTGAAGTTGTCGAGCGGCGTCGCCTGGCTGATACCATCGACGCCCATGCGCAGGGAGCTGATATCAGCGCCAGACGCCGTATGTCCACTGAAGATCAGGTGCACGATATCCATAAAGCCAGGCGTCGCCGCGGCGATTTCCTGCGGCGGCAGCCATGAGGTCATCTGCACCGGGAAGGAGATCAGCAGCACCACGTAGCCAATCATCGCCGGGTTGAACGGATTATGGCCGAGGCCGCCATAGAGCTGTTTGGCAATAATCACCGCAAAGGCTGTGCCCAGTACAATCATCCACCACGGCGCGGTGGAGGGAATACTGATTGCCAACAGCAGGCCGGTCAGCAGGGCGGAGTTATCGCTGAGCGTCTGGCCAATGTTCTGTTTACGCAGGCGTAAAATAGCCGCTTCTGCACCCCATGCCGTCACGCTTGCCAGCAGGATTTGAACGAGCGTGCCCCAGCCAAAAAACCAGGTCTGGACGGCAATGCCCGGTATTGCCGCGATCAGCACCAGCAGCATGATCCGCGAGGTCTGGCGATGGTTATGGGTATAAGGGGAGCTTGCGATTTTAAAAACCATTTATTCCTCGTTAACAACCTGTTTTTCTGCTTTACGTGCCTTCGCACGAGCGATAGCTGCTTCAACGGCAGCTTTGCGCGGATCGATGGTTTCTGCGGCGGACTCATTTGCCGCCTGCTGTTCCGCTTTGCGTGCTTTGGCACGAGCGATAGCTGCTTCTACAGCGGCCTTGCGTGGATCAACCGCTTCTTCTGTAACAGATTCAGCCCCGGCCTGTTGTTCGGCCTTGCGTGCCTTAGCACGAGCGATGGCTGCTTCAACGGCGGCCTTGCGTGGATCAACCGCTTCTTCTGCAACAGGTTCAGCCCCGGCCTGCTGTTCGGCTTTGCGCGC
>NZ_OBEF01000019.1 GCF_900215375.1 Enterobacter sp. CC120223-11 | reverse complement strand
GGGTGTGTAAGTGTAGCGATACATTGAGCTAACCGATACTAATGAACCGTGAGGCTTAACCTTACAACGCCGAAGCTGTTTTGGCGTGAGAGACAGACACATTTTCAGCCTGATAACAGATTAGTCGATGTGCACAGAGTAAGACGTGCATGTTGAAAACAGAATTTGCCTGGCGGCACTAGCGCGGTGGTCCCACCTGACCCCATGCCGAACTCAGAAGTGAAACGCCGTAGCGCCGATGGTAGTGTGGGGTCTCCCCATGCGAGAGTAGGGAACTGCCAGGCATCAAATAAAGCGAAAGGCTCAGTCGAAAGACTGAGCCTTTTGTCTTATCTGCTGTTTGTCGGTGAACGTTCTCAAGAGGAGGACAAAATACTGTCCTCTTACCCCACCTTCATTTCCCTTTCATCCACGACTCAATAAAATCAGCTATCTCTTTGATGTTATTGAGATCAATAAGTGGACGATCAGCAGCAACAGGCACATCGCTGGCGATAGCAATGACGTGTTCGTCGAGGCTCAGTTCACTAAAATCGTGTGCAGTGCCCTCTCTGAACAGTAAAATTTTCGCTACCGTTTCATGCTTGAATCCTTCGACCAGAACGAGATCCAGCTTTGAGCGATCCATCCTGCTCACCAGGTAATCCAGGTTGAGTTCTTCAACCTCAGGCGTTTCTGTCATCAGCGCCCAGCGCTCCGAACTGGCGACCAGAGTCTGTGCCGCACCTGCTTTGCGTAATTCGTAGCTGTCTTTGCCTGGCGTATCAACATCCATCCGATGATGGGTGTGTTTGATTAACCCGGGCCGAATCCCACGCGAGCACAACTCTGGAATAAGCGCTTTCAATAAAGTGGTTTTTCCTGTTCCGCTCCATGCCGCAATAGCCAGGACGGGGATCATGATTTCACCTGCATATTCTGCAAATCCACCAAGGTGTTCACATTGATAAATGCTGATTTCACATCACTGAAATCAACACGATGCCCGCCGCACTGCTTAAGGAAAACCATCACCCGACGTTCACCAGACTCAAGATAGTCTTCCAGAGCGGGGATTACGCTACGATTAACAAGTGAGATTGCAGGGTGATCCCGCTCACCATCAAAGGCCCAGACCACCTGAGCGCTGGCTTTATGCTGGAGAAAGCGTTCAGTAAGAGAGGCCGGAATGAAAGGCGTATCGCATGGGCAAAACAGAAACCACTCGCTGGGCAGTTGCGTCATGGCTGAGAGCATACCGGCAAGCGGGCCTGGATAATCAGGCATCGTATCCTGAATAATTTTATAGCCACTTGCGTGCCAGGTATCCAGAGAACGGTTGGCGCTGATCACCAGCGTGCTGGTTTGTGCCGCCAGCGTTTTCGCGACATGCTGCCAAAGCGGCATGCCGTTAAGTTCCTGTAATCCTTTATCGAGACCGCCCATCCGGCTTGCCTTGCCGCCCGCCAGGATGACGCCGGTGATCTCAGGCTGCTGATTCACGAATATCGCCTCTTTTATTGTGGGTTTGACCCTGCTAACGTGTGACGGTTAAGCGTAAGGAGCAAAACAATGAAATGTAAACGTCTGAACGAAGTGATCGAACTCCTCCAGCCAGCCTGGCAAAAAGAGCCAGAGCTGAATCTGATGCAATTCTTGCAGAAACTGGCGAAGGAGTCAGGTTTTGACGGCGAGCTGGCAGATCTTTCTGACGATATCCTGATTTACCATCTGAAGATGCGTGATTCCGCTAAAGATGCGGTGATCCCCGGCATTCAAAAAGACTACGAAGAAGATTTTAAAACCGCATTGCTCCGCGCCCGCGGCGTAATTAAAGAGTAAAAGCTTGTAAGTGGCGCAACCGAAAAGGCTGTGAAATGATATCCTGAATCATTCGCAGTCATTTCCGGATAATCGAATAATCGGATGAACGATAAGGCTTTTACTTTCCAGACCCTTCACCCGGATACCATTGTTGATGCCCTGTTTGATCAGGGTATAAGGGTGGATTCGGGCCTGACGCCCCTCAACAGTTATGAGAACCGTGTCTGGCAATTTCAGGATGAAGACCGGCGTCGATTTGTCGTTAAATTCTATCGCCCACAGCGTTGGTCAGCAGATCAAATCCGCGAGGAGCACCAGTTTGCGCTTGAGCTACAGGCCGATGATGTTCCTGTTGCGGCACCCATCGCTTTCAATGGTAAAACGCTGCTAACCCAGCAAGGATTCTCTTTTGCTGTATTTCCAAGCGTCGGCGGCCGTCAGTTTGAGCCAGATAACCTGGATCAGATGGAATGGGTTGGCCGCTACCTGGGCCGCCTGCATCAGACGGGCCGTAAAAAGCGCTTTGAAGCACGCCCGGATATCGGCATTCAGGAATATTTGCTGGAACCCCGGCAGGTTTTTGACGCCACGCCCCTGATCCCATCATCCCTGAAGGCCGATTTTCTCGCCGCCGCCGATAAGCTCATCGACGCCGTCATGCAGCAGTGGCACAGCCGGTTCGCCTCCTTGCGCCTGCACGGCGACTGCCATGCCGGGAATATTCTCTGGCGAGATGGGCCGCTGTTTGTCGATCTGGATGATGCCCGTAATGGTCCGGCCGTGCAGGATCTGTGGATGCTTTTGCATGGCGATCGCGCAGAGCGGCTCATGCAGCTCGATATCATTCTGGAAGCTTACGAAGAGTTCAGCACGTTTGACCAGGCTGAGCTCTCACTCATCGAACCATTGCGCGCTATGCGCATGGTTTATTACCTGGCGTGGATTATCCGTCGCTGGGAAGACCCTGCATTTCCCGTGAATTTTCCCTGGCTTGCCGAGGAAGATAACTGGCGCAGGCAAAGCCATATGTTCCTGGAACAGGTCAAAACTCTTCAGGAACCTCCATTACAATTAACGCCGATGTATTAACAGACATTTTCAGGAGAGAGTTAAAAATGAAAAAGATTTTTCTGGCGCTGGCAGGAATGATTCTGGCATTCAGCGCTTCCGCGGCGCAAATCACTGACGGTAAGCAGTACAGCACGCTTGAGAAACCGGTCGCGGGTGAGCCTCAGGTGCTCGAGTTCTTCTCGTTCTACTGCCCGCACTGCTATGAGTTTGAACGCGTGCTGCATGTTTCCGATACGGTGAAGCAAAAGCTGCCGGAAGGCACCAAAATGACGAAATACCACGTGGAGTTCCTTGGCCCATTGGGTAAAGACCTGACTCAGGCGTGGGCAGTCGCGATGGCGCTGGGTGTGGAAGATAAGATCACCGCACCTATGTTTGAAGCCGTACAGAAAACCCAGACCGTGCAAACCGTCGCCGACATCCGTCAGGTGTTTGTTGATGCTGGAATCAAAGGCGAAGACTACGATGCCGCATGGAACAGCTTCGTGGTGAAATCACTCGTAGCTCAGCAGGAAAAAGCGGCGGCCGATCTGCAGCTGCAGGGCGTTCCGGCAATGTATGTGAACGGCAAATATCAGCTGAACCCACAGGGTATGGACACCAGCAACATGGACGTGTTCGTGCAGCAGTATGCCGATACTGTAAAGCAACTGGTTGAGAAGAAATAAAAAAAACGCCGGTCGATGACCGGCGTTTCTATTTTGGATGCCGTACCAAGCGGCGCTCGCTGCTGAAATTTACTTCCCGCTGAAGTCCGCTTTTATCGCCTCTATTTGCGCATCTTTTTCTGCCCACAGCGTATTCAGCCACAGCTGAAAACCCCGCTTAAAGTTCTTATCGTTAACGTAATCACCGTGCAGTTCTTGCGCCACCGGCACCAGATCCACACGAACTACAATCCGGGTTAGCTTCCCGCTCAGCATATCGAAAAACGGGGTGCGATCGTTTTGCGGATAGCAAAGCGTCACGTTCATCAGCTTATCAAACTGGCTGCCCAGTACGTTCAGTGCCATGGCAATTCCGGCGGCCTTCGGAGGCAATAAATGTTGAAAAGGAGAGCGTGTTTGCAGGCGTTTTTCTTCGGTAAAGCGTGAGCCCTCGACAAAGTTGACGATGGTTGTCGGGTGCTTACGGAATTTCTCACAGGAGAGGCGTGTGGTTTCCACATCCTTGCCACGGCGCTCAGGGTGGCGAATCAAATAGCTGCGCGAATAGCGGCGCATAAACGGCATATCCAGCGCCCAGCAGGCCAGGCCGATGAACGGCACCCAAGCCAGCTGCTGTTTGAGGAAATATTTATTCATTGGGATGTGTTTGCGAAACAGCACGCACAGCACCACGATATCTGCCCAGCTGTGGTGGTTACAGATAAGCAGGTACCAGTTTTTCTTGTTCAACCCTTCCAGGCCTTCAACGTCCCATTTCAGCCTCGGATTGAGGTGCAGCAGCAGTGCCAGGCCCGAGCACCAGCAGTACATCATCAGGTTGCAGAATGCCGAGACAGAACGCCATACCGCAGGAATGGGAAGCAGCAGTTTGATTATCCCGGCCAGAATGATGGGCACGGAACAGGCAATGGTGACGACAATGGTCAGCGCGATACTCAGAAACAGTGTTATCGCAGCGAGTAATCTCGACATAATCAATTTTTTCAGATGGTTAATTGTATAAAGCGCGGGTTACACAGGCGCAAGGCGCTGATTTTATCAGAAATCGGACTCAATAATGGGTCCTGCGAAAGCAGAAAACAGTGATTAGTTATATCCACATGGTACAAATTGTCACCAATGATGGGTTTAATCACAGGCTATGTATTTAACTATTTGATAAATAAATAAAATGAAGTTACATCACATCAAGTATGTGCAGGATTAATCCGGTGGAATAAATCTATGCACAAAGTTATCCACAGAACGGCTTTGCGAGCGATCCCGAGGATCGACAAATCTTTTGCCGCAAATAAGGCGAAAAACTCAAGTTTTACTGCTGTCTGTGGCATCCTTTACCCCTAATCTGATAAACAGGCACGGAAATTATGGTTCAGATCCAAGAAAACCCCCTCATCCTGGTTGATGGCTCCTCTTATCTTTACCGCGCATACCACGCGTTTCCCCCGCTGACCAACAGCGCGGGCGAACCGACGGGCGCCATGTACGGCGTGCTGAATATGCTACGCAGCCTGATCATGCAGTATCAACCAACTCATGCGGCGGTGGTCTTTGATGCCAAGGGCAAGACTTTCCGTGACGAACTGTTTGAACACTACAAATCCCATCGCCCGCCGATGCCGGACGATCTTCGCGCGCAGATTGAGCCGCTGCATGCAATGGTCAAAGCAATGGGCCTGCCGCTGCTAGCGGTGTCTGGCGTGGAGGCCGATGACGTTATCGGCACTTTAGCGCGCGAAGCGGAAAAAGCAGGTCGCCCGGTGCTGATCAGTACCGGCGACAAAGATATGGCCCAGCTGGTCACGCCGAATATCACGCTTATCAACACCATGACCAACACGGTGCTGGGGCCAGAAGAAGTCGTCACCAAATACGGCGTGCCGCCAGAGCTGATAATCGATTTCCTCGCGCTGATGGGCGACTCCTCGGACAACATTCCTGGCGTGCCGGGCGTGGGTGAAAAAACGGCGCAAGCGCTGCTGCAGGGTCTTGGTGGGCTGGATACGCTGTACGCCGAGCCTGAGAAAATCGCCGGGCTGACGTTCCGTGGTGCAAAAACCATGGCCGCGAAGCTCGAGCAGAATAAAGAGATGGCATACCTCTCCTATAAGCTTGCCACCATTAAAACGGACGTTGAACTTGAGCAAACCTGCGAGCAGCTGGAAGTGACGGTCCCGGCCGCAGATGAGCTGTTACATCTGTTTAAGCAGTACGAATTTAAGCGCTGGATAACTGACGTTGAAGAAGGCAAATGGATGCAGGCCAAAGGCAGCAAGCCTTCGGCTAAGCCTGCATCCGCCGCGACGGCTGCTGTTGAAGAAGAGGTCGATGAACCTGCAACAGCTTTATCTTCTGAAAACTACGTGACCATCCTGGATGAAGAGACGCTGAAAGAGTGGATTGCGAAACTGAAAAAAGCGCCTGTCTTTGCCTTCGATACGGAAACGGACAGCCTCGACAACGTTTCGGCTAACATGGTTGGCCTTTCGTTCGCAGCGGAGCCGGGCCATGCAGCGTATGTTCCTGTTGCGCATGACTACCTTGATGCACCGGAGCAGATTTCCCGTGAGCGCGCGCTGGAATTACTGAAGCCGCTGCTGGAAGATGAAAAGTGCCTGAAAGTCGGGCAAAACCTGAAATACGATCGCGGGATCCTCGCCAACTACGGCATTGAACTGCGCGGCATTGCTTTCGATACGATGCTTGAATCTTACACGCTCGACAGCGTGGCCGGGCGCCACGACATGGACAGTCTCTCTGACCGCTGGCTGAAGCACAAAACCATCACCTTCGAAGAGATTGCCGGTAAGGGTAAGAATCAGCTCACCTTTAACCAGATAGCGCTGGAAGAAGCCGGTCGTTACGCGGCGGAAGATGCCGACGTGACGCTGCAGCTGCACCTCAAAATGTGGCCAAAATTGCAAAAGCAGAAAGGTCCGCTGAACGTATTCCAGAATATTGAAATGCCTTTAGTGCCAGTGCTTTCCCGCGTAGAGCGCAATGGGGTGAACATCGATCCTGACGTGCTTCACAACCACTCGGCGGAGCTGGCCGCGCGCGTAATCGAACTTGAGCAGAAAGCCCATGAGATTGCGGGAGAAGCGTTCAACCTCTCCTCGCCAAAACAGCTGCAGACGATTCTGTTTGAAAAACAGGGCATTAAGCCGCTGAAGAAAACGCCGGGCGGCGCGCCGTCCACGTCTGAGGAGGTGCTTGAAGAGCTGGCGCTGGATTATCCGTTGCCGAAAGTGATCCTTGAATATCGCGGCCTGGCGAAGCTGAAATCGACCTACACCGATAAGCTGCCGCTCATGATCAGCGAGAAAACGGGTCGTGTGCACACCTCGTATCATCAGGCCGTTGCGGCAACGGGGCGTTTATCTTCCACCGATCCGAACCTGCAAAACATCCCGGTGCGTAACGAAGAAGGGCGTCGTATTCGCCAGGCGTTTGTCGCGCCGAAGGATTACCTGATCGTCTCCGCCGACTACTCGCAAATTGAACTGCGCATTATGGCGCACCTCTCCCGCGACAAGGGCTTGCTGACCGCCTTCGCTGAAGGGAAAGACATCCACCGTGCCACTGCCGCGGAAGTATTTGGCCTGCCGCTTGAGAGCGTCAGTAACGAACAGCGCCGCAGCGCGAAAGCGATCAACTTTGGCCTGATTTACGGCATGAGCGCATTCGGCCTGTCGCGACAGCTCAATATTCCGCGCAAAGAGTCGCAGAAATATATGGATCTCTACTTCGAGCGCTATCCGGGTGTACGTGAATATATGGAGCGCACCCGCGAGCAGGCAAAAGAGCAGGGTTACGTTGAAACGCTGGAAGGCCGCCGTCTGTATCTGCCGGGTATCAAATCCAGCAATGCGGCAATGCGTGCAGGCGCTGAGCGCGCTGCGATCAACGCCCCAATGCAGGGCACCGCGGCAGATATCATCAAGCGTGCAATGATCGCCGTCGATGCCTGGCTTCAGAAAGATAAGCCGCGAGTGAAAATGATCATGCAGGTGCACGATGAACTGGTGTTCGAAGTGCATAAGGACGATCTGGAAGCCGTATCGAAGAAAGTCCATGAGCTGATGGAGAACAGCACGAAGTTGGATGTTCCTCTGCTGGTGGAAGTGGGCAGCGGTGCTAACTGGGATGAGGCGCACTAAGCGCCTGTTCTGATGAAAAAAACACCGTTGCGAGGCGATCTGCTCAGCAAATTACGAGGGTGCTTTTTGTAAGTAAGCAACATAACTTATAGCGTTTTGTGATGGTCATCGGAAATTGCTATGTAAATAGTGAAAAAAAACTACAAAAAGTGCTGTGCGCTCTCAGAAAAAAAGAGTAGAGTTACTCGCGTAGGGTACAGAGGTAAGATGTTCTATCTTTCAGACCTTTTACTTCACGTAATCGGATTTGGCTGAATATTTTAGCCGCCCCAGTCAGTAATGACTGGGGCGTTTTTTATTGTGCGAAAGAAAAAAGCGCGGAGAATGCCGCGCCTGAAAAGATTACTCTGCCGCGCTTTCTTCTTCTTCCTGCGGCGCTAATTCACTGTACCAGGTATCAAGCTTCTGGCGCAGCTTATCCACGCCGAGCTTCTTCAGTGAAGAGAAGGCTTCAACCTGGATGTTGCCGTCAAAGGCCAGCACCGCTTCACGCACCATGTTCAGCTGCGCTTTACGCGCCCCGCTCGCCAGCTTGTCGGCTTTGGTCAGTAAAACCAGGACTTCGATATTGCTGTGGACGGCCCACTCGATCATCTGCTGGTCGAGATCTTTTAGCGGATGGCGAATATCCATCAGTACCACCAGGCCTTTCAGGCACAGGCGTTTTTCCAGATATTCACCCAGCGCACGCTGCCATTTGCGCTTCATCTCTTCCGGTACTTCGGCGTAGCCATAGCCCGGTAAATCGACTACGCGCTTCCCTTCAACGACTTCAAACAGGTTGATGAGCTGCGTACGTCCCGGTGTTTTCGAAATACGTGCCAGGCTTTTCTGGTTTGTCAGGGTGTTCAGGGCGCTCGATTTACCCGCATTGGAGCGACCGGCGAAAGCCACTTCGATGCCGGTGTCGGACGGTAAGTGGCGAATATCAGGCGCACTGAGCACAAAATGCGTCTGTTGATAGTTCAGGTTAATCAAAGGAGCGTCTCCATAAAATCGGGCTATGCCGGGGAGTATACCTGAACAATGGCAAAAGGCGGCGTTTGTCGCTTTTTCGGTGCGTCAAATTAAATCTCATGGTTTGTAAGACATTCGCCACTGCTGCTATGAGAAATTTAGGAATAGTTTCAGGTGATATTTTTGCCAATTAGATTAAATTCAATTATTTATGATTTAGTAATATTCTTATTTTGCATTTCCAGGGCGGATTGTGGCTTGTGTGTTTGACGTAACTTGTTAAAGTAACACCCATCAGGCGAGGATGCCGGGAAGGACAAGAACTCAGGACGAGAGTCAGGAGCGCCAGGAGGCGAAGACCAAGGAATTGCCAGGAGGCAAACGTCCGGAGACGTTGTAAAAAGGATCGGGAAGAAAACACGGAGTGTTAGCGCCAAGGGAAAAACAGGGTGTGTTGGTGGCGAACAAGGATTGTGTGACCCGTTAAGGGTTGTGAGTCAAGAAAAAGGCGACAGATTACTCTGTCGCCTTTTTTCTTTGTCTGCTTTCTGCTAGATTCCGCCTCAATTCTATACTGAAGTAAACAACGTAAAGACACTCATCATCATGAAAAAACCTACATCCGCACCGCGCAGCAAAGCACCTGGTAAAGCCCGTCGTAAGACGCGTGAAGAGCTTGATCAGGAAGCGCGTGCCCGTAAACGCGACAAAAAGCACCGCGGTCACGCATCAGGCAGCCGCGCGAGCGGCGGTGAGGCTTCTGCTGGTGGCAAGAAACAGGGCCAGCAGAAAGATCCGCGTGTCGGCAGTAAAACCCCGATCCCACTGGGTGCTGTAGAGCGTCCGGTGACAAGGCAGCAAAAACCGAAGAGCGAGAAACCTATGCTTTCACCGCAGGCCGAGCTGGATTTACTGGAAAATGATGAGCGCCTGGATGCGCTGCTGGAACGTCTGGAAGAGGGTCATACCCTGACCGCCGACGAGCAAACCTGGGTTAACGCCAAACTCGATCGTATTGATGAACTGATGCAGCAGCTCGGTCTCTCTTACGATGATGATGAAGACGAAGAAGAAGAGGACGCAAAAGAAGACATGATGCGTCTGCTGAAGGGTGGAAACTAACGTTTGCACCCACTCGGACTGCCCGTCCTGCTGATAACCCTTTTGGTTATGTGTTATCTCGGGGGGTTATTCGTTAAACTACGACGGTTGTCGCGGCGTCAGCAACGTCTGCGCAACCGGCTAAGCGCCCGAAATGCGGTTCAGCCGGCACGCCGTCGTCGTTCGCGATATCCTCGCAAGGAGTAAGCATGTCTGAGCAGTTAATCGACTGGGATTTGGCCCTGATCCAGAAGTACAACTATTCCGGGCCACGTTATACCTCATATCCCACCGCGCTGGAGTTTTCCGAAGCGTTCGGTGAAACCGATTTCCGCAATGCGGTTGCCCGTTATCCCGAGCGCCCGCTGTCGCTGTATGTCCACATTCCGTTTTGCCACAAGCTCTGCTATTTCTGCGGTTGCAACAAGATTGTCACCCGCCAGCAGCATAAAGCCGATCAGTACCTCGATGCGCTTGAACAGGAAATTATTCATCGCGCACCGCTGCTTGCGGGCCGTCAGGTCAGCCAGCTGCACTGGGGCGGCGGGACACCAACCTATCTGAATAAAGCGCAGATTAGCCGCCTGATGCAGCTTTTGCGTGGCCATTTTGCCTTTAACGCCGATGCGGAGATCTCGATTGAGGTCGATCCGCGTGAGATTGAACTGGATGTGCTGGATCACCTGCGCAGCGAGGGTTTTAACCGTCTTAGCATGGGCGTGCAGGACTTCAATAAAGAAGTGCAGCGCCTGGTGAATCGCGAACAGGACGAAGAGTTTATCTTCGCTTTGCTCAACCATGCCCGCGAGATTGGCTTTACTTCGACGAATATCGACCTGATCTATGGCCTGCCGAAGCAGACGCCAGAGAGCTTCGCATTTACCCTCAAACGCGTAGCGGAACTGAACCCGGACAGGCTCAGCGTCTTTAACTATGCGCATCTGCCAACGCTGTTTGCCGCGCAGCGCAAAATCAAAGATGCCGATCTGCCATCGGCCCAGCAGAAACTCGATATATTGCAGGAAACCATCACCTCACTGACGGAAACCGGGTATCAGTTTATCGGCATGGACCACTTTGCCCGCCCGGACGATGAACTGGCTGTTGCCCAACGTGAAGGCGTGCTGCATCGCAACTTCCAGGGCTACACCACCCAGGGCGACAGCGATTTGCTGGGGCTGGGCGTGTCGGCCATCAGCATGATTGGCGACTGCTACGCGCAGAACCAGAAAGAGCTGAAAAAGTACTATCAGCAGGTTGATGAGAGCGGAAACGCGCTGTGGCGCGGCATTGCTCTGACGCGCGACGATTGCATTCGTCGTGACGTGATCAAGGCACTGATATGCAACTTCCGCCTGGATTTTGCGGCGGTCGAAAAAGAGTGGGATTTAGATTTCGCAGACTACTTTGCCGAGGATTTAAAGCTGCTTGCGCCGCTGGCGAAGGACGGGCTGGTGGACGTCACGGACAACGGTATTCAGGTGACAGGGAAAGGGCGGTTGCTCATCCGCAACATCTGCATGTGCTTCGACACCTATCTGCGCCAGAAAGCGCGGATGCAGCAGTTCTCACGCGTGATTTAACTCTGCAATGCCGGGCGGCACTGTATTTGCCCGGCCTGCGGACCCTGCAGGCCCGGTAAGCGTAGCGCCACCGGGCATGACACTCTACTCCATTCCCAATTCTTTTAGCTTGCGCGTCAGGGTATTTCGTCCCCAGCCGAGCAGGCGTGCTGCTTCCTGTTTGTGTCCCTGCGTGTGCCGCAGCGCGGTCGTCAGCAGCGTGCGCTCCATTTCCGGCTGCGCTTCCGAAAGCAGATTTTGATGACCGGATCGCAACGCACGGTCGGCCCACTGCGCCAGCAGCGTGGCCCAGCTGTCCGGCAGGGCGTGCCCGGTGCTGCTTTCTGGCACCGGGCTTTCAAACAGCTCCGCCGGGAGATCCTGAATTAGCACTTCCTGACCTGCGGCCATCACCGTCAGCCAGCGGCAGGTGTTTTCCAGCTGGCGCACGTTACCCGGCCATGCAAGGCGCGTTAAGGCCGCTTCCGTTTCTGCGTGAAGCTGTTTGGCCTCAACGCCAAGTTCGCGTGCCGCATCCTGCAGGAAGTGACGCGCCAGGCGTGGAATGTCTTCGCGACGCTCGCGCAGCGGCGGCAGGTGTACACGAATCACGTTCAGGCGGTGGAACAAATCCTCACGGAATTTTCCTTCCTGCACGCGCAGTTCGAGGTTCTGGTGCGTGGCAGCGATAATGCGCACGTCCACTTTGACCGGCGCATAACCGCCAACGCGATAAAACTGACCGTCGGCCAGCACGCGCAACAAACGCGTCTGCACGTCGAGCGGCATGTCGCCAATCTCATCTAAAAACAGCGTGCCGCCGTCGGCCTGCTCAAAACGCCCCTGACGAATGGTGTTCGCCCCTGTAAAGGCGCCTTTTTCATGGCCAAACAGTTCCGACTCGATCAGGTCTTTCGGGATAGCCGCCATATTCAGTGCGATGAACGGCGCTTTCGCCCGCGGGCTGTGACGGTGCAGGGCATGGGCAACCAGTTCTTTCCCGGTGCCGGATTCGCCGTTGATCAGCACGCTAATCGACGAGCGTGAGAGACGGCCAATAATGCGGAATACGTCCTGCATCGCCGGGGCTTCGCCGATGATGTCCGTCGTCGGTCCGAAGACCTGAACGTTGCGCGGCTGCTGCTGTTCCTGATAGTGGCTGATGGCGCGTTCAACCAGCGCCACGGCTTCGTCGATATCAAACGGCTTAGGCAGATAGTCAAATGCACCCTGCTGGTAGGCGCTCACGGCGGCATCCAGATCGGAATGGGCGGTCATAATGATGACCGGCAGCATCGGATGGCGCTGCTTAATCTGTTTTAGCAACGCCAGCCCGTCCATGCCGGGCATACGAATATCAGACAGTAAAACGTCCGGCGTTTTGCTTGAGAGCGCATCCAGCACTTCGCTGCCGCTTTCAAAGGCGGTGCAGGTCAATCCTGCCCCGGTGAGCGCGCGTTCAAGCACCCAACGGATGGAACTATCGTCGTCAACGATCCAGACTATCCCTCGTTGCATAAAATGCACCTCTATTTCCGAATGGGCAGGTAAACCGAGAATTCGGTGTGGCCCGGCCAACTGGTGAATTCAATTTTACCGGAGTGTTGATCGATCAGATTGCGGGCGATGGACAAGCCCAGCCCGGTGCCGCCTTCGCGTCCGCTGACCATTGGATAAAACAGCGTATCCTGTAGCTGGGAAGGAATGCCCGGCCCGTTGTCTTCCACATCAATGCGTGCCGCGAGGCGATAACGCACGCCGTGCAGCGTCAGCTGGAATGCCGTGCGCGTGCGCAGAATGATTTCGCCGCCTTCCGGGCCCAGCGCCTGAAGCGCATTGCGCACGATATTCAGTAGAACCTGCTCTATCTGGTCGGGATCGTGCGGTAACTCCGGCAAACTCGGATCGTAATCACGCGTCAGACGAACGTTGTCCGGCAGTTCCATCGACACAAGCTTCACCACGCGTTCAGCCACTTTGTGAATGCTTTCCGTGACGTGCATGCCCGGCTGTTGTGGGCCAAGTAAGCGGTCCACCAGATTGCGCAGCCTGTCGGCCTGCTCAATGATGACTTTGGTGTATTCCAGCAGCGACGGGTCAGGCAGCGCTTTGCTCAACAGCTGCGCCGCACCCCGAAGGCCGCCGAGCGGGTTTTTGATTTCATGGGCCAGGCCGCGAACCAGGTCGCGTGCGGCCACCTGCTGCGCGTGCTGCAGCTGCTCCTGGCTCAGGCGACGCTGGTTATCCATTGGCGCCATCTCAAGCAGAATTAAGCCATCAGGCAGCCGCTGCGCGGTGAGCGACAGAATGTGCGAACGGCCATCAATCACCAGCGTCACTTCGTTGTCCGTGAAGCCCTGACCCGCCTGCAGACTCTCTTGCATCAGGTCGATGTTCAGGGAAAAATAGCTCAACAGCTCCGGCAGCGGCGTGCCGAATAATTTACGCGAACTCTGGGCAAGCAGCTGCTGCGCCGCCGGGTTGGCGTAATGGACCGCCAGCTCGTCGTCGACCAGTAAGATACTGTTGATTAAAGAATTGAGGATCTGCCCAGCATCGGGCAGCACGCCTGTTGCCATCCAGCAGTCTCCTGAAAGGTGTGCACCAATTTAGTGCAGTATAGCGTTTTTTAGTCGCTAAGCGTCTGAAATCAGTTAGTTGGTGGAGAAAAAAGCCCATCCGGAGATGGGCTGAAAGTTTCCACGGCAACAAAAAACTTCCTGGGTCTTCACAAAAGAGGGGAAGACCACAGTCGTACGGCGAATTAAACGCTGTAGTAAAGTTCGAACTCTACCGGGTGTGGCGTCATGCGCACACGGTCGTTCTCTTCAACACGCAGGGCGATGTAAGCATCGATAGCGTCGTCAGTGAACACGCCGCCCGCGGTCAGGAACTCACGATCTTCGTTCAGCGCGTTCAGCGCTTCTTCCAGAGAACCAGCAACCTGTGGGATCTCTTTCGCTTCTTCTGGCGGCAGGTCGTACAGGTTTTTGTCCATTGCTTCGCCCGGGTGGATCTTGTTCTTGATACCGTCAAGACCAGCCATCAGCAGAGCTGCGAAGCACAGGTACGGGTTAGCCGCTGGATCCGGGAAGCGCACTTCGATACGACGCGCTTTCGGAGAAGCAACTACTGGGATACGGATGGAAGCAGAACGGTTACGCGCGGAGTAAGCCAGCATAACAGGGGCTTCGTAACCCGGGACCAGACGCTTGTAAGAGTTGGTAGTTGGGTTTGCCAGGGCGTTGATCGCTTTAGCGTGTTTGATTACGCCGCCGATGTAGTACAGCGCCTGCTCGGACAGACCCGCATATTTGTCGCCAGAGAACAGGTTAGTGCCGTTCTTGGACAGGGACATGTGGCAGTGCATACCGGAACCGTTGTCACCGAACATTGGTTTTGGCATGAAGGTCGCGGTTTTACCGAAACGGTGCGCGACGTTGTGAACCACATATTTGTAGATCTGAATTTCGTCCGCTTTTTTGGTCATGGTGTTGAAGCGAGTTGCCACTTCGTTCTGACCTGCGGTGGCTACTTCGTGGTGGTGAGCTTCAACGACCAGGCCCATCTCTTCCATCACCAGACACATGGTGGAACGCAGATCCTGCGCGGAATCTACTGGTGGAACCGGGAAGTAACCGCCTTTAACTGCTGGACGGTGGCCTTTGTTGCCGCCTTCGTATTTGGTAGAGGTGTTCCACGCGCCTTCGATATCGTCGATAGCTACGTGAGAACCGTTGATGGCGCTGCCGAAGCGAACGTCATCAAACAGGAAGAATTCTGGCTCTGGCCCGAACAGTACGGTGTCGGCAATGCCGGTAGAACGCAGGTACTCTTCAGCGCGTTTGGCGATGGAGCGTGGGTCACGGTCGTAACCCTGCAGGGTGCCTGGCTCGAGGATGTCACAACGAATGATCAGGGTAGACTCTTCGAAGAACGGGTCAATGACCGCGGTGGATGCATCTGGCATCAGCACCATGTCGGATTCGTTAATGCCTTTCCAGCCGCCGATTGAGGAGCCGTCAAACATTTTGCCTTCTTCGAAGAATTCGGCATTTACCTGGTGAGCAGGGATAGTGACGTGCTGTTCTTTACCTTTGGTATCGGTGAAGCGCAGATCGACAAACTTCACTTCATGCTCGTTCAGCATCGTCAAAACGTGTTCAGCGGACATACTTAAACTCTCCCGGATTTGTCATTGTCGTCGTGGTACGAACGATTCTTGGCACTGCTTAATGTGGCGTTGTTGCCTTGAAAAATATAAAGCGAAATCTGTGCCAACTTTTAAATCGCCCCCAAAAGGCGTTATGATGCGCACCATAGTGCAAAAGGGCTGCACCATGATGGCTATCTTGCACCAAAAAAGTGCTCTCGTGTGAAATTTGGGCACTGTTTTGGTGCAATTTGAGTTATGGCGCCCTTTTTCTCTCCGTGAAAGCGATCACAGAGCAACTCTGCAATACTTGTTTGCAGGGGATGTTTGTGATCCTGTTTTGTAGTGCGATTAATCCGTGTACAATAACGCGCTATTTCTAAAATGCCTGAGGCAAAGTTGTGATCGAAAATCTGCGTAACATCGCCATCATCGCGCACGTTGACCATGGTAAAACTACCCTGGTTGATAAGCTGCTGCAGCAATCCGGTACTTTCGACGCTCGCGCCGAAACCCAAGAGCGTGTGATGGACTCCAACGATTTGGAGAAAGAGCGTGGGATTACCATCCTCGCTAAAAACACCGCTATCAAATGGAATGACTACCGTATCAACATCGTTGATACCCCAGGCCACGCCGACTTCGGTGGTGAAGTTGAACGTGTAATGTCCATGGTAGACTCCGTGCTGCTGGTCGTTGACGCAATGGATGGCCCAATGCCTCAGACCCGCTTCGTGACCAAAAAGGCGTTCGCCCACGGTCTGAAGCCGATTGTTGTTATCAACAAAGTTGACCGTCCTGGCGCGCGTCCTGACTGGGTTGTGGATCAGGTCTTCGACCTGTTCGTTAACCTCGACGCGACCGACGAGCAGCTGGACTTCCCTATCGTTTACGCTTCTGCGCTGAACGGTATTGCCGGTATGGATCACGAAGATATGGCGGAAGACATGACCCCGCTGTATCAGACCATCGTTGACCGCGTTGCTGCGCCAAACGTTGACCAGGAAGGCACCCTGCAGATGCAGATCTCCCAGCTCGATTACAACAACTACGTTGGTGTTATCGGCATCGGTCGTATCAAGCGCGGTAAAGTGAAGCCTAACCAGCAGGTCACTATCATCGATAGCGAAGGCAAAACCCGTAACGGTAAAGTCGGTAAAGTTCTGACTCACCTGGGCCTGGAGCGTATCGAGAGCGACGTGGCTGAAGCGGGCGACATCATCGCGATCACCGGCCTTGGCGAGCTGAACATCTCCGACACCATCTGCGACGTGCAGGCGGTTGAAGCGCTGCCAGCGCTGTCCGTTGATGAACCTACCGTTTCCATGTTCTTCAACGTCAACACCTCTCCGTTCTGTGGTAAAGAAGGTAAGTACGTTACCTCTCGCCAGATTCTGGAACGTCTGAACAAAGAGCTGGTGCACAACGTTGCGCTGCGCGTTGAAGAAACCGCTGACGCTGATGCGTTCCGCGTTTCTGGCCGTGGTGAACTGCACCTGTCCGTTCTGATTGAAAACATGCGTCGTGAAGGTTTCGAGATGGCGGTTTCCCGTCCGAAAGTTATCTTCCGCGAGCACGAAGGCCGTAAACAAGAGCCGTTCGAAAACGTAACGCTGGACGTCGAAGAGCAGCATCAGGGTTCTGTTATGCAGGCTCTGGGTGAGCGTAAAGGCGACCTGAAAAACATGAATCCAGACGGTAAAGGCCGCGTACGTCTCGACTACGTGATCCCAAGCCGTGGGCTGATTGGCTTCCGTAACGAATTCATGACCATGACTTCCGGTACCGGTCTGCTGTATTCCACCTTCAGCCACTACGACGACGTTCGTCCGGGCGATGTGGGCCAGCGTCAGAACGGCGTACTGATCTCTAACGGTCAGGGTAAAGCGGTTGCGTTTGCACTGTTCAGCCTGCAGGACCGCGGTAAGCTGTTCCTGGGTCACGGTGCAGAAGTCTATGAAGGCCAGATCATCGGTATTCACAGCCGTTCTAACGACCTGACTGTAAACTGCCTGACCGGTAAGAAACTGACCAACATGCGTGCGTCTGGTACAGACGAAGCAACGGTTCTGGTTCCGCCAGTGAAGATGACCCTGGAGCAGGCTCTGGAGTTCATCGATGACGACGAACTGGTAGAAGTGACCCCAACTTCTGTCCGTATCCGTAAACGTCACCTGACCGAGAACGACCGTAAACGCGCTATGCGTGGTCCGAAAGAAGACTAAGTCTTCCGCCGACTGAAAAAAAAGCCGCTGATTTCAGCGGCTTTTTTATTGCCTGCTGTCCGCAAAAACAACGCAGTCTTAATGAACCAAACATTTTCTGCCTCGGGCACACCCTCCTGTAGTCAAACCTTCCCTTTCCCGCTACAGTTATTTTTCCATGACGCAAAAGGAGAGGATCATGCTCTATATCTTTGATTTAGGTAATGTGATTGTCGACATTGACTTCAACCGGGTGTTTGGCGCGTGGAGCGATTTCAGCCGCGTACCGCTGGCCACCCTGAAGCAAAAATTCGTCATGGGGGAGGTGTTCCATCAGCACGAGCGAGGGGAAATCAGCGATGAAGCCTTTGCCGAAGCGCTGAGTCAGGAGATGGAGCTGCCGCTCAGCTATGAGCAGTTTGAACACGGCTGGCAGGCCATTTTTGTTGGCCTGCGCCCTGAGGTCATCGCCATCATGCATAAACTGCGCGAGCAAGGGCACCGCGTGGTTGTTCTGTCGAACACCAACAATCTGCACACCACGTTTTGGCCTGATGAGTACCCTCAGGTGCGCGAAGCTGCCGACCGTGTCTATCTTTCTCAGGAAATGAAAATGCGCAAACCTGAAGCGCGAATTTATCAGCAGGTGCTGGAATCGGAAGGTTTTTCCGCCGAAGACACGGTCTTTTTCGACGATAACGCCGATAATATAGAAGGAGCCAGACAGCTGGGCATCAACAGCATTCTGGTGACCGGAAAAGAAACCATCCCTGAGTATTTTGCGAAACAGCTATGCTAAAAACCGTTCATCAAAAAGCCACCCGACACGCCGGGCCACTTATCGCCTGGCTGAAGCTGCTCTGGCGGCGCATTGATGAAGACAATATGACGACGCTTGCCGGCAATCTGGCCTATGTGTCGTTACTCTCTCTGGTGCCGCTTATCGCCGTTATTTTCGCGCTGTTCGCGGCATTTCCGATGTTTTCTGACGTCAGCCTGACGCTGCGCCACTTTGTCTTCGCCAATTTCCTGCCCGCGACGGGCGACGTTATCCAGCGCTATATCGAGCAGTTTGTTGCCAACTCCAACAAAATGACGGCAGTAGGTGCCTGTGGCCTGATTGTCACGGCGCTGTTGCTGATGTACGCCATTGATAGCGCCCTGAACACCATCTGGCGCAGCAAGCGGGTGCGGCCAAAAGTGTACTCATTCGCCGTCTACTGGATGATCCTGACGCTCGGACCGCTGCTGGCGGGTGCCAGTCTGGCCATCAGTTCGTATCTGCTGTCGCTGCGTTGGGCAAGTGAGCTCAATGGCGTTATCGATAACGTACTGCGCATCTTCCCGCTGCTGCTTTCCTGGATCTCCTTCTGGCTGCTTTACAGCATCGTGCCGACCACGCGAGTGCTGAACCGCGATGCCGTTCTCGGCGCGCTGGTGGCCGCCGCGCTCTTTGAGTTGGGTAAGAAAGGATTTGCGCTCTACATCACCACCTTCCCGTCCTATCAGCTGATTTACGGCGTGATTTCGGTTATCCCCATTTTGTTTGTCTGGGTCTACTGGACCTGGTGTATCGTCTTGCTTGGGGCTGAAATAACTGTCACTCTCGGGGAATACCGCAAACTCAAACTCGCTGCATCCCAGGAAGAAGACGAACAACCATGATTGCATTAATTCAGCGCGTAACCCGTGCCAGCGTCACCGTGGAGGGCGAGGTGACGGGAGAAATAGGCCAGGGACTTTTGGTGTTATTGGGTGTCGAAAAAGAGGATGACGAGCAAAAAGCGAATCGCCTGTGCGAACGCGTATTGGGCTACCGAATCTTTAGCGACGCCGAGGGAAAAATGAACCTCAACGTGCAGCAGGCTGGTGGCAGCGTGCTGGTCGTTTCACAGTTCACGCTGGCTGCTGATACCGAACGCGGCATGCGGCCTGGTTTTTCACGTGGTGCGGCACCCGATCGCGCTGAAGCGTTGTACGAGTACTTTGTTGAACATTGTCGTCAGCAGGAGATGCACACCCAGACCGGGCGTTTCGCGGCTGATATGCAGGTTTCACTGGTTAACGACGGTCCCGTGACCTTCTGGTTGCAGGTATGAACAGCCTTCATGCAGGCTGGTCGCGGGCGGCAAAAGAGAGTTCCGCTATGTATCACCTTCGAGTACCGCAGACGGAAGAAGAGTTAGCACGTTACTACCAGTTCCGCTGGGAGATGCTGCGCAAGCCGCTGCATCAGCCGCAAGGCTCAGAGCGTGACGGCTGGGATGCCATGGCGCATCACCAGATGGTGATGGATGAGGCGGGCAACCTGGTGGCGGTAGGGCGGCTGTACATCAATGCGGACAACGAAGCGTCGATTCGCTTTATGGCCGTAGATCCGTCCGTACAGGACAAAGGCCTTGGCACGTTGATGGCAATGACGCTGGAATCCGTCGCTCGTCAGGAAGGCGTGAAACGCGTCACCTGTAGCGCCCGCGAAGATGCCGTGGAATTCTTTGCCAAGCTCGGATTCGTCAATCAGGGGGAAATTACCACCCCGCAAACCACGCCGGTACGTCACTTCCTGATGATCAAACCTGTGGCAACGCTGGATGATATTCTGCATCGCGGTGACTGGTGCGGGCAGCTCCAGCAGGCATGGTACGAACACATCCCGCTCAGCGAAAAGATGGGCGTGCGCATTCAGCAGTACACCGGGCAGAAATTTATCACCACCATGCCGGAAATCGGCAACCAGAACCCGCATAACACGCTGTTTGCCGGAAGCTTGTTTTCTCTCGCCACGCTCACCGGCTGGGGGCTTATCTGGCTGATGCTGCGCGAACGCCATCTCGGTGGCACCATCATTCTGGCCGATGCGCATATCCGCTACAGCAAACCGATCAGCGGTAAGCCCAGTGCTATTGCCGATTTGGGGTCACTCAGCGGCGACCTCGACAGGCTGGCGCGCGGCCGCAAAGCGCGAGTTCAGTTGCAGGTTGAACTGTTCGGGGACGACACCTCCGGTGCCATTTTTGAAGGCATCTTTATCGTACTGCCCGCCAGGCCCTTCGGCCCGCTGGAAGAGGGCGGCAACGAGGAGGAGTAGTTCAGCACTGGCCTGGTGATCCAGGCCACGATTTTTATTGAAAAATGAGAGCGGTTTTCATTTCGCAGGAAGACCCGACGCAAAACAAAACAGAAGTCTCAAATCATACTTTCTCCCCGCGCCTTAAAATCGTAAATTGCCTGAAAATTAACCGCCCATGATATACTGGAGTGATATATGAGCATGGCGATGGAAATGACTATGGGCAGAATCCTGATCGATCTTTCCGATGATGCGCTGCAACGTCTTGAGAGTCTTAAGCAGCTAAGAAACCTGCCGCGTGCAGAATTAATACGCGAAGCTGTTGAACAGTATCTGGACAGGCAAAGTACATCCGTCATCCGGGATGCTTTAGGGCTTTGGGGGGATGGAGCAGAGGATGGCATAGAGTACGAACGTAAGTTACGCGAGGAGTGGTGAAGATGGAACGCGTGGCGGTGTTTGATACCAATATTCTTATCGATCTTTTAAATAAAAGGCTTGAGGCGGCTGAAGCCATTGAAAATGGTGCAAACCACCGGGCAATCAGTTTGATTTCCTGGATGGAAGTGATGGTTGGGGCGCGGAAATATCATCAGGAGGCGCGAACGGCGGCGCTTCTGGGTGCGTTCGAGGTCATTGACGTCAGTCGGGAAATTGCAGAGCGAAGCGTTCTGCTTCGTGCAGAGCACGGTATGAAATTGCCGGACGCCATCATACTCGCCAGCGCGAAGGTGAGAAATTGCCCGCTGATTACCCGAAATATTAAAGATTTTTCTGGGATCTCCGGCGTAAAAATACCGTACCAATAAACCGGGCACGTCCGTGCCCGGTTTTCAGCAACGACTTATTCCCCTTCGCCCGGGAACAGGAACGGGTTGATGGAGCTGCGGGCAAAGCCCTCTTGTTCCATACGTGCGTCCAGCACCAGCGAGGCGAGATCGTCGGCCACGGGCTCGACGTTCGGGTCTTTTTCCTGATAGAGAATCTTCAGGTAGGTACCGCAGTCACCGCAGCTTTCCGCTTTCACGGAAGCCTGTTCGTTATCCAGCGACCAGTAGTGCAAATCACGGCTCTGCTCGCAGTTGCTGCATTTTACGCGCACCACGTGCCACTCGGACTCACACAGGTTGCAGTGCAGGTAACGCAGCCCCTGGGTGGTGCCAATTTGCACGACGCTTGAGACTGGCATAGAGCCACAAACCGGGCAGAACTGGCGGTGCTCGCCGTATTCCGCGCGGGCTTTGCCGGGGATCAGGTTTGCCATCTGCGCCCAGTAAAGCGACAGCGCAGCCCAAATGAACGGGGCCTTATCGCTGCTGACGGAGGCAAAATCGGAAGCAAACAGCGCGCTCGCCATCTCTTCCAGCTCGGTGTCAGAAGCTTTTTCCAGATTCTCGATAACCGCCAGCGCCGGGCCGCTCATTTCAGGCTTCAGCTCGGCAATCATCGACTGCAGCAGCTTCTGCCAGTGCTTGTCGCGCGGCAGGGTGTGGATGTCCAGCGGCGGTTTGCCCTGGGCCGCAGCTTCTTTAATGCGTGCGGTCAGGTCCATTTGCAGCGGATGGTCGTACAGCACCACTTCCTGCGCATGGGCGATGAGCGCGGCAAAACGCAGGTAGTCGCCCAGCGGATTTTCCTGCGCCAGTTGCAGCAGGCGTTCCGCCCGGCGGTGGTAGAGGTGTTTCAGTCGCGGGAATAATAACGGCGGAATTGCTTCCGCCGTGCGTTTCTCGCTACTCCCCAGTTCGTCTTGTGGGATGATGCGAATGCTCATTCGGTCGATTTTTCCTGTTTCTGGCGGACTTCACGGTACCAGCGTGGGTGATGTTTCTTCGCCCAGCTGCTGGTCACCCAGCCTTCCACCATCGCGGTTATGGTGCCTTTCACCCAAAGGGCGGCGTAAATATGCACCATAATAACCACAATTAACGCTACTGCGGCAAATGAATGCAGCATCAGCGCGAAGCGGATCACCGGAATGGAGAACGCTGGCGCGAAGTACGGCCGCCAGATAATGACGCCGCTCACCAGCAGTAACACCAGGAAGATAATCGCCGCCCAGAAGACGCACTTCTGGCCGAAGTTATAGCGTCCGGTGTCCCCCACTTCCTCGTTGACGACGATCTTACGAATATTCTTCGCCCAAAAGATATCATCCCGATTGATTAGATTGTGGTGCCAGTAGCGGAAGAACATGATGATGAACGACGCGAACATCACCACCCCAACGAACGGATGCAGAATACGCGCCAGCTGCGGCGTGCCGAGAATGTGCATCAGCCAGTTGAAGGACGGGAAGAAGAAGCCCAGTCCGCTCACCGCCGCCAGAATGAAGCAGAAGGCGGTGACCCAGTGGTTGATGCGTTCCGGCGCGGTGTAGCGCACGATGGTGTCACGGCGTTTCATTTGCGCACCTCGTCTTTCTCTTCATGCAGATTGTCCTCTTCCTCATCGGCACGGTTTGGCCCGACGCCGACATAGTGGAAGATGCTGGCGGCAAAGGTTGCTGCGAAGCCGACTGCGGCCAGCGGTTTCCAGACGCCTTTCCAGAACTTAACGGTCTGGCTGATTTCCGGGTTCTCCGGCAGGCCGTGATAGAGATTCGGCTTGTCGGCATGATGAAGTACGTACATCACGTGTGTGCCGCCAACGCCTGCCGGATCGTACAGGCCTGCGTTGTCGTAACCGCGCGTTTTCAGCTCTGCTACGCGCTCACCTGCCAGCACCTTCATGTCCTCTTTGGAGCCAAAGTGGATGGCACCGGTTGGGCAGGTTTTCACGCAGGCCGGTTCCTGGCCCACGGTGACGCGGTCTACGCAGAGCGTACATTTGTAGACGCGGTTGTCTTCCGGGTTCAGGCGCGGCACATCGAACGGGCAACCCGCGATGCAGTAGCCGCAGCCGATGCACTGTTCAGACTGGAAGTCGACGATGCCGTTGGCATACTGAATGATAGCCCCTTCCGACGGACACGCCTTCAGGCAGCCCGGGTCAGCGCAGTGCATGCAGCCATCCTTGCGGATGAGCCACTCCAGTTTGTCGTTCTGCTCCACTTCCGAGAAGCGCATCACCGTCCAGGATTTGGCGGTTAAATCGGCTGGGTTGTCGTACACGCCGACGTTGCTGCCGATTTCGTCACGAATGTCGTTCCACTCCGAACAGGCCACCTGACAGGCTTTGCAGCCGATACAGGTAGTCACGTCGATGAGCTTCGCCACCTCTTCCTGGTGATCCCGCGCCTGAGGCGCGGGGGTGAAACCGTTAGTCGCGGAACGACGGATGATATCCTGCGATTGATAAGCCATAAGTCGTCTCCGTTACACCTTTTCCACGTTCACGAGGAAGGATTTGAACTCCGGCGTCTGGGTGTTGGCGTCGCCAACGTACGGCGTCAGGGTGTTGGCGATAAAGCCTTTCTTCGCCACGCCCTGGAAGCCCCAGTGAATCGGAATGCCGATGGTGTCCACGTCCTTCCCGTCCACTTTCAGCGTGCGGATACGCTTGGTCACCACCGCCTTGGCCTTGATATAGCCGCGGTTAGAGGAGACTTTCACGGTATCGCCGTGGCCGATGCCGAGCTTGTTCGCCAGCTTCTCGCCAATCTCCACGAACTGCTCAGGCTGCGCGATGGCGTTAAGCAGCGCGTGCTTGGTCCAGTAGTGGAAATGCTCGGTCAGACGATAAGTGGTGCCCACATATGGGAACTTATCGGCTTTGCCCATTGCGGCCAGGTCGTCTTTGAACACGCGTGCTGCCGGGTTCGAGACGACATTCGGATGCAGCGGGTTAGTGCCAAGCGGCGTTTCAAACGGCTCGTAGTGTTCCGGGAACGGCCCTTCCGCCATCTTGTCGAGGGCGAACAGGCGGCCCATGCCTTCCGGTTGCATGATGAACGGCCCGACATCGGTGCCCGGTGCGGCGGCACTGTAATCAGGAATATCCACGCCGGCCCATTTGGCACCGTCCCACTTCAGCAGCTGGCGTTTCGGATCCCACGGTTTACCTTGTGGGTCTGCAGACGCACGGTTATACAGAATGCGGCGGTTAAGCGGCCACGCCCACGCCCAGCCGAGCGTATTGCCGAGGCCTGACGGGTCAGCGTTATCACGTCGCGCCATCTGGTTGCCGTCCGGCGTCCAGCTGCCCGCGAAGATCCAGCAGCCGCTGGCGGTGGTGCCGTCGTCGCGCAATTGAGCGAACGAAGTGAGCTGCTGGCCTTTCTTGACGATTACCGCGCCCGTTGCCGGGTCGGTAATATCGGCGAGCGCTTTACCGTTGCTCTCCATCGCCACTTCTTCCGAGGCTGGCTCTTCCGGCGTGGAGTAGTTCCACGTCATATTGAGCACTGGCTCCGGAACCGGGCCGCCCTCTTTGGCGTACATCTCACGCATGCGCATGAAAATTCCCGCCAGGATTTCGCCGTCGGTTTTTGCGATACCCGGGGCATCCGCACCTTTCCAGTGCCACTGCAGCCAGCGCCCGGAGTTGACGATGGAGCCGTTCTCTTCGGCAAAGCAGGTGGACGGCAGACGGAACACTTCGGTCTGAATCTTCGACGGATCAACGTCGTTTTGCTCGCCGTGATTCTGCCAGAAGGTCGAAGTTTCGGTGTTCAGCGGATCGATGGTCACCAGGAACTTCAGCTTAGAAAGCGAAGCCACAATCTTGTTCTTATTCGGGAACGACGCCACCGGGTTGAAGCCCTGGCAGAGATAGCCGTTCACCTTGCCCTGCGACATCAGCTCGAAGTACTGCAGCACGTCGTAGCCTTTGTCCCACTTAGGCAGCCAGTCAAAGCCCCAGCTGTTTTCCGCCGTCGCCTTGTCGCCGAAGAAAGATTTCATCATCGAGACGAAGAACTTCGGATAGTTGCCCCAGTAGTTCACCTGGCCTTCCAGCAGCGGTTTTGGCGTGTTGGCGGTCAGGTAGGTTTGCAGGTCAGTCTGTTTTTCACTTGGCAGCGTCATATAGCCTGGCAGGCTCTGCGACAGCAGGCCGAGATCGGTCAGGCCCTGAATATTGGAGTGGCCGCGCAGGGCGTTCACGCCGCCGCCCGCCATGCCCATATTGCCGAGCAGCAGCTGAATCATCGCCATGGTGCGGATGTTCTGCGCACCCACGGAGTGCTGCGTCCAGCCCAGCGCATAGAGGAACGACGCGGTTTTGTCGTGGGCGCTGGTTTCGGCGATGTACTCACAAACCTTCAGGAAGTCCGCTTTCGGCGTGCCACAAATTTGCTCAACCATTTCCGGCGTGTAGCGAGAAACGTGCTCTTTCAGCAGGTTCCATACGCAGCGTGGATGGGTGAGGGTGGTATCGCGTTTGGCGTGCCCGTTTTCATCCAGCTCGTAGTTCCAGCTGGTTTTGTCGTACTTGCGGGCTGCTGCGTCGTAGCCGGAGAACAGGCCATCGTCGAACGTGAAATCTTCGCGCACGATCAGGCTGGCGTTGGTGTACGCCTCGGTGTACTCACGGTTAATTTTTTCGTTATTGAGCAGATACAGGATCACCCCGGAGAGGAAGGTGATATCCGTTCCGGAACGAATTGGCGTATAGAAATCTGCCACCGATGCCGTACGCGTAAAGCGCGGATCGATAACGATAAGTTTGGCGCCGTTGTGGATTTTGGCTTCCATCGCCCAGCGAAATCCGACCGGATGCGCTTCAGCGGCGTTACCGCCCATTACCACAATCAGGTTGGCGTTCTTAATATCCACCCAGTGGTTGGTCATCGCACCGCGACCAAATGTTGGAGCAAGACTTGCTACCGTTGGTCCGTGTCAGACGCGTGCCTGGTTGTCCACCGCGAGCATGCCGAGCGCACGGGAGAATTTCTGGGTTAAATAGCCGGTTTCGTTACTGGAAGCGGAGGCGCACAGCATCCCGGTGGAGAGCCAGCGGTTAACGGTGGTGCCTTCGGCGTTTTGCGCTATGAAGTTGGCGTCGCGGTCGGCTTTCATCAGCTTCGCGATGCGGTCGAACGCGTCGTCCCAGCTGATTTGCTGCCACTTATCGGAGCCAGGAGCGCGGTATTCAGGATATTTCAGGCGGCTTTCGGAGTGGATGAAATCCACCAGGCCTGCGCCTTTCGGGCAGAGTGCGCCACGGTTGACCGGGTGATCCGGATCCCCTTCGATATGGAAGATAGATGCTTTGGCGTTTTTGGCTCCATCGCCGAGGCTGTACATCAACAGCCCACAACCGACAGAACAATATGTGCAGGTGTTACGGGTTTCACGGGTGCGCAGCAGCTTGTACTGCCGCGTTTCCGCCAGGGCGACACTCGGGGCAAAACCGAGCGCCGCAGCCGTTGTGCCTGCCATACCGCCAGCGCAGATCTTAAAGAACTGCCTTCTGCTGACCTGCATGGGTCACTCCTTGTTTCGACATTGCTTCCCCGTTGCCCTTCAATACCTGAACCGCTAAGGGGATGGATTGTTATTAACCTTTGCGGTCGGTGCCGCAAAGGTACAGAATTAGGGGTAATCTCCCTCTTTCCCGGAGGGATATGCCTTCAGAATACCACATTGTGTGTATGCTTGTTCCAATAGGGTTAATACAAAGTGAATGAAAACCCATCAATACAGATCGAAAATGTGAGTGAACTCACTGGAATGCGCCAGGTCAGCCTCTGGCATCGCCAGGATTTACAGCTCGCCCGGCAGGATGAACTCGCCGAGGAAGTGCCTGTGGCGCTGGTTTACAACGGCATCTCCCATGTGGTGATGATGGCAACGCCGAAAGATCTTGCGCTGTTCGCCGTCGGTTTTTCCTTATCCGAAGGGATTATTGAAAGCCGTTCGGAAATTTACGGTATGGATGTGGTTCCGGTCTGTAACGGTCTGGAAGTTCGCATTGAGCTTTCCAGCCGCCGCTTTATGGCGCTTAAAGAGCGGCGTCGGGCGCTGGCCGGACGTACCGGCTGCGGCGTCTGCGGTGTGGAGCAGCTCAATGACGTTGGCCGCCCGGTCACGCCGCTGCCTTTCACCCAGAGCTTCAACCTGAAATACCTCGATCTTGCCCTCGAACATTTGAACGACGTCCAGCCTGTGGGCCGCATGACGGGCTGCACGCACGCCGCTGCCTGGGTTATGCCAGACGGCAAGCTTGCGGGCGGGCTGGAAGATGTGGGCCGCCACGTGGCGCTGGATAAGCTGCTTGGCAAACGTGCCGGGGAAGGCGAGAGCTGGCATAAGGGCGCGGGGCTGGTGTCCAGCCGGGCGAGCTATGAAATGGTGCAGAAGGCGGCAATGTGCGGCGTCGAAATCCTCTTTGCGGTCTCGGCGGCCACCACGCTCGCCGTTGACGTTGCCGAACGCTGCAACCTGACGCTGGTGGGATTCTGCAAGCCCGGCAGGGCGACAATCTATACCCACCCGCAGCGCTTATTGGGTGTGTGATTATTGGTCAAAAAAATTGAATGACGTAAGCAAAACCTTCCGCTATTCGTTGTGGCGTTGTGAGGCTATTATTTATCACATCAAGGCACAGTGCCTTACGCAAACAACTTAATTGAAGGGTTTACATCATGAAAAGCATCAAAACTTTTGTCGCAGTTATCGCTCTGGCTACTTCTTTCGGTTCATTCGCAGCACAGACTGTGACCGCAACTTCCTCAACCCTCGACGGTGCAGAAGCGAAAATTGCTGCCCAGGCTCAGGAAGCGGGTGCCACTTCCTACAAAATCACCCAGGCATTCACCGGCAACAAAGTGCATATGACTGCTGAACTGAATAAATAATCGAGTTCGACTGCAGAAAGAGCGCCTTCGGGCGCTTTTTTTATGTCTGAATCAGTGAAGTCCTGCCAGCCTCAGCAAAGCCGTCACCGCTGCAGCAGCGAGGATCACGAAGATTAACGGCACCTTACGCCACGCCAGGAAAACGGCCACCGCCACGCCGAGCACGCGGGCGCTGCCGGCAAAATGGCTGCCTTCAAAGAAGGTGGCGGCCAGCGCCACGGCGAACAGCAGCGTGGTGGCCGCATCGTTGAGCATGGCCTGCGAACGCTCAGAGAGCGCCAGCTTGTTGCCGAGCTTTGTGCCGCCAAAGCGCATCAGGTAGGTTCCGACGGAGAGCACCGCGATCCCGGCAATAATCCACAACGTCTCGCCCATTATTTTTTCCTCGCCAGAAGACCAAACAGCGACAGCAGCACTGGCACACCCGCAGGCGTAAATGGCACTGAAGCCAGCGAAATCACCGCGCCGCTCAGGGCGCGAATCAGCGTGGTGCGCTTTTTAAACGCAGGGATCACTAAGGCCAAAAGAATAGCGGGGAATACCGCGTCGAGGCCGATAGTTTCCGGAGAAGGCAGAAGTTTGCCGACGCCGCTGCCAAGCAGCACGCCCAGCGGCCAAAGGATGGCGACCCCGCAACCGCAAAGCCAGTAGGCCGCTTTACGCTGCTCTGCCGTTGGCTGCGACATCCCGAACACCACGCTCTCATCGTTCATGATATGGCAGCCCAGCAGGCCTGTCGCACGCTTGCCGACCAGGTCGCGCACCGCGACGCCAAAGGGTATATGACGCGCATTGACCAGCAGCCCGGCGGCGGCGGCGGCCAGCGGGTTACCGCCGCTGACGATAATGCCGATAAACATAAACTCGGACGCGCCTGCCAGCACCAGCGTCGAGAGCGCCAGCGGCACCCACAATGGAAAACCCCACGACATCGCCAGCGAGCCGTAGGAAACGCCAACCACGCCGACGGCAATGTCGACCAGCAGGATTGCCTTGATGGTGTCGCCTTTCAGGCAGGCGAGAGAGTGTCTGAGCATACAAATTTAGCCATATCGAACGAGTTTCCATTATAATGAACGCAGTCAGATCGTTTTTCAAGATGAACGATTCGTTCGATATAAGATTATACCCAAAGAAATACGGAGCCGTGTATGACGCAGCCAATCAGCGTGATCGCCAAAAGCCTGGTGCGGGAGCGCCAGAGAACCGGGCTGTCGTTGGCGGAAATTGCCCGCAGAGCCGGGATCGCCAAATCCACGCTGTCGCAGCTCGAAGCCGGGAACGGTAATCCGAGTCTGGAAACGCTGTGGTCGCTTTGCGTTGCGCTGGATATTCCCTTTGCGCGTCTGCTCGAGCCGCAGATGGCGACCACGCAGGTGATTCGCCGTGGTGAAGGCACAAAAGTGGTGGCCGAGCAGGCCAACTATCAGGCCATTTTGCTGGCAACCTGCCCACCGGGCGCGCGCCGCGATATCTACCTGCTGATGACGCAGCCGGGTGCAGATCGCATTTCCCAGCCGCACCCGCCGGGTTCCGTTGAACACATCATTGTCACCCAGGGCCGTGCGCTGGTGGGGCTGACCGAAGCACCCGAAGAGCTGAGCGAAGGGGATTACATCTGCTATCCTGCCGATCGCGAGCACGTTTTCAAGGCGCTGGAGCCGGATACCCACGCGCTGTTGGTGGCGGAACAGAATTAACGAAGATACGGGAAATCATGTCACTTAAAGCCATTGCCAAAGAACTGGGGCTGTCCGTTACCACGGTCAGCCGTGCCCTGAACGGATATGATGACGTTTCCAGTGAGACGCGCGCTCGCGTAGAAGCAGAGGCTCAGCGCCGTGGCTATCGGCCCAACACCTTTGCTCGTCGTCTGAAAATGGGCAAAATTGACGCCGTGGGGCTGGTCTTTCCGGTGCATCCTGTTCCGCTCAATAACAGCGTATTTATGGACATGGTTGGCGAAATTAGCCACGAACTTGCGCGACATGAAATCGATCTTCTGCTGATTGCCGATGACGACCTGGCCGACAAACACAGCTATATGCGCATGGTGCAGAGCCGTCGCGTGGATGCGCTGATTGTGGCGCATACGCTGGATCACGACCCGCGCCTGGAGCAGTTGCAGGCCGCCGGGTTTCCTTTCCTGGCGCTGGGCCGCAGCCAGCTGTCACAGCCTTACGCCTGGTTTGATTTCGACAACTATGCCGGTACCCGGCAGGCCACGCGTTGGCTTATCGACAAAGGTCATCGGCGCATTGCCCTGTTGGGTGAGAGCAACAATCAGGCCTTCATTACCCAGCGTCGTCAGGGCTATCTGGATGCGCTAACAGAAGCGGGTCTTTCCAGTGAATGGCTGCGTGCCATGCCACCCTCGCGCCGTGCAGGTTATGCCGCAACCCACGAATTACTCTCCCTGCCGCAGCCGCCGAGCGCGATCGTTACCGACTGTAATACCCACGGCGACGGCGCGGCGATGGCGCTGGCGCAGCTTGGTCGTCTTACGGGTGACAATGCCGTCTCGCTGGTGGTTTACGACGGTCTGCCGCAGGACAGCATTGTCGATATCGACGTGGCGGCAGTGATTCAGTCCACCCGTCAGGGCGTCGGGAAACAGATAGCCGACATGGTGCGGCAGCTGATTAACGGCGACGATGTATCTCAGCTCCAGGTTCTCTGGCAGCCAGCGTTTTTCCCAGGCATTACGGCCTGATCGCCTCAATTTTCTAAACCCGATCACAAATCCGAAACGTTTTGGTTCTCATCCGAAACGTTTCGGATCAACACTCAGACCATCCAGATGACAGGAGATGTCTGATGCACGATTCCATTTTACGACTTGAAAGCAAAACGGTTGATGTGGTGATAAAAACCCACCCATTCGCCGAAATTCTCTACTGGGGGCCGCATCTTCAGTACTTTTCGCCGCAGGATGTACACAGCCTCTCCCGGCCGATAGCCAACGGCAGGCTGGATGTTGATTCCCCGATCACGCTGATGGCTGAGCTGGGTCACGGGCTGTTTGGCTCACCGGGGATAGAGGGCCATCGTCAGGGACAAGACGGCTCGCCGGTATTCAAAACGATAAACGTGCAGCATCAAGGGCAAGCAGTGACGGTAACGGCGGAAGATGAGCTGGCCGGATTACGGCTGACCAGCGAAATGACGCTTGATCAGAGCGGGGTGCTGGTGGTTCGTCATGGTTTAACCAACCTTAGGGCGCTGGCATGGCAGGTTGACCGCTTTGCCGTGACGCTACCGATCGCTGAGCGAGCACATGAAGTGATGGCCTTTCATGGCCGTTGGATCCATGAATTCCAGCCGCACCGCGTGAAGCTTGAACACGACAGCTTTGTGATTGAAAACCGCCGCGGCAAAACGTCCCACGAACACTTTCCAGCGCTTATCGCTGGCACGCCGGCGTTTGGTGAAATGCAGGGCGACGTGTGGGGCGCGCATCTCGGCTGGAGTGGTAACCATCGCCTGCGCGCGGAAGCCAAAACCGATGGCCGTCGTTATCTGCAGGCCGAAGCGCTCTATCTGCCAGGAGAGATGGCGATTGAAGAAGGCGACACCCTGTGGACGCCGCGCCTGTATGCGAGTTACTCCCCGTGCGGGCTGAACGGTATGAGCCAACAGTACCACCGCTATCTGCGCGATAACATTATCCGCTTCCCGGAAAACAAACCGCGCCCGGTTCACCTCAATACCTGGGAAGGCATCTACTTCAACCACGATCCGGACTACATCATGCGCATGGCCGATGAGGCTGCGGCGCTGGGCGTGGAGCGCTTTATCATTGATGACGGCTGGTACAAGGGCCGCAGCGACGATTGCCGTGCGCTGGGCGACTGGTATCTCGATGAGGAAAAATATCCGCAAGGCCTGACGCCGGTCATCAATCACGTTAAATCCCTGGCCATGGAGTTTGGGATCTGGGTCGAGCCAGAAATGATAAGCCCTGACTCCGATTTGTATCGCGCGCACCCCGACTGGGTGCTGGCGCTGCCGGGCTACAAACAGGCGACCGGGCGTCATCAGCTGGTGCTCAACCTGAACATTCCACAAGCCTTTGATTATCTTGTGGAGCGCATGAGCTGGCTGTTGGGGGAGCACGCGGTCGACTATGTGAAATGGGATATGAACCGCGAGCTGGTGCAGCCAGGGCACAACGGCAAAGCTGCCGCCGATGCGCAAACTCGCCAGTTTTATCGCCTTTTAGACGTGCTGGGCGAGCGTTTTCCGCACATTGAGTTTGAATCCTGCTCCTCCGGCGGCGGGCGAATCGATTATGAAGTGCTGACCCGCAGCCACCGCTTTTGGGCTTCCGACAACAACGACGCGCTGGAGCGCAACACCATTCAGCGCGGTATGAGCTATTTCTTCCCGCCAGAGGTGATGGGCGCACATATCGGTCATCATAAATGCCATGCTACTTTCCGCCAGCACGCCATCGAATTCCGCGGCCTGACCGCGCTGTTCGGTCATATGGGACTGGAGTTAGACCCGCTAACCGTGGATGCCGATGAGCGCGAAGGCTACCGTCGCTATGCGGCGTTACATAAGCAGTGGCGGGAGGTTATTCATCATGGTACCCAGTGGCGTGTGGACATGCCTGATGCCAGCACTCTGGCGCAGGGCATCGTCAGTCAGGACAAAAAGCAGGGGCTCTATATCGTCAGCCAGCTGGCGATGCCGGACTACACCCTGATGATGCCGCTGCGGATGCCAGGGCTGGAGCCGGGGGCACAGTACCGTATCACGTTGCTCGATCACCCGAATATCCGCTTAACGGGCAAGGGCGGGCATACCATGCGTAAGTTGCCGGAATGGATGGAGACATCGCAAACGGCAAGCGGCGAATGGCTGATGCAGGCGGGCATTGCGCTGCCGATTCTGGATCCGGAAACCGCCATTCTGATTGGCGTGGAACGCGTGTAAAGGTGACGGGCCGGGAAACCGGCCCGAGTTGAGGATAACAATAATGAACACGACAACCTGTACTCACAAAGACAACCCTAACTTCTGGATCTTCGGGCTGTTCTTCTTTCTCTACTTTTTCATCATGGCCACCTGCTTTCCGTTCCTGCCTATCTGGCTGTCGGACATCATCGGCCTGAACAAAACCCATACCGGGATTGTGTTCTCCTGCATCTCGCTTTCCGCCATTGCTTTCCAGCCTGTACTGGGGGTGATTTCGGACAAGCTGGGGCTGAAAAAGCACCTGCTGTGGATTATCGCCGTACTTCTGTTTTTGTTCGCACCGTTCTTTCTGTACGTCTTCGCGCCTTTGCTCAAAACCAATATCTGGCTTGGCGCACTGAGCGGGGGTTTTTATATCGGGTTTGTGTTCTCGGCGGGGTCGGGGGCGATTGAGGCCTACATTGAACGCGTGAGCCGCAACAGCTTCTTCGAATACGGTAAAGCGCGCATGTTCGGCTGTCTTGGCTGGGGCTTATGCGCTTCAACAGGCGGGATTCTGTTCAGCATCGATCCTTCTTATGTGTTCTGGATGGGGTCGGCGGCCGCACTGTTGCTGATGCTGTTGCTGGTGGTCGCGAAGCCTAAACCTAACCAGACGGCACAGGTGATGAATGCGCTTGGCGCAAACCAGCCGCAAATCACGGCGAAAACCGTTTTCAATCTTTTCCGCCAACGCAGAATGTGGATGTTTATCCTTTACGTGATTGGCGTGGCCTGCGTCTATGACGTCTTCGATCAGCAGTTTGCCACCTTCTTTAAAACGTTCTTCGCGACGCCAGAAGAAGGGACGCGTGCCTTTGGTTTTGCCACCACGGCCGGGGAAATCTGTAACGCGATCATCATGTTCTGCTCGCCGTGGATTATTAACCGCATCGGTGCCAAAAACACATTGCTCATTGCCGGGCTGATTATGGCGACGCGCATCATCGGCTCGTCGTTTGCTACCACGGCGGTGGAAGTGGTTGCCCTGAAGATGCTGCACGCGCTGGAAGTGCCTTTCCTGCTGGTCGGTGCTTTCAAGTACATCACGGGCGTATTCGATACCCGTCTTTCCGCCACTATCTATCTGATTGGCTTCCAGTTTGCCAAGCAGTCCGCGGCGATATTCCTCTCCGCCTTTGCCGGCAATATGTATGACCGGATTGGTTTCCAGGAAACCTATCTGATGCTGGGCTGTTTTGTCCTGGCGATTACGGCGGTGTCGGCATTTACGCTGAGCAGCAGGAAAGAAATTGCGGCGCGCAGCAACACGGTTGAAGTGAGTTAACTCAGAACGCTGCCGCATTCGCGGCAGCGTCATCATATCAGGCCAGGTAAAACACCTCTTTCAGCGCCGAACTCAGCGGGCTGTTGTCCGGGTTCGACGGCATCACTTCCCCCATATATTTCCACCAGCGCTGGCAGACGTCGGTGCTGGCAACCGCATTCCAGCGCTCCTCCGACTCGATTTCGACCGTCGCGAACAGCAGGTTGCGGGTCTTGTCGAGGTAGATAGCGTAGTGGTGTGCGCCATGATCTTTCAGCACGGCTTCCAGCTCCGGCCAGATAGGGTTGTGGCGGCGTTCATACTCTTCATGGGTGTGCGGATGTACCTGCATCACAAAAGCTTTGCGGATCATAAGGCCTCCAGGTAGAGCTCGCGCACTTCGTCGCGGCTGGCGGTGCGCGGGTTACAGGGCGCGCATGGGTCGGCGAGGGCTTTGTCCAGCCAGCCTTCGATATCGGCTTTGGTGACGCCGAGCTGGCTGAAACCGGCAGGAATGCCGACGCGGGCGCTGAGATCGCGAATGGCCTGAATCGCGGCCATGCTGGCGGCTTCATCGCTCATGCCGCGCGTGTCGACGCCCATCGCATGTGCCACGCGAGCAAAGCGGGCCACGGCGTTCGGACGGTTAAAGTTTTCGATGATCGGCAGCAGGATGGCGTTGCAGACGCCGTGCGGCAGGTTATGCGTGGCGCCGGGCTGATGCGCCAGCGCGTGCACCAGGCCGAGTCCGGCGCTGTTAAAGGCCATGCCCGCCAGATACTGACCGAAGGCCATCTGCTCGCGGGCTTCGAGGTTGTGACCGTTATCGACCGCTTTTGGCAGCCACAGCGTAATCAGGCGAATCGCTTCCAGGGCGTTAGCGTCGGTGAGCGGGTGCGCGCCGACGGAAACGTAGGCTTCAACGGCGTGCGTCAGCGCATCCATGCCAGTGGCTGCGGTCACGGCAGCCGGAATGTCGAGCATCACGCTGGCATCATCCACGGCGATATCTGGGATAATGTTTGAGTCGATGATCACTTCTTTGACCTGACGCTCGCTGTCAATAATCACCGCGTTGCTGGTCATCTCCGCCGCCGTACCGGCGGTGGTATTGATGGCGACCAGCGGCACGCCCGCGTTTTTGACTTTGCCGACGCCGGAGTAGTTTGTAGACGGGCCAGGGTTCGCGGTGAGGATTTTCACCGCCTTGGCGGTGTCTATCGGGCTGCCGCCGCCGAAGGCGATAATGTAATCGCAGCCTGCATCCCGGTAGGCGCGAAAACCTTTCTGCACCAGCGCTTCCGTCGGGTTCGGGAACACTTCATCGAAGAGGTGATAAGACATCTGATGCTCGTCCAGCGCAGCAAAAAGGGCATTGAGCAGGCCCATTTTTACCAGCTGGCCGTCGGTGACAATCAGCGCTTTACCCCACTGCTTGCCCGCCACCAGATTCACCATATCGCCAATTGCGCCCGCGCCGTGCAGGCTGATTTTCGGCAGTGCCAACATAAAGCTCATGTTTATTCTCCTTAATTACGATGATTTTTATGCCCGGCGGCGCGGCGCTTGCACGGGCCTACGTTCAGGTAGGCCGGGTAAACGAAGTGCCACCCGGCAGTTAAATCCTTCTCCGTTGTAAAATCCGCCGCGCAATAATCGGCAGCGAAATCACCACGATCAGCATCGCGCCGATGATGATTGACATCACGATGCCCGGCACGTTGAGCAGGCTCAGGCCGAAGGTCACCAGTCCCATCAGGAAGGCGGCGATGATCACACCGACCATGCTGCCGGAGCCGCCTAAAATATTGATGCCGCCGAGCACCGCCATCGTCACCACGGCTAGCTCCCAGCCCATGGCAATGGTGGGGCGCGTGCTGCCTAAACGTGACGTCAAAAGCACCGCGGCAAGGCCGGACATCAACCCGACCAGCACGAACAGAATCAGGTTGTGACGCTTAACGTTGATCCCCGAAAACCACGCGCCGGTCGGGTTATTGCCGATGGCAAAGGTACGGCGGCCAAAGTTGGTTCGGTGCAGCACGAAGGTGAACACCGCCGCGAGCACGATAAACAGCGCAAACTCGAACGACAGCGCGCCCCACACGTAACCCTGACCAAACCAGGCGAAGCTTGCCGGGTACTGGTTCAGGGCCTGATCGCCGAGCAGGATGTAGGAGATGCCGCGGAACAGACTCATGGTGCCGATGGTTATCACGATGGACGAAAGATTCAGCCGGGTGACCAGCAGCCCGTTCACCAGCCCGCACGCCACGCCAACCCCAAGCCCGACGCACACCAGCAGCGGCGTATCCATTCCCGCAGCCGCGCAGAAGCCCATCGCCGTGGAGCTGAGCGCGATGATCGCCGCCACCGAGAGATCAATTTCGCGGGCGATGATCAGCATCGCCATCGGCAGCACGATGATCGCCTTTTCGGTGAAGTTGAAGGTGGCATCCGACAGGTTCCAGATGTTGAGGAAGTAGGGCGACGCAAAGGCGTTGCCCACAAACACGGCCAGGGTCACCGCCAGCAAAAAACCTTCCCAGCACGCCAGGCGCTGGAAAAGCGTTGGTGTTTGCGGTACTGGCTGGACTTCTTCGTTTGTCAGCATTTTGCTCATGATTTCACCGCCAGTTTTTGCCGCGCCATTGCGGCATCACGCAGGATAAGTCGCCCTTTGCGCTTGTTGCCGCGCTCGTTGAGGACCACCGCAATCACGATAACCGCGCCGGAAATCGCCATCTGCCAGAATGGCGAGACGCCAATCACCGGCAGTGCATTGTTGATGACGCCGAGGAACAGTGCCCCGAGCATGCAGCCGAGCACGCGCCCGGTGCCGCCCATGGTGCTGATCCCGCCAATCACGCAGGCGGCAACGACCTGTAATTCAAAGCCGTTGGCGACGTCGACGTAGGCCACCGCAAAGCGGGAAATCCACAGATAGCCGCAGAACCCGGCCAGCGCGCCGGAGAGGCAGAAGCTGACAAACTGCATTTTCCCGGCGTTGATCCCTGTGTAGTACGCCGCCGTGGCGTTGCCGCCTGCGGTGTAGAGCGCCCGCCCGGTGCGGCTGTAACGCAGGAAATACCCGACGACGAAGAGGGCGGCAATGGCAAACCAGCTCAGCACCGGCAGCCCCAGCAGCGAGGCGCGCGGCAGGCCGAGAAAATCAGCGCTCATCTGATTGGCGTTCACCCAGCCGCCGTTTGAAAGCAGAAAGACAATGCCGCGGTAAATGCTCATGGTGCCAAGCGTCACCACGATTGCCGGAATGCCGAGTTTCCACACCAGTAGCCCGTTGATGATGCCCATCAGCAGGCCAAGCACCGTCGCCAGCGCCAGCAAGGCCACGACCGGAATGGCGGGGTAATGGAAATTAAGCAGGGCAACAATCATGCCGGTGAGCGCGAGGTTGGCCGCCATCGACAGGTCGATGCCTTTGGTCAGCAGCACCATCATCTGGCCGAGTGCCAGAATGATGAGAATCGCCGTGTCGTTGAACATCTCAACCAGGTTGCCCGGCGCGATAAACGACGGCGTACGGCTGCCGATCGCCACAATCAGCAGCACGATCACCGCGGCCAGCAGCGCTTCACGATGTTTCAGGAACTGTTGCATCACGCTGCCTCCCTGCCTGCACCGCTGGCGGCGCTGACGATCACTTCCGCCGACGCTTCGCCCGCCCGGTATTCCGCCACCATCAGCCCTTCGTGCATCACAATGATGCGATCGGCCATGCCCATCACCTCCGGCAGCTCCGACGACACCATGATCACCGCGAGGCCCAGCCCGACCAGCTCGGACATAAACTGGTGTACTGCGGCTTTCGAGCCGATATCAATGCCCTTGGTCGGCTCATCCAGAATGATCACGTCCGGGTGCGTGGCGAGCCATTTGCCGATCACCACTTTCTGCTGATTGCCGCCGGAGAGCGTTTCGACCGGCTGCCGCCAGCTGGCCGCTTTGACCTGCAAACGGCGGGCGTAGTTATCTGCAAGTTTCCATTCGCGGTCGTCATGCAGGATGCCGTTCGGGTTGAGTTTGCGCAGCTGCGGCAGGCTGATGTTCTGCGCGATGGGCAGCTCGATAATCGCCCCCTGCTTTTGCCGCTCTTCCGGCACGCAAACAATCCCGGCGCTTATCGCATCGGCTGGCTGGTGGAAATGGACAGTCCTGCCGTTGAGCACGATCTCCCCGGCAGAGGGTTGGGTGACGCCGGAAAGCGCCTGCATCAGCTCCGTTCGCCCGGCGCCGACGAGGCCATAAAAACCGAGAATTTCGCCTTTGCGCAGCGTGAAGTTGATATGGGCAAACTCGGTGGGATGGCACAGGCCTTTCACTTCCAGCACCGTCTCGCCCGGTTCGCAGGCCACTTTCGGGAAGGTCTGGGTGATGGCGCGCCCGACCATCATCGCCACCATTTTCTCCTCGGTGATGTCGTGGATGTTCCCTTCGGCGACAAACACGCCGTCGCGCAAAATGGTGTAGTGATCGGCCAGTTCGAAGATTTCATCGAACTTGTGAGAGATAAACAGAATGGCTTTGCCGTCCTGCTTGAGTCGCTCAACAATCTGATAAAACTCCAGAATCTCATGCTGGGAAAGGGCGGCGGTAGGCTCATCAAGGATCACCACCTGCGCATCAAACGACAGCGCCCGGGCAATGGCCACCATATGGCGCTGGGCGATGCTCAGGGTTTTCAGCGTCGCGCGCGGATCAATCTGCACTTCCAGACGCGCCAGCAGGGCCTGTGCCCGGCGGTGCATCTCAGGCCAGTCGAGCTTTTTCAGCCAGCCTTTGTGCAGGTACTGGCCGGCAAAAATGTTCTCGGTGACGGAAAGTTCGTCGAACAGGACAGTTTCCTGATGAATGGCGGTGATCCCGACCTTGTGCGCCGATTCCGGCGTCGGGAGCTGAATGGGGATCGCTTTATAAAGGATTTCGCCCTCGTCGGGCTGATAAATGCCGGTCATCACTTTGACCAGCGTCGATTTACCGGCACCGTTTTCGCCAATCAGCGCGGTGACTTTGCCGGGCCACAGGCTGAGCTGCACGTTCTCCAGCGCGCGAACGCCCGGGAAGAACTTGCTGATGCCTGTGAGTTGGAGCAGTGGGGTCATGATGGTTCTCCAGCGTTGGATTCATTCATGTCCCCTCTCCCTAACCCTCTCCCAGAGGGAGAGGGAACTGCTACGGAGCACGATCTTCTCCCTCTCCCAGAGGAGAGGGAACTGCTACGGAGCACAATCTTCTCCCTCTCCCTTTGGGAGAGGGCAGGGGAGAGGGGAACACTCAAATCAGAAAATTTTGGAGAACTTATCAATGTTGCTGGCATCGTAAACGAACGGCTTCGCCATCGCGCCGTTGCCGTCGGCATCGAGCGTGACCTTGCCGAGTTTACCCATGCTGGCTTCGGTTTTCGTGGCGCTGCCTTTCACCAGATCGTCCGCTAAATACGTTGCCGCATAGCCGAGATCGATAGGGTTCCAGATAGCGAAGCTTTTACTGGCGCCGGACTTAATCGCCCCGGCCATTTCAGACGGCAGCCCAAGACCGGTCACGTAAACTTTGCCGATTTTGCCCTGGTCTTTGACCGCCTGCGCCGCGGCGACGATGCCGACGGAGGATGGAGAAACAATCACCTTCAGGTCCGGGTAGGTTTTCAGCAGGCCGACCGCTTCGCGGTAGCTTTTGTCAGAGAGGTCGTCGCCGTAGGCCACCGTCACCAGGTTGATGGACGGATACTGCGGTAGCACCTTTTTCATCTCCGCAATCCAGATGTTCTGGTTGGTGGAGGTTGGCGTGGCGCTGAGCACCGCGACGTCGCCTTTCTCCACGTTCAGCGCTTTCAGCGCATCGGCGGCAAGCTTGACGTTGGTCTCGCCAATCAGGGCGTTATTGGAAGGATTCAGGTGGATCTGACGGCCCGCCAGCGCCACGCCGGAATCCCAGGAAACCACTTTGATTCCGCGCTGCATGGCTTTTTTCAGCACCGGCACCAGCGCATCAGGATCGTTAGCGGAAATGGCGATCGCATCCACGCCCTGGGCGATCAGACCGTTCAGCACTTCGATCTGCGCTTCTGCGGTTGTGGTGGTGGGGCCGGTATAAATGACTTTGACGTCACCTAACTCTTTTGCCGCTTCCTGAGCGCCGACGTTGGCTGCCTCAAAAAATCCATTTCCCAGCGATTTGGCCACCAGGGCGATTTTGACTTCAGCTAATGCGGAACCGGACAGCGCCAGTGCGGCAACGGTGAGGATCAAGCTTGCTTTTATTTTCATTGCTTTTACTCCACTTCGAGTTAGTTGTAGGGATTGCAGGTGTGTATTCGCCCCGTCTCGGTGAGCGGGGCGCGATGTTTTTATGGATACAAATCTAAAGCCGACTGCATCGGCGTGACGCCAAAACGCTTGCCGAGCGCAATCAGTTCTTCCCGGGTGATGGTCTGTTTCATGCCGCCCATCGAGTAAACTTTGACGAGCACCTCTGCTGATTTTTCGGCGGTGTCGATCAGGCCAAAAGCCTCATCGAGCGTCGGGCCGCTGCCGAAGACGCCGTGGAACGGCCACAGCACCAGCGAATGTTTCTGCATATCTTTCGCCGTCGCTTCACCAATTTCATCGGTGCCCGGCACCATCCACGGCAGAATGCCGACGCCGTCCGGGAACACCACCAGGCACTCGGTGCTGCCTTCCCACAGTTTGCGGGTGATGAAGTCGGTGTTGTTGTCCAGCACGTAGGTCAGGGCGATCAGGTTGGTGGCGTGGCAGTGCATGATCACGCGGTCTTTGCCCTGGGTCGCCTTGATGCGCTCGCAGTGGGAAAGGAAGTGCGCTGGCAGCTCAGAGGTTGGTACCGCTTCGTGCGTCAGCCCCCAAAGAATGTGGTAGCCCGCGCCGTCGCTGTCCACTTTCACGATGCCTAAATTTGCCGCCGGGTCGAGCTGCACGTTGCGGAAGAATTTGCCGGAACCGGTGACGATAAACGGCGTGTTGGCGAGCAGCGGCATCGGTTGGCTCAGAGCTATATAGCGTGGCTTCGCGTGGAAATCTGCTTCGAATGGCGCGATGTCGGCGTCGTCCAGGCGTAGCGTCAAGTTGCCTCCGTTGCGCTCATCCCAGCCTTTCAGCCAGGCATCGGTGGTGGCTTTGATCATGCCCTGGACGAACCAGGAATCGGTAATGGTCTGCATAGTCTTTTGTTTCCTTTGAAATAATCATTCCCTCTCCCCGGCCCTCTCCCACAGGGAGAGGGAGAATACCGACTACGGTTGAGGGAGAGCGCTCAACAGTCCCCTCTCCCTGTGGGAGAGGGTTAGGGAGAGGGCGGTTTTTATCCGCGCTTCGTTAAAACGTCTTTCTCATAGCTCCGCACGCTGTCGAGCCACTGGCTGCCCGCTGGCGTATCGTTACGCTGGCAGTACATCTCCCAGACGGCCTGCCACGGCAGGCATTTTTGCTCTTCGAGCAGCGCCAGGCGCGCGGTGTAGTCGCCGTCCAGCTCCAGCTGACGCAGCTCTGCCGTAGGTTCCAGCAGCGCGCGCAGCAGCGCTTTCTTCATGTTGCGGGTGCCGATAACCCACGCCGCGACGCGGTTGATGGAAGCATCGAAGAAGTCGAGGCCGATGTGCACGCGGTCGAACAGGTCGTGGCGGATGATTTCACTGGCGATGGCCTGGGTTTCGTCATCCAGCAGCACCACGTGGTCGCTGTCCCAGCGCACCGGACGGCTCACGTGCAACAGCAGGCGCGGCACGAACAGCATGGCGGCGGAGATTTTGTCGGAAATCACTTCTGTCGGGTGGAAGTGGCCCGCATCGAGGCACAGCGCGGTCTGGCGGCTGGTGGCGTAACCCATATAGAACTCGTTGGAGCCGACGGTGTAGCTCTCTGCGCCGATGCCGAACAGCTTGCTCTCCACGGCGTCGATGTGGTGCGCCGGGCTCAGTTTTTCGCTGATGATCTCATCCAGGGCGTTCATCAGGCGCTGGCGCGGGGCGAAGCGGTCGACGGTCAGGTCCTTCATGCCATCTGGGATCCAGATATTCATCACCGACGGCGTGCCGAGCTGTTCGCCGAAGTACGCCGACACGCGGCGGCTGGCCTTGCAGTGGTCAATCCAGAACTGGCGGATTTCGTCGTTGGCGCTCGCCAGGGTGAAACCGTCGGCGCTGTTCGGGTGCGAGAAGCAGGAAGGGTTGAAGTCCAGCCCCAGCTTGTTGTCCTTCGCCCACTGCACCCAGTTTTTGAAATGCTCGGGTTTGATTTCGTTGCGGCCAACCGGCGTCTCAGATTCCAGGTAGATGGCGTGCAGGTTCAGGCGTTTCGGGCCCGGGATCAGGCTCAGCGCCTGCTCGAGGTCTGCGCGCAACTCCGTGGCGTTACGTGCTTTGCCAGGATAGTTGCCCGTTGCCTGAATGCCCCCGGTCAGTGCGCCGCCCGGATTTTCAAACCCGGCGACGTCGTCGCCCTGCCAGCAGTGCATCGAGACGGGCAGACGGTCGAGCTGACGCAGCGCCTCTTCGACATCGACACCGACGGCGGCATAACGCTGTTTTGCCAGTTCCCAGGCTTGTTCAAGTTGAGTGGTCATGCGCAAAGCTCCTTGGTCTGTTGTGGCTGAAACTGCGCGACGTAGCGGGCAATTTCACTGTTCGGATCCGGATTGAAGGTCGTGAGGGCGTGGTTGCCGCGCACCACCTTGCGAAAATCATCAACGTCTTTCAGCTCATCGAGCGTCATCAGCTGCACGCCGATATTGCCGAGCGTGGAGGCCTCAACTGGCCCGGCAATCACTGCAATTCCGCAGGCGTCGGCGCAAAGCTGATTGAGCAGTTCGTTCTGGCAGCCGCCGCCGACGATGTGCAGCTGTGAAAAGGCGTGGCCGTGAAGCGAGGCGAGTTCGTTCAGTACGCGGGCATAGAGCAGGGCGAGGCTGTCGAAAATGCAGCGTGCCAGTTCCGCCGGGCTTTGCGGCGCGGGCTGGTGGTTCTCACGGCAGGCGGCCTGAATTTCGGCGCTCATGTTGTCCGGGTTGATAAAGCGGTCATCGTTCGGGTTGATGACGAACTTACAGGCCGGAATGCTGCGGGTCTGAGCGATGAGCGCCGCGATATCGCAGACGTTCTGCTCCTTCAGCACGCGCTGCAGCAGCCACAGCCCCATGATGTTTTTCAGCACCCGATAGCGGCCTTCCGCGCCGCCTTCGTTGGTAATGTTGTTGGCGAGCGCCACATCGCTGGTGGCCGGGGTTTTGCTTTCGTAGCCCATCAGCGACCAGGTGCCGGAAGAGAGGTAAGCCGCGTGCTTGCCTTTCAGCGGCGAGGCGATGACCGCGCTGGCGGTGTCGTGGCTGGCGACGGCGACGACAGGGATTTGATTACCCAGCGGGCAAATCCAGTGACCGATCACGTTGCCCGGATGCGTTGGCGTGCCGAACCAGCTGCGCGGTGCGCCTGTCCAGCTGAGCAGGGCTTCGTCCCAGTTATCGGTGCCGATATTCACCATCTGAGTGGTAGTGGCGTTGGTGTATTCCCAGTTCATCTTGCCGGTCAGGCGGAAGCTGAAATAGTCCGGGATCAGCAGGGCGTGGGCGGCTTTTGCCACAGCCTCCGGCTGCTGTTCCGCCAGGGCGCGGAACTGGTAAAGGGTGTTGAACGGTAAAAACTGAATGCCGCTGCGGCGGTAAATTTCAGCGCGCCCGAGCTGCTGTTCGGCGCGCTGCATCACGCCCTGAGTGCGGCTGTCGCGGTAGGAGACAGGCAGGCCGACGCGCTGGCCCTCTTTATCCAGCAGCACGTAGTCCACGCCCCAGGTGTCGATGCCGATGCTGTCGATAAGAATGCCGTTGTCGCACACTTTCTTCAGGCCGAGGCGGATTTCCGCTTCCAGGCTGTCGATATCCCAGCAGTCGGTGCCGTCCACTTTCTGCAACGTATTCATAAAGCGGTGGATTTCCCGCAGCGCCAGGGACTGTTTTTGGCGGTCGTAGCTGGCGAGCATGACGCGTCCGCTGGAGGCGCCTAAATCTACTGCCACACAATGGCGAAAACTCATGGGAGAGGTCCTTCTGATAGTCAATGCCATCAGTCTGGCGTACCCCTTGTCAGCCTACCTTCTTACTACTGACAGCCCTAAAACGGGGCTGGCAAGAAAGCAAAGGTGAACGTGAGAGGCTTCACACTTTCCAGTAATGATGCCGTTTCATGCGGGTGTGACGCTGATTGCATTTCCTGATTTTTCCCGTCGTTTCTTGAAAAACGGACAGGGTTTGCGCGCTTTGGCGTCAAAAATTCAAGGTGAGATTGGCGGGGCCTGCTTATTATCCTGATAACTTTTCTCATCTGGTGAGGCCGTTATGACCGTATTGCACAGCGTGGATTTTTTTCCCTCAGGGCATGCGCCTGTCGCTATTGAGCCACGGCTTCCCCAGGCGGAATTCCCTGAACATCATCATGATTTTCATGAAATTGTAATTGTCGAACACGGCACAGGCATTCACGTTTTTAACGGCCAGCCCTACACGATTACCGGTGGCACCATCTGCTTTGTACGCGATCACGACCGACACCTGTACGAGCACACCGACAACCTGTGCCTGACCAACGTCCTGTACCGCTCCCCGGATGCATTTCAGTTTCTCTCTGGGCTGCAAAAGCTGCTGCCGCAGGAGCAGGACGGCGTTTATCCGTCGCACTGGCGAGTGAATCAGGCGGTGTTGCAACAGGTGCGCGGGATTGTGCAGCAGATGGAAACGCTGGATGACGACGGCGACATGCACGCCATCGCCAACCGCGAAATTCTGTTTATGCAGCTGCTGGTTCAGCTGCGCAAGGGCAGCCTGGCGGCGGAGGCCACCAATAACGATGCTCGCCTGAATCTGATGATGGCCTGGCTGGAAGATCATTTCACCGAGGAGGTGTGCTGGGAAGCGGTCGCCGAACGCTTTTCGCTGTCGCTGCGCACTCTGCATCGTCAGCTGAAGCAGCACACCGGGCTGACGCCCCAGCGCTACCTCAACCGCATCCGTTTGACGAAAGCGCGGCATTTGCTTCGCCATAGCGATGAAAGTGTCACCGATATCGCATTTCGCTGCGGTTTTGGCGACAGTAACCACTTTTCGACGCTGTTTCGCCGCGAGTTTCAGTGGTCACCGCGCGATATTCGCCAGGGACGCGACACCCTGCTTCAGTAACGCGAGTCCAGTCACCGTTTTTGCCTGCAAAACGGCGAATAATAAGCAGTTATTCGCCGTTTGAGGTTCTCCGTGTCAGCCCAGCTTATTCTCCGTAAAGCCGATTTTTTTGCCTCCTCGCAGCAGGCGGTGGCGGTGGCCGATCGCTACCCGCAAAACGTGTTTGCGGAGCACACGCACGAGTTTTGTGAACTGGTGCTGGTATGGCGCGGCAACGGGCTGCATATCCTCAACGACAGGCCGTACCGCATCACACGCGGCGATCTGTTTTATATCCGTGCGGAAGACAAGCACTCCTACGCGTCCGTTAACGATCTGGTTTTGCAGAATATTATTTACTGCCCGGAGCGGCTGAGGCTGAACCTCGACTGGGCGGCGCACATTCCAGGCCTTGAGGGAACGCCCTGGACGCCGCACTGGCGCATTGGCAGCAGCGGTATGGCGCAGGCGCGTCAGACGATTGCCGCGCTGGAGCAGGAGAGCAGTAAAGCCAGCAGTCACTCAAACGACATGGCGGAGCTGCTGTTTGCCCAGCTGGTGGTGACGTTGCGCCGCCACCGCTATGCCACCGACAACCTCGCCGCCACCGAAAGCGAAGCGTTGCTCGACAAGCTGCTGACTGCCCTGGCGGGCAGCCTCAACAAACCCTTTATGCTGGATAAGTTTTGCGAACAGCAGGCCTGTAGCGAGAGAACGCTGCGCCAGCAGTTTCGTAGCCAGACGGGGATGACCATCAACCACTATCTGCGCCAGCTGCGCATCTGCCACGCGCAGTACCTGCTTCAGCACTCAGATTTGATGATCGGGGAGATTGCGATGCACTGTGGCTTTGAGGACAGTAACTACTTTTCGGTGGTGTTTAACCGGGAAGTGGGGATGACGCCGGGGCAGTGGCGTCATCGCAATAAAACCGCAGCTTAATCAGTTCGCCATACCCAGACCGACAATGTTGGCGGCGATGATGATCACCACGCAGCCGAGGCTCAGCACGCCGACCGGGCGACGGCCTGCCGCATTCCACTCTTTCAGGATAAGCCCAACCAGGCCGCCGCACAGGACGTAGAAGCTCATGTGCAGCATCCAGCTCATATAGTCGTACTGTGCCGGAATGCTGGCGTGGCCCCAGGCGTAGAAGAAGAACTGCAGATACCACATCAGCCCGGCAAGGGCGGAAAACAGGATATTGCCGATGATCATGGGTTTTGCCAGCGCGAAGTCTGCTTTTACCGACAAGTTTGCTTTCGTTGCCAGACGGATAAAGCAGAAACCGAGGTTGATCACCGCACCGCCGCCCATAATCACGACATAGCTTGGCAGCGCCACGTACAGCGGATCAACGCCGAGAGCCGCCGCCGCTTCGTGCATCGGTTTGGCCGCGTTCATGGCAAACGACATCCCGGCAGAGAAAATGCCGCACATAACCGCCAGCACCAGGCCTTTTTTCAGGTTGAACTCTTCGGCCTTAATGCCCATTTTGCGCTCTTTCAGCTGCCCTGCGCGAGTCACAATGCCCACGCCCACGACGGCAACAAGCACGCCGAGCAACGTCATGCGTCCGCCTTCGGTACCCACCAGAACGTGAAACTCACCGTTCAGGATCGGCGTCATCAGCGTGCCGACGATAAGCGTGATGCCGATGGCAATACCGATGCCCATCGACATGCCGAGGTAGCGCATGGTCAGGCCGTAGTTGATGTTGCCGATGCCCCACATTGCGCCAAACAGGAACACGGGCAGCAGGGTGGAGGCGCTGAACGAACCGTAGTAGGCCCAAAAGTCTGGTAGCAGCATGGCGCTGATCGCCCAGGGCAGGATAAGCCAGGAGACGATACCGCCAATCGACCACATCGTTTCCCAGGACCAATTTCTCACTTTTTTGAACGGGGCATAGAAACAGGCTGCACTGGCCGCACCTATCAAATGCCAAAAAATACCCATCGTAATCGCGTGACTCATTTTTTTATCCTCAACGTGTTACGTCGATGAATCTTTCATCTGACATGATGAGTGTAAAAATCAGTCAATGGATTAACCTTCAGGCCGTTGCCGTCCAACACTCATATCTGGCAAAAAGCGCGTGTTCACGTTGAGCAGCCTCACAAAATCAGCCACATAACCAAATGTTATAACCTTATTAAAACTACGGCATTGATAAACATTTTCAATATCATTTAAATAACTATAATGAACCAACTGCTTACGCGGCGTTAACACCTCTGCCGCCCGATAATAAATGGAGATGAATATGAGTTATACCCTGCCATCCCTGCCGTACGCGTACGACGCCCTTGAGCCGCACTTCGACAAGCAGACGATGGAAATCCATCACTCTAAACACCACCAGGCCTATGTGAACAACGCCAACGCGGCGCTGGAAAGCCTGCCGGAATTCGCGAACCTGCCTGTTGAAGAGCTGATTACCAAACTGGATCAGCTGCCAGCAGACAAAAAAGGCCCACTGCGTAACAACGCCGGCGGCCACGCTAACCACAGCCTGTTCTGGAAAGGCCTGAAAACCGGTACCACCCTGCAGGGCGACCTGAAAGCGGCTATCGAGCGCGATTTCGGCTCCGTGGACAACTTCAAAGCGGAATTCGAAAAAGCGGCTGCTACCCGTTTCGGCTCCGGCTGGGCGTGGCTGGTGCTGAAAGGCGACAAGCTGGCAGTGGTTTCTACCGCAAACCAGGACTCCCCGCTGATGGGTGAAGCGATTTCTGGCGCATCCGGTTTCCCAATCCTGGGTCTGGACGTGTGGGAACACGCTTACTACCTGAAATTCCAGAACCGTCGCCCGGACTACATCAAAGCATTCTGGGATGTGGTGAACTGGGACGAAGCAGCAGCGCGTTTTGCTGCTAAGAAATAAGGCGATTTAGCGCCTCCTGCCTGCGGGCAGAAAGCAAAACCCTGCTGTTTCAGCAGGGTTTTTTTATGCCTGAAGAGGTTTTAGCCGATGCTGAACTGGCTGTCGGCCTGCTGTAGCTGTGATGCATTCAGCTCGCCACCCGCATTGCGGGAAACCGGCGTACTGTAGCCAAATTTACGCGAAACCACCGTTTTGATGGTCGTGACAAAATCATCGCCGATGGCGTAGATAGCCATGCCGCGGCCAATGTCGCGCTGGATTTCGGTAAGTGCTGATAAATCCCCTTTTTGCCAGGCCTCTCGTGCCTTAACGAACAGCTCCGGCATGACGTTATTCAGCCCTGAGATTACGCCCGCGCCGCCTGCCATAAGGTTTGGAATGAAATATTCGTCATAACCCGAAAGCACCGCAAAATCAGGGCGCACGGCCTGAGTCGCGAGGATCATATTGCGCGTATGCGACTGGCAATCGACCGTGTCTTTGATACCCGCGAAATCAGGAAATTCAGCGGCAAGCGTGGCGGCAATCTCAGGTGTGATATCGCAGCCGGTGCGCGCCGGGAAGTTATAGGCGAACCATTTCCCCTTCAGCTTCTGACCCATCTGGCGGAAGTAGCTCAGTACCTGATTTGCCGTCTGGCCATAGTAGTAGGGCGGTAGCACCATCACCGCGTCATAGCCGCTTTGATATGCGGCCTCTGCCATCTGATGGACATCGCTCAGGCAAGGCGAAGAGACGTTGGCGACCATCTTCAGGGACGACATCGCACGCGCTTTGCGGATGAGGCCGAGGCGTTCTTCCAGCGAAAGCGAAGCGAACTCGCCGATGCTGCCCATCAGCAGAATGACGTCAATACGGGCGTCAGTCAGGCGGGCAAGATGCTTTGAGAGCCCCGCGTAATCAATGCTTCCTTCACTGTCCATCGGCGTGATGGAGGGGCACCATACGCCGGTAAATTCAGAATGACGGGTCATGCCGTGAACTCCTTTTAGTGAAATGGTGTTTCATTTTAACTAATGGATAACATGAATCCTTTGCCCATGGCTTTACGCATGTCGCATTTTGTGCAGTTAACGTGCAAAAATAGCGGTATTGAGTGGCCGGAATCAGGAGAGGGAAGATGCACTATCCGCTGGAAGTGTTTACAGGCAGCGTGCGGGAGTACGAGGGCAGCCGTCCAAGTGCGATTGCGAAATTACAGGTTGAGGGCGAACTGGAGCTCAGCGAACTGGGCCTGGCAGGCGATGAGCAGGCTGAAAAGAAAATTCACGGCGGTCCGGACCGCGCGCTGTGCCACTATCCGCGAGAACATTACGCCGACTGGGCACGTGAGTTTCCTGAACAGGCCGATCTGTTCTGCGCGCCCGCCTTTGGCGAGAACCTTTCCACAGAAGGGCTCACGGAGAAGAACGTTTTTATCGGCGATATCTTCCGCTGGGGCAATGCCCTGATTCAGGTGACGCAGCCACGCTCGCCGTGCTTTAAGCTCAACTATCACTTTGGCATCAGCGATTTCGCCTCTCTGATGCAGAGCAGCGGCAAAATGGGCTGGCTGTATCGGGTGATTGTGGCGGGTGAGGTGTCCACAGAGCAGCCGCTGGAGCTGGTTTCCCGCCTGAGTGACGTATCCGTCCATGATGCCGCTGCTATTGCGTGGTACACGCCATATGATGACGAACAATATCACCGCCTGCTTTCGGCTGCGGGGCTTTCCGTGAGCTGGACTCGAACGATGCAGAAGCGCCGTCTGAACGGGCAGATCGAGGATAATTCGCGGAGATTGTGGGGGAAGTAGGGTAATTTCCCCTCTCCCTAACCCTCTCCCCAAAGGGGCGAGGGAACCGATCGAGCTGAATTGGCATTGAGCGCATCGGTTTTCTCCCTCTCCCTTTCAGGGAGAGGGCCGGGGTGAGGGTGATTCGTTAATCCCGCTTATAAAGCGGCAGCCACATGGTGAGACGCAAACCGCCGAGCGGGCTGTCGTCTGCTTTCACCCAGCCGCGATGCTGCTGAATGGCGGTTTCGACAATGGCCAGCCCCAACCCGGTGCCGCCGGATTCGCGATCGCGTGCTTCGTCGGTGCGGTAGAACGGACGGAAAATTTGCTCTCTGTCCTCCGGGCTGACGCCCGGACCGTCATCGTCCACGTTAATGGTGATGCCGTCTTTATCGACCGCGAAACTGACTGAGATTTTGGTGTGCGAGTAGCGCAGAGCATTGCGCACGATATTCTCAAAGGCGCTTTCCAGCGCGTTCGGGTTACCGTACAGCGGCCACGGGCCCGGCGGGTACTCGACGGTGAACGATTTCCCCACCTGTTCCGCTTCGAACGCCGCGTTGTCCAGCACTTCCCCCCACAGTTGATTAGCCTTGAGGTTCTCGCTGACCAGCGCGTTTTTCGCCTGATTGCGCGACATGACCAGAAGGTCGTTGATCATGCTGTCCAGACGATGCGCTTCCGTTTCAATACGCTCCAGCTCCTTGCTTTCCCCGGCCCGACGACGCAGCAGGGCAGTGCCCAGCTGCAGGCGCGTGAGCGGCGTGCGCAGTTCGTGGGAGATATCCGACAGCAGGCGCTGGTTGGCGGTCATCATCCTTTCCAGCGCGGTCACCATCTGGTTGAAACTGGACCCGGCAGCAAGGAATTCCTGCGGCCCGGATTCCAGCTCCGGATGCTGGCGCAGGTTACCCTGAGCGACCTCATCAGCGGCGTTTTTCAGCTTACGCGCTGGCTTGGCGAGACTCCACGCCAGCCACAACAGCAGCGGCGAACTCACCAGCATGGTGACAATCAGCAGCAGCAGCGGGCGGTCAAACAGCAGGTTGATAAAATCAGATTGCGAGGTGCTTGCCGGGCGAATCAAATAAAGTTGGTAGTTGTCTTCCCCGTCTCTGACCGAGAAGGGACCTACCATTTCCAGACGCCCGTAGCGTTTTTTCTGCGGATGATCGGCGTTATCGGACTGGCCGATAAAGTTACGAATGATCTGCATTTCGTTGCGTTCTGCGCCGATCACGCGGCCTTCACTGGTAACCAGTAAAAGGCGTTGCCCCGGAGGCGCCCATTTGTCGATGGCGCGAAACAGGCGGCGCCACCACATCAAATCATTCGGCGGATCGTTTGCCAGTTCGACTTCAACGTGCTGCTCTATCATCAGCCCTTGGCGCTGCTCGCTGTCCAGCAGTTCGGTCATCTGGCGCGAGTCGAGCTTGGGCAACATCAGTACCAGCATCAGCACCAGTGCCAGGGTTAACCAGAAAATGGCAAAGATGCGAGCGGTCAAACTTCCTATCATGAAGCGGACACCATCAGATAACCGCGGCCACGCAAGGTTTTAAACCACGGATGACCGTCTTTCCGCTCCGGCAATTTACGGCGCAGGTTGGAAATGTGCATATCAATGGCGCGGTCAAACGGCGTCAGGCGTTTGCCCAGCACTTCCTGACTCAGATGCTCACGAGAAACGACCTGGCCGAGATGCTGCGCCAGCAGATACAGCAGCGTGAATTCGGTGCCGGTTAGCTCAAGGGTTTCGCCGTCGAAGCTCGCTTCCTGACGGCCCGGGTTCAGGCTCAGGGAATCGACCTCAAGATTTGGCGAGCTGTTATCGCTGGTTTGCTGCTGCTCGCTCCAGTGGGAACGGCGCAGAATGGCGCGAATACGGGCGACCAGTTCGCGATCGTTAAACGGTTTTGGCAGGTAGTCGTCTGCGCCCAGCTCAAGGCCGAGCACGCGATCCAGCTCGCTGCCGCGTGCGGTCAACATAATGACCGGTGTCTGGTGTGTCTGTCGTAGCTCTTTAAGGGTGTCGATACCGTTCTTTTTCGGCATCATCACGTCGAGCAAAAGCAGGTCGATGCTGTCATCCAGAAGCGCCAGTGCCTGTTCCCCATCATGGGCAACCTGCACATTGAAGCCTTCCATGTCGAGCAGCTCCTTTAACAGGGAGGTGAGCTCCCGGTCATCATCAACTAACAGGATTTTATTCATTGGTTAAATACCTCCGAGGCAGAAATTACGTCATCAAGGCTTGCTAATCCATGACTTTACGTTGTTTTACACCCCCTGACGCATGTTTGCAGCCTGAATCGTAGACTGTCTCTCGTTGAATCGCGAAACAAAAGTACCTGGGAGCAATTGATGCGCAATGTTATCGCTGCCGTCATGGCCTCAACGCTGGCGCTTAGTGCGAATAGCCAGGCTGCTGAAGTCGTTAACAGCGTTAACTGGACCCCGGGTGACGGGGCGACGCAGAGCAGTCACCAGAGCCATATGTTTGACGGCATAAGTTTAACCGAATATCAGCGCCAACAGTTGCGGGATCTTATGCAACAGGCGAGGCGGCAACAGCCTCCTGTTAATGTTAGCGAAATGGAGACAATGCATAAGCTTGTCACCGCAGAAAAATTTGATGAAACCGCCGTGCACGCTCAGGCAGAAAAGATGGCGCAGGAGCAGGTTGCTCGCCAGGTCGAAATGGCCCGGGTTCGCAACCAGATGTATCGCCTGTTAACGCCGGAGCAGCAAGCGGTTTTGAATGAGAGACACCAGCAGCGTATGGATCAGCTGCGTGAGGTTGCACGGATGCAGCAAGGCTCAGCTTCAATGCTGTTTAGTAGTAGCAATACCCGTAGTAACCAGTAACAAACCCTGTTTTCCTTGCCATAGACACCATCCCTGTCTTCCCCCTCATGATGAGGGGGTTTTTTTTGCCCTTTTTTCCAGCCACTGACTTCTGACACATTCCGCTATACTACCCGCAGATAAGAGTGGGAGTGTTTATGAATCAAACCTATGGCCGACTGGTCAGCCGGGCGGCGATTGCGGCAACGGTGATGGCGTCTGCGTTACTTTTGATCAAGATTTTCGCGTGGTGGTACACCGGTTCTGTCAGTATTCTGGCCGCACTGGTGGATTCGCTGGTGGATATTGCCGCCTCGCTGACCAACCTGCTGGTGGTGCGCTATTCTCTGCAACCTGCCGATGAAGAACATACGTTCGGGCACGGCAAAGCGGAATCGCTGGCGGCACTTGCCCAAAGCATGTTTATTTCGGGCTCCGCTCTGTTCCTGTTTTTAACCGGCATTCAGAGTTTGATTAAGCCTGAGCCCATGCATGAGCCAGGCGTCGGCATGATCGTCACGGTAATTGCGCTCATCAGCACTCTGATACTGGTGACCTTCCAGCGCTGGGTGGTGCGTAAGACCCAAAGCCAGGCGGTGCGTGCGGATATGCTTCATTATCAGTCTGATGTTATGATGAACGGAGCCATTCTGGTGGCGCTGGCGCTCGCCTGGTACGGCTGGCATCGCGCAGATGCGTTGTTTGCATTGGGGATTGGCATCTATATTTTATATAGTGCGTTACGCATGGGGTACGAAGCCGTTCAGTCGCTGCTCGACAGAGCGCTGCCCGATGAGGAACGACAAGAAATTATTAACATCGTGAGCGCCTGGCCGGGCGTCAGCGGTGCGCATGACCTTCGAACGCGGCAGTCAGGGCCGACCCGCTTTATTCAGATTCATTTAGAAATGGAAGACAATCTACCCTTGGTTCAGGCGCATTTAGTGGCTGAGCAGGTGGAGCAGGCTATTTTGCTTCGTTTTCCGGGTTCGGATGTCATCATTCATCAGGATCCGTGCTCGGTGGTTCCTTTGGGACGACAGGGCTTTTTGGACTTTCGCAATTCGTAGTAAAAATGTGGGACAGATCGGCATTATTTGCCCAAATTACCGCCATTTGGTCTGACCTGAATCAATTCAGCACGAAGCGCCTGATATACTATCACTCATAGAGTCGATCTCTCCCGTGATGTGGGGGCGCTTCGGGCAACAGAATAATTTTTAGCATTCCTAAGTTCAGAGGTAGTCATGATTAAGAAAATCGGTGTGTTGACAAGCGGCGGTGATGCGCCGGGCATGAACGCAGCCATCCGTGGCGTGGTACGTGCCGCGCTGACGGAAGGTCTGGAAGTAATGGGTATTTATGATGGCTACCTGGGTCTGTACGAAGACCGCATGGTTCAGCTCGACCGTTACAGCGTGTCCGATATGATTAACCGCGGCGGCACCTTCCTGGGGTCTGCGCGTTTCCCGGAATTCCGCGAAGAGCACATCCGTGCCGTGGCTATCGAGAACATGAAAAAACGCGGCCTGGATGCGCTGGTTGTTATCGGCGGTGACGGCTCCTACATGGGTGCAAAACGCCTGACTGAAATGGGCTTCCCGTGCGTGGGCCTGCCGGGCACCATCGACAACGATATCAAAGGCACTGACTACACTATCGGTTACTTCACCGCGCTGGGTACCGTCGTGGAAGCCATCGACCGCCTGCGTGACACCTCCTCTTCTCACCAGCGTATCTCCATCGTTGAAGTGATGGGCCGTTACTGCGGCGACCTGACCCTGGCGGCAGCCATCGCGGGCGGCTGTGAGTTTGTGGTGGTGCCGGAAGTTGAATTTAACCGTGACGATCTGGTTGCAGAGATCAAAGCCGGTATCGCGAAGGGCAAGAAACACGCCATCGTGGCTATCACTGAGCACATGTGCGACGTGGACGAGCTGGCGAAGTTCATCGAAACCGAAACCAAGCGTGAAACCCGCGCGACCGTCCTGGGCCACATCCAGCGCGGCGGTTCTCCGGTGCCTTACGACCGTATCCTCGCTTCCCGCATGGGCGCCTATGCGATTGAAGTGCTGCTGGAAGGCTTCGGCGGTCGCTGCGTGGGTATCCAGAACGAAAAACTGGTTCACCACGACATCATCGACGCCATTGAAAACATGAAGCGTCCGTTCAAAGACGATCTGCTGGACTGCGCGAAAAAGCTGTACTGATCGCCATCCGCAAACGTGCTTTGTCAGAATCCGTAACCCTTCGGGGCTACGGATTTTTTTATATCTCAGGCCCGACGCTTTGGCGCACATTTCGCGCTACTCTTCGTTATGCCCTGAGTTTATTCTCGACGGGTTTATCACTTTTAAGGAAGCTGAAAATGTCACTGTATAGCGAAACGAAAGCGCAGTTTATTCACGGGCTGGTGAGCCTGGATGCCGTTCTGGCAAAGAGTGCGGCCTGGGCAAAAGAGCAGGGCGTTCAGGAAGCCACGCTGCTGGAAGCGAAGCTTGCGGAGGATATGTTCCCGCTGAAGCGTCAGGTTCAGGTTGCCTGCGACATGGCTAAGCGTGCGGTAGCGCGCCTGGCGGATGTCGACGCGCCGGTGATGGAAGATGACGAAGCGACGTTTGCAGAGCTTCAGGCACGCATTGCTGCGACCGTGGCCTATATGAAAAGCGTCAGCGACGAGCAGCTGGCAGGGGACGACGAGCGTGCGATCCTGGTTCAGGCCCGCGAGCATCAGCTGCATTTCACCGCCCGCAGCTACGTCTGGCAGTTCGCCCTGCCGAACTTCTTTTTCCATACCACCACGGCCTACGGCATTCTACGTCAGGCGGGTGTGCCGCTCGGCAAGCGCGATTTTTTAGGTAAGATTCAGTAAACAAAAAGGCCTTCTCGCTGAGAAGGCCTTTTTACAGAAGAAGCGTTTACTCAATATCGAGTGCGTCTTCCGACAGGATGATGCCGGTGTTGTCGGCATAGAGATGGTCGCCCGAGAAGAAGGTCACGCCGCCGAAGTTCACGCGCACGTCGCTTTCACCAACGCCTTCTCCTGCGGCACCCACTGGAATGGCGGCCATCGCCTGAATGCCGATGTCCAGCTCCTCCAGGTCATCGACCTGACGGACGGCACCGTAAACCACCATGCCTTCCCACTCGTTTTGCACGGCCAGACGCGCGAGGTCGGCATCAACCAGTGCCCGACGCACTGAGCCGCCACCGTCCACCAACAAGATGCGGCCACGGCCGTTCTGTTCGAGCATATCGTACAGAAGCCCGTTATCCTCGAAACACTTCACCGTGATGATTTGTCCACCAAACGACGACCGTCCCCCAAAGTTGGAGAACAGCGGTTCAACGACATTGACATCTTCCTGGTAGATGTCGCAAAGCTCGGATGTATCGTATTTCATAGGCTTAACGTTCAGAAGCTGTGAGTGTTTTCAGTATATCGCGCGAATCGCATTGTTGGCAAAATCATCAATTGTTAATTGATATTTGTCAGTTAAGCGAACGAACGGCTCAGGATTATTCCCAAAACAAACAGCAGGTTAGTCAGTAATGCGGCTTTAACTGTGCGTTCCAGCATCGGACGCATATCCACCGGGTCGTGATGGCTCAGCACAAAGCGAGCCTGTTTGACCAACAGCGGCAGGGCGAGAATAAACAGCCAGCCCCACAGGCTGTGCAGCGCCAGCAGGTTAAACAGCGCCAGGCACAGCGGCGCGCCCAGCAGCAGCACAGTGTGATAGCGGCGAGCGTTCACTGGCCCCAGGCGCACGGCAAGCGTGTTTTTTCCGTTCTCACTGTCGCTGTTGATATCGCGCAGGTTGTTGATGTTCAGTACGGCAGTGGCCAGCAGTCCGCAGGCGGTGGCCGGCAGGAAGGTGACAATCTCAAGCGTATGAGCCTGGAGGTACCAGCTGCCCATCACGCTGAGCCAGCCAAAGAACATCAGGACGGAAATATCGCCGAGCCCGATGTAGCCGTAGGGGCGCGTGCCGACGGTATAGGTGATGGCGGCAATGATCGACACCCCTCCGAGCACCAGGAAACCGATGAAATCCTGCATCGTCTGGTACGAAGCGACCAGCAGCGCAATACCCGAAAGGCAAATCAGCGCCACGGTGATAATCAGCGCCCGCTTCATCTGCTCTTTGGTGATCACCCCTTTCTGCATGCCGCGCAGCGGCCCAATACGGTCTGGCTTATCGCTGCCCTTCACCGCATCGCCATAGTCATTTGCCAGGTTCGACAGAATTTGCAGCAGCCCGGCGGTGATCAGCGCCAGCAGCGCGACCAGTGAATTGAAATGGCCCTGCCACCAGGCAAGCGTCGTGCCGACGACAATGGCGGCAAACGCCAGCGGTAATGTTTTCGGGCGCAGGCTTTCCAGCCATGCCTGGGTACGACTCAGAGATTGTTCAGTCATTATTCCGGCCAATAAAAATGGGGGCCAGAGCCCCCATCAACAGTGATGAAAATGCAGTTACCGCGATTATAGGATAAAACGGCTCAGATCTTCATCTGCCACTAACGCATCCAGATGTTTGCTCACATATTCTGCATCAATGGTGAAGGATTCGCCCTGACGCTCGCTGGCGTCGTAGGAAATGTCTTCCATCAGGCGTTCCAGTACGGTGTGCAGGCGGCGGGCACCGATATTCTCGGTGGTTTCGTTGACCTGCCAGGCCGCTTCGGCAATGCGTTTAATGCCGTCTTCGGTGAACTCGATGTTCACCCCTTCGGTGCCCATCAGCGCTTTGTACTGCACGGTTACGGACGCATTTGGCTCGGTCAGGATGCGCTCGAAATCGTGGGTGGTCAGCGCTTTCAGCTCAACGCGAATCGGCAGACGACCCTGCAGCTCCGGGATCAGATCGGACGGGCTTGCCACCTGGAAAGCGCCAGAGGCGATAAACAGGATGTGGTCGGTTTTGACCATGCCGTGCTTGGTGGAGACGGTGCAGCCTTCAACCAGCGGCAGCAGGTCGCGCTGAACGCCTTCGCGGGAGACATCCGGTCCGGAGGAGTTGCCGCCGCGCTTACAGATTTTATCGATTTCATCGATGAACACGATGCCGTGCTGTTCAACGGCATCAATTGCCGCCTGCTTCAGCTCTTCCGGGTTCACCAACTTCGCCGCTTCTTCTTCAATCAGCAGCTTCATGGCGTCTTTGATTTTCACCTTGCGCGGCTTCTGCTTCTGGCCGCCCAGGTTCTGGAACATTGACTGCAGCTGGCTGGTCATCTCTTCCATGCCCGGCGGGGTCATGATTTCGACGTTCATCGGTGCGGCGGCGAGATCGATTTCGATTTCTTTATCGTCAAGCTGGCCTTCACGCAGTTTTTTGCGGAACGCCTGGCGCGCAGCGGAAGGTTCCTGCGGCTGCTCAGACTGACCCCAGTTGTTTTTGGCGGGTGGGATCAGCACGTCGAGAATGCGTTCTTCCGCCATCTCTTCTGCGCGATAGCGGTTTTTGTCGATGGACTGCATGCGCACCATTTTGACGGCAGCATCGGTCAGATCGCGGATGATAGAGTCCACTTCTTTACCAACATAGCCCACTTCGGTGAACTTAGTCGCTTCAACTTTGATGAACGGCGCGTTGGCGAGTTTTGCCAGACGACGGGCGATTTCGGTTTTACCGACGCCGGTCGGGCCAATCATCAGAATGTTTTTCGGGGTCACTTCATGGCGCAGCTCTTCGTCGAGCTGCATGCGGCGCCAGCGGTTACGCAGGGCGATAGCCACGGAACGCTTGGCGGCGTCCTGGCCAATAATGTGTTTGTCGAGTTCGCTGACAATTTCGCGTGGGGTCATTTCAGACATGGGAGATCCTTACGCTTTAGAAGGTAATTCTTCGATAGTGTGGAAATGGTTGGTGTAGATGCAGATATCGCCCGCAATCCCCAACGCTTTTTCCGCAATGTCACGAGCGCTGAGCTCGGTATTTTCCAGCAGCGCACGGGCTGCGGCCTGGGCATACGGGCCGCCAGAGCCAATGGCAATCAAATCGTTTTCTGGCTGAACAACGTCGCCGTTGCCGGTAATGATGAGCGATGCTGTTTCATCAGCAACGGCCAGCAGCGCCTCGAGCTTGCGCAGCATGCGGTCGGTTCGCCAGTCTTTGGCAAGTTCCACCGCCGCTTTCACCAGATGGCCCTGATGCATTTCCAGCTTACGTTCGAACAGTTCAAACAGCGTGAAGGCATCCGCAGTGCCGCCTGCAAAACCGGCGATCACTTTGTCGTTGTATAAACGGCGAACTTTCTTCACGTTGCCTTTCATGACGGTGTTACCAAGCGTAGCCTGGCCATCACCGGCGATAACGACATGACCGTTACGGCGAACACTAACTATTGTTGTCACGAGAGGACCCCCTGGGTGTAAAGCACAATACAGGCCCCGCACGTCGTACGGGGCAGAATGTATTTATAAGTGGGGGGGATTTTGGGGGTTTCAACCCCCGGCGGCGAGACGAATGCAGTTTGCGTGTCCGGCGACCTTCAGGCGGGAGATCGTGCCGTCGGCATTTTCCTTACCTTTCAGTGGGCCAATGACCACGCGGTTCCAGCCGTTGTTGGTGGTGATGCGAGAGTCGAACCCTTCGAATGCCAGCTGGGCGCGAACGGTTTCGGCCTGATCGGCCCCTTTGAACGAACCGCACTGGATCATCCAGCGGCGATCGTCTTTCTTCTCGGCCGTTTGTTTTGCAGGCTCAGGTTCACGCGTCACTGGAGCAGCCTGCTGTGTTTTAGGCTGGCTCGCCGTGGTGTGCGTTGGCGTTTGCAGCAGATCCTGATACGGCTGCTGTGCTGTTTGCTTCGGCTGAGTCTGGCGTGGCTGCTGCGCAGGCTGGCTCTGAACCGTGCGCGGAGCCTGATACGGCTGTTCTGCCGCGCGAGTCTGCGTGCGCGGAGCCTGCACTGGCTGAGTCTGTGACCACTGCTGTTGGGTTTGCTGCTGCTGTGCCTGCTGCTGGAGGCGTTGGCGCTGCAGCGTTTGCTGGCGCTGGGCTGGGGTTTGCTCGTTCCACGGCACTTCGGTCAGCTGAGTGGGCTGTTGACGCATATCGGCCTGCATCTGGGCCAGCAGCTGGCGCTGTTCGTCGGTCAGCTGCTCGGCATTTTTTACTTCACCGCCCGCAGAAGGCTCCGTTGGCGCACGCACGCCTGGCTGGCGGCTTTCCAATTCTTTGATGTAGCGCCAGCGCTCTTCCGGCTTCGGCGGCAGGCCGTTGCCCGTCGCCTGACGGCCCTGAAGGGCTTCAGCTTCTTCTTTTTTGTGATGGGTGATGAAGTACAGGCCACCGATAAAGGCAACCAGCACAGCCGCAGCAATAGCGACCATGGCTGGTGAGACAGCAGGAAGGCTACTTTGCTTTTTCCGTAAGTTCCCAGATGGACTCTTTTTTCGCCGCGAAGCAGCAGGTTTGCTGCGGCTGACATAATCTCGTTGTGCCACTGTCGTTTCGCTGTATTTAATCGTTCGTCAGCCCGCCATGTTACTTAAGCGGCGGGGCTTTGACCAGAACCGCAAGTCCGAAAGCCGTTTAGTTTAAGGCTTATTTTTTGTGGTACTACCGCGAACAATGAGTTCGCAGTCCAGCAGGCGGGAACCGCTGCTGACATTCTGACCGCTGATCTGATCGAGCAACAGCAGCATGGCCTCGCGGCCAATAGCAAAACGCGGCTGAGAAACCGTGGTGAGCGGCGGATCGCAGAACTCAGACAGAGAAATGTTATCGAAGCCGATAATCGACAGATCGTCCGGCACCTTCAGCCCACGGCGTTTCGCCAGAGATAGCGCGCCGAGCGCCATGATATCGCTGTGACAGAACACGGCGGTTGGCGGCTCCGGCAGGGCCAGCAGCTGCTCGAGGGCGTTAGCACCGGCCTCGTAGGTAAAGTTTCCGCGAGCGATGTAATGCGGGTCGACGGCCAGCCCGCTGCGGCGGAGTGCCTGAACGTAACCCTGTAAACGATAGTGACACAGCGGCATCTCTTCCGGCCCGGCGATGCAGCCGATGCGCTGATGACCCAGCTCATGCAGGAAATTGACGGCGTTAAAGGCGGCGGTCAGGTTATCAATGTGAACCGTTGGCAGCTCAAGCTCAGGCGCAAACTCATTGGCCATCACCATCGGCGGCAGGTTGCGCTGTTCCTCGATGCTGGCATCAAACGGCAGGCGTGAGCCCAGCAGCAGCATCCCGTCGATTTGTTTGGTGATAATGAGATCGATGAAGGTTTTTTCCTGCTGATTCTGATGAGCGCAGTCGCCAATCAGCACCAGATAGCCTTGTTCAGCAGCGGTGACTTCAATGCCGCGGATGATTTCGCTAAAGAAGGGATCGCAGATGTCCGGCACAATCACCAGAATGGTTTTCGACTCGTTACGCTTTGAGTTGCGGCCCAGCGCCTGAGGAAAATAGCCCACTTCCAGTGCGGCCTTTTCTACTTTGTTGCGCGTGGACTGCGAGACTTTATCGGGGTTCATCAACGCCCGGGAAACCGTTGCGGTTGAGACATTCGCTTTCTCTGCAACATCCTTCATGGTTGCTGCAATAACCTCTTTATTGGACTTCACCTGGGTTCTCCTCGGGGCCGGGGGCAGAGACGTCCGCTGTCTCTGACAACTCTCTCTTTTGTATCAGAGAGTCACACGAGGGAGTTACACAAATTTCATGAAAATTGTGACGGAAGCGTAATTTTTCGATCTGCCTCGCAGCACAAGGGGTTAGCCCTCGATGGGGTCCACGTCGAGCACCCATTTCACCTTCCGCGAGGCGGGAAGGGTGTTTATCAGCGCCATCGCGCCGCCGACAATATGCTGTAAACGCAGGCGTGACGGATGTTGCAGCACAATCTGCCAGCGCCAGCGGCCGCCGCGTTTTGGCGCTAAGGCAGGCACCGGGCCGAGCAGCCAAAGCTTATCGTCGGCAAGCGGGCTGGCCTGCAGCAGGTTTCGCAACTGCTGAAGAAACAGCGGTGCCTGCTGATTGTCGTGATCTTCAGCACGAATCAGTACATGACTGGTCCACGGCGGCAGTTGAAGAGACTGGCGTTCTGCCAGCGCCTGCTGGGCGAAGGCGTCATAACCCTGATGCAGCAGGGTTTGCAGCAGCGGATGCTCCGGGTGATGGGTCTGCAAAATCACTTCGCCCTGCTTGCCCGCCCGCCCTGCACGGCCTGACACCTGGGTGTAAAGCTGCGCAAAACGCTCGGCCGAACGAAAATCGGCGGAGAACAGCGCGCCGTCCACGTCGAGCAGCGCGACCAGCGTCACGTCGGGGAAGTGGTGGCCCTTCGCCAGCATCTGCGTGCCAATCAGAATGCGCGCACCGCCGCGATGTACTTCGGCAAGGTACTGTTCCAGCGCGCCTTTTCTGCTGGTGGTGTCGCGATCGATACGCGAAATCGGCACGTTCGCAAAAAGGGGCGTCAGCGCTTCTTCGAGCTGTTCCGTGCCTAATCCAACTGGAACAAGGTGCGTGGAGCCGCACGACGGGCACTGGCGCGGGATTGGGCGCTGGCTGTCGCAGTGGTGGCAGCGCAGATGGCGATGACCCTGGTGCAGGGTGTAATAGCTGTCGCAGCGCGGACACTCGGCAATCCAGCCGCACTCGTGACACAGCAGCGCCGGGGCGTAGCCGCGCCGGTTGAGGAATAAAATGACCTGGTTATCGGCCTGCAAATGCTGGCGCATTCTGCTTATCAATGCCGGGGAAAGTCCGGCCTGCAGCTGCTGGCTTTTCAAATCCAGCACGTGCTGATTTGCCGGGCGCGCGTTTCCGGCTCGTTTGGTCAGCTTCAGCTGATGGTATTTCCCTTGCCGCACGTTGTGCAGCGTTTCCAGCGCCGGGGTCGCTGAGCCCAAAATGATCGGGATTTGCTCATTATGCGCCCGCCACACGGCCAGATCGCGGGCGTGATAGCGCCAGCCTTCCTGCTGCTTGTAGGAGCTGTCGTGCTCTTCGTCGATGACGATCACGCCGAGGTTCTTAAAAGGGGTAAATAAGGAAGAGCGCGTACCGATGACGATGGCCGCTTCGCCATTTTTGGCTTTCAGCCAGACCGAAAGACGTTCGCTGTCGTTGAGGGCGGAGTGCAGCACTTCGACCGGGGCGTTGAAACGTTCGCGAAAGCGGGCGATGGTTTGCGGCGTCAGGCCGATTTCTGGCACCATCACCAGCGCCTGCTTGCCCTGGGCCAGCACGTTTTCCAGCACGCTCAGATAGACTTCCGTCTTGCCGGACCCCGTCACGCCCGCCAGTAGCCAGGCGGAGAATTTGTCCGAAGCGCTGTGAATTGCGCCTACGGCGGTGGCCTGCTCCGTGTTAAGACGCAGGCGCTCGCCGGTGACCGCGTAGTGGGTTCGCCAGTCCGTCAGCGCGGGCGCTTCACTTGCCAGATCGCAGTAACCTTTTTTACGCAGGCCCTGAAGCGCGGCGTCGTTAAATTCCAGATCGGCGACCTGATGGCGCCAGATTTTACCCTGGCGTAGTGCCGCTAAAGCCTGCTGTTGCTTTACAGAACGTTTAAGCGTGCTGATATCAACGGCCTGACCCTGTTCTGTTACATACCAGTACCACATTGGCGCGGCGCTGGCAGGTTTGCCCTGACGCAGCAGTATTGGCAGCGCGTGAAACAGCACATCGCCTACGGGATGATGGTAATAGTCGGCGGCCCACTGAAGCATGCGCCAGACGGCAGGGGAATAGACCGGTTCGTCATCCAGCACTTCCACCACGTTTTTCAGCTCGCTGAGCGCCAATTCGCTGCTATCGCTGACGGACACCACAATGCCCACACGGTCCTGCTGCTTGCCAAACGGCACGCGCACGCGACACCCGGCCTGAGCGTTAACGCCATCGGGCAACAGATAATCAAAGGTGCGGGGAAGCGGAACGGGCAGGGCAACCTGGGCGACGGGCATCGACTCTTCCTGGCTTGAAAAAGGGGAAGTTAGTATACACATTGTTATTCAGGGAGCGCGGATCAGATTGCAACCCCTGGTTAAATTCTGTATGATTCGCCGCCTTTGATGCGCATTAATGCGGTATCAAAGCAACTATACTATTAACTTCGCGTGGTGTCTGGCGTTAGGGCTGGAAGAGCGACGCGGCCTTCACTGAGGTTTCCCATGAAAAAAGGTATTCACCCAAATTACGCAGAAGTTACTGCAAACTGCTCTTGCGGTAACGTAATGGTCATCCGTTCTACCGTTGGCCACGATCTGAACCTGGACGTGTGCGGCAAATGCCACCCGTTCTACACTGGCAAGCAGCGTGACGTTGCTACCGGTGGCCGTGTTGACCGCTTCAACAAGCGTTTCAGCATCCCGGGCGCGAAATAAGCGAACCGAAAAAAGGCGCCGAAAGGCGCCTTTTTTGTCTCTGCAACTCAGTATTCCCACGTATCCGGGTCGATACCCAGTTCACGCATAATAATCTTCGCCGCTTCCGGAATTTCATCACTGCGCTCTTTACGCAGATCTTCATCGTTCGGCAACGGTTGGCCGGTAAACGCATGCAGGAATGCTTCACACAGCAGTTCGCTGTTGGTGGCGTGGCGCAGGTTGTTCACCTGGCGACGGGTGCGTTCATCAGTGAGGATCTTCAGGACCTTCAGCGGAATGGACACCGTAATTTTTTTGACCTGCTCACTCTTCTTACCGTGCTCAGCGTAGGGGCTGATATATTCGCCGCTCCATTCAGCCATGAGACTCTAATCCTCTAATCATGAATAAAAGGTTCAGGCGCTTGCCCGAACAGAATGCCGCACAGTTTACCCCAGAGGTGTGACCATGACATCAGCAAAGCCTCGGTGGATGTGCGCTAATGCATATAATTTTAACGGCTATTTCCCGATTGCTCAATCTATACGCAAAGAAGTTTAGATGTCCAGATGTATTGACGTCTATTGTGGCAGTGGTTACTCTGAGGCCTGACTTTTCATCGCTAAAGCCAGGAACTGATTCACCATGACGCGTAAACAAGCCACCATCGCAGTGCGTAGCGGGTTAAATGATGACGAGCAATATGGCTGCGTTGTCCCCCCGATTCACCTTTCCAGCACTTACAACTTCACCGGATTCAATGAGCCCCGTGCCCATGACTATTCCCGTCGCGGCAACCCGACGCGTGATGTCGTCCAACGCGCGCTGGCCGAACTCGAAGGCGGTGCGGGCGCGGTGCTGACCAACACCGGCATGTCTGCCATTCATCTGGTGACCACCGTTTACCTGAAGCCGGGCGATCTGCTTGTTGCCCCGCACGACTGCTACGGCGGCAGCTACCGTCTGTTCGACAGCCTCGCAAAACGTGGCTGCTACCGCGTGCTGTTTGTCGATCAGGGTGATGAACAGGCGTTGCAAGCGGCGCTGGCGGAAAAACCTAAACTGGTGCTGGTCGAAAGCCCAAGCAACCCGCTGCTGCGCGTCGTGGATATTGCGAAAATTTGCGAGCTGGCGCGTGCGGCTGGTGCAGTGAGCGTGGTGGATAACACCTTCCTGAGCCCGGCACTGCAAAACCCGCTGGCGCTGGGGGCCGATCTGGTGCTGCACTCCTGTACCAAATATCTCAACGGTCACTCCGATGTGGTCGCGGGCGTGGTGATTGCAAAAGATCCTGAAACTGTCACCGAGCTGGCATGGTGGGCGAATAACATTGGCGTCACAGGCAGTGCATTCGACAGCTACCTGCTACTGCGAGGTTTGCGCACGCTGAGCCCACGTATGGAAGTGGCGCAGCGCAACGCCACGGCGATTGTTGAGTTCCTGAAGCAGCAACCGCTGGTGAAAAAGCTGTATCATCCTTCCCTGCCGGAAAACCAGGGGCACGAAATTGCCTCCCGTCAGCAGAAGGGCTTTGGCGCGATGCTCAGCTTTGAACTGGACGGCGATGAAAATACGCTGCGTCGTTTCCTGAGCGGGCTCTCTTTGTTCACGCTGGCGGAATCGCTGGGCGGCGTGGAAAGCCTGATTTCCCACGCGGCAACCATGACCCACGCGGGCATGGCGCCAGAAGCCCGCGCGGCGGCTGGCATCTCGGAAACGCTACTGCGTATTTCAACCGGTATTGAAGATAGCGAAGATTTAATTGCCGACCTGGAAAATGGGTTCCGGGCAGCAAACGAGGGGTAAACATGAGTGTGATAGCGCAGGCAGGGATGAAGGGTCGTCAACTGCACAAGTTTGGTGGCAGTAGTCTGGCGGATGTGAAATGTTACCTGCGCGTGGCAGGCATTATGGCTGAGCACTCGCAGCCTGACGACATGATGGTCGTTTCCGCCGCCGGCAGCACCACCAACCAGTTGATTAGCTGGCTGAAGCTCAGCCAGACCGATCGCCTCTCCGCGCATCAGGTTCAACAATCGCTGCGGCGTTATCAAATAGAGCTGATGACCGGCCTCTTGCCTGCTGAAGTGGCCGACGTGATGATCGCTGAGTTTATTCGCGATCTTGAATGTCTGGCCGTATTGCTCGATGGCGGCGTGAATGACGCTGTATATGCCGAAGTGGTGGGCCACGGCGAAGTGTGGTCCGCGCGCTTAATGGCTGCTGTTTTGCAACAGCAAGGTCTGGATGCAGCCTGGCTCGACGCTCGTTCATTTTTACGTGCTGAGCGCGCAGCGCAGCCGCAGGTTGATGAGGGCCTCTCCTTCCCGCTGCTTCAGCAGCTGCTGGCGCAGCATCCGAATAAACGTCTGGTGGTGACAGGTTTTATCAGCCGCGATAACGCGGGTGAAACCGTGCTGTTGGGCCGTAATGGCTCTGACTATTCCGCCACGCAGATTGGTGCCCTGGCGGGCGTTTCCCGCGTGACCATCTGGAGCGATGTGGCCGGGGTTTATAGCGCTGACCCGCGCAAAGTCAAAGACGCGTGCCTGCTGCCTCTGCTGCGCCTCGACGAAGCAAGCGAGCTGGCGCGCCTGGCCGCACCGGTGCTTCACGCCCGCACTTTACAGCCGGTTTCCGGCAGCGACATCGATCTGCAACTGCGCTGCAGCTACACGCCGGATCAGGGTTCCACCCGAATTGAACGCGTGCTGGCTTCTGGCACCGGGGCACGTATTGTCACCAGCCATGACGACGTTTGCCTGATTGAGTTCCTGGTGCCTGCGGGCCAGGACTTCAAACTGGCGCATAAAGAAATTGATGTGATCCTGAAGCGTGCGCAGGTGCGCCCGCTGGCCGTTGGCGTGCATACCGACCGCCATCTGCTGCAGTTCTGTTATACCGCCGAAGTGGCCGACAGCGCCCTGAAACTGCTCGATGAGGCAGGCCTGCCGGGCGAGCTGCGTTTACGTCAGGGCCTGGCGCTTATCGCCATGGTTGGCGCAGGCGTCACCCGCAACCCGCTGCACTGCCACCGTTTCTGGCAGCAGCTCAAGGGCCAGCCGGTGGAGTTTACCTGGCAGTCGGAAGAGGGTATCAGCCTCGTTGCCGTGTTGCGTACCGGTCCTACGGAAAGCCTGATTCAGGGCCTGCATCAGTCCATTTTCCGTGCGGAAAAACGTATCGGCCTGGTGCTGTTTGGGAAAGGCAATATTGGTTCCCGCTGGCTGGAGCTGTTCGCTCGCGAGCAAACCACGCTTTCGGCGCGTACCGGGTTTGAATTTGTGCTGGCGGGTGTGGTCGACAGCAGCCGCAGCCTGCTGAACTATGAAGGGCTGGACGCCAGCCGCGCACTCGCCTTCTTTAATGATGAAGCGGTGGCGCAGGATGAAGAGTCGCTGTTCCTGTGGATGCGTGCGCACCCGTATGATGACCTGGTGGTGCTGGACGTGACCGCCAGCGCACAGCTTGCCGATCAATATCTGGATTTTGCCAGCCACGGCTTCCATGTGATCAGCGCCAATAAACTTGCAGGCGCCAGCAGCAGCGATAAATATCGCCAAATCCACGACGCATTCGAAAAGACCGGACGTCACTGGTTGTATAACGCCACCGTTGGCGCAGGCCTTCCGGTTAACCATACCGTGCGAGACCTGCGTGAAAGCGGCGATTCCATTCTCGCCATCAGCGGTATTTTCTCCGGCACGCTCTCCTGGCTGTTCCTGCAGTTTGACGGCACCGTGCCGTTTACCGACCTGGTGGATCAGGCGTGGCAGCAAGGGCTGACCGAGCCCGATCCGCGCGTGGATTTGTCCGGCAAAGACGTCATGCGCAAACTGGTGATCCTCGCCCGTGAAGCAGGTTATGACATCGAGCCCGATCAGGTTCGCGTGGAGTCTCTGGTGCCGTCGCACTGCGAAGAAGGCTCCATCGATCACTTCTTTGAGAATGGCGATGAGTTGAACGAGCAGATGGTTCAGCGTCTGGAAGCGGCGCAGGAGATGGGGCTGGTGCTGCGCTATGTGGCACGGTTCGATGCTAATGGCAAAGCACGCGTTGGCGTGGAAGCCGTGCGTCAGGAGCATCCGCTGGCGGCGCTGCTGCCGTGCGATAACGTCTTCGCCATTGAAAGCCGCTGGTATCGCGACAACCCACTGGTGATTCGTGGCCCGGGTGCGGGTCGTGACGTCACCGCAGGCGCGATTCAGTCTGATATTAATCGTCTGGCGCAGCTGCTGTAATTTTTATGCCGGGAGGCGGCTTCGTCTGACCCGGCCTAATGAGCAGGTCGCTGCAGGCCCGGCAGGCTTACGCCGCCGGGCATTTCCTTCTGAACATGCGCTTTTTTCACCTTCGCTGAACAATCCTCACTCCTTGTACGTTTTTTTTAGTTGACGTGCCGTCGCTTTTCAGTCATTTTTGACTTCTGGACGTCTAAACGTATAGATGCTCATAACACAACTGACAACATATAAGATTGAAGAGGTAAGGTATGAGCTTTTTTCACGCCAACCAGCGGGAAGCCCTGAATCAGAGTCTGGCCGAAGTACAGGGTCAGATTAATGTTTCCTTCGAGTTTTTCCCGCCGCGCACCAGTGAAATGGAGCAGACCTTGTGGGCCTCTATCGACAGGCTGAGCAGCCTGAAGCCGAAATTCGTTTCCGTGACCTATGGCGCGAACTCCGGCGAGCGCGACCGCACGCACAGCATCATAAAAGGCATCAAGGACAGAACCGGCCTGGAAGCGGCCCCGCATCTGACCTGCATCGACGCTACGCGTGACGAGCTGCGGGCCATCGCCCAGGATTACTGGAACAACGGCATTCGCCACATCGTGGCCCTGCGTGGTGACCTCCCGCCGGGCAGCGGAAAGCCGGACATGTATGCCGCCGATTTGGTTGGCCTGCTGAAGGGCGTTGGCGATTTTGATATCTCTGTTGCCGCTTACCCGGAAGTGCACCCGGAAGCGAAAAGCGCCCAGGCCGATCTGCTGAACCTGAAACGTAAAGTGGATGCGGGTGCCAACCGCGCGATTACCCAGTTCTTCTTCGACGTTGAAAGCTACCTGCGTTTCCGTGACCGCTGCGCCTCAACCGGCATCGACGTGGAAATCATTCCGGGCATCCTGCCTGTCTCGAACTTCAAACAGGCGAAGAAGTTTGCCGACATGACCAACGTCCGCATCCCGACATGGATGGCGAAAATGTTTGAAGGGCTGGATGATGACGCCGAAACCCGCAAGCTGGTGGGCGCGAATATTGCCATGGACATGGTCAAAATCCTCAGCCGTGAAGGCGTGAAGGACTTCCACTTCTACACTCTGAACCGTGCTGAAATGAGCTACGCCATTTGTCACACGTTGGGCGTGCGCCCGGCTTAAAAAAGGGCCTCTTCGGAGGCCTTTTTTTTAGCGCTTCTTTCCCGCCTTCAAATCCGCATAAATTACGAAGAAACGCTGACAGATCATTGGCTTCATTTCCCTTCATAATCCAGGCTTATTGTCGAAAGTTTACGGACGCGTCGACATTTCTATGAAGAACTTTTGTTATGGTGTGGATGGCCAGAAGGAAACAACTATCAAATCTGTAGATTTTATCATCTATAACTAATCTGCAGAGCTGTATATCCTGGTATTAAAACACTGAAGGGAGCAGGACGATGAGCAATCAAGAAAACGATCAGAACGCAATGTCAGCAGGGAAATGCCCGTTCCATCAGGGCGGTCATGATGAAAGCGCAGGGGCCGGAACCAGCAGCCGCGACTGGTGGCCGAAGCAACTCCGGGTCGATCTCCTCAACCAACACTCAAATCGCTCGAACCCACTGGGCGAAGATTTTGATTACCGCAAAGAATTCAGCAAGCTCGATTACTCCGCGCTGAAAGGCGACCTCAAAGCTCTGTTAACCGATTCTCAACCCTGGTGGCCAGCCGACTGGGGTAACTACGCGGGCCTGTTCATCCGTATGGCGTGGCACGGTGCCGGGACTTACCGCTCCGTTGACGGCCGCGGTGGTGCAGGTCGCGGCCAGCAACGCTTTGCGCCGCTAAACTCCTGGCCGGATAACGTGAGCCTCGATAAGGCCCGCCGTCTGCTGTGGCCAATCAAACAAAAATACGGCCAGAAAATCTCCTGGGCCGACCTGTTCATTCTGGCCGGTAACGTCGCGCTGGAAAACTCCGGCTTCCGTACTTTCGGCTTTGGTGCCGGGCGTGAAGACGTCTGGGAACCGGACATGGACGTGAACTGGGGCGATGAAACCACATGGCTCAAGCACCGCGACCCGGAAGAGCTGGCGAAGCGTCCACTCGCGGCCACGGAAATGGGCCTGATTTACGTTAACCCGGAAGGGCCAAACGCCAGCGGTGAACCGCTTTCTGCGGCATCTGCCATTCGCGCCACCTTCGGCAACATGGGCATGAACGATGAAGAAACCGTCGCGCTGATTGCCGGGGGCCATACTCTCGGGAAAACTCACGGTGCGGGTTCCGCAACGAATGTAGGGGCCGATCCAGAAGCTGCCTCGATTGAATCTCAGGGCCTGGGCTGGGCCAGCACCCACGGTAGCGGCGTTGGTGCAGATGCTATCACCTCTGGTCTGGAAGTGGTCTGGACGCAGACCCCAACCCAGTGGAGCAACTACTTCTTCGAAAACCTCTACAAATACGAGTGGGTTCAGACCCGCAGCCCGGCTGGGGCTATTCAGTTTGAAGCGGTTGATGCGCCAGAAATCATTCCTGACCCGTTCGACCCATCGAAGAAACGCAAACCGACCATGCTGGTCACCGACCTGACGCTGCGTTTCGATCCCGATTTCGATAAAATTTCCCGCCGTTTCCTCAACGATCCACAGGCGTTTAACGAAGCCTTTGCCCGGGCGTGGTTCAAACTGACCCACCGTGATATGGGGCCAAAAGCGCGTTACATCGGCCCGGAAGTGCCGAAAGAAGATCTGATTTGGCAGGATCCGCTGCCGAAAGCGACTCTCAGCCCGACACCTGCGGATATCGACAAGCTGAAGGCAGAGATTGCCCATGCAGGTCTGTCCGTCAGCGAACTGGTATCCGTTGCCTGGGCGTCTGCTTCCACCTTCCGCGGCGGTGATAAGCGCGGTGGGGCGAACGGTGCGCGTCTGGCGCTGGCGCCTCAGCGTGACTGGGACGTGAACGCCGTAGCGGCAAAAGCGCTGCCTGCACTGGAAGCTATCCAGAAAGCATCCGGCAAAGCGTCACTGGCCGATATCATCGTGCTGGCGGGCATTGTTGGCGTTGAACAAGCTGCCGAAGCGGCGGGGATCAGCGTGCGCGTGCCGTTTATTCCAGGCCGTGTGGATGCAAGTCAGGATCAGACCGATGTAGAAATGTTCAGCCTGATGGAACCGGCCGCTGATGGCTTCCGTAACTACCGCGCCCGAGTGGATGCGGCCACTACGGAATCCCTGCTGATCGATAAAGCTCAGCAGCTGACGCTGACTGCGCCGGAACTGACAGTCCTGGTCGGCGGCCTGCGCGTGCTGGGGGCGAACTTCGATGGCGGTAACGCGGGCGTGTTCACCGATCGTCCGGGCGTGCTGAGCAATGACTTCTTCGTCAATCTGCTGGATATGCGCCAGGAGTGGAAAGCGACCGATGAGTCTGCAGAGCTGTTCGAAGGTCGCTGCCGTCAGAGCGGGGAAGTGAAGCACACTGCAACCCGCGCGGACCTGGTGTTTGGCTCCAACGCGGTGCTGCGTGCGCTGGCGGAAGTCTACGCCTGCGGCGATGCCAAAGAGAAGTTCGTCAAAGACTTCGTCGCGGCCTGGGTGAAAGTGATGAACCTGGATCGCTTCGACCTGCAGTAATGCTGCGTCTGGTATAAAAAAATCCCCGCTCAAGAGCGGGGATTTTTATTTGGATGCCTGGCTGAGTTAGCCCGTATTACGCATCCCGGCAGCAACGCCCGCGATGGTGACCATCAGCGCTTGTTCAACGCGTGGGTCCGGCTCTTTGCCTTCTTCTTCTGCCAGACGCGAACGGTGCAGCAGCTCAGCCTGAAGCACGTTCAACGGGTCAGTGTAGATGTTACGCAGCTGAATTGACTCGGCAATCCACGGCAGGTCAGCCATCAGGTGCGAATCGTTGGCAATGTCGAGCACCACTTTGATGTCCGCGTCCAGCAGCTGGCGCAGTTCTGCGCCGAGCGGCCACAGCTCTTTCTTCACCAGGCGCTGATCGTAGTATTCCGCCAGCCACAGGTCGGCTTTGGCGAACACCATTTCCAGCATGCCCAGACGGGTGGAGAAGAACGGCCAGTCGCGGCACATCACTTCCAGCTCGCTCTGCTTGCCGTCTTCCACGACTTTTTGCAGCGCGGCACCGGCACCGAGCCAGGCGGGCAGCATCAGGCGGTTCTGGGTCCAGGCGAAGATCCACGGGATGGCGCGCAGCGATTCCACGCCGCCGGTTGGGCGACGTTTTGCCGGACGTGAGCCGAGCGGCAGTTTGCCCAATTCCTGTTCCGGGGTGGCGGAACGGAAGTACGGCACGAAATCTTTGTTTTCACGCACGTAGCCGCGGTACATCTCGCAGGAGATATCTGACAGCTGAGCCATGATGTGACGCCACTCCGGCTTCGGCTCCGGCGGTGGCAGCAGGTTAGCTTCCAGAATCGCGCTGGTGTAGAGCGACAGGCTGCTGATGGTGACTTCCGGTAAACCGTACTTGAAGCGAATCATCTCGCCCTGTTCGGTGACGCGCAGGCCGCCTTTAAGGCTGCCCGGCGGCTGGGAAAGCAGTGCGGCGTGGGCTGGTGCGCCGCCACGGCCGATAGAACCACCGCGACCGTGGAACAGCGTCAGCTCGATGCCCGCTTTTTCACAGGTTTTGATCAGCGCATCCTGAGCCTGATACTGCGCCCAGGAGGCGGCCATCACGCCCGCGTCTTTTGCGGAATCGGAATAGCCAATCATCACCATCTGCTTGCCAGAGATGAAGCCGCGATACCAGTCGATGTTCAGCAGCTGCGTCATCACATCGTTGGCATTGTTGAGGTCGTCGAGGGTTTCAAACAGCGGGGCAACCGGCAGCGCAAAACCGATACCCGCTTCTTTCAGCAGCAGATGCACGGCCAGCACGTCGGAAGGGGTTTTCGCCATCGAAATCACGTACGCGGCAACGGAGCCTTTCGGCGCTTCGGCAATGACCTTGCAGGTGTCGAGCACTTCGCGAGTTTCTTCGCTTGGCTCCCACTGGCGCGGCAGCAGCGGACGCTTGGAGTTCAGTTCGCGGATCAGAAACGCCTGCTTGTCGGCTTCGGACCAGCTTTCGTAGTCGCCAATGCCGAGATAGCGGGTCAGTTCGCCCAGCGCTTCAGTGTGGCGGGTGCTTTCCTGACGCACATCAATACGCACCAGCGGCACGCCAAAACACTTCACGCGGCGCAGGGTGTCGAGCAGCTCGCCGTTGGCGATGATGCCCATCCCACAGGCCTGAAGAGATTTGTAACATGCGTAAAGCGGTTCCCAAAGTTGTTCATTCTGGGTCAGCAGGCCTGCTGGTTTCGGCAGCTTCTCGCCCTTCAGGCGTGCTTCCAGCCAGGCCTGTGTCGCAATCAGCTGGCTGCGAATTGTTTTCAGCAAGTAGCGATACGGTTCGGCTTCACCTGCTTCGCCTACGTAGGCTCGCAGCTCATCGGTACACTCGACCATCGACAGCTCGGAGATCAGCAACTGAATATCTTTCAGGAACAGATCGGTGGCTTTCCAGCGGCCCAGCAGCAGCACGGTGCGGGTGATATCGGCGGTCACGTTCGGGTTGCCGTCGCGGTCGCCGCCCATCCAGGAGGTGAAGCGAACGGGCACGAAATCGACCGGCAGCTGATAGCCAAGATTATCTTCCAGCTGTTCGTTCAGCTCGCGCAGATAATTCGGCACGCCTTCCCACAGGCTGTTTTCCACAACCGCAAAGCCCCATTTGGCTTCATCCACCGGGCTCGGGCGGTGCTTACGAATTTCATCGGTGTGCCATGACTGGGCAATCAGCTGGCGCAGGCGGCGCATCAGTGCGTGGCGTTCGTAATCGGCGATGTCTTTGTTATCCAGCTGCTTCAGGCAGTTGTTGATTTCGCCCATTTTGTGGATCAGCGTCCGGCGAGTGATTTCCGTCGGGTGTGCGGTCAGCACCAGCTCCAGCGACAGCGCTTCCACCGCTTTTTTAATGGTGGCTTCGTTCAGGTTTGGCTGATCTTTGAGTTTACGCAGGGTGCGGGCAATCACTTCCGGGTTGCTGGCCGCTTCGCCGTTGGGCGAAATGCTGTGGTATTGCTCGGCGGTATTCGCCAGATTCAGAAACTGGCTGAAGGCGCGGGCGACCGGCAGCAGCTCGTCGTTGGAGAGATTCTGCAACGTGGTGAGCAGCTCCTGGCGGTTGGCTTCATTGCCCGCACGGGAGGATTTTGACAACTTACGAATGGTTTCAACGCGATCAAGAATGTTCTCGCCAAGGGCATCCTTGATGGTTTCCCCTAACACCTTACCGAGCATACTGACATTACTACGCAAAGCGGAATATTGTTCGTTCATTACCCCAGACACCCCATCTCATTTATGTATGTCCCTGGATTTCGCACAGCCGCAGTGGAGCCGCGGGTGGTGAGTCAAAATCGTCCGGACAAGGTATTCAGTTTTTTTCTCGTGTTCACTTTATAAAGCCACGTAAAAACCCCCACGTCAATTGCTGCGAAATCGCTTCAGCAAACGAAAAAATGGCGGAAATTTGCCAAAGTTAACTCAGCGGCAGTGAGATAAGCGCTACTTATGGAAATGTGAGGAGAATCACCCTCTGAGGGACAGAGGGTGAAGACAGAATCAGTGCCAGCAAAAATGATGCACAACCTGAGTAATCAGTTCGCGCGTAGGTTTGATAAAGCGGGTTTCGAGATACTCATCCGGCTGGTGCGCCTGATTGATGGAGCCCGGGCCGAGCACCAGCGTTGGACACAGCGTCTGAATGTACGGCGCTTCGGTGCAGTAGTTCACCACTTCGGTTTTCGTGCCGAGCAGTTTTTCCACAACCTGCACCAGTTGGTGATCCGGCGGGCAAGCGTAACCCGGAATTGGCGGATGCAGCTCAGACACCGTCAGGCGGCCTGGCCATTTTTCACTGACCGGGGCCAGCGCATCGTTTAACAGCCCTTCGAGATCGTCGAGCGTCATGCCCGGCAGTGGGCGAATGTCCATATGCAGTTCACAGCAGGCACAGATGCGGTTGGAAGCATCGCCACCATGAATCGCCCCCAGGTTTAGCGTTGGGTACGGCACCGCAAAGGCGTCGTAGTGATAGCGCTCTTTCAGCGAGTCGCGCAATTGCATAATTCTGCCAATCGCGTCGTGCATCAGTTCGATGGCGTTCACGCCGCGATCCGGATCGCTCGAGTGGCCTGACTGCCCAAGCACGCGAATGGCGCTGGAGATATGGCCTTTATGGGCGCGAACGGGCTGTAAGGAGGTTGGCTCGCCGATGATGGCGCAGTCCGGACGGAGGCTTGTGGACTCAGAGAAATAGCGCGCGCCTGCCATGCTGGTTTCTTCATCGGCGGTTGCCAGGATATAGAGCGGCTTTTTCAGCTGTGTCACATCCACATCGCGCAATGCATCCAGGATGAACGCAAAGAAGCCTTTCATGTCAGCGGTGCCGAGGCCGTAAAGCTTGTTGTCGTGCTCGGTCAGCGTGAAGGGATCGCGCGTCCAGCGCCCATCGTCAAAGGGTACGGTATCGGTATGGCCGGTCAGCAGCAGACCGCCTGCACCTTCGCCGGTGCTGGCGAGCATATTGAATTTATGGCGGGTTCCGGGCACGGGCTGAATCTCTACCTTAAAGCCCAGCGTGGAGAACCACTCGGCCAGCAGATTGATTAAACCTTCATTACTTTGATCGAGGGATTCTTCGGTGGCGCTGATGGACGGTGTGGCGATCAATGCGCGGTAAATCTCGATAAATGGCGGTAAATTGTTTTTCATTGTTGACACACCTCAGGTCGTGATAGTATCAATATTCATGCAGTATTTGTGAATAAAAATACATTATCGTTGAGCATAAAGGAACCCGATGTTAAATACGCTGATTGTAGGCGCAAGCGGTTATGCTGGCGCTGAGCTGGTGAGCTACGTTAATCGCCATCCGCACATGAACATAACCGCTTTGACGGTCTCAGCGCAAAGCAATGATGCCGGAAAGTTAATCTCCGACCTGCATCCGCAGCTGAAAGGTCTGGTCGATCTGCCGCTTCAGCCGATGTCCGATATTCGCGAATTCAGCGCGGGTGTGGATGTGGTGTTCCTCGCCACGGCGCATGAAGTGAGCCACGATCTGGCGCCGCAGTTCCTCGATGCAGGCTGCGTCGTGTTCGACCTTTCCGGCGCGTTCCGCGTCAACGATGCTGATTTTTATCAGAAATATTATGGCTTCACCCACCAATATCCGGCGCTGCTGAAGCAGGCTGTATACGGTCTGGCGGAGTGGAGCAGCGACAAAATTAAAGAAGCCAATCTGATTGCGGTGCCGGGCTGTTACCCGACGGCGGCGCAGCTCTCCCTGAAGCCACTGATCGACGCCGGTCTGCTGGATCTTTCCCAGTGGCCGGTGATCAACGCCACCAGTGGCGTAAGCGGCGCGGGGCGCAAAGCGGCGATTTCCAACAGCTTCTGCGAAGTCAGCCTTCAGCCTTACGGCATATTCAACCACCGCCATCATCCGGAAATTACCACTCACTTAGGCGCAGAGGTGATTTTTACCCCACATCTGGGTAACTTTAAGCGCGGTATTCTGGAAACCATTACCTGTCGCCTGAAACCGGGTGTGACCCGTGAGCAGGTGGCGGATACCTTCGCTCAGGCGTATGCCGATAAACCGCTGGTGCGCCTGTATGACAAAGGTGTTCCAGCGCTGAAGAATGTTGTCGGCCTGCCGTTCTGCGATATCGGCTTTGCCGTGCAGGGCGAGCATCTGATTGTGGTTGCCGCTGAGGATAACCTGCTGAAAGGCGCGGCGGCGCAGGCGATGCAGTGCGCTAATATTCGTTTCGGCTTTGCTGAAACCCAGTCTCTTCTTTAATGGATACGTGACGATGAATCCTTTGATTATCAAACTCGGTGGTGTGCTGCTGGACAGTGAAGAAGCGCTGGAGCGTCTGTTCAGCGCGCTGGTGAACTACCGGGCGGAGCACAAACGTCCGCTGGTGATTGTGCACGGCGGCGGCTGCGTGGTGGATGAGCTGATGAAAGGCCTCAACCTGCCAGTGAAGAAGAAAAATGGCCTGCGCGTTACGCCTGCCGATCAGATTGACATTATTACCGGTGCGCTGGCGGGTACGGCGAACAAAACGCTGCTGGCGTGGGCGAAGAAGCACCACATTGCTTCTGTCGGCCTGTATCTTGGCGATGGCGACAGCGTGAAGGTGACGCAGCTCGATGAAGAGCTGGGCCACGTGGGGCTGGCAAAACCAGGTTCGCCAAAACTGATTAACACGCTGCTGGAAGGCGGTTTCCTGCCGGTGGTGAGCTCCATTGGCGTGACCGAAGAAGGTCAGCTGATGAACGTCAACGCCGACCAGGCGGCAACGGCGCTGGCGGCAACCCTGGGCGCAGATCTGATTCTGCTCTCTGACGTGAGCGGAATTCTTGATGGCAAAGGCCAGCGCATCGCGGAAATGACGGCGGCGAAGGCAGAACAGCTGATTGACCAGGGCATCATCACCGACGGCATGATCGTCAAAGTGAATGCGGCGCTGGATGCAGCCCGCACGCTGGGTCGTCCGGTGGATATCGCCTCATGGCGTCACGCCGAGCAGCTGCCGTCGCTGTTCAACGGCACGCCAATTGGTACTCGTATTCTGGCTTAATACTTTCCCCTCACCCTAACCCTCTCCCCAAAGAGGCGAGGGAACTGGCTGGAGCCGGTTTTCTCCCTCTCCCTCAGGGAGAGGGCAGGGGTGAGGGTTGTTTTCTGGCTGGATCCATTCCGGCAATACTCAATGAATCTTAAGGAAAATGGTTATGGCACTTTGGGGCGGGCGTTTTACTCAGGCAGCAGATCAGCGGTTCAAACAGTTCAACGACTCTTTGCGCTTTGACTATCGCCTGGCGGAGCAGGATATCGTTGGCTCTGTGGCCTGGTCTAAAGCGCTGGTGACGGTGAACGTACTCACCGCTGCGGAACAACAGCAGCTTGAAGAAGCGCTGAACGTTCTGCTCGAAGAGGTTCGCGCCAATCCGCAGCAAATCCTTGAAAGCGATGCCGAAGACATTCACAGCTGGGTTGAAGGCAAACTCATCGATAAAGTCGGCCAGTTGGGCAAAAAGTTGCACACCGGCCGTAGCCGTAACGACCAGGTCGCCACCGACCTGAAGCTGTGGTGCAAAGACACCATCACCGAACTGTTGAGCGCCAGCCGCCAGCTGCAAACCGCGCTGGTGGAAACGGCGAAGAATAATCAGGACGCGGTCATGCCGGGCTACACGCATTTGCAGCGTGCCCAGCCGGTGACTTTTGCCCACTGGTGCCTGGCGTATGTTGAAATGCTGGCCCGCGATGAAAGCCGTTTGCAGGATACGCTAAGACGTCTTGATGTCAGCCCACTCGGCAGCGGCGCGCTGGCGGGCACGGCCTATGAAATCGATCGTGAGCAGCTGGCGGGCTGGTTAGGTTTTGCCTCGGCGACCCGTAACAGTCTCGATAGCGTCTCTGACCGCGACCACGTGCTGGAACTGCTGTCGAATGCATCCATCGGCATGGTGCATTTATCACGCTTTGCAGAAGACCTGATTTTCTTCAACTCTGGCGAAGCGGGCTTCGTGGAGCTTTCCGACCGCGTGACGTCTGGTTCTTCCCTGATGCCACAGAAGAAAAACCCGGATGCGCTGGAGCTGATTCGCGGCAAATGCGGCCGCGTGCAGGGCGCCCTGACGGGCATGATGATGACCCTGAAAGGTCTGCCGCTGGCGTACAACAAAGATATGCAGGAAGACAAAGAGGGGCTGTTCGACGCGCTCGACACCTGGCTCGACTGTCTGCATATGGGCGCATTGGTGCTCGACGGCATTCAGGTGAAGCGCCCGCGCTGCCAGGAAGCGGCACAGCAGGGCTACGCCAACTCAACTGAACTGGCGGATTACCTGGTCGCCAAAGGTGTTCCATTCCGTGAAGCGCACCATATCGTCGGTGAAGCGGTGGTGGAAGCCATTCGTCAGGGCAAACCGCTGGAAGATCTGCCCTTGTCCGATCTGCAAAAATTCAGCGCAGTGATTGGCGAAGATGTTTATCCGATTCTGTTGCTGCAGTCCTGCCTTGATAAACGTGCCGCCAAAGGTGGCGTGTCGCCGAAGCAGGTGGCACAGGCGATTGCTGATGCGAAGACGCGGTTGGGTTAAGTCCTCTGCGATCTGATGCCCTCTCTCCAACCCCTCTCCCACGTGGAGAGGGGCCAGATTGGTTCCCTCTCCCTTTGGGAGAGGGTTAGGGAGAGGGGGAAAATACTAAGCCTGGCTAACCGCCGGGCTTTTTTACGCAAAAAAAAAGCGGACCACGGGGTCCGCAAAGTTCACGTTGGCTTTCGTTTTTCATATCAGAGAGAAACTTTGAACGGGTCGGTGGCTTCAAGGGTTAAATGAGATACCGCCTCGTTTCTGTGGAGTATTATTGACCACAAGGCTTGATAGGGATAATCGTTCATTGCTATGCTATCTATCGCCACGAACTATCGTGGCGACGGAGGATGAAGAATGAATATTCGTGATCTTGAATACCTGGTGGCGCTTGCCGAACATCGTCATTTTCGCCGTGCGGCGGATTCCTGCCACGTAAGCCAGCCGACGCTGAGCGGGCAGATTCGCAAGCTGGAAGATGAGCTCGGCGTGATGCTGCTGGAGCGCACCAGCCGTAAAGTGCTGTTCACTCAGGCAGGTTTGCTGCTGGTGGACCAGGCGCGTACCGTGCTGCGCGAGGTAAAAGTGCTCAAGGAGATGGCGAGCCAGCAGGGCGAAACGATGTCCGGGCCGCTGCATATCGGCCTTATCCCGACCGTTGGGCCTTATCTGCTGCCGCAGATTATCCCGATGCTGCACCAGACGTTCCCGAAACTCGAAATGTATCTGCATGAAGCGCAAACGCATCAGCTGCTGGCGCAGCTCGACAGCGGTAAGCTGGACTGCGCGATCCTCGCCCTGGTCAAAGAGAGTGAGGCCTTTATTGAGGTTCCGCTGTTTGATGAGCCGATGATGCTGGCGATTTACGAAGATCACCCTTGGGCGAATCGCGACGTCGTGCCGATGGCCGATCTGGCCGGAGAAAAGCTGCTAATGCTGGAAGACGGCCACTGCCTGCGCGACCAGGCGATGGGCTTCTGCTTCGAGGCGGGCGCAGACGAAGACACCCATTTCCGCGCCACGAGCCTGGAAACGCTGCGCAACATGGTGGCTGCTGGCAGCGGAATTACGCTGTTACCTGCGCTCTCCGTGCCGCCTGAACGCAAACGCGATGGCGTGATTTATCTGCCGTGCATTAAGCCGGAGCCGCGTCGTACGGTGGGGCTGGTGTATCGTCCGGGTTCACCGCTGCGCAGCCGCTATGAGCAGCTGGCAGAGGCCATCCGCACGCAGATGGATGGCCATTTCGATAAGCCGTTAAAAAAGGCGGTTTAAGCCATTCAGCGCCGCTACCCGATAGGCTTCCGCCATCGTCGGGTAGTTAAAGGTGGTGTTAACGAAGTACTCGATGGTGTTGCCACCGCCTTTTTGCTCCATTATCGCCTGGCCGATGTGAATGATTTCGGCCGCGCGCTCACCAAAGCAGTGAATGCCCAGAATCTCCTTGGTTTCCCGATGGAAAAGGATTTTCAGGGTGCCCACGTTCATGCCGACGATCTGCGCTCGCGCCAGGTGCTTAAACTGCGCCCGGCCTACTTCGTAAGGCACCTTCATCGCCGTCAACTGCTGCTCGGTTTTGCCGACGGAGCTGATTTCCGGAATGGTGTAAATGCCTGTCGGAATGTCCTCAATCAGGTGCGCTGTCGCTTCACCTTTCACCACTGCCTGTGCCGCAATTCGGCCCTGATCGTAGGCCGCAGAAGCGAGGCTCGGGTAGCCGATCACGTCGCCGACCGCATAAATGTGCGGAATGGCTGTCTGATACATGCTGTTTACCTTCAGCTGACCGCGGCTGTCGGTTTGCAGGCCGATGTGTTCCAGCGCCAGTGAGTCTGTGTTCCCGGTGCGTCCGTTGGCGTAAAGCAGGCAGTCGGCTTTCAGCTTCTTGCCGGACTTCAGGTGCATGATCACCCCATCGTCCATGCCTTCGATTTTCTCGTACTCTTCGTTGTGGCGAATCACCACGCCGCTGTTCCAGAAGTGATACGAGAGGGAATCTGACATCTCCTGATCGAGGAAGGCCAGCAGGCGATCGCGGGTGTTGATCAGGTCGACTTTGACCTCCATTCCACGGAAGATCGAGGCATATTCACAACCGATCACCCCGGCACCGTAGATGATCACGTGACGTGGTTCATGGTGCAGGCTAAGGATTGAGTCGCTGTCGTACACGCGCGGATGGCTGAAATCAACGTCGTCCGGGCGATACGGGCGCGAGCCGCAGGCAATCACGAATTTTTCGGCGGTGATCGTTTCAACGGAGCCGTCGTGGCACTCCAGCGCAATGGTGTGCTCATCAATAAAGTGCGCGTTGCCTTGCAGAATTTCGCAGTGGTTACGCTCGTAGAATCCCTGGCGCATCCGCGTCTGCTGATTAATCACGCTGTCGGCATGATTGAGGATGTCGGCAAAGGAAGAACGAAGAAGTCGGGAGTGGTCGCTGTAGAGAGGGTTCTGGTTAAATTCGATGATACGGCTGACGGCGTGGCGGAGCGCTTTCGACGGGATGGTGCCCCAGTGGGTGCAACCGCCGCCGACGTTATGGTAGCGCTCAATCACGGCGACTCGGGCGCCGAGTTTCACCAGCCCCATTGCGGCACCTTCGCCGCCCGGGCCAGAACCAATTACTATTGCATCATAATCGTAGGTGTGTGGCATGGTAAGGCTTACCTGTTCTTATACATAAAAGCAACAGAATAGTAACATCATCGGCAGGATAACCCAATTATCGTTGTGCTTTTTTGAGGTGTTAAAGCACAAACCGCCCGTAAACATTCATTCACAAAGCGCCTGAAACAGATTAGTTTTAATCTCTGGTATAGTGCCAGCAAGGCAGATGGAAGGATTCAGACATCGTGATGGGCGTCAGAGCACAACAAAAAGAAAAAACCCGGCGTTCGCTGGTGGAAGCCGCATTCAGTCAACTGAGTGCAGAACGCAGTTTTGCCAGCCTCAGCCTGCGTGAAGTGGCGCGCGAGGCGGGTATTGCGCCGACCTCCTTCTATCGTCATTTTCGCGATGTGGATGAACTGGGTTTAACCATGGTCGATGAAAGCGGGCTGATGCTGCGCCAGCTGATGCGCCAGGCGCGCCAGCGCATCGCCAAAGGCGGCAGCGTGATCCGCACCTCCGTGTCGACCTTTATGGAGTTTATCGGCAACAATCCCAACGCATTTCGTTTATTACTCCGCGAACGTTCCGGAACCTCGGCGGCGTTTCGTGCCGCCGTTGCCCGCGAAATTCAGCACTTCATTGCGGAACTTGCGGACTATCTCGAAATCGAAAACCACATGCCCCGTGCTTTCACTGAAGCGCAGGCGGAAGCGATGGTGACCATCGTGTTCAGTGCGGGCGCGGAAGCGCTGGATGTCAGCCCTGAACAGCGCCGGCAACTAGAAGAGCGACTGGTACTGCAGCTGCGGATGATCTCCAAAGGCGCGTATTACTGGTATCGCCGCGAACAAGAGAAAACGACACTCATTTCCGAATAACGAAGGACGAGCAATGAAACAGACAGGTCAAGACCGAGGTACGTTGTTGCTGGCGCTGGTGGCTGGCTTATCCATTAACGGCACATTTGCAGCCCTCTTCAGCTCGATTGTACCTTTCTCACTCTTTCCTTTGATTGCGCTGGTTCTGACGGTTTACTGCCTGCATCAGCGTTATCAGAACCGCACCATGCCAGTGGGTTTGCCTGGTCTTGCCGCGGCGTGTTTCATCCTTGGCGTACTGGTCTACAGCACAGTGGTGCGTGCGGAATACCCGGATATCGGCTCTAACTTCTTCCCGGCGGTGCTGTCGGTGATGATGGTGTTCTGGATTGGTTTCCGCATGCGTAACCGCAAAGCGGAGATTGCAGAGTAACTGAAAAGTCGGCCGGGTAAGGCGTGGCCGCCACCCGGCATCTCTGGCAGGTGGCGCGTTGCTCACCTGGCCTACAAAAACATTATTTCTTCGTCAGCCAGACGCCGCATTCCATATGATGCGTGTACGGGAACTGATCGAACAGCGCCAGGCGCTCAACTTTGTGCGTCTGGCCTAAAGTTTCCAGGTTCTTACACAGCGTTTCCGGATTACAGGAAATGTACAGAATACGCGGGTAAGCCTGCACCATCTTCTCGGTTTCGCTGTCCAGCCCGCTGCGCGGTGGATCGACGAAAATCGTCTCGCACTGATAGCTCTTCAGATCGATACCCTGCAAACGGTTAAATTCACGCACGCCGTTCATCGCCTGGGTAAACTCTTCCGCTGACATACGAATAATCTGCACATTATCAATGTGGTTCGCCGCAATGTTGTACTGGGCGGCGGCAACTGAAGGCTTGGCGATTTCAGTGGCCAGCACGCGATCGAAGTTGCGCGCCAGCGCCAGGGAGAAATTACCGTTGCCGCAATACAGCTCCAGCAGATCCCCTTTCGAGCCTTGCGTGGCATTCAACGCCCATTCCAGCATCTGCACGTTCATTGCCGCATTTGGCTGGGTGAAGCTGTTTTCGACCTGGCGATAAATCATTTCACGGCCACCGACGGGCAGGCGCTCGTCGATAAAGTCCTGATCCAGCATGATTTTAGTTTTTGTCGCACGGCCAATCAGGTGCACGTTCAGGTTTGCCGCACGCAGCGCATCCCGCAGCGCTGTTGCCGCAGCCTGCCATTCATCGTCCAGCTTTTTATGGTACAGCAGCGAGACGATGGCCTGGTTGCTGACGGTGGTCAGGTAATCAATCTGGAACAGCTTGTGGCGCAGCGTTTTCTCTGCCTTCACGCCATCCAGCACGGCTTTCATCAGCGCATTGATAAGCTCGCTGGCGGCCGGGAAGCTATCCACGCGAATACGCTGCTTCGTTTCCTGATCGAAAATGATGTGGTACAGGTCATCGCCGTCGTGCCACATACGGAATTCTGCGCGCATGCGGTAGTGGCTGACAGGTGAGCGGAACACCTCCGGAACCGGCGCATTATGCGGCGCCATCATGCTTTGCAGACGGACGACTTTCTCCGCCAGTTGGGCCTCGTACTGTTCTGTCGGCAGGTGTTCAGGGGTCATGATGCTTCCTGTAAGAGAGAAATAACGCGGCGATTGTAGGGAATGCTCACAGGATGTCCAGCCTTCGATAGCCTGAGTGCCGTGAATAGCAGTCTGGACATCTGCATGTTTCTGAATGTAGCATCCTGTTTCCGGTCTTGTGAGTTAAATGGGAATCCAGTGCAAATCTGGAGCTGACGCGCAGCGGTAAAGTAAGGCGAAATGAGAGCGTAAGCAGACACTGCCAGCTGGCGGGAAGTCATCATTTCTCTGCCCCGAACTTTCGGGGGCCTTCAAGCCCGAAGACCTGCCGGAGTACGTCGCAACGGATCCTCATGCTCGCGAATAGCCATGAGACCAGCGGCATCCTTCCTATTTACTGGATGCTTTTAACAATGATTAAAAAAGCTTCGCTGCTGACGGCGCTCTCCGTCACAGCTTTTTCTGGCTGGGCGCAGGACAACGGCTCAGACACGATGGTCGTTTCGGCAAATCGTTTTGAACAACCTCTCAATACGGTGCTGGCCCCGGTCAGCGTTGTGACTCGTCAGGATATCGACCGCTGGCAGTCTCAGTCTGTTGTCGATGTGATGCGCCGTCTGCCGGGCGTGAATATTGCGCAAAACGGCGGCCTGGGCCAACAGTCTTCTTTATTTATCCGCGGCACCAATTCAAGCCATGTTCTGATTCTGGTGGACGGCGTGCGCCTGAATCAGGCGGGTGTCAGCGGTTCTTCTGATTTAAGTCAGTTCCCGATTAGCCTCGTGCAACGCATCGAATATATCCGCGGACCGCGTTCGGCGGTGTACGGTTCCGACGCGATTGGCGGCGTGGTCAACATCATTACCACGCGCGATAAAGACGGCACTACGCTGAATGCGGGCGTGGGCTCCAACGGCTATCAGAATTACGGCGGCAGCACGCAGCAGACGTTGGGCGATAGCACGCGTGTGACGCTTTCGGGAGATTACACCTACAGCAAAGGTTATGACGTTGTGGCGGATGGAAACACCGGTGGCGTGGCGCAGCCGGATCGCGACGGCTTTATGAGTAAAACGCTGTACGGCGCGCTGGAGCACAATTTCTCCGATGAGTGGAGCGCTTTTGTTCGCGGCTATGGTTACGACAACCGTACGGCCTACGACGGTTACTACAGCGCTTACGGCACGCTGGATACGCGTCAGCTCTACAGCCAGACGTGGGATGCGGGCGTTCGCTTCAATAACGACATTTTCCATTCCCAACTGCTCTCAAGCTACAGCCACAGCAAAGACTACAACTACGATCCGAACTTCGGCCGCTACGATTCGTCGGCAACGCTGGATGAAGTGCAGCAGTACAATCTGCAATGGGCTAACTCGGTCGACGTGGGTCATGGCAACATCGGCGCGGGTGTGGACTGGCAGAAGCAGACGACTGAGCCAGGTACCAGTTACGTTACGGACGGCTATGAGATCCGTAACACCGGCCTTTATCTGACCGGCCTGCAGCAGTTCGGCGACTTCACCTTTGAAGGCGCGGCACGCAGCGATGACAACTCGCAGTTTGGCACTCATGGCACCTGGCAGGGCAGCGCGGCATGGGAGTTTGTCGAAGGCTATCGCTTCGTCGCCTCCTACGGCACAGCGTTCAAAGCGCCGAATCTTGGTCAGCTTTATGGCTTCTACGGCAATAAAGATCTCGACCCGGAAGAGAGCAAGCAGTGGGAAGGGGCATTTGAGGGCTTAACGGCGGGCGTGAACTGGCGTCTGTCGGGTTACCGCAATGACGTGGACAACCTGATTGATTATGACAGCCATCTCCAGCAGTACTACAACGTGGGCAAAGCGCGCATCAAAGGCATTGAAGCGACAGCATCCTTCGATACAGGGCCTCTGGCGCACACGGTAAGCTATGACTATCTGGATGCCCGCGATGCACAGACCAACGAACTGTTACTGCGTCGCGCTAAGCAGCAGGTGAAGTATCAGCTCGACTGGCAGGTCTATGATTTTGACTGGGGTGTGACTTATCACTACCTCGGCAGCCGCTACGATACGGATTTCAATACCTATCAGACCGTCAAAATGGGCGGTGTCAGCCTGTGGGATCTCGCCGTTTCATATCCGGTCACCTCTCACCTCACTGTTCGTGGTAAAATCGCCAACCTGTTCGATAAAGATTACGAGACAGTTTATGGCTACGAAACTGCAGGACGGGAATACACCTTGTCTGGCAGCTACACCTTCTGATCCACGTCCCACCGTCCTGGTTTTTGATTCCGGAGTCGGTGGGTTGTCGGTTTATGATGAGATTCGGCACCTGCTGCCGGATCTCCATTATATCTACGCCTTCGATAACGTTGCCTTTCCCTACGGCGAAAAGAGTGAAGCGTTTATCGTTGAACGCGTGCTGGAAATCGTTACGGCTGTGCAGGCGCGTTACCCTCTTGCCCTGGCTGTGATTGCCTGTAACACCGCAAGCACCGTTTCCCTCCCCGCATTACGCGAGAAGTTTGCTTTCCCGGTTGTCGGTGTCGTACCGGCGATAAAACCCGCTGCACGGTTGACCGCAAATGGCGTAGTGGGCCTGCTGGCAACACGTGGCACGGTAAAGCGTCCTTATACGCGTGAACTTATCGAGCGTTTCGCCAATGAGTGTCAGATTGAAATGCTGGGTTCGGCGGAGTTGGTGGTCCTGGCGGAAGCGAAGCTGCACGGCGAGCCGGTGCCGCTGGAAGAGCTGCGCAGAATTCTACGTCCGTGGTTGAGAATGCCAGAGCCACCAGACACGGTCGTACTGGGTTGCACGCATTTTCCTCTTTTACAGGACGAGCTGCTTGAAGTCCTGCCGGAGGGTACCCGATTAGTGGATTCCGGGGCGGCAATCGCGCGACGCACGGCCTGGCTGCTTGAACATGAAGCCCCTGATGCAAAATCATCAGAAGAAAATGTGGCCTTCTGTATGGCCCTCACGCCGGAAACTGAGCAACTTTTACCCGTTTTGCAGCGTTATGGCTTCGAAATGCTTGAAAAGCTGTGTGATTAATAGGCATTTGAGTAAAAAAGAGACGGTTGAAAAGTTTTTTGCAAACAGGGCTTGTCAACGTCTCAGAACTCCCTATAATGCGCCTCCACTGACACGGAACAACGGCAAACAAGCCGCCGGCTCAGCAGGGTTTCTCCGGAAATTCTGACAGAGAAAAGCGAAAATAAACGCTTGACTCTGAATGAGGAAAACGTATTATACGGGACCTCGAAACGGCGAGCGAAAGCCGCGTTTCACTGCTCTTTAACAATTTATCAGACAATCTGTGTGGGCACTCAAAGTGACATGGATTCTTAACGTCGCAAGACGAAAAATGAATACCAAGTCTCTGAGTGAACATACGTAATTCATTACGAAGTTTAATTCACGAGCATCAAACTTAAATTGAAGAGTTTGATCATGGCTCAGATTGAAC
>NZ_OBEF01000022.1 GCF_900215375.1 Enterobacter sp. CC120223-11 | reverse complement strand
CCCGATGCATCCGTAGCTCAGCTGGATAGAGTACTCGGCTACGAACCGAGCGGTCGGAGGTTCGAATCCTCCCGGATGCACCATATTCTCCTTTCTTGTCCTGATACCTGTTTTAACTCTTCAGAACACTCCTCAACCACTTGTTCCATATTGGCATTTTCCTCCTTCCAGGCTAATTTAACTCTGTCATTCTTTTTTCAGGTAGCAAGGAGAGAAATCCATGAAATGGTTCAAAGCTGTCTCTGCATTCTGTGCAGCCCTCATCGTTAGCGTCTCCCTCGCAGGCTGTGCGGGATCTTCCACTAAGGAAAGCACCGGCGGCTACATCGATGACACCGTGATCACCACGAAGGTGAAATCTGCGCTGTTCAGCGACAAAGATGTCAAATCCAACGAAATCAGCGTCGTGACCTTTAAAGGGCGCGTGCAGCTGAGCGGTTTTGTCTCTTCTCAGAAAATTGCCAATCGTGCGGTGGAGATTACCCGTAACGTGACGGGCGTGCGCGTCGTAGAGAACGACATGCAGGTGAAATAAATCGGATTGTTCAGCATCATCAAGGCACCTTCGGGTGCCTTTGCTATTTTCAGCCGACGGCGACAATCACTCCCTTTTTACGTTAAAATAACGTTTCGTTATCCGATGAGTGAGGACATGATGTACGAGCGTTATGCAGGGCTGATTTTCGACATGGATGGCACCATCCTTGATACTGAACCCACTCATCTGAAGGCATGGCATGAGGTTCTCGGTCGTTATGGCATGCGCTATGAGGCGCAGGCTATGGCGGCACTGAATGGCTCACCGACCTGGCGCATCGCGCAATCGGTTATTGAAATGAACAATGCCACGCTTGATCCGCATCAGCTGGCGCGCGAAAAGACCGATGCGGTGAAGGCGATGCTGCTGGATACCGTACGTCCTCTGCCGCTGATTGACGTCGTGAAAGAGTGGCACGGGCGCCGTCCTATGGCGGTGGGCACAGGCAGCGAAAGTGCGATAGCAGAAGCGCTGTTGAACCATCTGGGACTTCGCCAGTACTTCACAGCCGTCGTTGCTGCCGATCATGTTAAACACCATAAACCCGCACCGGACACGTTTTTGCTGTGTGCCGAACTTATCGGTGTCGCGCCTGAAAAGTGCGTAGTGTTTGAAGATGCCGATTTCGGTATTCAGGCGGCTAAAAGCGCAGGCATGGATGTTGTGGACGTGCGCCTGCTTTGAGTGACGCGCTGCCGCTCCTTTCCCTTTTCGCCAGCAGCTTTCTCAGCGCCACGCTGCTCCCGGGCAATTCTGAAGTTGTGCTGGTTGGCATGCTGCTGGCGGGCGTCAGTCATCCCTGGCTCCTCGTGTTAATAGCAACAATGGGTAATAGCCTTGGAGGGGTAACTAACGTTATTCTTGGGCGTTTATTTCCGCTGCGTGATAATTCGCGTTGGCGGGAGAAAGCAGTGGGCTGGCTAAGACGTTATGGGGCAGCCACACTGTTACTGAGCTGGATGCCGGTTATCGGCGATTTGCTTTGTGTCCTGGCAGGATGGATGCGTCTGTCCTGGGGACCAGTGCTTTTTTTCTTATGCCTTGGCAAGGCGTTGCGCTACGTGGCCATCGCCGCGGCAACGATCACGGGCATGACGTGGTGGCACTAATTGGACTGATTGTGACCTTTACTCGTCAACCATGACAATTATGCTTAATAAAACGATTTCGACAGGCGGGAGGTCAATTTGATCCCGGACGTATCACAGGCGCTGGCCTGGCTGGAAAAGCATCCACAGGCGGTACAGGGCATTCAACGCGGTCTTGAGCGTGAAACCCTGCGCGTGAACGCAGATGGCTCATTAGCAACAACGGGCCATCCGGAAACGCTGGGTTCAGCACTGACCCACAAATGGATCACCACAGACTTCGCCGAAGCGCTGCTGGAATTTATCACGCCGGTAGACGGCGATATCGACCACATGCTGACGCTGCTGCGCGATGTGCACCGCTACACCGCACGTCACATCGGCGACGAGCGTATGTGGCCGCTGAGCATGCCGTGCTACATCGCGCCAGGGCAGGATATTGAACTGGCGCAGTACGGCAGTTCGAACGTCGGACGCCTGAAAACGCTGTATCGCGAAGGACTGAAAAACCGCTATGGCGCGCTGATGCAGACCATCTCCGGCGTGCATTACAACTTCTCATTGCCGATGGCGTTCTGGCAGGCGAAGTGTGGCGTCGAAGATAAAGAGCAGGGCAAAGAGGCCATCTCGGCGGGCTATTTCCGTCTGATCCGTAACTATTATCGCTTCGGTTGGGTGATTCCGTATCTGTTCGGTGCATCTCCCGCGATTTGCTCTTCGTTCCTGCAGGGCAAACCGACCACGCTGCCGTTTGAGAAAACGGAAGGCGGGATGTACTACCTGCCGTACGCGACGTCGCTGCGTCTGAGCGATTTGGGTTATACCAATAAGTCGCAAAGCAATCTCGGTATTACGTTTAACGATCTGCACGAGTATGTGGCAGGATTGAAGCGGGCGATCAAAACGCCGTCGGAAGAGTACGCGAAAATCGGCCTCGAAAAAGACGGTAAGTACCTGCAAATCAACAGCAACATTTTGCAGATTGAGAACGAACTGTATGCGCCAATCCGCCCGAAACGCGTCACCCGCAGTGGTGAAACGCCGTCGGACGCGCTGCTGCGTGGCGGTATTGAATACATCGAAGTGCGTTCGCTGGATATCAACCCGTTCTCGCCGATTGGCGTCGACGAACAGCAGGTTCGCTTCCTCGATCTGTTTATGGTCTGGTGTGTGCTGGCCGATGCGCCAGAGATGAGCAGTGATGAGCTGCTGTGTACCCGCACCAACTGGAATCGCGTGATTCTGGAAGGGCGCAAGCCTGGCCTGACGTTGGGTATTGGCTGTGAAACAGCGCAGTTCCCGCTGGCGAAAGTCGGTAAGGATCTGTTCGCGGATCTTAAACGTGTGGCGCAGACCCTGGACAGCATTGAAGGCGGGGATGCGTATCAGAAGGTGTGCGAAGAGCTGGTTGCAGGCTTTGATAATCCTGAATTAACTTTCTCAGCCCGTATTTTGCGTTCTATGCTTGATACTGGCATTGGCGGCACCGGCAAAGCGCTGGGTGAACAGTACCGGACGATGCTGCGTGAGGAGCCGCTGGAGATTTTAAGCGAAGCGGATTTTGAAGCGGAGCAGGAAGCCTCGTGGGCTCGTCAGCGTGAGATTGAAGCGGCAGATACGGAGCCGTTTTCTGACCTGGTTGCGCGTCACGCCTGACAGAAAAGAAAAAGGCCACAATAAATGTGGCCAAAATTTCATCTCTGAAAACAGGGATGATGATAACAAATGCGCGTCTTTCATATATTCAGACTCGCCCGGGAACAAAGAGTTCATTTAATTTTATAAAAAATCACACTCTTCGGCGTTTTTTCCTCGCGGCCCTGATGGCACAAGAGGAAGCGAAGAGTTCGGAGGAGACAAAATGCCGTTATTAGATAGCTTCACTGTCGACCATACCCGAATGGAAGCGCCTGCTGTTCGCGTGGCCAAAACCATGCACACGCCGCACGGCGACGAGATCACAGTCTTCGATCTGCGCTTTTGCGTGCCGAACCAGGAAGTGATGCCGGAGCGTGGGATCCACACCCTGGAGCATCTGTTTGCAGGCTTCATGCGCGATCACCTGAACGGCAACGGCGTGGAGATCATCGACATCTCCCCAATGGGCTGCCGTACCGGGTTCTACATGAGCCTGATTGGTACCCCAGACGAAAGTCGCGTGGCTGAAGCCTGGAAAGCGGCAATGGCGGACGTGCTGAAGGTGAAAGAGCAGAACCAGATCCCGGAGCTGAACGTCTACCAGTGCGGAACCTACACCATGCACTCCCTGGAAGAAGCCCAGGAAATCGCCCGTCACATTATTGACCGCGGCGTTCGCGTCAACAGCAACGATGAGCTGGCGCTGCCGAAAGAGAAGCTGCAAGAGCTCCATATCTAGCCGCTTCTGCCTGATGGCGCTTCGCTTATCAGGCCTACAACGACAACAAGCTGTGATGATTTGTAGGCCCGGTAAGCGCCAGTGACACCGGGCACAGCTTAGCGAAAGAAGAATAAAAAAAGCCAGTTCATCACGAACTGGCTTTTTTGTCAGTGAGCGCCGCCGCCGCCGCCGCCCGCACCGAACGGCGGTTTGGCAAGCCAGATAAGCCCCAGCAGCACAATGAAAATCCCCGCCGACATCCAGAAGATTTCATTCGCCGAGATAATCAGGCCCTGATTCGTTATCTGCTGTGCCAGCCAGCCGGATGCCTGCTGCTGAGTCATTCCCAGGCCCTGCAGCTGATCGTACATCTGCTGAGCATTCGGATTATACGGGGTAACCGACTCGGTGAGCTGAGCGTGGTGCAACGCTTCCCGGTTTGTCCACATCGTGGTGGTGATTGACGTCCCGATGGAACCGGCCAGCGTACGGGTGAAGTTCGACAAACTCGATGCCGCTGCCATACGCTCCGGCGGCAAGCCTGAAAGCGTAATGGTCGTTAACGGCATAAAGAAGCACGCCACCGCAAAGCCCTGAATAAACTGCGGCCACGCCGATGCGCCAAAGTCCATCCCCGGTTCGAAGGTGTAAGCACGCCAGTAGAAGCACACCGCGTACATAATGAAGCTGAACGTCACCAGACGCCGCATGTCGAGCTTATGCGCAAAACGGCCAATAATCGGCGACAGGATAACCGGCAACAGACCTACCGGTGCCGAGGCCAGACCCGCCCAGGTCGCCGTGTAGCCATATACCTCCTGCAATAGCTGCGGCAGCAGAACGATCGCGCCGAAGTAGAGCATGTAGGCGAGGCTGATACAGAGGCAGCCGATGGTAAAGTTTCGGGACTTAAAGAGCGACAGATCGACTATCGGGTTGTCGTCCGTCAGCTCCCAGACAATCAGGAAGCTGATGGCAATGACCGCGACAATGGTCAGCACCACAACCTCCGTGGAGTTGAACCAGTCGAGTTCCTTTCCTCGGTCGAGCATCACCTGCAGGCTACCGATACCAATCACCAGCAGCGCCAGGCCGATGGCGTCGATACGACGCTGCTCGGTGCGGGTTTCACGTCCACGCAGGCTTTGCAGGGTCAGCAGCACCACCACAGCACCAATCGGCACGTTGATGAAGAAAATCCAACCCCAGTGATAGTTATCGCTGATGTAGCCGCCGAGGATAGGGCCGCAGATAGGGGCGACGATCACCGTCATCGACCACAGCGCCAGCGCGATGGCTCGTTTAGCAGGCGGATAGTTGTTTAACAACAGGCTCTGCGACAGCGGGATCAGCGGCCCGGCGACAATCCCCTGAATGACGCGGAAGAAAATCAGCATCGTCAGGCTGCTGGAGACGCCGCACGCCCATGAGGCGATGACGAAGGCGATGGTGGACCAGGTAAAAAGTTTTACCTCTCCCACGCGCTTGGCAAGCCAGCCGGTAATCGGAATCGAAATGGCGTTCGCCACCCCGAACGAGGTGATGACCCAGGTTCCCTGGCTCAGGGAAGAGCCCAGGTTACCGGCAATCGTCGGGATGGCGACGTTGGCGATCGTCGAATCCAGCACCTGCATAAAGGTCGCCAGCGACAGCGCGATGGTCATAATGACCAGCTGCGCCCCCTCCAGCGGCTTCTGCGGTTGTTGCTGTTGCATTACGCTCACCCCTGATTAGTTGGCGTTAGCCTGCACGATGTCGTTAATCAGTTTGTTCACCGGGTCGAGATTGATCTCGCGGGCGTTACTTTCGTAAACCGGACTGTTACGCACCTGGTTGGCCAGCATTTCGCCGCCGCGATCGGAGGTATCCACCTTCACCAGCGTCGACAGGCCAATACGCAGCGGATGCTCGGCGAGCTGTTTCTCATCCAGCTCAATACGCACAGGCAGACGCTGAACCACTTTGATCCAGTTGCCGGTGGCGTTTTGCGCAGGGAGCAGTGAGAACGCGCTGCCGGTACCCATATCAAGGCCAACCACTTTGCCGGTGTACTTCACGTCGTCGCCGTAGATGTCACTGACGATGGTCGCCTTCTGGCCAATGCGCATGTGCGCCAGTTGGGTTTCTTTGAAGTTAGCATCAACCCAGAGATTGGTCGCCGGAACCACCGCCATCAGTGGCGTCGTTGGGCTAATCTGCGCGCCAGGCTGAACTGAGCGGCGGGAGACGTAACCCGTCATCGGGCTGACGATTTTAGTACGCTGCAGGGCAAGCCACGCATTACGGACTTCGGCCGCGGACTGCTGAACGGCAGGCTGATCTTCGAGTTTGGTCCCTAGCACCATCGCCTGGTTGGCGTTGTACTGCTGCACGGCGACGTTAAGCTGCGCCTGTGCACTGGCGACCGCATCGCGAGCATGTTGCAGCTCTTCGCGACCAATCAGGTTGGCGCTACCCAGCGGAATGCGACGGTTGAGGTCAGTCTGCGCCTGGTCGAGCGCGGTTTTTTTGACGTCGATACTTGCCTGCAGCTGTTTGCTGTTGATCATCAGCTGACGAGTCTGACGTACGCTGGATGCCAGCGCCGTCTGCGCTTTTTCAAACGCCTGCTGGGCGTCGGTCTGATCGAGGGTGACCAGCACATCGCCTTTCTGAATGAAATCGGTATTGTCGGCCCAGACTTTGGTCACGCTGCCGGACACCTGAGCCATAATCTGCACCTGGTTCCCTGCCACGTACGCGTCATCGGTATCTTCGTAATGACGCAGAACTAAAAACCAGTAAATCCCATATGCCACGGCAATAACAATAAAGAGCAAGGTCAGCAGCAGAAGGGCACCTTTACGTTTGCCTTTCTTACTGGCCGGTTGCTGCGGGGTTTGAGTCTCCGCATTCGCGCTCATGTTTTTCTCCACGATCTTATTATGTCACATCGGCTGAGCCGACCTGTTTGTCAGAAAGGCCAGCAGTTTGCGCTGCTGGCCTGTCGGTTTTATTTTTTTAAATCAGGATATTGAGCGATTCACGCACTTAACGCAGCGCGTCCAGCACCACGCCATCCTCGTCCATCTGATCGAGACGGGTTAACAGCTTGCGGGTGATTTGCTCAAGGCTTTCTTTTTCGGTAACGCTTAATGAAGACCAGAGCTGGTGCAGGCAATTGTGCTGCGGCGGTAACACTTCGCGCAGGAACTGATGACCTTTCTCGGTGAGTTGCAGATGCAGGCAGCGACGGTCATTGTCGCTTTCACGGCGCTCAATCCAGCCGCGTTTTTCCAGCTCATCGGCGATACGGGTGGCGTTCGTACGGGAAGATCCCAGCGCGCAGCTCAGTTCTGAAGGCTGAATGCTGTGATTTTCCTGAGACTCCAGCGTGATTAACGCCATAAACAACGTCTCATTGATCCCCTGAGCTTTCAGCATTTTATTGCGGTTTTCCAGCAGCTTACCTTGCATGTGCATGCACAGGCGAGTCAGAAGAATTTCCTGATACGGGAAATCTTCATGGCGGCTGGCGCGAAATTTTAGCATTTGTTCAATGGGGGTAAACGAACTATCCATTTGGGCATGACCTCATTAATTACAGTCGATATAGTAACTACGGTGACAAATAATGTAAATGAATTAATTCCCCTAATTCATACATTGGAGAAGTAAATCTAAAAAGTGTTGGCTGACGGCGGGAGCGTGCCGTCAGCATCCGGGAGGTCGAAGTGCGAGGATGAGTGATTTCCCCCTGAAACAGTTTCCCGGTTTATCAGGAAGATAACCTTAACAGACAAGGGGATGTCTTAATACCCCAAAGCCAGAATAAGGCTATGAATGTACAGTCTTTTCAGACAACGGCTTCCTGGCGGTGAAAACCTCGCCACCACACCAGCAGGTTCAGGGCGGCCAGGGTGGCACCTGCTGTACAGACGCCGGTCCAGCCCCAGTGTTGCCAGGCATATGCTGAAAGAAGCGAACCGGCCGCGCCGCCGATAAAGTAGCTGGTCATGTAGCCAGCCGTTAAGCGGTTACGTGCCTCTGGCAGCACACGATAGATGACGGTCTGGTTGGTGATGTGCACGCCCTGCACCGTGAGATCGAGAATCAGGATGCCGACAATCAGCGGCAGCACCGCGATATGCCCAAACCAGATAGCCACCCAGGAGAGCAGAAGTAGCGTCAGGCCAATCGTCGTGGTGTGATGGGATTTGCCTTTATCCACCAGGCCGCCCGCCGGACGTGCGCCAAGCGCACCAGCCGCTCCCGCCAGGCCGAACAGGCCGATTACAGCTTCGGAGAAATGGAACGGCGCGCCCGCCAGCAGGAAGGCCATAGACGTCCAGAGAATGCTGAAGTTGGCGAACGTCAGACAACCCATCAGCGCGCGGGTACGCAGCAGCTTATCGCGAGCGAAGAGGCTGAAAATCGAACCCAGCAGCTGCGGATAATTCAGGTGAGTCTCCTGCTTCACCTTCGGCAGGCCGCGCCAGAGTGCAAACGCCATCACAACCATCAATACCGACGCTACCCAGTAAACGGTACGCCATCCGCCGAGCGAGGCAAGCAGTCCGGCGACCGTACGGGCCAGCAGAATGCCAAGCAGAAGCCCACTCATAATTGTGCCGACTACCTTGCCGCGTTGATTAGGGCTGGCAAGCGTCGCGGCCAGCGGCACCAGAATCTGCGCCACCACGGAAAACAGGCCGGTGAGTGCCGTCCCGACAATCATCATGGTTAGCGAGTGGCTGGTGACGGTGATTAACATTCCCCCGGCGGCGAGCAGCGTCATGCTGACGATAAGCCGCCGGCGTTCAAACATATCACCGAGCGGCACGAGGAACAGCAGGCCGAAGGCATAGCCGAGCTGGGCGGCGGTGACAATAAAACCGGCCTGACCGGCGGTCAGTGAAAAGGCTCGGGCGATGGTTTCGAGCAGCGGCTGGGCATAATAGTTACTGGCGACGACGAGGCCGGTGGCAACCGACATCAGCGCAATCAGCCCGGGGCTGAGTTCGTGGGATTTATGAGTCATGGGCAGATCGTTCATCGGGTGATTATTTGGCAGGGATGAATGATAACGGCAAACGGGAGGGCGAGGGGAATTATTGCGTAGCGTGGCGTGCGCTTTCGTGCGGGAACGTAGGCCCGGTAAGCATCGCGCCACCGGGCATTAACAGCCGGATGGCGGCGCCCGCCTCATCCGGCCTACGGTGAGTCCAGGTTTATTTCTGTGCCGCCAGGGCCTCTTTCACCCAGCCGTCAAACTGCGCCTGGTGCGCGGCGATCCAGCCGTCGACGTGGCCCTGAATATCGGCTTCTGACGCGTGACCCTCATGCATCATTGCGTTCTCGGCGTTGATATCGGCAATCGGCAGCTTCATCAGCGAGAACAGTTTTGCCGCCGCCGGGTTTTTCTCCGCCCAGGCTTTGTTGGCCACGATATGCATGGTGTTCACCGGGAAGCCATAGTTAGCGCCGTTTGGCAGTTTGGTATCGATATCTTTCTGCTCGCCCGGCATAGACGAGAACGGCACCTGCAGCCAGACGACGTCTTTGCCTGGCTTCAGTACGTCGCTCACCCAGTACGGCGTCCAGGTGTAGTAGAGCACCGGTTTGCCTTCTTTATAGCGGGTGATGGTATCGGCCATCATCGCCGCGTAGTTGCCCTGGTTGTGAACCACGGTCTTGCCCAGGCCGTAGGCGTCAATCTGATGATTAATCACTGCTTCACAGCCCCAGCCCGGCGTGCAGCCCGTCAGGTCCGCTTTGCCGTCGCCGTTAGTGTCGAACAGCTTCGCAATCTTCGGATCCTTCAACTGGTCGATTTTGGTGATGTGATACTGCTCGGCGGTTTTCTTATCAATCAGATAACCCTGTGCCGCACCGGTGACGAATACGCCTTCGCGGTAGAACTTCTTATCGCCGCCCGCGGCGGAATACATATCGTCGTGCAGCGGCTGCCAGTTTACGGCGGTGAAGGTGGCATCGCCGGAGGCAATCGAGGTGTAGCCGACGTTGTAATCCACTTCGCTCGGTTTACTGACGGTATAGCCGAGTTTCTCCAGCGCGCGGCTCACCAGCAGCGTCTGGAAAGTTTCTTCGGAAATGGTGCTCTGGATCGGCTGAACGGTAATGCCTTTGCCCGGCAGGTCAGCGGCAAATGCGCTGGTGGAGACAAGGGTGGCAAACGCTGTGGCAAAAAGTACGCGATGTCGCATCGTTGTTCCTTATTAGAGAGGTTTTGATGGCCCGGCAGCCGTAGCGCCGCCGGGCAGAAGAGAATTACTTAACGAAAGGGCGAGTGATAAGCCCAAGTGGACCGGTGCTGTACCAGCGGCGGTTGCCACGGCTGCGGGAGTCGCGGCCCACGGCCTGGGTCAGGCGGTCGAGGATGATGGCGAGGATCACAATGCCGACGCCGCCGACGCTTGCAAGGCCCATATCCAGGCGGCCAATTCCACGCAGCACCATCTGGCCTAGGCCGCCCACGGCGATCATCGAGGCGATAACGACCATCGAGAGCGCCAGCATCAGGGTCTGGTTCACGCCCGCCATAATGGTGGGCATCGCCAACGGCAGCTGAACCTTGAACAGCATCTGACGAGGGCTGGCTCCGAACGAACGCGACGCTTCAATCAGATCGGCAGGCACCTGATTAATGCCGAGGATCGTCAGACGCACGATCGGAGGCAGGGCAAAGATGATCGTCACCACCACGCCCGGCACGTTGCCGATCCCGAACAGCATGACGATCGGCACCAGATAGACAAACGCGGGTGTGGTCTGCATGGCATCCAGCAGCGGGCGAATAATCTTCGAGGCTCGCGGACTTCGCGCCAGCCAGATCCCAAGCGGCAGGCCGATAATCACGCAGAACAGCAGGGCGGTCAGGACCAGCGCCAGCGTTACCATCGCCTGGGACCACGCGCCAATCGCGCCAATCAGAATCAGTGAGATCAGCGAGGCTATCCCCATACCCGCGCCGCCAATCTGCCAGGCAATGAGGGCAAACACCACAATCGCGACGGGCGCTGGCATGCCCAGTAGCAGCTGCTGGAATCCGCTGAGGATATAATCCACCGGCATACGAATGCCCTGGAACACCGGGCGGAAGTTCACGACAATCCAGTCGATGCCGTGCGTAACCCAGCTGTCGAGCGGGATCAGCGTTTTGTGGAACGGGTCGAGAATGTCGAAATGCTCCTGCTTTGGGGCAGGGGCGCTGTGCAGCCAGTCTGCACCTCCGCCGCTGGTGGCGGGCGCATCGGTGGGCGTGCCCCACGCATCAGCTGACTGCGCGGCGCTGTCGGTGGCAGGCTCAGTGGCCCACGGGTTCGATTGATCAGCCATTGATGGTGGTCTCCCTGTCTAAAGCCTGAAGCAGCATGCTTTTGGAAATGATGCCGACGTACTGTTGCTCTTCGTCGATGACCGGTACGGCGCATGACGCCTGGCCGACATGGGAGAGCAGCTCGCTGAGCGCGGTTTGTGCATCGACGCTCTGCGGTGCTTCAAGCAGCGCGGCGTCAATGCCCTGACCTTCGGCCAGCGCGACCTTCAGGGAATCAATGGAGACGATGCCGACGAATTTATTGCCTCGTTCAATGACGTAGCCGTATTCGCGGTCCTCATCCTGCAATAGCTTCAGCGCCGAGCGGGGGCCAAAACCTGGCGTTTTACGCAGCAGCCCTTTTGGCGCGCGACGGGCAATATCCTTGGCGCTGAAGACCTGGCTGATATCCACGCCACGGAAGAACGTCCGCACGTAATCATTGGCCGGGTTATTCAGAATCTCATCCGGCGTACCGACCTGCACCACTTCACCGTTTTGCATAATGGCGATGCGGTCGCCGATACGCATGGCCTCATCGAGATCGTGGGAAATAAACACGATGGTGCGCTGGTGGCGCGCCTGCAATTTCACCAGTTCATCCTGCATTTCGGTACGAATTAAAGGATCGAGCGCCGAGAAGGCTTCATCCATTAATAATATATCCGGGTTAATGGCTAATGCGCGGGCAAGCCCGACGCGCTGACGCATCCCGCCGGATAATTCATCCGGATAAGCCTGAGCATAATTTTCAAGCCCTACCTGACGCAGCGCATCCAGCGCTTTTTCCTGCCGCTCTGCCGGGGCAATACCCGCTAATTCCATACCAAATGCGGTATTATCCAGCACGTTCATGTGCGGCATTAGCGCAAATGACTGGAAGACCATCGCGATTTTCTTCCGACGCACTTCGCGGAGTTCCGCTTCGGATATTTTGGCGATGTCGGAGCCATCAATAAGGACCTGCCCGCGGGTGGGTTCAATCAGGCGATTGAGAAGGCGTACCAGGGTGGATTTTCCGGAGCCGGACAACCCCATGATGACAAAAATCTCGCCTTCTTCAATGGCCAGACTGGCGTCAATAACGCCAAGTGACAGCCCGGTCTTTTCCAGAATTTGCTCTTTGGTTAGACCTTTTTCAATATATTTTAATGCGCGCTGCGGGTGCTCGCCAAATATTTTATAAAGATTTTTAACTTCTAATTTAATTGCCATGCAATAAACGGATTCCTGTTATTTATTTATGTCGATATGCTACCTGGTGAAAATAATTGACTGGGGTTACCCTAACATACTCAGAATCTGAGGCAACCCTTGATAACCCGCTGAGTTGTTGATTTCAAGTGGTCGATTGCGCTGAGCTTCCCATGATATAAGGGCTGAGCCAGTATGAAAAAACAGGGATATTTTTTGTCAGTGAGCGAGAAGTTCAGTAGAATGAGGTGAATTCACCTGACTGGCGTAATGAAAATATCGAAAGCGCTGAAAGTAATATTGGCTGTAACAATCTGCGGGTGAATGGGGAAATATCCTCGGGGAAATTAAGGTTATATTTCCCCGAGAAAAGGCGTCAGAAATTCCAGTCTTCGTCTTCGGTTTCGACCGCTTTACCCATCACGTAGGACGAGCCGGAACCGGAGAAGAAATCGTGGTTTTCATCCGCATTTGGAGAAAGCGCCGAGAGAATGGCCGGGTTCACCTCCGCCATTTCCGGCGGGAAGAGGGCTTCGTAGCCGAGGTTCATCAGCGCCTTGTTGGCGTTGTAGCACAGGAAGGCTTTCACATCGTCTTCCCAACCCGTTCCTGCATAAAGCGCTTCGGTATAGGCCAGCTCGTTGTCATACAGATCCATCAGCAGATCGAGGGCAAAATGCTGCAATGACTCCCGCTCGGCGGCGCTGACTTTTTCCAACCCTTTCTGGAACTTATAGCCGATGTAGTAGCCGTGGACCGCTTCATCGCGAATGATGAGTCGGATCAGGTCTGCGGTGTTGGTGAGCTTGCCGCGGCTGGAGAAATACATCGGCAGCCAGAAGCCAGAATAGAACAGGAACGATTCCAGAAACACGCTGGCTATTTTCTTCTTCAGCGGCGCGTCAGCGGCGTACTGCTCAAGCATCAGCGTCGCTTTGCGCTGCAGAGGTGGGTTTTCCTCACTCCAGGCGTAGGCCGCGTCAACGTCTTTGGTCTGGCAGAGCGTGGAAAAAATCGAGCTGTAGGAGCGGGCATGCACCGCTTCCATAAAGCTGATATTCGACATCACCGCCTCTTCATGCGGCGTCAGCGAATCGGCCATCAGCGCTGGGGCACCCACGGTATTCTGAATGGTGTCGAGCAGCGTCAGCCCTGTGAACACGCGAATAGTGAGCTTTTGCTCCTCCGGGCTCAGCGACTGCCACGCAGGAATGTCGTTGGATAACGGCACCTTTTCCGGCAGCCAGAAGTTGCTGGTTAATCGGTTCCAGACTTCCAGATCTTTGTCGTCCTCAATCCTGTTCCAGTTTACGGCGCTGACTCGTGATAAACGGTTCATCCTTTTCTCCTCACAGCGCGCAGGACACGCAGCCTTCAATTTCGGTGCCTTCCAGCGCGAGCTGGCGCAGGCGAATGTAGTAGAGCGTTTTGATGCCTTTCTTCCAGGCATAAATCTGCGCTTTGTTGATGTCGCGGGTCGTCGCGGTATCGGGGAAAAAGAGCGTCAGCGACAGGCCCTGATCGACGTGTTTCGTCGCTTCGGCATAGGTGTCGATGATCTTCTCCGGGCCGATCTCGTAGGCATCCTGATACAGCGACAGGTTGTCGTTGGTCATAAACGGCGCGGGGTAGTAAACGCGGCCGGTTTTGCCCTCTTTGCGGATCTCAATTTTCGACACGATCGGGTGAATGCTCGAGGTCGCGTGATTGATGTAAGAGATAGAGCCCGTCGGCGGCACCGCCTGCAAATTCTGGTTGTAGATGCCGTGCTCCATTACGTCGTCGCGCAGCTGCTGCCACATTTCACGTGTGGGCAGAGTGATACCAGCGTTGGCAAACAGCGTGCGCACTTTTTCCGTTTTTGGCTGCCACTCATTTTCCAGATACTGACGGAAATACTCCCCGCTGGCATAGCGCGACTGCGCAAACCCGGCGAAGCGCTGCTGGCGTTCGCGTGCGAGCTTCATTGAGGTGTTCAGCGCATGCCATGTCACGGCGTAAAAATAGAGATTGGTGAAGTCGAGCCCCTCCGCGCTGCCGTATGCAATACCTTCGCGCGCCAGATAGCCGTGCAGGTTCATCTGCCCGAGCCCAATGGCGTGAGAGGCCGCATTGCCTGCTTCAACAGAAGGCACGGAACGAATGTGGCTCATATCTGACACCGCCGTCAGGCCGCGAATGGCGGTTTCCACCGTCTCACCAAAGTCCGGCGAGTCCATCGCCAGGGCGATATTCAGCGAGCCCAGGTTGCAGGAGATGTCATGCCCGGTGGCGGCGTAATCAAGGTTCTCATCGAAGGTGGAGGCGCTGTTGACCTGTAAAATCTCCGAGCAGAGGTTGCTCATGTTGATGCGTCCGGCAATCGGGTTGGCGCGGTTCACGGTGTCTTCATACATGATGTATGGATAGCCCGATTCGAACTGGATCTCGGCCAGCCGCTGGAAGAAGTCGCGGGCGTTGATAAAGGTTTTGCGCACGCGCTCGTCGGCCAGCAGGGCTTCATACATTTCACTGACCGCGATATCGCCGAACGGCTTGCCGTAAAGGCGCTCTACGTCGTACGGCGAAAACAGCGCCATCTGCTCGTTCTCTTTCGCTAAGCGGAACGTCACGTCCGGGATAACAACGCCAAGCGAAAGGGTTTTAATTCGAATTTTTTCGTCGGCATTTTCGCGTTTGGTGTCGAGAAAACGCAGGATATCCGGATGATGCGCGTGCAGATAGACCGCCCCTGCGCCCTGACGCGCGCCAAGCTGGTTGGCGTAGGAAAACGCATCTTCCAGCATCTTCATCACCGGGATCACGCCGGAAGACTGGTTTTCAATACGCTTGATCGGCGCGCCTGCTTCGCGCAGGTTCGAGAGCAGAAACGCCACGCCGCCGCCGCGTTTGGAGAGCTGCAGTGCGGAGTTCACGGCCCGGCCAATGGATTCCATATTGTCTTCAATGCGCAGCAGGAAGCAGGAAACCAGTTCACCGCGCTGCTGTTTGCCTGCATTAAGGAACGTTGGCGTTGCAGGCTGGAAACGCCCGGAGAGGATCTCATCTGTCAGGCGGCGCGCGAGGGTTTCGTCGCCCTGGGCGAGGCTCAACGCCACCATCACCGCGCGGTCTTCAAAGTGCTCGAGGTACTGTTTTGCGTCGAACGTTTTCAGCGTGTAGCTGGTGTAAAACTTCCACGCCCCGAGGAACGTTTTGAATTCAAAGCCGCTGGCGTGGGCGTGAGCGAAAAGATCGACCACAAAGGCGCGATCGAAGCGGGCGAGGGTGCGGGCGTCGTAGTAGCCTTCGGCAACCAGCCAGTCTAGCCGCGCATCCTGGTTGGCAAACGTGCGGGTTTGCGGCCGGACGTGACCTTCAAAGAAGGCTCGCACCGCCTCGGCGTCCTTTTCAAACTGGATACGGCCTGCTTTGTCGTACAGGTTCAGCATGGCGTTCAGCGCGTGGTAGTCCGGGGCGCTGTGGATTACGGGTTCTGCGGTTGTCGTTGCCAAAATTCGCTCACTCCTTTTCGCACGTTGTCGATATCACGCGAGGTGCCCATCAGCTCAAAACGGTAGAGGTAAGGCACGTCACATTTCTGCGCAATCACGTCTCCAGCGCGGCCATAGGCTTCGCCGAAGTTGCGGTTGCCTGAGGCGATCACGCCGCGAATCAACGCGCGATTGTGCGGATCGTTTAAAAAGCGGATCACCTGGCGAGGCACCGCGCCTGCCGTGCCGCCACCGCCGTAGCTCGGCACCACCAGGATGAAAGGCTCGTCGACCTGGATGCGCTCGCGCTCATTGAGTGGAATGCGCACCGCGGGCAGCCCCAGACGCTCGATAAAGCGCAGCGTGTTTTCGGAGCTGCTGGAGAAGAAGACGAGGCTGCTCATGCGCGTGCCGCGTTGGCCTCAGTGCGCAGGCGGTTGATCATGTCCGGACGGAAACCGGACCAGCGTTCTTCGCCTGCAAAGACGACAGGCAACGAACGGAAACCCTGCTCGCGCAGGCTGCCTGCGGCGGTGGGGTCGAGGTCGATGTTCACCATTTCAAACGCAAAGCCCCGGGCTTCCATGGCGCGTTTAGTGGCATGGCACTGCACACAATCATTTCGAGTGTAAATAGTAATGCGCATGATTCGTATTTCCATTTAAAATGACAAAGCGGCGCAAAAGTTTGCGTCGGCCGTTGGGTGTCTCTTCAAAAGGAATACTAGATGTAGTTGCGTTAAACATCAACCACACAATATATAGATAATTTGAATTGATTTACCCCCGCTGACGAGCGCAGCGAGGGCGAAGGCTTTTGCCTGCAATTACATCCGCATACTGACGGCGAGGCGGTTGAAGGCGTTCATCAGGCTGATGGCAAAGGTCAGATCGCTGATTTCTGTGGCGCTGAAATAGGCCAGCAGGGGCTCATACACGGCATCTTCAGCGCGAGTGCGGGCAATGTCGGTGACGTCTTCCGCCCAGGCCAGGGCTGCACGTTCGCGATCGCTGAACTGATGGCTCACGCGCCAGCCCGCCAGCGCATCCAGTTTTACCTGATCCACACCGTGCTTGCGCAGCGCTTTGCTGTGCATCTCGAGGCAAAAGGCGCAGCCGTTGATCTGCGACACGCGCAGATAAACCAGCTCGATCAAAGGCAGATCCAGCTCGCAGTTTTCCAGCGCTTTTTTCGCCTGAATAAAGGCAGCATAGGCCTGCGGGCTGAGTTCATAGTAAGGCTGACGTAGTGTGGTCATGGGGTTTCTCCTCTTAACGATGACGAAATTCTGGCACTATAATGGTCTGCAAACCAGAGCCATGTTTTGAGTAAAAAACCAGACCATGAATGACGTCTCCAGTGGGCCACGCTATCAGCAGCTTGCCCGGCAGCTTAAATCAGCCATTGAGCAGGGCGAACTCCAGCCCGGGAAGAGGCTGCCTGCCAGCCGGGTGTATGCCCAGGAATTAGGCGTTTCACGCGCAACGGTGGAAGCGGCCTATGGCGAACTGGTGGCGCAGGGTTGGCTCGAACGGCGCGGGCAGGCAGGAACGTTTGTCAGTGAGGGCGTCGTACCCGGCCCGGCAGCGGCTGAACCGGTGTGGTACGGCGGTGAACAGCCTGAACCTCAGCCGTTTCAGATGGGGCTTCCCGCCCTGGATCTCTTCCCGCGCGCGCTGTGGGCCAGGGTGATGGGCAGGCGGCTGCGCACCCAAACCCGCTTCGACCTGGCGCTCGGCGATGTGTGTGGTGAAATGGCGCTGCGCACAGCGATTGTCGAATATCTGCGTTTTTCCAGAAGCATTGAGTGCCTGCCGGAACAGGTGTTTATCACCACCGGTTTTGCGGCCTCCATGACGCTCATTCTGCAAACCCTCGGCAAGCCGGGGGATAAAATCTGGCTCGAGGATCCGGGTTTTCCATTGATCCGCCCGCTCATTGCCCGTCAGGGCATAACATTCTGCCCGGTGCCGGTGGATGACGAAGGTTTGTGCGTGGAAGAGGGCATCAAATCGGCACCGGAAGCGCGTTTTGCCTTGCTGACTCCCGCGCACCAGAGTCCGCTTGGCGTAGCGCTGTCGTTGCCACGTCGTCACCAGTTGCTGGACTGGGCCGCGCATCAGGACGCATGGGTCATCGAGGATGACTACGACAGCGAGTTTCGCTATCAGGGCAAGCCGTTGCCGCCAGTCAAAAGTCTCGATGCGCCGCAACGGGTGATTTACGCCGGAACCTTCAGTAAGGCGATGTTCCCGGCCCTGCGCACTGCCTGGCTGGTGGTGCCACTGCCGCAGGTGGCGGCGTTTCGTGAGCAGGCTTCTCTGGCGGCCTGCGGCGTGCCGCTGCTGTGGCAGATGACGTTGGCGGACTTTATGCGTGAAGGCCACTTCTGGCGGCATCTGAAAAAGATGCGTCAGCATTACGCGCAGCGCAGAAAGTGGCTGGAGCAGGCGCTGACGGAACAGGGATTTGATGTGAAGCCGCAGCAGGGCGGTATTCAGTTGGTGATGGCGGTAGAGGGCGACGATCGTGAGATGGCCCGACGCGGGCGGGAGGCCCGGCTGGCGGTGCAGGCGCTAAGCGACTGGCGAATGAATAGCTTCGGTGAAAAAGGGCTATTAATGAGCTTCACCAACATTTCCAGCCTGGCGATGGCGCAGCAGCAGGTGCGGATGCTGGTGAACATAATCGGCAAATAAAAACACTTGCCGGGTGGCGGCTTCGCCTGACACCGGCCTACAAAAACTATCGAGCCGTAGGCCAGGCCAGGCCAGAGCAGCGCCGCCGGGCAATAAAATAAATGCCCCGACAAACCAGAAGCCTGCCGGGGCGACGCGTATTTATTATCAGCATTACGCCTTAATTATCGACGCAAACTCAGTAACGCGCCAATAAATATGCCGACGGCGGCCGCAGCCCCCACGCTTTGCCAGGGCTTGTCGCGCACGAAGGTGTCCGCACAGCCTGCGGCGTCCCGTGCGGCCTGCTGAACGCGGGTACGCCCCTGCATTCTGGCTCGCGTTTCACGCAGTAACGATTTGGCCTTGCGCTGTGCCGCATCCGCTTCATCTTTGGCATCGCTGCCCCAGGATTTCAGCACCTCTTCCAATGAGTCGGCAAGCTTGCCAACGTCGTCATGGATATCCTGTACGCCATCATCTACGTCATTGCGATTAGGTCTGTTGAACATGGGATCCTCCCTTCATTAACGGTGAAATAAGTTTAGGACAGATTTTATTCCCTGGAGATGAATCACGCCTTATCGGGCTGTTTATGGATTTTTCTGAAAGCGATGCTAATGCTGAATACTGTAAGGTGGCGTGGCTGTACAGGATAACGAGGAAAGCATATGTATTTACGACCTGATGAGGTGGCGCGCGTTCTTGAAAAAGTCGGATTCACGATGGACGAAGTGACGCAGAAAATTTACGGCTATCGCCGTGGCGATAATTATGTCTATGTGAATCGTGAGGCAAGGATGGGCAGAACGGCGCTTATCATTCATCCGGCATTGAAAGAGCGCAGCTATTTGCTGGCGGATCCGGCTTCAGATATTAAAACCTGCGACCATTATCAGCAGTTCCCGCTCTATTTAGGCGGTGATGCACAGGAGCATTATGGTATTCCGCACGGTTTCAGTTCGCGGATTGCGCTTGAGCGTTTTCTTAATGGACTGTTTGGCGAAGGACAATAAGCCGACGACTGGCATCAGGCCAGTCGTGGCAGTTTACATCAGGCGTACTGGCTGACGCGGAACAGGCGGCGACAGTAATCGAGAAAATAGCCGTATACCGCGCCCATCATCATCGACACCACAATATTTGAACTTACCGCAGCGGCGATTTGATGCCAGTCTGCGCCCACCGACAGCAGGATCACGACATAAACCGGGGACTGAAAGGTCACATAGGCCAGCACGTCAGCCAGGTTTTTCATCCATTTTGTCGGGCTGATAATACGGGCGTAGCGCATGACCCAGTCACGATAAAAACCGTATGGCCATGCAATCAGGATGTTGACCGGGATCGCCACCAGGCGAGAAGAAAGTGACTGCTCAAAGCTCATACCAGAGAGAAATATTTCAATAAGCATGTTCACGACGGAACAGTAGACCACCATAGCAAAAGTGTCTGCTGCCGCATGACGCAGGCGAGACTGCGCAGAGAACATCGGTCTGCTCCTTGGTAAGAGAGAAAAAATCAGGGATTGGCGTATTCAACAGTGCTTTGGGTTGGCTCTGTTTTCGTGCATAGAATATCCATCTGCATTAAAAGTAACAACTAGCTCAAAGTTTTTATTTGTAGGCGTTTTGTTAATAAAATCCTCTGCGCGAGGGGTTTTTGCACAGCCAGGCGCTATTATTGTTGCTATTGTTTTGTTTGTTGTTATTTATCAGTGTGTTGATGGCCTCATGGCAGCAGCGGGGAATTTTGCTCAGGTCAGCAGCTCAGGGCAGGGACAAGTCGGTGCTATCTATAAATTTTTTAGTTTCTTAATCTGGTTTTGTCTCAAAGTATGGTGTTTCATGCTGGTCGATGCATTTGATTTGGTATGCGATTTTTGTGGGTTTTTATGCGGCGCGTATTCAGCCACCGCTTCGCTAACCTTCTGACAATGAAGAAAGAGTTTGCCGCCTCAGGATAATAGCCGCACGGTAGACTTCAGCGCTTTTATTCAGCCGCTTAAAATTATTTACTTCTGATATATAAAAATAGTGTTTAATTGTTATGGGTAATATATTTCAATTAATATTGATTAGCGTGATGACTGCACATTGTGGGTGGAAAAAGAACGTTCGCTATAATACAATTGTTTTCGCAGTATCATTTTTTAGCCAGCGGAAAGGAATTTAAATCATATATGTCTAATATGTTACACAAACTTAATAATATTCGCACACTGCGCGCGATGGCGCGAGAATTCTCCATTGACGTTCTTGAAGAGATGCTGGAAAAATTCAGGATCGTGACTGAAGAAAAACGCAGTGAAGAAGAGAGCCTGCGTGAAGGCATGGCTGAGAAGCAAAATAAAATCAACAGCCTGCTTGAGCTGATGAAAGCCGAAGGGATCTCTCCGGATGAGCTGCTGGGTGATTCGGCTGCATCTGCAAACGCAGCGAAAAAACGCGCAGCGCGCCCGGCAAAATATCGCTTCACCGATCTCAACGGTGAGCAAAAGTCCTGGACCGGCCAGGGCAGAATGCCAAAACCGATTGCTCAGGCTATTGCTGACGGTAAAACGCTCGACGATTTTCTGATTTAATGCATGAGGCGGTGAGGTTTCCCTCACCGTTTTTTCAGCACACGCCAAAATCACCTTCTTCATGATAAGGCGCAACATCTACCGCTTTCAGGGTATATTTTTGCCCTTGTTCATCACTCGCGGCTACGGTCACTATTTGATCGCCGTTAACGTCGATAATTTTCATTTTCGGGCCGCCCATAACCGGCTGCACCAGATCGCCTACGGAATACATGTTGCTCTCCTTTATTGAGGTCTGTCGCTATACCTTAGCGCACATTGCCGCAAAAGGTAAAAGAGGGTAAACGCGATGGGCGAAAATGGCGCTACGGGTAACAATGGCTACGCTTTAGAGATATTTCTCTTTTTATTTAATTGCATGGAGTTTGTATGGGTTTCTGGCGTGTTGTTTTTACCATTCTGATCCCACCGCTTGGCGTACTGCTGGGTAAAGGGTTCGGCTGGGCGTTTATCATCAATATTGTACTGACGCTGCTCGGCTATATTCCGGGGCTGATCCACGCATTTTGGGTGCAAACCAAAGACTGATAACAGAGAAAAGGGATCGCACTGGCGATCCCTTTTTTGTTAATACCCGACCTTAAATACCTGTCCGCTTTGTACCCCTTCCGCGCTGCGACGATAGGCCAGCGCCGCCCGTGCGGCTGGAACGCTTTCAAACCCTGGGAAAAACGGGCCGTAGGCTGCTTCTGATTCCGTGAGCATCGTCGGGCTGACCAGGTTGATTCTAATCCCACGCGGCAGTTCGCACGCCGCCGCTTTCACAAAACCGGCCAGCGCGGTATTCACGGCTGTCGCGTTCACTCCCTGCGCAATCGGCTCATCGGCAATAATGCCGCTGGTTAAGGTGATGGAGCCGCCGTCGTTGAGGATATGCTGGCCCTTTAACGCCAGGCGCACCTGACCGAGCAGTTTGTCCTGCAGGCCAACGGCAAAGTTTTCCGCAGTCATTTCTGCCAGCGGGCCAAAGAAGACGTTGCCCGTTGTGGCGATAATCGCATCGACTTTCCCGGTGCGGGCAAAGAGCGCGTCCACGCTGGCTTCATCGGTCAAATCCACCTGTAAATCGCCGTTATGACGACCCACGCGAATCAGTTCATGTCGGGCATCTTTTTCCAGTTCGGCCACTACCGCACGGCCCAGGGTACCGCTGGCACCCACGATCACAATTTTCATAGCAGGATCCTCATTTTGGTCTGAAGGCTATTCTTTACTAAATTATTTGTGCGATAAACTGGCCTTCGGTTCGAACATTATTAATCTGTGGTTAGCAATATGGATAAACTTCGCAGTATGGAGATTTTCGTGGCGGTGGCCGACAGCGGGAGTTTTACCGCGGCGTCGGCACGGCTGGAGATTTCTGCGGTGATGGTAGGGAAGTACATCAGCCAGCTGGAAAGCGCGCTGAACGTTCGCCTGCTGGATCGAACAACCCGCCGCCAGAGCCTGACCGACGCCGGACGCGTGTACGTGGAAGAGTGTCGCCGTGTGCTGGAGCAGGTGACGGCGGCTGAAGCCTCCGTCGAACGGCTGCGGGTGGCACCTTCTGGCACGCTGCGCATCAGCGCACCCACTTCCTTTGGCGCCTGCGTGGTGGCCCCGGCGCTGGCGACTTTTTTACAACGCTACCCGGACGTGCGGGCAGAACTCGATCTCAGCAACCGGGTGGTGAGCCTGGTGGAAGAGGGGTTCGACCTCGCCGTACGGATTGGTGATTTACGAGACGGTGACCTGGTGGCGAAACCGCTCTGTCAGTACAGGATGGTGATTTGTGCCTCGCCGGACTACCTCGCCCGCGCAGGCGTGCCGAAAACGCCGGAGGATTTGGCGGCGCATCGCTGCCTGTCGCACATGGTCTGGACTGCCCGCAACGAGTGGCATTTGGCGGGGCATGAGACAGAAAGCCCCTGGCGGCGCGACCCGGTGCTGGCCTGTAACGACGGTCTGGGGCTGAAAATGGCTGCGATTGCCGGAGCGGGGCTGCTGCTCCAGCCCGAAATTTTGCTCACCGATGAACTGCGTGACGGTCGTTTGATTCGGGTGCTGGATAACTGGCTCCCCGCGCCTCGCCCGGTCCATTTGCTGTATCGTCAGGATTTGCGGCCGCTGCCAAAGCTGAGCCACTTTATTGCTCATCTTCAGGAAGCTTGCCTGTAATATTACGTTGAGGGAAATCAGGACGGCCAGCGAAGCGTGAGGCCCCACTGGCAGAGGTTTACGCCCGAATGTCGGCGTATTCCGGGGTGGTATCAAACTCATGTTTGGCGAACGGGCAGAGCGGGATGATTTTGCGGTTTTCGCGGCGCATACGCTCCACCACTTTCGCTACCAGCTGCTTGCCAACGCCCTGGCCCTTGAGACTTTCGTCGACATCGGTGTGCTCGATGATAGTCAGATGCTCGCCGGTGGGCACGAAGACCACCTCGGCGACCCGGTTACCTTCGGCGTCATTAACGTAAAAACTGGTGTTACCTTCCAGAATTTCCATGGTTCCCTCGGCTTATTTAAGACGGTATTTCAGCGCCCCGCTCGGGCAGGTGTCGATCACGCGCTGGACGGTTTCTGTATCCACGTTGTCCGGCATGATCCAGGGTTTGCGCTTGAGGTTAAACAGCGCGCTGCTGCCCCGCACGCAGTTGCCAGAGTGCTGGCAAAGCCCGGTATTAAAATAGACGTCGATTTTTTCACCGCTGTAAAGGCGGTATCCCGCATCAAGTAATTCTTTATCCACGACAATGCCTCTGAATTTTTATAGTGACTGCAGAGGTAAGCATAGACCTGCGTCCGGGATGCGGAAAGGACGCAGATCAAGGCGTGGCTCAGACCAGCTTCATCAGCACGCTGAACGGGTTAAGGTTGCGCAGGAACTGCCAGACTTCGTGAAGGTCTATAACGCCCGCAAGCCCAAGCAGCGCAAGGGTAATGAGCACCGTGGCGGCGGTAATGACAATCATCAGGCGCACAATATTGCGCTGCATTTTTTCCTGCTGCCGGGCGCGACGTTCTTCTTTTTCAAACTCAACGATGGTCGCCACGGACTTTGGCTGAACGTAATAGAGGATACCTTCCTGGGCGAGGTCACCCGTGATGACCAGGGATTTCAGCAGCAGGCGCACCTTGCGGCGGAACTCTTCGTTGCGGATGTGCTTGTACCACAGCCTGCCGTACAGCATGTCGATCACTTCATCTATTGAGATGCCCGCATTCAGCCGCGAAGGGCGCTGCTGCACATACTCGTTCACCAGCAGGTTGAGCAGGGCGATACGGTCGCGGCTTTTGAGCTCCTTGCTGGCAAAGAAGGAGGAGACCAGCCTGCCTTTGCCACGAGCAATCAGCGTTTTGAGATAGGCCAGACGCGTAAAGCGGTTGAAGCTGAATGCGAGAATGCCGGAGAACGGGATCTGCCCGAAGCTGCGGTGATGAATGATTTCCGCCTGCATCTCATCAATTTCTGCCACCGTCATACGGCGTTCATCAACCCAGACTTTTTCGTCGTAGTCCCAGCGGGCAAGCGTCGCCGTACGGTGCTGATAGTTTCTTAGCTGATAGCGATTGCGATCGACATCAACCAGGTGCACTGAATAGTAGTTATAAGGATCACCGGCGCGGGCATCTTTTGCGACCAAAAGCGGCAGGTTTTTTTTCCAGTGCTTCTGGCGCAGAGCGGCTAATTTACTGTCTTGCATTGTGATTTCACCCGCACGGGGAAGAATTAATAAAAGAGTGTGGATTTTAGACAGCCGCGGCGCAAGCAACAAGACCGCGATTTGTTTAATTTTATTCTGTCGGGTGAGGAGATAGCGTTGAATAAGTTTTATGCGGTAAAGTGAGCCACCTTTGACGGCAGGCGGGTAAGGAAGCAGCCATGACAGCACGCATCGATTACCAGATTGAAAAATATCAGTTTACCGAAATCAATGAATCGCCAAGGCTCGCGCAGCAGTGGGCCGAAGTGTTGGACGAATGTCGGCAGGAAAAGGCCGGAAGCGAAGCGCGCCTTCGCCTGGCGCTGCTGAATGTGGACTACGTGACCAGCTTCGAACTGCCTTTTCGCTTGCAGCTTATCCGTGCGCCTCAACTGATCGACCGCCTGCGCGGGGAACTGCAGCTCAGCCGCAAAGCCGTGACCATTAGCGACAACCGCTACGGCTGCGTTTACAGCCTGAAAACGGATCTCAGCCAGATCCCCGATGAATTCCGCTACCGCTTCTCGAACCGCATTCGCCGCGTGACCTCAGGCGAGGCGACGAATACGCCGTATCAGGAGATCGCCAAACAGGTGAAAGCCCCGCGCCAGCGCCTGAAGCTAGCGCTGGAAAATGGCCTGCACGTGACAGCCCTTGATGGCCTGTTCTGGTTTGGCATGCAGCGCATTGCAGCGGACGTTTCCACCCTGAGAAAGTCCGGCATGAAGATTGCCACCGCCGAGGTGGATGCGTTTGATACGATCACCCATACCACGCGCCGGGTGCCGGTTTATCGGCGAGTGGAGTAAGTCATGGCGATGAGCATTAATCTACTTTGTTATGGCCTGCTTGTGCTCACCGTGGGAGCAAGTCTGTACGTGCAGCCTTCCGTCTTGGCCGCGCTGCTTGCCCTCAATATCCTCACTTTTCTTATCTACGGCGCAGACAAGCAGGCCGCCCGCCGGGAGTGGCGCCGCGTCCCGGAAATCACGCTGCTGATATTTGGCCTTATCGGCGGTTGGGTTGGCGCCCTGTTCGCCCAACAGCTGTTTCGCCATAAGACCCAGAAACAGCCGTTTAAAACCTGGTTTATGCTGAGCGTGGTGGTGAATGTGATTTTGGTGGTTGGGGTTGGGTACTGGCAAACCGCGTAATACACCGTTTCACTGTTATATGCGCCTCTAGTTTGATGGTTGGGGCGCTTTAATTTGTGCGATTTTTACGTTATTACGATAACACTTATTAATAGCGTGGAATGCGTGAGCTTTGTCTGCTTATTTATTATTTGAGAAGTTTCCTCAAGAATTATTCGTGAAAAAATTCAGGTTAAGGGTTATGAAGGAACTCTGTCTAATTGAAGAGATCTGTCATGATCCGAGATATGAACGATATAGATAAAGGTGGTTTGCGACGACTAACGCTCGGTGAGATTAATTTAGCTCGTACACTTTTTGCTTTTTCAATTCGCTACGGTGAAGTCTGGATCCATCGAGGAAGTTACCTGCCATTTAATTTGCAAAAAAATGATACCGCTATGACACCAAACGGTGAAATGTACTTTCAGGAAGGGGTATATCAGCCTGATTTCTCGCAACCTTCAAAGGGGCTGAAGCGCATTGATGGGCAGCATCTTTTCTTACATGAAATGATGCACGTCTGGCAGCGGCAGCATGGAATGTGGGTAAAGACACGTGGGATATTTTCATGGGCGGTTGATTACTCTTATGACCTGGACAAACCAGGTCTTTCTGAGTACGGGATGGAGCAGCAGGCAAGTATAGTTAGCGATTACTGGTTACTAAAATCATACGGATTTTATGGGCATAGTAATCTTTATAATCTGCGCAATTATGATCCTGGTGAACCAGGAGAACAGCTCATAGCGCGCTATGAAAAAGTGATGGGGAGTTTTCCTGGATGAAACGAATATTACTCATTTTTACGCTGACATTATTAACTGGCTGCCCGGGCGAAAACGGTGGGGTTGGTTCTTGGCGAAGTTACGCGATTATTAATGACTCTCTTTGCTTTTCTGTCGATGAAAAAGACACGTTGAGTCGCTACAGTGTGCATTCAATGCAGGGCGATAACTATAAAACCATTGCTGAAAAGGATTATGCTGTTCTGCATTATCCAGACAGCTGTGTCAGAGTGACTCTGACAAAGGGATATGTGTATGAAACTTCATACACGCTAAATGGGAAAAACTACCGTTATAATTTTTTCATTGATAACAACGACGAACTATTCAGCAATTCTGGAGGTGATTAATGTCATTACCTGCTCCTGCGCAGTCCGCAGAGCCAGTCGGAATACGCGTTTAATCACCAGGACGGTTCTGATGTTATTAGTGAAACATGTAATTATTTTTCAATGCCAAAATATTCATCAGGAAGCCAATATTTTTTTCTACATAAAAATATCTTAGGGAGTTCTCTAGATTGAAACGCTTTTTATTTATTAACTTTTTTGGCTTATTCCTTCAGGGATGCGGAGTGGGAGACCGGCTACCGCCGATTAAGCCAATTATAGTTGATCCTGATTTTATATGCTTTGCGACAGGTAAGAATGATGTGGTAAGCAGCTATATAATTTCTTCGACCATGAACGACAAATATAAGGTGTCATCGGTAAAAGAGCGAGTGGCTCTGCGTTATCCTGAAACATGTATAAAAATAACGCTGCCACGGGGTTATGTTTACAGCACCATGTATACGCTTAACAACAATTTCTATCGATACGCTTTCTTTATTGATAACAATGGGCACATATTCAGTGCTTACTGAGGTGATTAATGTCATTACCCGCTTATATGTACATCTATGATGAAAATGGGCAGCAGATTAAGGGGAGCTGTAAGGCTTTGGGGCGAGAGGGCGCAATTGAAATTATGAACAGCAGCTTCAGCATGCACCAGATCACTTGCTCAAGCACCGGCAAGTTAATGGGCGCTCGTCAGCATAACGGTTTCAAGCTGTACAAAGAGATTGATAAAACATCGCCCTTTTTCGCTGTGGCCCTGTGTCAGAGTCGTCGACTGCAAAAGGCTGTTATCCACTATTACGATATTGATGAGGCGGGAATCGAGTACGAGGTTTACCGTGTAACGCTCACCAGTATTGTCATCATGAGCCTGGACGCCGCTCATGCGTATATGCCTGGTTCGCATACGCCCGGAATGATGGAGAATATCGCTATCAGCTACGCCGGGATAGAGTGGTTTTATATTGCAGGGAATATCAAATACGACGACGACTGGAGCAGGCCGGTTGGCTACAACCGTCAGCCGGAACAGCAGCGGCAATAGAGTAAGTGAAGTGGCACACATACAGACCCGGGGCATTTAGCCCCGGTTTTAAATGGTCATGTACTCTGGCTGAGCGCCTGTCTCGGTAAACGACCATCAGGATCACCACTGTACCGCGTCGGCCAGATCACCGACGGATGCAGGCCAAGCGCATTAGCAATCATCCATTCCCCTTTCGGCCACGGGCGAGTTAGAGCATTTGCCAACGTGGAAGATGCCAGCCCCGCTTCTCGAGAAAGTCTTGCCATGCTCGTCCCGCGTTTGTGCAGCGCGGCGATGATGTCAGCTTTGTGCCAGTCTTCAGGTTTAATCATTATTGCTCCTTGTTTAACAGTGATTAATCACGCAACTCCTGAATATTGCTCTTTTATTGCTCGCATTTCAAGTATTGCTTGAATCTGTAAAGGGAGTCATGAAGATGGAGTCATTTCTCAGGAGGATAATCCCAGTACCTCAACAGGAACTGGATGCTGCCGTGATTGGTAAAAGACTGAAGATTGCAAGAGTGAGCGCAGATTTGAAACAGGCAGAACTTGGCGTTCGTGCGGGCCTCGATGAAGAATCCGCAAGCGCCCGCATTAGCTCATATGAGAAGGAAGTCCATTCTCCGGACTTCAAACTGGTCTGCAAGATCGCTGCGGTGCTTGATGTGCCAGAAGCGTACTTCTATGCAGTGGATGACGAACTGGCAGAGCTGATTTTGCAGTATCACCGTTATAAGAAGAAAAATCCTGGGAGTACTTTGATTATTAATCCTTAGGCAAGGTGTCTGCCTGGAGTGATGGCCTCGCACCTGTTTCGTAACTGAAGTTCAAAACGAGCTCCTGACTGCTATCGAATTTCGGTCAGACAGGGCTTCCCGATCCGACAGCCGCGCAAAATATTCGTCTGAACAATACCTGATTTTCAAGCGTCGTCAGGCGCAGTAGTTCCGCAAAAAATCTGCGTAAAAATCCCCGAAAAAACCTACAATTTCGCAAAAAATAGCCATGCATGCCTACGCTGCATGGCTTTGCATGCAAAATCCTGAATTTTTCGACCTCTGCCACCCCAGTACTGGCGCGGCCTTGAGTTGTCTGTGCAGCTGCATTAAAACCGACCCCAAATGCGGGCAGGCGTGGCGGGGATAGCATTGCGCGCCGATAGTGTTAAATCATTTTAATTTGTTGGTGCTAACAATAGATAACATGAGGCATCAGTTTGGGCCTCAGAAGCTTACACTGTTGCATTGAGTGTTCATAAGAAGGAGAGGCCGGAGTGGCTCAATGTTGAGTGAGATCAGGTTAACGAGAATGAACAATACTTGTTCATTTACTCTTCTTAAATTGCTATTCTAATTGCATGAAATTGTTGTAACTTTAAATTACCAGGCTTGAAATGGAGTTCCAAATGATTGCATCACTACTCACCAATGAATACGTAAGTGCCTTTGGATATATAGTTGGGGTGGTCTCTGGGTGCATAGCAATATACCAGACTATGCAAGTGACCAAGAAAAATAATGAGATACAACAGCTTAATGTTACGATAGGTGATCTCAATTCGCAGATTACAAATATCACAACCAATAGGAACAATATTAATCAAGGGGCGCGCTCCCAATATTTCCAAGATAATAATGGGCCTGTTAGTATTGACAATCGGGGGTAGTTATGGGCTCTGGTGTTAATTTTAATGATAATACTGGCCCTGTACATATAACTAACCAGCCACGAGTATTAAGAGCCAGTGTTATTGGAAAATTGATAGAAATTATTTCCAATCCAGTTGGTGGCGGGCAAAGTTTAAACAGAAGTGCATCAAATATTGACGTTAAAATCTCGTTCAATGATCTTAAAAGAAACAGATGGGTAGCTGAACTTTACAAAGAAGATGCTTTACTAGTTGATGAGTCCATTAAAACACTTGATAGTATAATTTTAAATGGTAGTGCCAAACTGAAAAGACAATTTAGAGGCTATTATAGCGCGGCGTTGGGGCTATATGGGCTCTATGAAAAACCATTTAATATTGAAGTTGTTAGGAAAAACTCAGATAATATTATAGATGATGTTATCAGAGCTGCTCAAGAAACGGTTAGTTCGTGCTCTAATTTAGATTCCGAGTTTTTACAAGAAGACATTGATAATGGCATTCGTATGATTGTGAGCTATTCAATTATCGAGTGCATAGTGCTGGAGAATCCAAATGATTACAATTGATTCGGATCCAAAAGCAAACCCTGTATATATTGGAAGTGTGGTACTTAGGCTTTTCCAAAGCAATGACTCAATGGTGATTGAAATTTCTCGACTGTATGATTTAGTAAATGCTGTCTTTGAATTATCGTTTGATCTTTTTCTTTACTCATTAGATTGGCTTTTCATAATCGGCGCAATTGAGTTAGATGGAAATGGTGGAGTAGTATATGCGGCTCAATAAACTTATTGTTTTAAAAAACAATGCTATTGTTCGGGAAGTGATGTTTAAAGACGGTTTAAACCTAATTGTAAATAAAAGAACATCAGGTAAAGATAGTGGCAATAGTGTAGGTAAATCCACGTTATCACGCGTTTTAGATTACTTGTTTATGTCTTCAGGTAATGATATCTATCATGATGCTGAATTTGGAAAGGATATACCTGAAATAGTATCATTAATCAATGGTAATATAATAAGGTTCACATTGGATTTTAATACGGTAGAAAATAAAAAAGCAAATGTTTCCCGAACAATATCTACTGATGAGAAAAGTTCAAAGTATTATTTAAGCGATATTGAGGTTGATAAGAAACAATATTATGAATTCATAGCTCAAGCAGTATTTGGGTTGGCTACAGATAAGCCATCTCTAAGAAATGTGTCGCATAAATTCATTAGAAACACGAATGAAAAAATGCAGAAAACTCTTAACTTTTTACATACTAATACAACTTCTGATGTCTACGATTTATTATACTTGTTTTTGTTTGGATTCAATGGGTTGCCGTTGATAAAGAAGAAGGGCGAATTTAATAAAGATATAAAAAAACAAAAAGCATATCTTGCCGCATACAGAAATCCTAACAGAGAGACAGTTTTATCAAAAATGATCAAGCCTCTAAAAAAGGAAATTGCAGAGGCAGAGAAAAATATTAAAAATTTTGATTTTAAAGATAGCCATGATGAAAGCCTAAAAAAGCTATCGGAAATACAACGGGTTATCAGTGACTATTCTTTGACTTATGCCTCTTTAAATATGCGAGTTAGGAATATTGAAGAATCAATCTTGTCTCTAAAAAATAATATCACGCAACTCGTAGAAGACGATTTAATAGGAATCTATAACTCAGCTGGTCTTTATTTCAAAGGCGAGCTTAAAAGATCTTATGAAGAAATGGTATTATTCCATAATGATGTAATTAAAAATAAAATTAATTTTTTAGAGTCGGAGTTGTTAAAGAAAAAAGAAGAGGTTGATGCTGCAAATGAAAAAATTAATGATTTTCATGAGCAAGAGTCATCTTTATTTAAAACAATCAAAGAGCCTGAAACGTTAAAATCTATAAATCAACTATTTAACAAACTAACTGAGTTACGTGAAAATCTGGCTAGCATAGAGACTAATCTCACGCGAATTAACGATACTAATGCCTTAATAAAATCGCTTGAAGATAGTAGGGATAAGTTACTTGAAGAGATCGAGTTGGCTGTTCAGGGTCTAGAGAGGAATATCGAGATTTTTAACGAGTTTTTTGGTGACCTTACAAAGGAAATTTATGGCGAGAGATATATCTTTGATCTTTCTTTCGATATTGATAAAGGAAAATGCAATTTTGATATTTCATGTGTCACGCCAAATAGTAACGGGGGTAAGAAGAAAGGCGAGATAACTGCATTTGATTTAGCATATATTAAATTTGTTGATAAAGTTAAATTGAAGAGACCAACTTTTGTAATTCATGATAGCATTGAAGATGTAGATGTGAATCAAATTAGAGATATATTTTTTGAAGCAAACAATATAAATGGTCAATATATTGTGTCAATCTTAAGTGATAAATTTTCAGAAGATGTTGATTTGAAAATGATGAAGGATAACTCGATCCTTGAGTTATCTTCGACAAACAAATTCTTTAAAGTATAGTTATTAAAGGTTTGTTAGATAAACAAACCTTCCCCACCATGCCATTAGCTCTAATATTTTACTCAGGTACGTTGAGCGGTTATAAGCTCTTCGTACTTTAGTTTTATCACTATGTGCTAGAGCGGCTTCGATAACATCAGCATTAAAGCCTCATTCATTTAAAGCTGTGCTTGCGTTAGAGCGCAGTCCATGTGCAACAAGCCTGCCTCCGTGACCAATCCGTTTTAAAGCAGCATTGACCGTCTAACTATCATCGATTGCTTCGGATCATTCCTGCTCGAAAAAATATGTTCATGTTGAGCACTGATTGGCTTCATGACTTCAAGAATTTCTAATTCCTGAGGAGGTAGAGGGACTATGTGCTCGCGCTTAGCCTTCATCCGGTCAGCTGGAATCGACCAGAGTTTTGCTTCGAGATCGATCTCTGTCCACCTAGTAGCGGAGGCCTCAGAGGGGCGGACAAGAGGCGGATTATCTCGGACAACGACAGGCACAAAAAAGCCCGCAGGGCAAACGCCGTGCGGGCTCTTAGGACTTCATCGGATGACTCTGGTAATCACCGATGGAGAATTTTGGTGGAGCTGGCGGGAGTTGAACCCGCGTCCGAAATTCCTACATCCTCGGTACTACATGCTTAGTCAGTCTTTACATTCGCCTGGCACCTGCGGATTGACACGCCACTACCAGACTAGCCTGATTAGTTTTAACGCTTCAACCCCAGGCAGGGCTTCCACGCGATCTCTTTTGGGTTTGACCTCTCTTTGATCCCCGTCTTAAGAGCGGAAGCTAGGGAGAGAGGGCTCAGAGCAGGTTATTAAGCTGCTAAAGCGTAGTTTTCGTCGTTTGCGACTATTTTTTTGCGGCTTTTAACGAGGCAAACCGCCCCTCGGCATGCACCTTGGGTTTCGCGAATCCCGTCGAATCCAGAATCAGCCCCAATGTGTTCCGGCCAGTATAACAGACCTGGCCGGGCAAATACCACCGCTGAAAGCAGCAGAAACGCTCACTTAACGCTCACGCAGTGCCTCTTTCGCACGGTTAAACGGTTTGATCAGATAGTCCATGATCGTTTTTTCACCGGTTTTGATGTCGACGCTGGCGACCATCCCCGGCGAGATGTTGAATTTATGTCCGCGCTTGTTCACAAGGAAGTCCTGATGCGTGCGGATAAACACCCGGTAATAGACGATTTCAGGCTTCGCTTTGTCCTGAATGGTGTCCGGCGAGATAGTTTCCACTTCCCCCTCAAGGCCGCCGTAAATCGCGTAGTCATAGGCGGTGATTTTCACCAGCGCCCGCTGGCCAGGGTGGATAAAAGCGATGTCACGCGGCGAGAGGCGCGCCTCAATCAGCAGATGATCGTCGAGGGGCACAATCTCCATCATTTCGCCGTTCGGGGGGATCACGCCGCCGATGGTGGTGACCTGAATGTTTTTGACGATGCCGCGCATCGGCGAGCGCACGGTCATGCGGGTGACGGAGTCCTCACGGCCTTTAATGATTGCCGAGAGCATGTCCACCTCGGCGTTAGCCTTCGAAAGTTCTTCGCGGGCCTGCACGTAATACTGCGAACGCAAATCGGTGATTTTCAGGCCGAGGTCGCTTTTTTCCCTTTGCAGACGCAGCACCTCCACGTGGCTCGCCGCACCGCTTTTTTGCAGCCTTTGGGTGATGGCGAGCTCTGTGTTGACGGAGTTCAGCGCATCCTGAATGTCGGCCTGCGAGTCGGTGAGCTGCGCGCGGCGGGACTTATACAGCCTCGTTTCGGAGGCAATCAGATCCGGCCATGCCTTGAGCGAGTCGGGAAACTTAAGCGGCAAATCGTTTACTTCGGCATTCAGCCGCACGCTGGAGGCCAGCGATGCGCGGTACTTGGCGGCGCTTTCCCCGACGTTGGATTCCGAACGGGTCGGATCGAGGCGCGCCACAACTTGCCCGGCCTCCACTTTGTCGCCCTCGTGTACGGTGAGTTCTGTGAGGATCCCGCCGTCGAGGGACTGCAAAACCTGCTCTCGGGAGCTTGGGATAACTTTCCCGGTGCCGTTGGAGACTTCATCCAATGTGCCAAACCATGCCCACACACCCAGCAGTAAAAAGAGGGCGGTGGAGAGCAGGACGATTTTACTGGCGCCGGAAAATTCGTTCTCCCGGCGAATGTCCAAATCGTCGATGGCGATATCATGCTGACTGGTTTTCATTGTTCCACCCCCGTCCGTTCGCCACGTTTTGCCCCGGGGCGCGGTTGCCGTTCATCGCCTGCGCTTTTGGGGCGTCCATTACCAGTTGTCCTTCCTTCAGCACCACCACGCGTTCGACCAGTTCCAGCACCGGCACACGGTGGGTCGCCACAATCAGCGTGCGGTTGCCAAGCCAGTTGCCCAGACGCTGAATAAATTCCCGCTCAGTGTGCTCATCGAGCGAAGCGCTCGGCTCGTCCAGCAGGACGATGTTCGGCGAACGCAACAGCATGCGCGCCAGCAGAATGGCCTGACGCTGCCCGCCGGAAAGGCCGTTGCCCCCTTCCATAATCGGATGATCCAGGCCTTTCGGCAGACGCTTCACAAAGCTGTCGGCCCCGCAAATCTCCAGCACTTCAAAGATGGCTTCATCATTGGCGTGAGGCGCGCCGAGCGTGAGGTTCTCGCGCAGGGTGCCGAAAAAGAGCCGCGCGTTCTGGCTGAGAAAACCGATGTTGCGGCGCAGGTCGGCCATGTCGATTTGCCCGATGCTGAGGTTATCGAGGCGCAAATCACCGTTAACCAACTCCACACCGCCTGCCAGCGCCTGGAGCATGGTGGATTTGCCCGCGCCGTTACGTCCGAGCAGCGCCACGCGTTCGCCGGGCAGAATTTCAAGGCGTGAGATGCGCAGCGGCACGCGCTGGTCTTCCGCGTGATAGCGGAAATGCGCGTTCTCAAAAACATAGTGGCCGTGGAAAATCTCCTGATGGACCAGCGTCTCATCGCGCTGGGTTTCCGTTGGCAACTGCATGATGCTGTCGAGGCCCGTTTTGGCGGCTTTCACCTGCTGCCAGCGGGCGAGCACGCCGCACAGCCCGGCCATTGGCGCAATCATGCGGGAGGCCAGCATGGAGGCGGCAACCACAGAACCGGTCGTCAAATCACCTTCGATGACTAATGGCGCACCGAAGAGGATCACCGCGGCGTACACCAGGCTCTGCACCGACATTCCCCAGCCAATCAGCCCCTGGGTGACTTTACGTGTGCGCAGGCCAGACTCGCCGGTTATGCGAATGTAGCTGTTCCACTGTTGCAGGAAGCGGTTCTCCGCCTGCATCAGCTTGATGTCCTCCAGCCCCTGCACGCTCTCAACCAGCACGGCGTTGCGCAGGGTCGATTCGTGCGCGGCCTGGTTTGCCAGCACCGCGAGTTTTTTCTGCAACAGCAGGCCCGGCAGTACCATCATGATCGCCGCCACCGGGGCAATCCATGAAAGCTGCGGCGCGATGATCCCCAGCACGATAACGAAAAGGAAGAAGAAGGGCAGATCGACCAGCGTCGAGAGCGTGGACGAGGTGATCATCTCGCGAACCTGTTCCAGTTCGCGCAGTTGTGAAATAAAGCTGCCGGTGGAGCGGGGCACGGCGCTGTTGCGCAGGCGCAGCGCGTGGCTGAACACCCGGTCGGAAATGCGCATGTCGGCGCGTTTGCCGAGCACGTCCATGATGTGCGTTCGCGCCTCGCGCAGCAGAAAGCCGAAGATCACCGAGAGCAGCACGCCCGTTGCCAGCACGTACAGCGTCGGGTAGGACTGCGCCGGGATCACACGGTCGTAAACCTGCATCGAAAAGACGATCCCGGCCAGCGACAGCACGTTCACCAGAAAAGCCGCAAACATCACCGGGATGTAGGGTTTCAGATCCTGAATCACCAGTTCCTTCAGCCAGTCCGGGCGGAAGCGGGACACATAAGTGTCGACCCGGCTGTCCTTCAGCGCCGAAAGCGGGCGCAGGGCGGCGACGTATTTCACCGATGACAGCAGCTCGCTGGCCATCACCCGGTTGCTCTCGCTGTCACCGTCAATCATAAACACGTCGACCGCATCGTCGCCGTTGAAGTGCTCAATCACCGCCAGCTGCCCGTCGTCCAGCTCAGCCACCACCGGCAGCCGCCACTGGCTGAAGGCATGTTCGGTGAGGGTGAGCAGATGGAACGACAGCCCGGCCTGGCGCGCAAGCTGTGTCAGGGCGGGCGTGCGGGTTTTGCCCTTAAACCACGGGGCGTTCGCCTGAATGGCGCCTGGCGAACAGGCTACGCGGTAGTGGGCGGCAATGTGTCCAATGGCCAGCGCCCAGTTGCTCAGGGCGTGGTCGCTTATCAATTCTTCAACAGGCGGGGCGGCACGGGTCATGGCTGGATCTCCACGGACTGAATGCTGCGATTATTTAAGCCAAAAGCCTGGCGTAACGTGCCGGTGTTGTAGAGGCAGTCAAGCTGCAGCTGATGGAGTTGGCTCTGCGTCGAGAGTTCTGAGAAGCGCGCCTGGTAGACTTCCTGTTCGGCGTTTAACACATCGAGAAGCGGGCGTGAGCCCAGGTCGAGATACTGCTGTTGATAGAGTTCGCGGGTGCGTTCGCTGAGCTGCTGCTGGCGACGCAGAATTTGCAGGGAGGTCGCCAGGTTCATCGACTGGCTGCGGGCCTCCAGCAGCTTCTGGCGCACGTCCAGCCGGGTGCGCTGAATGGTCGACTGAGCCGACTCCACCGCGTGGCTCGCGGCATCACGCCGTGCGGTCAGCCCACCGCCCTGGTAAATCGGCATTTCGACTTTCAGGAACGTCGAGTACTGGGTTTTGTCCAGCACCTCGTGGCTCGGGTATTTGTCGTTGAGATAGTGCTGCACCGACGGCTCCAGCGAAATCGTCGGCGTCATCTGTGCGTTGGCGTAATCAAGATTCGCCTGCGCAGCGTTGGCCTGCGCCCAGGCGGCCAGCACCGCGGGCACCAGCCGGTCGTCCGGTTTGGCGACCATGCAGCTTTGCTCGAGCTTCGGCGGAAATTCAGGGCTGACACCGTTGAGAGAGTTCCAGCCGAGCATCGTCATCAGCGTGGCCTGAGCGCTGTCGAGGCTTGCCTGATACTGCGCCAGCTGTGAACGCGCCGATTCGATGCGAGCGTCAGTCTGTACCACATCTGACTGCGAACTGGCCCCTTCATCGTTGCGTTGCTGCGTGAGTTTGCCGATGCCCTCGAGGGCGCTGAGCTGCTCGCTGGCGGCCTCCACCATTTCCTGCCAGGACTGCACCTGCACCATGGCGACGGCGGTATCGCGCGCCACGGTATCAATGCTCACCAGCACGTTGGCCTGCTCCTGCGAAGCGCCTGCCGTTTCGGCTTTCACCTGGCTTGCCACTTTGCCGAAGTCATACAGCATCTGTGATACCGACAACACCAGCGAAGGGCTGTAGCCGTGGTCGGTGTAGGTGTTGCTGTAGCCGTTGTTCATACCCGCCGTCACCTGCGGGTAGTATTTCGATTTAGCGACGTTGATCTGTTCGTTTTGCGACGCCAGTTTGCCAATCGCTTCGCGAATGGCCGGGTGCCAGTTCACCGCGCGACTGACGGCATTGTTCAGCGTCAGCACGCCGGGTGCGGCGTTGCTTAAGGGAAGTTCGGCGGCTGAGCCATCGAGCGACGGCAGGGCGTGCTCGTTAGCGAGTCCTTCAGAACTGATAAATTGTGGCTCATCTGCGGCATACACCTGAATGGAACAGAGGTGGAATGCCAGCAATAATGCGACAGGCGCTCTTCTTCCCATATTGTATCCCTTTCAAAAATCACAACGTTTTTCTGCTTTGCCCCGGACACCGTAGCGCCCGGGGCTGTTATGGCCTAACCAGTAATAATGTGGTTCTGCTGCACCAGCTCCTCATAGGTGGTGTGGACGTTATTGAGGGTGATAAGAGTCGTTGGCGTGAAGGTGCCTCCGGTTCCATCGCGGTCAATGGAGATAACCGTATCGTTGCCGTTGGTGGCAACCTTCACAAAGTTTTGCAGCGTCGAGGCCTGGTGATCCCAGCCGGTCAGCAGCTCGCGCAGGTCGATCTTGTCCCCCTGAGCCAGGTTGAAGTTGGTCCAGTTATCGTTGTTGTTGCCCCCCGTCGCATCGTTTGCCAGCAGGTGATAAATCAGCGTGTCGCCGTAGGCCGACCCGGTGATCACATCGTGCTGGTTGGTACTTGCGATTTGCGGGTTCATGTTGATGGTCAGGGTGGCGGTGTCCGTGTGCCCGTTCTGATCGTTGAGCGTGTAGGTGAAGGTCTCCTTGCTGGTCATCGAGGCGACGGTGACGCCCGCTTTCAGCACGTAGTTGTACGAGCCGTCGAGGTTCATGGTCAGGGTGCCGTAATGCCCCTGAATGGTGGCGGTGCTGGTGCTGCTGGTCGGGTTGAGCGTCGCCGTGCTGCCGCCGTAGCCGTTCACCGTCAGGGTGGTGTGCACCGTGGAGAGCTGATCCAGCGCACCGGCGGCGTCCGTTCCGTCAAAGATATTGCCGTGAACGTTGGTGCTGTTGGTGTCGAAGGTATCCAGGTGGTACGTCGTCCCTGTGAGCGTCGGCGTGATGGTGATGGCTCCCAGGCCCAGCGCCCCGATGCTGCCGTTCACCGTCAGCGTGTAGGTGCCCGCCAGCAGCTCTTTGCCGGTTAAGGCGAAGTCGATGCCGGTGCCTAACAGCAGTGCACCGGTGAAGTTACCGCTGGCGATGGAGGTGCCGCCGAGCGTCAGTGACCAGGTGACGTTCAGGCCACCGAGCGCCAGCAGAGAGGCCACATCAAAGTGCAGCACCGCGCCTTTCAGCACGCTGTTCGGATCCACCACAAAGGTGCCGCTGCCGCTTTTCGAGGTACCGCTGAGCAGGGCGGCATTCCATGTGACTCCGCCAACGGTCGTGGACGGCAGGGCGACACTGTCCTGAACGGTGGCGACGGTCATCACCGCACTGGTGTCATCAATGGCATTCAGCGCCTGCGGCGTTGGCGTGATGTTCAGTGAAGCGCTGTCCGTGTCGCCGTTCGGTGCCCGGACGGTATAGACGAAGCTGTCCGGCGTGCTGATGCTGTCGGCCCCCACGCCACTTTTCAGGGTGTAGGTGTAGTTGCCCTTCGCATCAATGGTCAGCGTGCCGTACAGCCCGTTGACGGTGGTGGTGCCGGTGGCGGAAATCGCCACGCCGTTCACTTCAGTGATGGTTGCCGTCGCTGGCACCACGTCGTTGGTCAGCACGTTGCCAGTGGTGCTGGCGGTGAGGCTGTCCACGGCGTAGGTGTGGTCCTGCAAAATGTTCAGCGTGTAACCGGTCAGCGCGGTAATGCCGCTGGCGGTGTTGAGCAGGAACACGTAATCACCGCCCGGCAGGGTCAGCGTCAGCTGGCTGGAAGAGCCTCCCAGCAGCGGCGCGTTCAGCCAGCCTTTTTGCACTTTGTACTGCTCGTACTGCTGCGTCACGTTGTTGAAGCGGTAGATGTAGAGGTCAAAGGTCGAGGCCAGCGCCACGCCGCCGACGGAGGATTGCAGGGTCACCGTGCGGGTGCTGCCGTTCTCTACGTCAAAGCGGATCGGGTTGCTCATGTTCGCAAGCACGTCGAGGCTTAGCACGTTGCCCAGACCCACGCCAACCACAGTGAAGCCCGACTGCGACGACGCTCCGTTGTTGATGGAGGTGACGTCGGTGTCAAACACCAGCGTCGCGCTGTTGTCTGTCGCCACTACGCTGCTGACGGCTGGCTGTGGACCGAGATTGACCACCAGCTGCGCCGAGTCGCTCACGCCATTGTGGGTAATGGTGTAGGTGAAGCTCTCTTTGTGGCCGAGCACCGCCGCTGAGGTGTTAGTCAGCGTATAGGTGTAGCTGCCGTCCTGGTTGATATGCAGCGTGCCGTACAGCCCGACAACATCCGCGCCGCCTGCACCCACGGTCACCACCTGGCCGCTGGCGCTGGTCACCTGGGTTATTACCGTGCCGGTTGGCGCATTGTCCTGACCGCCGCCCGCATCCTGATCGGTGATGACGTTGCCGATGTGGGTGGTCGGGCCGCTGACCGTCCCGGCCGTGGTTTTCTGCACGTCCACTTCAAGGCTGGTGTAAGACCCGGTCGCCAGCAGGCTGCTGTTGTACGTCACCACCCGATACTGCCCGCCGCTGAGTCCGGTCAGGCTCAGCGACACGCCGCTGGCCCCGAGGGTCAGCAGATTGGCAAACGCCGGGTTCGACGAGTCGACAAAGGTCTGCCACGAGCCGCTGGCGGTGTCGTATTTCTGCACCAGGATCTCCTGGGTGGAGAGCAGCGACAGCACGATCCCGGTGGCGGCGGCGGCAATGGTGACATCACCCGACCCACCGTCGGCGATGGTGAACTGCACCTGGGCCGTGTCGTTGCCGAGCACCGACGCCACATTCCCCACCGCACCGACCAACAGCACGCCGTAATCCGTGAGGTGCTCGGTGCTGGTGGTGGCGGTGGAAGTCAGCGCCAGGCTGGTGACGTTGTCGTTCGCGGACAACGGCAGAGTAGGTGCGGTGACAGAACCTTGCCCGGAAGTGTTACCCGCGACGTCCGTGGCGGTGGCTGTCAACAGTCCTCCCTCAATCTGACGTACCGGCAGAGTCAGGGACCAGTTGCCGTCGCTGCCTGCGGTCGTCGTCAGCGTGCCCGCACCGCCCGGCAGGGTGATGGTGACTGTACTGTTGGCTTCGGCGACACCGGTCAGGGTGCTGCCATCCGCGCTGATGCTGATCGACGGGGCTGATGGTGCCGTGGTGTCGATGTTCACGCTGAATGAGGACGACGGGCTGCCCGTGCCGTTGGTGTTGGTGGCGGTCGCGGTAAAGGCGTGAGTGCCCTCGGTCATGTTGCCGGATGGCGTGAAGGTCCAGATGCCAGCGGCGTTAGCGGTGGTGGTGCCCAGTACCGCACCGTTGTTGTAAATCGTGACAGTGGCGTTGGCCTGCGCGGTCCCGCTCAGGGTTGGTGTGGCGTCGTTGGTGAGCTGGCCGTTGGTCAGATTGCCGGTGTACAGGCCCTGATTATCCAGCACGCTGGTGATGGCTGGCGCATCCGGCACGCGGGTGTCCGGGGCGGTAAAGCCGACGGAAACCCCGACGTTGCCCGCTCTGTCCTGAGCGAAGGCCAGCAGCGCCTGCCCGGTGGTTTGCGCCGGGGAAACGGTGACGGTAAAGGCGCCAGTGCCGTCCGCCGTGGCGGTACCGAGCACGGTGCCGGTACTGCTGGTGATGGTCACGGTGCTGTTTGCTTCCGCCGTACCGGTGACGCGGGTCCCGGTGCCGTTCACCGCAAGGCCGGTGATGATGCCAGGCGCAACCGTATCGACGATGATTGCCGCAGCCGTTGAGGTGGCGCTCAGGTTGCCAGCGGCATCCGTGGAGGTCACCGTAAAGCTGTGGTTCCCCTGCGTCAGGGCAACGGTTGGCGTCCATGTCCAGTTGCCTGCGCCGTTAGCGGTGACGGTGGCGACCAGAGTGCTGCCGTCGTAGATCCGCACGGTGCTGTTGGCTTCTGCCGTGCCGTTCAGGGCAGGCAGGCTGTCGTTGGTGAACTGGCCGTTGCCGACGGCGCCCACGATGCCTGGAATGTCATCCATGATTGAGGTGATAACCGGCGTCACCGGCAGCGTGGCATCCACGACTACGGTGAAGCCAGCTGTCGGGGCACTGACGTTGCCTGCGGCATCGGTCGAGGTGACGGTCAGCGTGTGGGATCCGTCCCCCAGAGCAGTTGATGGCGTAAAGCTCCAGGCCCCACCAACGGCGACAACGGTGGTGCCCAGCAAGGTTGATCCATCGTAGACGCTGACGGTGCTGCCCGCTTCAGCGGTGCCGGTGAGCGTTGGCAGATTGTCATTGGTCAACTGGCCGTTAGTCAGCACTCCGAGCGCTCCGCCAGCCACATCATCGGTGACGGAAATAAGCACCGGCGCATTCGGCGTGGCCGTATCGACGGTGATGGCAAACGGCAGGGACGAGCCGCTGATGTTGCCTGCGGCATCGACGGATTTTGCTGTCAGCGAGTGCGGGCCATCGGAGAGCGTTGAGGTGGTGACAATCCAGGTGCCCACGGCATCCGCAACCGCGGTGCCCACCAGAGTGGTGCCGTCATAAATGCGTATCGTTGCACCTACTTCCGCCGTACCGGTCAGCGTCGGGGTGTTGTCGTTGGTGCTGCCACCGACCACAATCGGCCCGATTCCAGGCGCGACGTCATCGCTGAGCGAGGTGATAACCGGTGCCAGCGGCGCCAGGGAGTCAACCACGAAACTGAAGCTGTTGGACGCTCCGCTCAGATTGCCAGCCGCATCCGTTGCCGTGGCGGTGATAACGTGATTCCCCTGAAGCAGATCGGCGGTTGGCGTGTAACTCCACGCCCCGCTGGCGTTGGCGGTGATCGTCGTCAGCAAAGTGCCATTGTCATAAATTTTGACGATGGCATTGGCTTCGCTGGTGCCGCTAATGGCCGGGCGCAGATCGTCGGTGACCGCGCCGTTGCCCAGGTTCCCCGTTATCGCGCCCTGATCGTCATAGACGGTAGAGATAACTGGCGCAGTCGGGGCGGCGGTATCGACGGTAAAGGTGCGAACGTCCGAAGCCGTGCCGGTATTGCCCGCCGCATCGGTGGCGGTGGCGGTAATGGTCCAGGTGGCTGGCGTCAGCGCGGTGGTCGGCGTGAAGCTCCAGACACCCAGAGCATTCGCCGTCGTGGTGCCGAGCACCGTCGAACCGTTGTAGATTGTGATGGTCGCGCCGCCTTCGGATGTGCCGCTGATGGTCGGGTGCGTTTCGTTAGTCACGCCTCCGTCAGCAACCACGCCGATGACCGGCGCAGTATTGTCGGCGACGGAAGTGATAACAGGGGCTGCGGGTGGCAGGGCGTCCACGTTAACGGTGAAGCCGCCGGAGATGCCGCTGGTGTTGCCCGCCGGATCCTTCTGGCCAATCGTGAGGACATGCGGGCCGTTAGCTAACGCCGAAGTGGTGACACTCCAGTTGCCTGCGCCATCCACCACGGCACTGCCGACCGCCGTGCCGTCGGAGTAGACGGTGACGGTGGCACCCACTTCACCGCGTCCGTTGAGCGTCGGTGTGGTGTCGTTGGTGAGCTGCCCATTGACCAGATTGCCGACGTTGCCCGGCTGATCGTCGACCACCGACGTCAGCGTTGGCACTAGCGGCGCAACGGTGTCGATAACGATCGGATAGCCGACTGAAGGCTGGCTGGTGTTGCCAGCTGGATCGGTGGCGGTCACGGTCAAAGTGTGGCTGCCGTTGGCAAGCGTGGTGCCGACAGGGAAATTAAAGGTCCAGCTGCCGGAACCCCCCACCGTTGTCGTGCCGAGCAGGGTTGTGCCGTCATAAACGCTGATGGTGCTGCCAATTTCCCCTGTGCCGGTCAGCAGCGGCTGAGTGTCGTTGGTAGACAGGCCTGGGTTGATAACCACGTTCGGGATCACGTTGTCGTTGGTGACTGCGGTGATGGTCGGGAGGCCCGGTGCGACGGCATCAATATTAAGGGTGTAAGAGCCAGAGAACCCGCTGGTGTTACCCGCAACATCCGTGGCGGTGACGGTGAAATCATGTGAAATGCTGGCGAGATCGCCCGACGGCGTGAAGCTCCAGATGCCGCTGCCGTCGGCTACGGTCGTCCCGATCTTAACGCCATTGTCGTACACGGTGATGGTGGCGTTCCCTTCAGCAAGCCCGTTAAGCGTGGGTCGCGTGTCGTTGGTCAACTGGCCGCTGCCGACGATCCCCGTGTTGCCCGGAACGTCGTCAATGGCGTTGAGAATGATCGGCAGCGACGGGGCGCTAAAATCGACGGTGATGGCCGTCGGGGCCGAGAGCCCGCCGGTGCCGGTGGCGTTGGTGGCGGACACCGTAAAGTTGTGCAGGCCTTCGCCCAACGCGCCGGTTATTGGGAAGCTCCAGTTGCCACCCCCGTCTGCGACCACCGTACCTGCCAGCAGACCGTCAACGAAGACATTGACCGTCACGCCCGCGTCGGCTTTGCCGCTCAGGGTTGGCGTGGTGTCATCGGTTCTGCCGCCTGCTGATACCGCCCCGGTTATCGTGCCTACATCGTCAAATATCAGGGTGATAGACGGTACGTCCGGCAGGCCAGAGTTGTTGGCTGTGAAATCTGTTTCAGGGCTTTCGTTGCCCGCACGGTCAACGGCGGTGGCCGTCAGATCCTGAGCCCCCGTCTGGGCCGGGGAAAGGATTGCCGTGTAGTTGCCCAGCGCATCTGCGGTGCCGCGACCAATTTCCACATCGCTGGCATTTTTGATGATAACGGTAGCAAAGGGCTCGGTGATGCCAGTGACCGTGGTTCCGTCCGGCCCGACCACGTCAACTGATGGTGCGGCTGGTGGCTGGGTATCGACGGTGATCGTAATCGGTGCTCCTGGCAGCGTCACATTGCCAAGCCCGTCTGCAGCGGTAAAAGTGAAGTTATGCGGCGTTTCCGACAGCGTCGGGGTGGTATATGACCAGACTCCCCCGCTGACGGTCGCGGTGCCAATCGGCGAGCCGTTGTCAAGGATGGTGATTGTGGTGCCGTTTTTCCCTGTGCCAGAGATATCCAGCGTCGTGTCGTTGGTGAACATTCCGCTGGTCAGATTGCCGGTCACGGGGGCGACGTTATCCGTAATGGCCGTGACGACCGGGATGGTCAGCACGCTGGAGTCTATGGTCAGCGTGAAGCTTGTGGAGCTGCCGCTGACGTTTCCGGCCTTGTCGGTGGCCGTGGCGGTGAAGGTGTAGGTCCCGTCGAGCAGCGTATTGGTCAGCGGCAACGTCCAGTTGCCGAGGCCATCGGCTACCGCGGTGCCCAGCACCGTGCCGCCGTAGCTGATGGTGACGGTGCTGTTGGCTTCCGCCGTGCCGTGCAGCTGTGGCGTATTGTCATCGGTGGTGCCGTTATTCAGGACGTTGGTTTGTATGCCGCCGACGTTATCTTCCGCGTAGCTGATAACCGGTGCGCCAGGCAGCGATGTATCAATGGTGATGGTCACCGTTGGCGAGTGCGGGCTGGTATTCCCGGCAGTGTCGGTTTCCGTGGTGGTGATAACGTAAGTTGTGCCATTGGTTAGCGGCGTGGATGGCGTATAGCTCCAGGTGCCGCCCTGGCCGACCGTTGCGATGCCGATGGGGGTCGCGCCATTATAAATCGTGATGGTACTGCCCACCTCGCCGGTTCCGCTGAAGGTTGGGGTGGTGTCGTTTGTGGCCCCGCCGTTTAGCACGTTGCCGACCACCGGCAGCTGATTGTCTGTGACCAGCGGTGCATCCGGGGTAAGCGGAGCCGCGATGTCGATAATCACCGAGAACCCGCTGGAGACAGGACCTGTGTTACCCGCCTGGTCGGTAGCCGTGGCGGTGATCACGTGCAGGCCAGGGATCAGCGGAACGATCGGGGTGTAGTTCCACTGCCCGCTAGCGTTGGTATTCACGGTCGCTAAGAAGACGCCGTTGTTGTAAAGCGTGACCGTTGAATTCGCCTCTGCGTTGCCGCTGAACATCGGGTCGATGTCGTTGGTGGTGCTGCCGTTTGCCAGGACGTCTGCCCCTGCGGTGGCAGAGATAATGGCCGGTGCGCCCGGCGCGGTGGCATCAACCTTCAGCGTGAAGTCCACGTTCGTGCTGACGTTCCCGGCGTTATCGGAGGCGTTGGCGCTCAGCAGATGACTGCCGTCGCCGAGCGGCACGGGCGGGGTAAATGTCCAATGACCACTGCCGTCCACCGTGGCGGTGCCTATCTCTTTGCCGTTGTCGTAGAAGGTGATGACCGAGCCAATATCTCCGCGGCCGCTCAGGTGCGGTAACGTCTCATTGGTTAGCTGACCCGGAGCGAGAGGCACGTTGCCTGCGGTAGTGACGTCATCAATGACCGGCAGGTTCGGCGGCGTGGTGTCGAGGGTGAATGTCCAGGCGCTAGAGGTGGCCGAGGTGTTGCCAAAATCATCGCTGGCGTTCACGGTCAGCGAATGGTCCAGCCCGGTGAGCGCGGGGTTGAAGGTGTAGCTCCAGGTCCCGGAAGCGCCGACGGTAATATCCGTGACGTGCGCGCCGTTATCGAACAGGTGCAAGATGGAGCCTGGCTGCGCGGTGCCGCTGACGGTTGGCGTGCTGTCGTTGGTTAATCCGCCTTTGGCGATAGCACCGAGCAGACCCGGCGCATCGTCATTGACCAGGGTGATCGCCGGGAGCTGAGGTGCCACGGTATCGACAACAATATTCCACGGCGCAGAGCTGCTGACGTTGCCTGCGGCGTCCGTGGAGGTGACGATAAACTGATGGGTGCCTTCCGACAGCGCGCTGGATGGGGTAAACGTCCACTGGCCCGTGCCGTTGATGGTGGCGGTTCCCAGCAGGTTGCCGTTTTCATACACCTTCACGGTGGAGCCAATTTCCGCCGTACCAGAGAGCGTCGGCAGGGCGTCGTTGGTGGTGTGTCCGTCAAGCACGGAACCGACGATCCCGATGACGTCGTCCACCACGTCCAGAATCAGTGGCTCATCCGGCGCGGTGATGTCCGGCGCAGTGGCAAAGCCCGGCAGGCTGGTATTGTTGGCAAGATCGGTCGCGGTGGCGGAAAGGATCCCGCCGTTATCCTGGGCCGGGGTCAGGGTGATGGTGAATAACCCGTCGGTTGCCCCGGCTTTTCCGGTGCCAATGATATTGCCGAGAGGATCTTTTACCGTAATGGTGCTGCCCGCTTCTGCGTGCCCGGTCAACACGGTGCCGGTGGCGTTAACCAGCAGATTGTCCGGCGCGTCTGGCGGGGTGATATCAGGGGCGACCACGCTGGCGGCAGGCCCGGTGTTGTGTGCGGCATCCGTGGCGGTAGCCAGCAGGCCCTGGCCGTTAAGCTGTGGACTGTTCAGGATGGCGACAAAGTTTCCTGCGCTGTTCGTTACGCCTGTACCCAGCACATTGCCGTTACCATCCTTGATGGTGACGGTGCTGAATGGCTCGGCCTGGCCGCTGACGCTCAGACCATCAGGTGCCACGGTGAGCCCGGTCGGCGCGCCCGGAGGGGTGGTGTCCGGGGCAATCACGTTGTCACTAACACCGACGTTGGCGGCTTTGTCAGTCACGCTCACGGTGAGCGTTTCACCGTTTTTCTGCGGCGTGCTGAGGGTGATGGAGAATTTCCCGTTCTGATCGGCGGTGCCGGTGCCAAGCTGTGTGCCGTGGCTGTCTTTTACAACCACAGTGCTGCCTGCTTCGGTGGTGCCGGTCAGCGTCTGACCCTGATTGACCACGGCCAGATCGTCGAGCACGGGTGGAGTGGTATCCACGTCAACGGTGAACGAGGCAGAAGGGGCGCTCTCTCCTGCGATGTTAGAGGCGGTGGCGGTGAATACATGATCGCCATCGAGAAGAGGGGGCACTGGCGTAAAGCTCCAGTCGCCATTACCGTCGGCAATCACCAGCGGCAGTAAAGGTGTGCCATTGTCGCTGATGGTAATCACCGCTCCCGGTTCCGCCGTCCCGGTAAGGGTTGGCGTGTTATCGTTGGTGTTGCCGCCGTTCGCGACAGTGCCCTGAACAGGGTCAACGTTGTCATTGATAGTGACAATCACCGGCTGGCTCGGGAAGCCGGAGTCGGAGGCATCGAAATCTGTAGGCTGCCCAACGTTGCCCGCCGCATCCTGAATACGGGCCTCCAGCTGTTCGCCGTGGGTTTTGGCCGGGTTCAGGGTGACGGTGAAATCGCCGTTGCTGCCGACGACAGTTGTGCCTAACAGGACATTGTTACTGTCATAAATGGATACCGTGCTTCCCGCTTCTGCCGTCCCGGTGACGGTTGCGCCGTTCGGCGAAACCGTGGAAATGTGCGCCGGGTCCGGTGGCGTCACGTCTACAGTAAAGGTCGGTACGGTTGTGATACCACTGACGTTGCCTGCTTTGTCCGTCTGGGTGATGGTAATAGTGTGCGAGGTTTCAGACAGAGGCTGGGATGGCGTAAAGCTCCAGTTGCCGCTGCTGTCCACCGTGGTGGTGCCAAGCAGCGTCTGACCGTCGTAGATCTTAACGATATCGCCCACTTCCCCTTTACCGGTGAAGGTCGGCTTCGCGTCGTCGGTGACAGATCCCGCGTGCAGTGAGCCTGTAATGGAACCCACGTCGTCTGTTACGGCGGTGAGCTGTGGTGCGTCCGGCGCCACGGTGTCCACCGTCAGGGTGAAGTGCGATGACTCAATGCTGTGGCCCTTGATGTTATAGGCAATCGCGGTGAACGAGTGAGTCCCTTCGGACAGCGCCGGGCTGATGTTAAAGCTCCAGGTGCCATTGGCGCCGACGACTGCGGTGCCAATCTGATGCCCATTCTCAAAAATATGGACCGTGCTGCCCGCGCTGCCGGTCCCTTTCAGCGTCGGCGTGTTGTCATTGGTCTGCTGATTGTTACCGAAGCTGGTGGGCACGGAACCGTGATCGTTCACGGCACTGAGGATGGCCGGGGTTTCCGGCAGGTCGACATTCGGTGCCGTTACGTCCGCGGAAGGGCCGGTGTTGCCCGCTTTGTCTGTGGCATTCACGCTCAGATGCTCACCGCTGAGCTGCGGTGTGTTGAGGGTGATACTGAAGCTGCCGTCGCTGCCTGCAGTGCCTTTGCCAATGACGTTACCATTGGCATCTTTCACCTCAACGGTGCTGCCCGGCTCGGCTTTACCGGTTAATGTTTTGCCGTCCTGTGAGACGGCAAGGTTTGTTGGGGCCGCAGGCGGCGTGGTATCGGTGTTCCCGTTGCCATTGGTTCCATTGCCATTTCCGTTATTGCCATTCCCGTTGCCGTTGTTCCCATTTCCATTGCCGTTGCCGTTGCCGTTGCCGTTGCCGTTTCCGTTATCACCGTCACCGGAACTCTTGTCTGAACCTCCGCCGCCGCCACCACCACCGCCAGCGGCAATGCCGATACCTGCGGCAACGGCGACACCGCCGAGAACCCATGGCCAGATAGCGCCCCCGTCAGAGTGGCCTTCCGCCACCATAAAGGCGTCGAGGTTATCGATTTGCTGGAAATGGAAATTACCGGCGGTGTCTTGGACCCACCACAGCGCGCCATTGCTGTCTTCAAGCACCAGCTGGTTAGCACCCTGTGGGTTTTCAACGTAAAAATTCCGGATAGTGACGGTTTCACCGGAGTGCAGCTGGATAACCATGTCCTGGCCGGAGCGGGTAATAGAGGCGATATCCGAGCGCTCAAGCTGAAGCTTCACAACGGACGGTGCAGTGAGGGTGACTTCAGAAGCGGTCACATTGCTGGTGACGCCAGTCAGTTCGGAAATGACGGAAACAGAACGCATGGTTATCACTCCATTCGAAGAAAGTGGTGTTACCGTTTCTGCGGGCAAGATTTCAACGCCGCACGATAAAACGTATTCCTGCAGTTAATGCCTTAAATGGGTTGACCCTTATCTTAAATTTTTTGCGAGCAAATCCGTTGCCAGTGAAAGCAGTCAATAAATAATGTGAGTAACAGATTGACGAATGAATTATTCTGAGACGAAAACCCCTGTTTTTTATCGGCTTAATTTTACTGCGTGCTGATCATGATATAGACAGGAACGAAAGAATGCGCAAATTAAGCAGAGGTTAACTGCTATTTAGTCAAAGTGAATGTTTAGTACCCACTGTGGGTAGTTATCGGACCTGTCTTGCGAGACTATCCAGGACGGCATTAACGCGGTTCTATTTTAATTGGTTGATATTTATTGGTTAAATTGAAGAGGGTGTAAACTGCTCTTGGTTGGTACAAAGTGAGAATGATTACCATCGCTAATGTTTCAACTGGATGGGGGCGTGATAAATATCTCGTTTTTATTTTAAATATTGCGTTTTTATGCGATCCCAGTCCCTTTACGGTTGCATATCGAATAATAAGGAAAAATAAACCCGTCAGATATTACATGATATATCACGATACATATTAAAGCGCGCCTGTGGCTGAATCGTTATTAGCAGTGAACCAGGGAGAGATTATTAAACGAAGAGGGGGAAGACATTTTTTCAGAATAAATTCCGACCTGCTGTGAATACAGGTCGGGAGAGTGATGGCCTGACGGCGTTAGCGTCCGGCGTTTTTCATGATGCGGGCTTTGTCGCGCGCCCACTCCTGATTTTTCAGGTCGGTGCGCTTGTCATGCATTTTCTTACCTTTCGCCACGCCAATCTTCACCTTGCACCAGGCGTTCTTCCAGTAGAGGGAGAGGGCCAGCACGGTGTAACCGTCGCGGTTGATTTGACCATACAGCGTATCCAGCTCGCGCTGATTCAGCAGCAGCTTGCGGGTACGGGTTGGATCGCAGACGTAGTGGCTTGAGGCAACGGCCAGCGGCGTAAAGTTTGCGCCGAAGAGGAAGGCTTCGCCATCGCGCAGGATGACGTAGCTGTCGCCAATGTTGGCTTTACCGGCGCGCAGGGATTTTACCTCCCAGCCTTGCAGGGCCAGACCCGCTTCATACTCATCTTCGATAAAATATTCGTGACGGGCGCGTTTATTCAGCGCGATAGTGGCTGATCCAGGTTTGTTCGCTTTTTTCTTAGTCATGGTGTCCTGAAGTCATTTTTTCTGTACGTGGCCTCAATCTTCCCGCGAGGCGTAATGGGCTATCTTAGCACGAGTTGTGGCGCAGCGTTTTTTTTAGCAGGGGATAAATGATATTATTTGCGCCAGAACAGTGAGTGGAAATTGCCATGCCTCAGATTAGTCGTACTGCACTTGTACCCTACAGTGCACAACAGATGTATCAGCTCGTGAACGATGTCAACGCCTACCCGGACTTCTTACCCGGTTGCACCGGTAGTCGCGTGCTGGAAGCGGGTCCATCGCAAATGACCGCGGCGGTAGACGTCTCCAAAGCGGGGATCAGCAAAACCTTCACAACCCGCAACACCCTGACCAGCAATCAGAGCATCCTGATGCATCTGGTGGATGGCCCGTTCAAGAAGCTGATCGGCGGCTGGAAGTTCATTCCACTGAGCCAGGACGCCTGCAAAATCGAGTTTCATCTCGACTTTGAGTTCACTAACAAGCTGATTGAGATGGCGTTCGGCCGAATCTTTAAAGAGCTGGCTTCAAACATGGTGCACGCGTTCACCCTGCGCGCCAAAGAGGTTTACAGTGTCGGCTGATATCTCCGTGGAAGTGGTTTACGCGCTGCCTGAAAAACAGTACCTGCAAAAAGTATCGCTGGCAGAAGGTGCCACCGTTGAACAGGCGATTGCGGCCAGCGGTATCATGAAGTTGCGCCCGGAGATTGATCTCTCCAGCAATAAGGTGGGCATCTGGAGTCGGGCGGTAAAACTGCATGATGAAGTGCATAATGGCGATCGGGTTGAGATTTATCGCCCGTTGATTGCTGACCCGAAAGCGCTGCGCCGCCAGCGCGCGGAGAAAGCCGAAAAATAAAAAAGCGCTCACTGAGCGCTTTTTTTTCGTCTGCCGGGCTTAGTTGGTCAGCGCCGGTTTGTTGTCGATGTTGGTCAGCACACCGCTGCTGTTAAAGGTCAGGGTCAGCGTCTGCTGAGTGACCTTCTCGTGACCTGGTTCCTGACGGAACACGTAGAACCAGGTGTTGGTGCCGAACGGATCGGACATCATCGGGGTGCCCAGAGCGTAAGCAACCTGCTGTTGTGTCATGCCGACACGAATTTTTGCGACGTCGTTTGGTGCCAGATAGTTACCCTGGTTGATATCAGGACGGTAAACCACTCGCTCCAGAGTGGAACAGCCTGCGGTCAACATCAGAAGAACCGCTGCGGCAGCAGTCAGCATTTTACAGCGCATAGTGATTTCATTCCTTTTCGGGCCCGAGCAGTTCACGGCTCAATTGTAATTTGTCGATGATAATAGACCTTTCATCACAATAAAACCTTGTCGTCCGGTCTGTTGGCGTTTTTTTGTTGTGAACTCAGACTCTGGGTTTGCGAAAAAGTTTACGCAGCCAGCAACTCTTTGGCATTCGCCAGCGTATTGCGGGTGACTTCGCTGCCGCCCAACAGACGTGCCAGCTCCTGCAGGCGCGCGCGTTTATCGAGCGGTTGCATATGTGTTTCGGTCATTTCGCCGTCGGTTTCCTTGCTGACGAAGAAATGATGATGTCCACATCCCGCCACCTGTGGCAGGTGAGTAACGCACATAACCTGAGTGGACTCACCCAACTGGCGCAGCAGCTTGCCGACGACGGCGGCCGTCGGGCCGCTGATACCGACATCCACCTCATCGAAAATCAGCGCCGGGGTTTCCATTTTCCGGGCGGTGATCACCTGAATGGAGAGCGCAATACGGGAGAGTTCGCCACCGGAAGCGACTTTCGCAATCGGCTGTAAAGGCTGGCCGGGGTTGGTGGTGACGCGGAACTCAATGCGATCGGCACCTTCTGCGGTCAGGTGTTTCTCCTCAAAGGCGACGTCGATAGTGAACTGCCCGTGAGGCATGGAGAGCGAATGCATACTTTCGGTAATCAACCCGGCAAGTTCCGCGGCGCTGGCAAGGCGCAGGGTGTGCAGGGCTTCGGCAGTTTCCAGCGCCTGCTGATGATGTTTTTTCACCGCAAGGCTCAGCGTTTCTTGTGAGTCGGCCTGATCGTCTAACTGCTGCTGTTCGTCGAGCAGTGCCTGATAAAAGACAGGAAGCTCTTCCGGCGTGACGCTGTGCTTACGCGCAAGGGTAATCTGGCGCGAGATGCGCTGTTCCAGCTCAAACAGGCGATTAGGATCGAGATCCAGCCTGTCGCAATAGTGACGCAGCTCGTCGCTGGCTTCGCTAAGCTGAATGGCGGCTTCTTCCAGCATCTCCAGGACGCCAGAGAGCTTGCTGTCCATGCTCACCAGTTCGGTGACCAACTGACGCGTGCTGTAGAGTTGGCTTTGCAGGTTGTCATTTTCGCCGTCTGCCAGCAGCGTCAGCGCGTGCTGGCTGGTGCTGATCAGCTGACCGCTGTTGGCGAGACGCTTGTACTCTTCATCTATCTGTTCAAATTCACCCGCCAGCGGCTGGAACTCATTGAGCTCTTTCAACTGATACTGGAGCAGTTCGGCACGTGCCGCACGCTCATGGCTTTGCTGCTGGTGCTGGGCCAGATCGCGGCAGCTCTGGTGCCACTGGCGGTAGTTATCGGCCATACGCTGAGTGAGTTCAGATTCGCCCGCATAGCCGTCGAGCAGCGCTTTTTGATGCTCAGGCTTTATCAGCTGCTGGTGCGCGTGCTGGCCGTGGATTTGGATCAGCAGCTGACCCAGTTCACGCAATTGAGAGAGAGGAACGGCGGTGCCATTGATAAAACCACGTGAGCGCCCGTCGCTGCTGATGACGCGGCGAAGTAAACACTCACGCCCGTCTTCCAGCTGATTGGCTTCCAGCCAGCGCAGGGCGGCAGGGGTATCTTTCAGGGCAAAACGGGCGCAGAGATCGGCACGGTCTGCGCCGCGCCGTACCATATCACCTTCTGCACGCCCGCCCAGGCACAGCCCGAGCGCATCAATTGCAATGGATTTCCCGGCCCCGGTTTCCCCGGTGATGGCGGTCATGCCGTGGTGAAAATCGATTTCGAGTTCACGTACGATTGCAAAGTTACTGATGGTCAGTTGTGCCAGCATTGTTGTCTTCCTGTATAAAAAACCATAACTGTGTTTTCATACAGTATAAACTGGTTTTTTATACAGTAAAGAGGCGAGGGCAAAATCAGAACAATTTTTTTGACCAGCCGAGCTTTGAACTCAAGGTGTTGAAATAGTTGTAGTCTTTCGGGTGAATCAGGTTGAGGTGATAGTCGCAGCGGCGGATCAGCACGTCTTCGCCTTCCTGAATTGGCAGCGCAATCTGGCTGTCGCAGCTGATTTCGAGGTCGGTTCGCGGATGGGCAAAGCGCAGGCGAATGGTGCTGCTGCTGTTGATGACCAGCGGGCGAGCGGAGAGCGTGTGCGGGAACATGGGCACCAGCGTAATCGCATCCAGAGAAGGGGTCAGAATGGGGCCGCCCGCGGAGAGAGAATAGGCAGTGGAACCCGTTGGGGTGGAGATAATCAGCCCATCGGAACGCTGGGAGAAGGCAAAAACTTCGTCGATATAAACTTCAAATTCAATCATGTGCGCCACTTTGCCAGGATGCAGCACGACTTCATTGATTGCCGTGCTGATGCGCTTCTGGCAATCCTTCTGGCACACCTGCGCCTCCAGCAAAAAGCGTTTCTCGGTGATGTAGTGGCCTTCGAGTACGTCGGCTAACTGCTGATGGGCGTTGTCCGGGTCGAGATCGGTCAGGAAGCCCAGGTTGCCGCGGTTGATGCCGATGACTTTTATATCGTAGCGGGCAAGCGTACGCGCGGCACCCAGCATATTGCCGTCGCCGCCAACCACCACGGCCAGGTCGGCCTGTTGCCCAATTTCCGCCAGCGTGCCGGTTGCCACGTTTTTTAATTTCAGCTCATGCGCAATCTGTTGTTCCACAATGACTTCATAGCCTTTGCCTGACAGCCAGCGGTACAGCATTTCATGTGTGGTGAGCGCGGTAGGGTGACGGGGATGGCCGACAATACCGATACACTTGAAATGATTGTTCATTTTCTGGAGGTCCTTGTGGCAAATGAATGATGACAATGTGCCTGCTTCCCTTGAATCCCGCAGCACGATCCCCATAATAAGCGAAGTCAGCGAGATGAATACGAAAAAACGCGGAGAAATTCATGAGTAGTAAAGAACAGAAAACGCCTGAGGGGCAAGCCCCGGAAGAAATTATCAAGGACCAGCACGATGAGGTAGAGGCCGTGGAGCCTGAAACTTCGGCTGAGCAGGTGGATCCGCGCGATGAAACCATTGCGAATCTGGAAGCTCAACTCGTCGAAGCGCAGACCCGTGAGCGCGACGGCGTGATGCGTGTGAAGGCCGAGATGGAAAACCTGCGTCGTCGTACCGAGCAGGACGTCGAGAAGGCACATAAATTCGCCCTTGAGAAGTTCGTCAACGATCTGCTGCCGGTCATCGACAGCCTGGATCGCGCGCTGGAAGTGGCGGATAAAGCCAATCCGGACATGGCGCCAATGGTCGAAGGGATTGAACTGACCCTGAAATCCATGCTCGACGTGGTACGTAAGTACGGTGTGGAAGTGGTCGGTGACACTAACGTGCCGATGGACCCGAACGTGCATCAGGCCATTGCGATGGTCGAATCTGAAGATGTTGCGGCGGGTAACGTGCTGATGGTGATGCAGAAGGGCTACACCCTGAACGGCCGTACCATTCGCGCGGCGATGGTTTCTGTCGCAAAAGCGAAAGCCTAATCAGGCATAAAAAAGCCGGGCGCTGGCGGAAGCCTTGCCCGGCTGCATTTCTCTGTTAAGCGTTTACTCCGCCACGCTCTCCCGCAGCGATTTCACCGGCACCACCTTCACCTGCTTAATCATGTTGTCCTGTACGTCGAGAATATCGATGTCGTACTGGCTGATGCGTACGCGTGTCCCGATAGCAGGGATCTCTTCCAGCGCTTCCAGAATCACCCCGTTCATGGTGCGGGCATCATCTTCCGGCAGACGCCAGTTGAAGGCTTTGTTCAGTTCGCGCACGTTAGCGGTGCCTTCGATAATCACCGAGCCGTCATTCTGTGGCGTGACTTCTTCCGCCAGCGATGGCGACATCGAGGTGGTAAAGTCGCCAACGATCTCTTCCAGAATATCTTCAACCGTTACCAGCCCCTGAATATCGCCGTACTCGTCCACCACCAGGCCCACTTTCTTTTTGTTACGCTGGAATTTGACTAGTTGGGTGCTGAGCGGCGTGCCTTCCGGGACGTAGTAGATTTCATCCGCCGCGCGCAGCATCACTTCTTTGGTGAACTCTTTTTTCTCAGTCATCAGGCGGTAGGCTTCACGCACACGCAGCATGCTGATGGTGTCATCCAGCGAGTCGCGGTAAAGCACGATGCGCCCGTGCGGAGAGTGAGTCAGCTGGCGGACGATGGATTTCCAGTCGTCGTTGATGTCGATGCCGACGATTTCGTTGCGCGGCACCATGATGTCGTTGACGCTGACTTTTTCCAGATCCAGCACCGACAGCAGCATGTCCTGATTGCGGCGGGAAATTTGCGAGCGCGATTCGTTCACGATGGTGCGCAGTTCGTCTTTGCTGAGCGCGCCGGTGATGGAGGTTTCCGTTTTGATGCCCATCATGCGCATCAAGATGCGGGTGATGGTGTTGAGCAGCCACACCAGCGGCATCATCAGAATTTGCAGCGGTGCCAGCAGGAAGCTGCTCGGATAAGCCACTTTTTCCGGGTACAGCGCGGCGATGGTTTTTGGCAGCACTTCGGCGAAGACCAGCACCACGAAGGTCAGAATACCGGTGGCAATCGCCACGCCCGCATCGCCGTAGAGGCGCATGCCAACAATGGTGCCGAGCGCCGAGGCGAGAATATTGACGAGGTTATTGCCGATCAGCACCAGGCTAATCAGGCGATCCGGCTTGCGCAGCAGCTTTTCGACGCGCTTTGCGGCGCTGTTGCCCTGTTTCGCCATGTGGCGCAGGCGGTAGCGGTTGAGCGTCATCATCCCGGTTTCTGAGCCGGAGAAGTAGGCGGAGATAATCACCATGACGACAAGCGTGATGATAAGCGTCGTGGTTGAGATATGTTCCAACGGAAATTCCTTTAAGTCTTAGCTGGCAAACTGCTGGAGGACGCGGCTGCCAAAATAGGCCAGCGTCAGAAGTCCTGCGCCCGCCACGTTAAACCAGACCACGCGGCGTCCGCGCCAGCCTTCATGATAGTGACCCCACAACAACACGATATAGACAAACCACGCAATAATAGAAAGGACGGCTTTATCGATATTTTCGACGCTGAACAGGTTGTGCAGATAGAACAGGCCGGTGCAGAGGGTCAGGGTCAGGAGGACGACGCCCACCTGGGTGATGTGAAACATTTTCCGCTCAATGCTCATCAGCGGCGGCATTTCGTTGCTGAAAGCGAGTTTCTTGTTCTTGAGCTGATAGTCAATCCACGCCAGCTGCAGGGCGTAAAGCGCCGCGATAATCAGCGTTGCGTAAGCAAACAGCGACAGACCAATGTGCACCATCATGCCCGGCGTCGTTTCCAGGTGAGTGATGAACTCGTTGGGCATAAAAGTGGCGAAGGCCAGGTTAATTAAAGCGAAGGCATACACAATCGGCAGCAGCAGCCAGCCCCGGTTGCGCGAAGCCACAATCGTCATCACCGTACAGATCATCAGGCTGACCAGCGAACCGACGTTCAGCAGGCTCAGATTTTGGCCTGCATCTCCGCCGGGCAGAATGCGGGATTCCAGCGCAAAAGCATGGCAAATCAAGGCGATAACTGCTGACAACATCGCCATGCGCCGCCAGCCGCTGTTTTTTTGCAGCAGGCCAGGAATGATCAGCGCGAGGCTGATGGAGTAGGCAACAAGCGCGAGCAGGGCAAAAACAGGCATAGATGATGTCGACATTGGCGTGTGATGAAAGAGGAGCAGTATAGCGTTACGTGACTCAGGCTCCAACCGTTGCATCACAACTCGGGCGCTGTCGTGTTATACTGCGGCAAAATTCTGTGTGTGAGTCGCTGTGGCGACCAGACGTTTCCACCCCAGGCGAGAGACAATGTTTGATAATTTAACCGATCGTTTGTCGCAGACGCTGCGAAACATCAGCGGACGCGGACGCCTTACTGAAGACAACATCAAAGATACCTTGCGCGAAGTGCGCATGGCGTTGCTCGAAGCCGACGTGGCGCTGCCTGTCGTGCGCGAGTTCATAAATCGCGTCAAAGAGAGCGCGGTTGGCCAGGATGTAAACAAAAGCCTGACCCCGGGTCAGGAGTTCGTCAAAATCGTGCGTAACGAGCTGGTTTCGGCGATGGGCGAAGAGAACCAGGTGCTCAACCTGGCCGCTCAGCCGCCTGCGGTCGTGCTGATGGCGGGCCTGCAGGGTGCCGGTAAAACCACAAGCGTGGGTAAACTCGGTAAGTTCCTGCGTGAGAAGCATAAGAAGAAAGTGCTGGTGGTTTCTGCCGACGTTTATCGCCCGGCGGCGATTAAACAGCTGGAAACCCTGGCGCAGCAGGTTGGCGTCGATTTCTTCCCGTCCGACGTGGCGCAGAAACCTGTCGATATCGTTAACGCCGCGCTGAAAGAAGCGAAGCTGAAATTCTACGACGTGCTGCTGGTGGATACCGCCGGTCGTCTGCACGTTGACGAAGCGATGATGGACGAAATCAAACAGGTTCACGCCGCGATCAATCCGGTAGAAACCCTGTTTGTGGTCGATGCCATGACCGGTCAGGATGCCGCGAACACGGCGAAGGCGTTTAATGAAGCGCTGCCGCTGACCGGCGTGGTGCTGACCAAAGTGGACGGCGACGCCCGCGGCGGTGCGGCGCTATCAATTCGTCACATTACCGGTAAGCCAATCAAGTTCCTCGGCGTCGGTGAGAAAACCGAAGCGCTGGAGCCTTTCCACCCGGATCGTATTGCCTCCCGTATCCTCGGCATGGGCGACGTGCTGTCGCTTATTGAAGATATAGAAAGCAAGGTAGACCGCGCGCAGGCGGAAAAGCTCGCCAATAAACTGAAGAAGGGTGACGGTTTTGACCTGACCGACTTCCTCGAGCAGCTGCGTCAGATGAAAAACATGGGCGGTATGGCAAGCCTGATGGGCAAGCTGCCGGGCATGGGCCAGATCCCGGACAACGTAAAAGCGCAGATGGATGACAAAGTGCTGGTGCGAATGGAAGCGATCATTAACTCGATGACCTTCAAAGAGCGCGCGAACCCGGACATCATCAAAGGCTCCCGTAAGCGTCGTATCGCCGCAGGCTGCGGGATGCAGGTGCAGGACGTGAATCGTCTTCTGAAACAGTTCGACGACATGCAGCGCATGATGAAGAAAATGAAGAAGGGCGGGATGGCGAAGATGATGCGCGGCATGAAGGGCATGATGCCACCGGGCTTCCCTGGGCGCTAAATCGCTTTAGAGATTGCTTTTTGCGCCGAAATGAGTAAAATTTTCGGGCTTTTAATATAACACCGGGCTCCGTCCCTCGATGGGGCCCGGTGTTTTATTCACACAAGAGGATGTTATGGTAACTATTCGTTTAGCACGTCACGGCGCAAAAAAGCGTCCGTTCTACCAGGTTGTCGTTACTGATAGCCGTAATGCACGCAACGGTCGCTTCATCGAGAACGTTGGCTTCTTCAACCCACTGGCTTCCGGCGCAGAAGAAGAAACTCGCCTGAAACTGGAGCGTATCGCTCACTGGGTTGGCCAGGGCGCTACCGTTTCCGATCGCGTTGCAGCGCTGATCAAAGCCGCTAACAAAGCAGCTTAATCTGTCACGGTGGTCATGATGAGCAAGCAACTCGCCGCAAAAGCGCCTGCTGAACCGATTGTGGTCGGTAAAATGGGCTCTTGCTACGGTATTCGTGGTTGGCTCAGAGTGTTTTCCTCCACCGAAGACGCCGAAAGCATTTTTGACTATCAGCCCTGGTTTATCCAGAAGGCGGGTCAGTGGCAAGAAGTCGAGCTGGAAAGCTGGCGTCACCACAATCAGGATCTGGTCATCAAGCTGAAAGGCGTTGACGATCGGGATGCGGCAAATCTGCTGACCAATTGCGAAATTGTCGTGGATTCCTCGCAGCTGCCTGCGCTTGACGACGGTACCTACTACTGGAAAGACCTGATGGGCTGCCAGGTAGTGACCACTGAAGGCTACGAGCTCGGTAAAGTCATTGATATGATGGAAACCGGGTCGAATGACGTTCTCGTCATTAAGGCAAACCTGAAAGATGCATTTGGCATCAAGGAGCGGTTGGTTCCGTTCCTCGATGGACAGGTTATCAAGAAAGTCGATCTCACTACTCAAACCATTGAAGTAGATTGGGATCCTGGTTTTTAAAACCTCCGGATTACCGGTAAAAGACGACGTGATGGAGATGGGCTGTGTTTATTGGTGTAGTTAGCCTTTTTCCAGAGATGTTTCGCGCGATTACCGACTACGGGGTAACTGGCCGGGCAGTAAAAAATGGCCTGCTGAGCATTCAGAGCTGGAGTCCTCGTGATTTCGCTCATGACCGGCACCGTACCGTGGACGATCGTCCTTACGGCGGCGGACCGGGAATGCTAATGATGGTGCAGCCCTTGCGGGATGCCATTCATGCAGCAAAAGCCGCGGCAGGTGAAGGCGCGAAGGTGATTTATCTTTCACCTCAGGGACGCAAGCTTGATCAAGCGGGCGTCAGCGAACTGGCAACCAGTGAGAAGTTGATTCTGGTGTGCGGTCGCTACGAAGGTATCGATGAGCGTGTGATTCAGACCGAGATTGACGAAGAATGGTCTATCGGCGATTACGTTCTCAGCGGTGGTGAGTTACCGGCAATGACGCTGATTGACTCCGTCTCCCGGTTTATACCGGGTGTTCTGGGCCACGAAGCATCAGCAACGGAAGATTCTTTTGCTGACGGATTGCTGGACTGTCCACACTATACCCGCCCTGAAGTGTTGGAAGGGATGGATGTCCCGGCAGTGTTACTGTCAGGCAACCATGCCGAGATACGTCGCTGGCGTCTGAAGCAGTCGCTGGGCCGGACCTGGCTGAGAAGACCTGAACTTCTGGAAAACCTGGCTCTGACTGAAGAGCAAGCAAGGTTGCTGGCCGCGTTCCAACAGGAACACGCGCAACAGCAGCATAAACATGATGGTGAGGCGTGAGCCCCCAAATATCAGTTTACCCAGGATAAGAGATTAAATTATGAGCAACATTATTAAGCAAATTGAACAAGAGCAGATGAAGCAGGACGTACCTTCCTTCCGTCCGGGTGATACCGTGGAAGTGAAAGTATGGGTTGTTGAAGGTTCCAAAAAACGTCTGCAGGCATTTGAGGGCGTGGTTATCGCTATTCGTAACCGCGGTCTGCACTCTGCATTCACTGTTCGCAAAATTTCCAACGGCGAAGGCGTTGAGCGTGTCTTCCAGACTCACTCTCCAGTTGTTGACAGCATTGCTGTTAAACGCCGTGGTGCCGTTCGTAAAGCTAAACTGTACTACCTGCGTGAGCGTACTGGTAAGTCTGCTCGTATCAAAGAGCGTCTTGGCGCTTAAGCGACATCCGTGTTAAAAAGGGCTGGCCGCAAGGCTGGCCCTTTTTTATTGCCGTAACCTCTCCCAATCATTAACTCTTTCGCTGCAAATCATTTACACTGTCCCCGCTTCGGAGGACAGATGGCAGAGCAGACATTTCAACGCAATCACGGTAAACGCATCGCGGCTTGGCTCGCGCTGTTTGCTATTGCGCTGATTATCGTCGCGCCGCTGATTTCCGTTTCCCTGCAAAAAGACCCGATGAGCGCGATGCCGGGCATGATGCATCACGATATGTCGATGATGAGCGAGCATCATGCCGACCCGGGTGCGATGCCTGTTGACCATGCCGAGGCTTGCGGTTACTGCGTCCTGCTGGCGCACGTACCAGGGCTGATGCTCGCGCTGGTTGTCCTGATATGCGCTATGCTGCTTCGCATTGGTCATCGATCCCCGCGGCCCTGCGTTCAGGCCTGGCATTTCATCCCCTGGCTGACACCTCACCCGCGCGCCCCACCGCGCAGTTCTGCTTTTACCTGCTAATGACATAAAAACGGGCGTAATGCGCCACGCTTTCTGTTTGCTTTTTAAAAGGAAAAGTATGACAACCTGCACCCCACGCGCAGCATGGATTAACCTGCTGCGCCGCTTTCACTTTGCCATTGGTCTGTTTGTCGGGCCTTTTATTTTCGTCGCGGCGCTGACCGGCACGCTCTATGTTGCGACGCCGCAGCTGGAAAACCTTCTCTGGCATGATGCCCTGACCGCAGAGAGGTCAGGACAAACGCATTCCCTTGCCGAACAAATTCGCGCTGCGGAAAAGGCGCTTGGACAGCCATTAACTTTGTATGCCATGAGGCCTTCGCTGACGCCCGGTGAGACGACACGAGTTATGTTCAGCGATCCCACCCTTGGAGAATCGGAAAGCCGGGCCCTGTTTATCGATCCTGTGACGCTCGCGGTGAAAGGCGATATGACGGTCTACGGCACCAGCGGAATTTTGCCGCTGCGCCAGTGGATTGATTACGCCCATCGCTCACTGCTGCTTGGTAACGTCGGGCGGCTATACAGCGAACTGGCGGCATCATGGATGTGGCTGGCCGCCTGCGGCGGCATCGCGCTGTGGTTCCTTACGCGTCCGAAAAGACGCCTTAATAACCGCGTGCAAAACAACCGTCGCCTGCACGTGACGCTGGGCTGGATCTTGTTGGGCGGCATGCTGCTGTTTTCTGCGACAGGGCTCACCTGGTCACAATGGGCTGGCGGGAATGTCGATAAGCTTCGCGCAACCTTTAACTGGCTCACACCGCAGGTGAACACCCAGCTCAATGGGCAAGCCATGGCAATGGATCCGCATGCGGAGCATCACGGCCATCATGGCGGTATGGTGATGCCTGAGATGACGACAGATTTAGTGCTGTTTGACGACGTTCTGCATCTTGCGCAGCAGGCTGGCCTCCATGCCAGCAAGATAGAAATTCGCCCGCCGAAAAGCAGCGATAAAGCCTGGACGGTCACCGAAATCGACCGAAGCTGGCCAACGCAGGTGGATGCTGTGGCGATCGATCCTGAAAAGATGCAGGTAGTGGATCGTACAAACTTCGAAAACTTCCCGCTGATGGCGAAGCTGACGCGCTGGGGCGTGGATTTCCATATGGGGCTACTGTTTGGACTGATGAATCAGATCCTGCTGATCGCTTTCGGCGTGGCGCTGTGCGTGATGATCGTGGTGGGGTACAGACTCTGGTGGATCCGCCGTCCTTCACCTGCGGCTTATAATCCGATGATGACCCTGACGCAGAGCTGGTGTGATTTGCCGTCAGGCGGAAGGCTGGGGATGATTGGGTTGGCGGTTCTGTTCGGCGTCGCTATGCCGGTGATGGGAGTCAGCCTTTTGCTGTTTGTCGCAGTGGACGTGCTGCGCTGGCGGATGGCGAGCGCAGCTGGTGTGGCAGAATCTGTAGAGTAAGGGATCAGGGCTCGCTGATGACGACCGTCACGCGGCGGTTTTCAGCCCGGCCCTGTGACGTTTTATTGCTGGCGACAGGATATTTCTTCCCGAGCCCACGGGTAGTGAGGTTGGTGCGCGGAATATGCGCACCTTCCGCCCATGCATCCGCCACTCGGTCGGCTCGCTTGAGAGAAAGGGCTTCGTTATAGCTATCTTCGCCATAATTATCCGTGTGTCCGTCCAGGCGGGCATGCGTCAGCCCTGTCGCCGCAAGGCGTGAAGCCATGGTCTGGATCTGCTTTTGACTCTCGGATTTGAGCTGATAATCATTGGTGTCGAAAAGAATTTTGTCTGAAATCCCTAATGACCAGTCGCCTTCGCTTTCACTGAACCCCCAGTGCTTCATCTCCGTAATCTGTTCCGGTGAGAATTTTCCCTGCGGCGCCTGGCAGCCGCTCAAAAGAGAGGCTGCAAGAAGAAAGGGGGCGACAAAACGCTTAAGCATAGTGAAATCCTTATTCATGACGTCAGTGTTTTCGCACGCTGATTTTTCATCAGGTACATTTTTTTATCGGCCTGCTCCAGCAGGGTTTCCACGCTCTCATGCTCGCAGGTCAGAGCATAACCAATGCTCAAACTAAAAGGCGTTGCGTGGCCGTTGCGCATATTTATCTCCGGGATGAAGTGCTGCGCCAGCTCGCCACACAATCGCTGAACCTGCTGCTCATCGCGGATATTGCCCAGCAGAATGGCAAATTCATCGCCGCCCAGGCGGAAGGCGCGGTGCTGTTTGCCGCTGAATTCGACCAGACGCAGTGCAGTTTCAATCAGAACATAATCCCCGGCGGCATGGCCCCAGGTATCGTTGATGTATTTAAAGTCGTCTCCATCCATAAACAACAGAGCCGAGCCTGATTTGGCGATAGGATCCGCCATCAGCGCATTGATATGCGTACGGAACGCGGCGCGGTTGGGGAGGCCGGTCAGCGGATCGTGCATTGCGGTTTGCAGAAGCAGATCGTTTTTTGCTTGCAGAGAGTCCTGCCATTGTGCCATTTCATCCAGCAGGCTGTTGAAATCCTGCGCAAAGTGGTGAAACTCCTCGATTCGCTCATCCGGGACGCGGCGGGAGAAATTACGGTTGGTCCGCACGTCATGCGCTACATCGGCAATGTTTTGCAGCGCACTCACCACATCGGCATGAAGATGCCGTGAAATCGCCATTGCCGCCGCTGTGGCCAATAATATACAGGTTGTGAGGACGGCAAGTGACGTCCAGATAAAATGGCTTATCAGGCTGTCGCGGGCAGTAAGCCGGATTTGCCCAATAACCTCACCGTTGTGTATGACCGGCTGGGTGGTTGCCCTGGGAAACAGCCAGTGGCTGACCATCAGGTTAAAACGTTCACTGCTGGCTTCGCTTTCATAGATCCAGCGGGCAAAAAGACGGCTGTTCTTATCGAACACGTCGGCCCGGGCAAATTGACCCTGCTTGCCCAGCGTTGCCAGCGTGTCCGTAGCCGCTGTTTCATCCCGGAAAACCAGTGCGGCTTCAATCGTGTGACTGAGCGTAGCACCGGTCAACTCCAGGTTTTTCTGAGCATATTGCTTCAGCGATATCACCGAAACGACGCACAGCATTAGCCATACCAGCGTCATCGTGATGACGATGCTGGTCATATTGATTCGCCGTAGAGTTCTTTTAAACGTTGGGCGCTGCGCGGTCTGACGATCCTTATTCATGTTTTTTATTCCGGGCAAGCATTAACACGTCAGGATTGACCCTGACGCCACTTCTTGAAAGCGCATCAAGATTGACGGAAAACGTGACTCTCTGGGGGTGAAACTGCAGGCAAAAAGCGCTGCCTGTCGCACAGTCCGGGTTTTGCTCGGCAAGCGTAAGCATCGGGCGTGGTGCCAGCCGCTGAATGATTTCCTGCTGACGTTCGGGCGGTTCAAGCCCAAAATAAAGTGCGTCACAACGGGCCGTTAACGCTTCCTGCTCATTTTGTACCGCAACCGGTAAATAAGGGAGCGCGTCTGTATCGCCTTTTTGCAGGGCAGAAACATAAGCTGAACTGGAGAAAATACAGAGCGTTGGCTTGCCATTGAGAGCGGGCCAGCGCGTGTAGCTGATGATGCCGGAAACCATTTCGCGGACAGCGTTATCCTGCCCCGCAGGCGCAGCAAATACCGGCGTTTCGGGGGAAAGAAATAAAAGTGCCAGCATCAGCTGACAGAAAAGGTATTGCCACCGGGCGCTCACGAAAGTTTGCCACGCATCCAGATTTAAAACATTCATATTAGTTATATAAAGACTAACATTATTCATACAACCAGTCATTAGCACCCGTAATGAATTCCTTTCCCGTTGGCTGATGACACGGCTTTATTATTTCCAGGCTAATGAAAGTGCCAACTAATTTAACCTGTTGGACTGGACGCCTTCATTCATTCCTTTTTGCCAGGCTTCCCGCAGGGCGGTGGCATCAGGTCTGGCATCGCAGCCTTCAGGGAAGAGTTTGCCGGAGACCCCCCAGCCATAGAGCAGGCGCGTCTGGCAGATGTCCTGCAGGCCGACGGCATAGCCTTTCAGATAGGTATGGCGATCGACTTTCGCATCGTTCAGGTCGCTCGCCAGCTGCTCCTCGCTGCGCGCGGTGATGCCGCTTCGTCCGTCATCGATACCTTCGCCGTACCAGTCGGTGGCGCTTTTCGGCATATCGGCGTAAGGATCAAGCGTGCATCCGCTCAACAACATCATTAACAGTGCACACAGAATGGGTTTCATCAGCACCTCCTGAGTCAGTGCTTTCAGCATAGCGTAGCCATTGTTTATCGCGAGTGGAATAATATGTTTACAGTAAATGGCAAAATAAATGCGTAAAAATGGCATGTGTAAATTATAATTTACGGATTATGGATTGAAATCTTTACCGTGTGTGATAATGTAGGCACATCCTCAGTTGAGGAACCCAATTATCGCAAACGAGCTATACAGGATCGCCATCATGCAAAAAGACGCGCTGAACAACGTACATATCGCCGACGAACACGTTCTGATCACCCCTGAAGTGCTGAAGGCGGAATTCCCGCTGACTGCTGCCCAGGAGGCTCAGATTGCTGAATCCCGTCAGACTATTTCTAATATCATTGCCGGTCGCGATCCGCGCCTGCTGGTGGTATGCGGACCGTGCTCCATTCACGATCCGGAAGCGGCGATTGAATATGCTCATCGTTTTAAAGCCCTTGCCGCAGAGGTCAGCGATAGCCTCTACCTGGTGATGCGCGTCTATTTTGAAAAACCACGTACCACCGTGGGCTGGAAAGGTCTGATTAACGATCCGCACATGGATGGTTCGTTTGATGTTGAAGGCGGTCTGAAAATTGCGCGTCGCCTGCTGGTGGAACTGGTGAACATGGGCCTGCCGCTGGCGACCGAAGCGCTGGATCCGAACAGCCCGCAATACCTCGGCGATCTGTTCAGCTGGTCTGCAATCGGCGCACGTACCACCGAATCTCAGACGCACCGCGAAATGGCTTCTGGTCTTTCCATGCCGGTTGGTTTTAAAAACGGCACCGACGGCAGCCTGGCAACGGCCATCAACGCCATGCGTGCCGCCGCCATGCCTCACCGTTTCGTGGGTATCAACCAGGCCGGCCAGGTTTGTCTGCTGCAGACGCAAGGCAACCCGGATGGGCACGTGATCCTCCGCGGCGGCAAAGCGCCAAACTACAGCCCGGCGGACGTGGCGCAGTGCGAAAAAGAGATGGAACAGGCGGGACTGAAACCCGCGCTGATGGTAGATTGCAGTCATGGTAACTCCAACAAAGACTACCGCCGTCAGCCAGCGGTGGCGGAATCCGTGGTTGCGCAGATTAAAGACGGCAACCGCTCCATTATCGGCCTGATGATCGAAAGTAATATTCATGAAGGCAATCAGTCTTCCGAACAGCCACGCTGCGACATGAAGTACGGCGTATCGGTGACGGATGCCTGCATCGGCTGGGAGACGACGGATGCACTGCTGCGTGAACTTGATAAAGATCTGCGTGGCCAGCTGGCGGCTCGTCTGGCGTAAGAGGAATTTATGGTTGCTGAACTGACCGCGCTACGCGATCAAATCGATGAAGTTGATAAGGCGCTGCTGGATCTGCTGGCGCGCCGCCTGGAGCTGGTAGCCGAAGTCGGCGAGGTGAAAAGCAAATACGGCCTGCCGATTTATGTCCCTGAGCGTGAGGCGTCCATGCTGGCGTCTCGTCGCGAAGAGGCTGCGGCGCTTGGCGTGCCGCCGGATCTGATTGAAGATGTCCTGCGTCGCGTTATGCGCGAGTCCTACTCCAGCGAAAACGACAAAGGCTTTAAAACGCTCTATCCGCAGCTGCGCCCGGTGGTGATCGTCGGCGGTGGCGGTCAGATGGGGCGTCTGTTTGAGAAGATGCTCACGCTGTCAGGCTATCAGGTGCGGATCCTCGAGAAAGAAGACTGGGCGCGCGCAGAAGAGTTGGTGGCGGACGCTGGCATGGTTATCGTCAGCGTGCCGATCCACACGACGGCTCAAATCATTGAGAAACTGCCGGCGTTGCCGGATGACTGCATTCTGGTTGATTTGGCTTCGGTGAAGGCGGTGCCATTGCAGGCGATGCTGGCGGCGCACAATGGTCCTGTGTTGGGGCTGCACCCGATGTTCGGCCCGGACAGCGGCAGTCTTGCCAAGCAGGTTGTGGTCTACTGCGACGGTCGTCAGCCGGAAGCCTATCAGTGGTTCCTGGAGCAGATTCAGGTCTGGGGTGCGCGTTTGCATCGCATTAGCGCCGTAGAGCACGATCAGAACATGGCGTTTATCCAGGCGCTGCGCCACTTCGCGACTTTCGCCTATGGCCTGCACCTGGCAGAAGAGAACGTTCAGCTGGAACAGCTGCTGGCACTCTCTTCGCCGATTTACCGCCTGGAACTGGCGATGGTAGGCCGTCTGTTTGCTCAGGATCCGCAGCTTTACGCCGACATTATTATGTCGTCCCAGAGCAACATTCAGCTGATAAAGCGCTACTACAAACGCTTCGGCGAGGCCATTGGCCTGCTGGAGCAGGGCGATAAGCAGGCCTTTATCGACAGCTTCCGCAAAGTGGAGCACTGGTTTGGTGATTACGCCCAGCGCTTCCAGAGCGAAAGCCGGACGCTGCTCCGGCAGGCAAACGACAGCCGACAGTAAAAAATCTGTTTATACTCAAAAGCCAGAGGGGAAACCCGCTGGCTTTTTTTTCACAGGGAAACCACCATGCCGCAGCCAGAAGTGTTGTTCGATTACGCCGGCCACCTGCCGGAATGTCCGACCTGGAGCGAAGCTGAACAGGCGCTCTACTGGGCCGATATCCTCGAGTGTGAAATTCATCGCTACGATCTCAACACAGGCGATCATCAGGTGTTGCAGTTTCCGGAGGAGGTTGGCTGTTTTTCACTGCGGGAAAAGGGCGGATTTATCGTTGCGCTTCGCAGCGCTATCTGGCTCAGCGACAGGCACGGTTTGCTGGTACGTAAAATTTGCGACAACCCGAGCAATCCACAGCTGGCAAGATTTAACGACGGCGGTACCGATCGCGACGGACGTTTTTATGCGGGAACATTCTGGGGGCCGGGAGATTATAACGGGGCACTTTTAGTGCGCGTGGATAGCCATCTCAAACCGAAAGTGATTCAGTGCGATATTCACGGAGCCAACGGCCTGGCGTTCAGTGCAGATAAAAAGTGGATGTACACGTCGGATACGCCGAACGGGGTCATTTATCGTACGCCTCTGGATGCGCAGGGCGAACCCGGCAAGCGTGAGGTGTTCCGCCAGTTTAATTCAGGACAAGGCATTCCTGATGGCGCGGCGGTTGACGAGGAAGGCTGCTACTGGAGCGCAATGTTTGACGGCTGGCGCGTCGCGAGATTCTCACCCGAGGGTGAACAGCTGGCTGAGTACCGTTTGCCGGTGCGCTGTCCGACGATGGTCTGCTTCGGTGGGCCAGAGATGAAAACGCTGTTTATCACCACGACCCGGGAAAATATGAGCGCTGAAGAAGTGCGGAAATATCCTCTGTCCGGGGCCATCTTCACCCTGCCCGTGGATGTGGCAGGGATGAAGAAATTACCGTTTATCGAGGCTTAAGCCGGATCGACAGGCACCACGTTCTCACTTGGGTAGCAGCCCAATACTTTCATGGAGCGGGTGATCTCACCCAGCTCCTTCAGCGCCTTCTGCATCGCATCTGATTCCAGGTTCGCCTGAATATCCAGATAGAACATCTCTTCCCACGGATTGCCGTAGATCGGGCGCGATTCGAGCTTAGTCATGATCAGATTATGATTACGTAATACCAAAAGCGCCTCTACCAGAGCACCGGCCTGTTGCCCGGTTGCCATCAGCAGCGTGGTTTTCGCCGGAACCTGATCGGAGACGTTGATGGCTTTGCGGGCCAGCACGACAAAGCGGGTGATGTTCTGCGTCTGGTTAGCCAGGTTGCGCTCCAGCACCTGTAAGCCATACAAACCGCCGCCTGCTTCACTACCGAGTGCCGCCACGTGTGGCGAGTTTGCTTCCGCGACTTTCTCCATTGCGGCAGATGTGCTCTCGGTGTACTCAATTTTCCAGTGCGGGTAACGGTTCAGGAACTGGCTGCACTGCTGGAACGGCTGCGGGTGGCTGTAGACGGTTTCAATCTTATTAAGATCGGTAGAGCCAGAAACCAGCACGCAGTGATCGATAGGGATCGTCATTTCGCCAACGATAGAAAGGCTGGTGTGCTGCAGGAGATCGTAGACGTCGTTGATGGCGCCGGAACTGGTGTTTTCGATAGGGACGACGGCGTAGTCGGCCTGTCCGGTTTCCACCTGATTAAAGATGTCGGCGAATTTAGCACAGCCGCTTTCGATAAACTGCTCGAAGTGGCGGGCGGCATACTGACGCGCGGCGAGATGTGAATAGGAACCCTTCGGCCCCAGGAAAGCCACTCGCGCAGAGTGTGGGTTAATTTTATTCAGATGCTGCTGGAGCAGCGTTTGCTGCGTCAGGACGGAGTCTTCAATAATCAGCTGGAACAGGCGGGTGATGTAGTGTGCATCCAGATGGTGCGTTTTGCCGAGGGTAATCAGGCGTTCAAGCAGGTCGCGCTCGCGATCGATATCGCGTACCGGGCGATGTGACAGCAGCTTAGCTTTGCCCACTTCCACCGCCAGCCCACGACGCTCGGCCAGCAGAGAGAGCAGCTTTTCATCCAGCGCGCTTATCTTATCGCGCAGAGCCAGTAACGGGTTTTCCGCAGTCATAATGTCGCCTTTCTTGTTATCAATAAAAAAGGCCCCCCGGTGTGGGAGGCCTCATTGTTCGTCTTCGCATTCTTTATCACACGACGAAACGCCTCCCGTTCAGGGGAAGGTAAAGAAGCTAAAAAAGAATGCGAAGAAGAACGGCACGGTTTTCATCAGGTTTTCCTTAGAGGCAGACAGTTAAATTAACCGTACTGTTTTCATGCTGTCAACCGTAAAAACGCACAGGCACAAAAAACGCGCCCGGAGGCGCGTTGGATTAACACAGTTGTTAAGGATTACTCTTGTTCAACGAAGTTGACGTCTTTCACCGATGCGTTGGCGCGACGTGCTTCCCCTTTGTGTTGCACTTTATTGAGCTGCCTTTCCAGCTTGTTGATCAATTCGTTAATGGCGGTGTACATATCTTCATGACGCGCGCTGGCAACCAGATGGCCGTTTGGTGTGTTCATGGTTGCGTCGGCAACAAAACCCTGTGGCTCCTTAGACAGAATGATGTGCGGGTTAATCAGTTGGGTTTGCCATTTTTCAAGTTTGGTGAGACGGTCTGTGACGTGCTGGCGGATGGCCGGAGTAATGTCCATTTGTTTACTGGTAATGTTCATTGTCATAAATTTTACCTCTTGTCTTTCCCGTCTTGGTGAATCCAGCATACCGTTCTTAATGTCAAAATGTGTGATTTGAATCACGTTATTTTGTCACTTTTTGTCAGTCAGTGTATTTTGTGAGGCAGGACAGGAACAGGGGATTTAATACTTGAGGAATGGGCAAAAGCGGGCCATAGTTGATGGGATGATCTGGCGCTAAACCGCTTCAGCATTACCGCGAATTAAAAACAAAAACGGCAGCCACCTGGGCTGCCGTTTTTCATGAAAAGAGGCTGTCAGCTGCTGGTCTTGCTGCTGTTAGCGGCGATGATTTTCGCCACTTTGTCGGCCTGCGCGGTCATCTGCATTTCGCGGTAAGCTTTTTCCATCTTCGGCAGCGCATCGCGGGTGGCTTGCGTGTCCGGGAAGTCGCGGAGCATGCCTTCCACGCGGTTCACCACGGCAACCCATGCGCCGCGATCGGTGTAGTAATCCACAACGGACAGCTCATATTTCGCCAGGCGGTCTTTCAGGAACACCATGCGCTTGTAGGCGTCAGAAGCGTACTGGCTCTGCGGATAGCCACGCACCAGTTTAGAGAAGTCGTTGAAAGCATCGCGAGCGTGCTGCGGATCGCGGTCTGAACGGTCAACCCCGAAGAAGCCCTGCAGGGCGCTATCATCCAGAGCCATGTTGGTCAGGCCACGCATATAGATGACGTAGTCAATGTTCGGGTGAGTCGGGTTGAGGCGCATAAAGCGGTCGATCGCAGCCTGAGCCAGCGGCAGATCGGCATTCTTGTAGTAGGCATAAATCAGGTCGAGCTGAACCTGCTGAGAATACGGGCCAAACGGATAGCGGTTATCGAGCGCTTCCAGTTGCGTTATCGCCTGTTTCCAGTTACCGTCCTGCAACTTTTGTTGAGCAGTCGCGTAGATTTCATTTGGCGGGTTATCAGGCACCTCTTCCTTTGAACCGGAGCAACCCGCCAAAGCCAGGCTCAGTGTGGCAAGGGCCACCAGGTATTTCATGCGCGTCATGACGTTTTGACTTTCCTCAGAATGTTTATGCGGGAGATTATCATTCCTGCTCCCGATTAAGACCAGCTACAATAGCACACTATATTATACGGCGAAGCCGTAAAACCCAACGTTAAACGAAGAAGCTGTCTATGGCACAACTAGTACAACTCACCGCAACGGTATCCGAAAAACAACTCGGTCAACGCTTAGATCAGGCTTTGGCCGAAATGTTCCCGGATTATTCACGTTCGCGCATAAAAGAATGGATCCTGGATAAGCGAGTGCAGGTGAACGGCGTCATTTGTGACAAGCCGAAAGAGAAAGTGTTAGGGGGAGAAAAGGTCTCCATCGACGCTGAAATCGAAGAGGAAGCCCGCTTCGAGCCGCAGGATATCCCGCTGACGATCGTTTATGAAGATGACGACATTATCGTTATCAACAAGCCGCGTGACCTGGTGGTGCATCCGGGCGCGGGTAACCCTGACGGCACGATTCTGAATGCATTGCTGCACTACTATCCGCCAATTGTGGATGTGCCACGTGCGGGCATTGTTCACCGTCTGGATAAAGACACGACGGGCCTGATGGTGGTCGCGAAGACCGTACCGGCTCAGACTCGTCTGGTGGAAGCGCTGCAGCTGCGTGAAATTACCCGTGAATATGAAGCAGTGGCGATTGGCCATATGACTTCGGGCGGCACGGTAGAAGAACCAATCAGCCGTCACCCGACCAAGCGCACCCACATGTCCGTTCACCCGATGGGTAAACCGGCGGTGACGCACTATCGCATCATGGAACATTTCCGTATTCACACGCGTTTGCGTTTACGTCTGGAAACCGGGCGCACACATCAAATCCGCGTGCATATGGCGCACATCACTCACCCGCTGGTGGGCGATCAGCTGTACGGTGGCCGTCCGCGTCCGCCGAAAGGCGCATCAGAAGCGTTTATTACTGAACTTCGTAAGTTCGATCGTCAGGCGCTGCACGCGACGATGCTTCGTCTTTATCACCCGATTACCGGTATTCAGATGGAATGGCACGCGCCGATCCCACAGGATATGGTCGATTTGATCGATGCCATGCGCGCTGATTTCGAAGAACATAAGGATGATGTTGCCTGGCTATGACCAAAATTATCGTACCTCAGTGGCCGATGCCTGAAGGCGTTGGTGCGTGCAGTTCCACGCGAGTGGGCGGCGTCAGTTTACCGCCCTATGACGCACTCAATCTTGGTGCCCACTGTGGCGATAATCCGCAGCACGTTGAAGAGAATCGCAATCGCTTTTATGAAGCGGCGGCGTTTCCTTCACGCCCGGTCTGGCTTGAGCAGGTTCACGGCAATGCGGTATTAACGCTGACCGGGGGCGAATACGCGTCTAAAAAAGCCGATGCGTCCTACAGCAACAAACCGGGTTTGGTGTGTGCGGTGATGACTGCCGACTGTTTACCGGTGCTGTTTTGCAATAAAGCGGGTACGGAAGTGGCCGCAGCCCACGCGGGCTGGCGTGGGTTATGTGATGGCGTTCTGGAACAAACCATTGCGCACTTTAAAGATCAGCCAGAAAACATTCTGGCCTGGCTCGGTCCGGCGATTGGTCCGCAGGCCTTTGAAGTTGGTCCGGAAGTCCGTGAGGCTTTCATGGCTAAGGATGCGAAAGCCGACAACGCTTTCCGTCCTGTTGGCGAGAAATATTTCGCCCATATTTATCAGTTAGCGCGTCAGCGTCTGGCAAACGTCGGTGTGACTCAGGTGTTCGGCGGTGAACGCTGTACGCTAAGTGAAAAGGATGATTTTTTCTCTTATCGACGCGATCGGACGACCGGTCGTATGGCAAGTTTCATTTGGCTGATATAACCTAACGAATCAAGACGATCCAGAAGGCTGACTTATTTTTCACATAGTCCAGGTCTCTAACCTTGAATAATTGAGGGATGACCTCATTTAATCTCCAGTAGCAAAATTGACCTGTTATGGGAGGAGTTATGCGTCTGGATCGTCTTACCAATAAATTCCAGCTTGCTCTCGCCGATGCCCAGTCTCTCGCACTGGGGCACGACAACCAATTCATCGAACCACTTCACTTAATGAGCGCACTTCTGAATCAGGAAGGTGGTTCGGTTCGTCCGTTATTAACCTCTGCTGGCGTTAACGCCGGGCAGCTGCGCACGGCCATCGATCAGGCATTGAGCCGTTTGCCACAGGTGGAAGGCACCGGTGGTGACGTTCAGCCGTCTCAGGATCTGGTGCGTGTGCTGAACCTTTGCGACAAGCTGGCGCAAAAAGGCAATGACAACTTTATATCGTCAGAACTGTTCGTTCTGGCAGCCCTTGAATCACGTGGCACGCTGACCGACCTGTTGAAAACCGCCGGAGCAACAACCGCCAATGTGACTCAGGCGATTGAACAAATGCGCGGAGGTGAAAGCGTGAACGATCAGGGTGCCGAAGACCAGCGTCAGGCATTAAAGAAATACACACTCGATCTGACTGAGCGGGCCGAACAGGGCAAGCTCGATCCGGTCATCGGTCGTGACGAAGAGATTCGTCGCACCATCCAGGTATTGCAGCGTCGTACCAAAAATAACCCGGTACTGATTGGTGAACCCGGCGTCGGTAAAACGGCCATCGTTGAAGGGCTGGCGCAGCGTATTGTGAACGGCGAAGTGCCTGAAGGCCTGAAAGGTCGTCGTGTACTGGCGCTGGACATGGGCGCGCTGGTGGCGGGGGCGAAATACCGCGGAGAGTTCGAGGAGCGTCTGAAAGGCGTCCTGAACGATCTCTCTAAGCAGGAAGGCAACGTCATCCTGTTTATCGACGAACTGCACACCATGGTGGGTGCCGGTAAAGCCGATGGCGCAATGGATGCCGGCAACATGCTCAAACCGGCGCTCGCACGTGGTGAGCTTCACTGCGTAGGCGCGACCACGCTGGATGAGTATCGTCAGTATATAGAGAAAGATGCAGCGCTTGAGCGCCGGTTCCAGAAAGTGTTCGTGGCGGAACCTTCGGTGGAAGATACCATCGCGATTCTGCGCGGCCTGAAAGAGCGCTATGAGCTGCATCACCATGTGCAGATCACCGATCCAGCCATCGTGGCCGCAGCAACTTTATCACATCGTTATATTGCAGACCGACAGCTGCCGGACAAGGCCATCGACCTTATTGATGAGGCCGCTTCCAGCATCCGTATGCAGATTGACTCGAAGCCGGAAGAACTTGACCGACTGGACCGGCGCATCATTCAGCTCAAGCTGGAACAGCAGGCGCTGAAGAAAGAGTCAGATGAAGCGAGCCTGAAGCGTCTGGATATGCTTAACGAAGAGCTGGACGATAAAGAGCGTCAATATTCCGAGCTGGAAGAAGAGTGGAAGGCCGAGAAAGCGTCACTCTCCGGAACGCAAACCATAAAATCGGAGCTTGAGCAGGCGAAAATCGCCATCGAGCAGGCTCGCCGCGTGGGCGACTTGGCGCGGATGTCTGAGCTGCAATACGGCAAAATTCCTGAACTGGAAAAACAGCTGGCAATGGCGACGCAGTCCGAAGGCAAAACCATGCGCCTGCTGAAAAATCGCGTGACTGACGTAGAAATTGCCGATGTGCTGGCGCGCTGGACGGGTATTCCGGTGGCAAGAATGCTGGAAGGTGAGCGTGAAAAATTGCTGCGTATGGAGCAGCAGTTGCACAGCCGCGTGATCGGGCAAAACGAGGCAGTTGAAGCGGTCTCTAACGCCATTCGCCGTAGCCGGGCCGGTTTGTCGGATCCGAATCGCCCTATCGGTTCGTTCCTCTTCCTTGGGCCAACCGGTGTCGGGAAAACCGAACTCTGTAAAGCGCTGGCTAACTTTATGTTCGACAGTGATGATGCGATGGTGCGTATCGACATGTCCGAGTTTATGGAGAAACACTCCGTCTCGCGCCTCGTCGGCGCGCCTCCTGGATACGTCGGTTATGAAGAAGGCGGCTATCTGACGGAGGCCGTTCGTCGTCGCCCTTACTCGGTCATCCTGCTGGATGAAGTTGAGAAAGCGCATCCGGATGTGTTCAACATTCTGCTGCAGGTGCTGGACGATGGTCGTCTGACGGACGGGCAGGGCAGAACGGTCGACTTCCGCAATACGGTCGTCATTATGACCTCGAACCTGGGTTCCGATTTGATTCAGGAACGCTTCGGCGAGTTAGATTACGGGCACATGAAAGATCTGGTGCTGGGCGTGGTCAGCCACAGCTTCCGTCCAGAATTTATTAACCGCATTGATGAAGTGGTGGTGTTCCATCCACTGGGTGAGAAACACATCGCTTCAATTGCGAAGATTCAGCTGCAGCGTTTGTATCAGCGTCTCGAAGAGCGCGGTTACGATGTGCATATAGAAGAGGATGCGCTGAAGCTGCTTAGCGCCAACGGCTACGATCCTGTGTACGGGGCTCGTCCGCTGAAACGTGCTATTCAGCAGCAGATTGAAAACCCGCTGGCGCAGCAGATCCTTTCCGGAGAGCTGATTCCAGGGAAAACAATTCGCTTAATGGTCAAAGACGACCACATTGTGGCCGTGCAGTAAGTCACAAAAGAACAAAAACGGGCCCTTTGGGGCTCGTTTTTGGTTAAGGAATGAGCAAGAATCACTCTTTAGATAGTGATTTGTATGAATAGTGAGCGGTTGAAAGGTTTTTTTGAATTTAGACTTGCCGTCTCAGAATAACTCCCTATAATGCGCCTCCACTGACACGGAACAACGGCAAACAAGCCGCCGGCTCAGCAGGGTTTCTCCGGAAATTCTGACAGAGAAAAGCGAAAATAAACGCTTGACTCTGAATGAGGAAAACGTATTATACGGGACCTCGAAACGGCGAGCGAAAGCCACGTTTCACTGCTCTTTAACAATTTATCAGACAATCTGTGTGGGCACTCAAAGTGACATGGATTCTTAACGTCGCAAGACGAAAAATGAATACCAAGTCTCTGAGTGAACATACGTAATTCATTACGAAGTTTAATTCACGAGCATCA
>NZ_OBEF01000016.1 GCF_900215375.1 Enterobacter sp. CC120223-11 | reverse complement strand
CTTTCCGGTCCCATCCTGTTCCAGATAGCAAAACGCCCCGCACTATTTTCATAGCGTGGGGCGTCTTTAAGTAGTGAAGCTGACCGATAAGCCGCTTTCTTTTTGGTATTGCGTCGTGGACAGTCATTCATCCCTGAGCTGTAATTTGCTGGCTCCAAAAGCAAAAACCCCGCCGGAGCGAGGTTTTTATGAGAAGTTGAAGCTGACCGATAAGCCGGGTTCTGTCGTGGACAGTCATTCATCTAGGCCAGCAATCGCTCACTGGCTCAAGCAGCCTACCCGGGTTCAGTACGGGCCGTACCATGTGAACCCCTATTTGGCCTTGCTCCGGGTGGAGTTTACCGTGCCACGGACTGTTACCAGCCGCGCGGTGCGCTCTTACCGCACCCTTTCACCCTTACCTGATCCCGCTTACGCGGGCCATCGGCGGTTTGCTCTCTGTTGCACTGGTCGTGGGTTTCCCCCCCAGGCGTTACCTGGCACCCTGCCCTATGGAGCCCGGACTTTCCTCCCCTTCGCCCGTCTCCCCCCGAAAGAGGACGACGACGAAGCGGCGACTGTCTGGTCAGCTTCGGCGCGCAGTATAGAGGGTTAGTGCAGCTTTGTCACCCTTCGAGCATCATCCCCACTCGCAGCGTGGCGGCAACATTGCGCGAGGCCCGGACGATATTGTCGTGCGCACCGCGAAATGCATCTTCGAGCGTTCCTATCTGCGTCAGTACGCTAAACACCGCATCGATACCGTGCTGATGCACCACGCCAACGTCTGCCGTAAGACTGCCAGCGATACCAATAACCGGTTTATGATACTTTTTGGCAACCTTCGCCACGCCCACCGGGACTTTGCCATGAATGCTCTGGCTGTCGATTCGGCCTTCACCCGTAATCACCAGCGTGCAGTCATGGATTTGTTCTTCGAGATTCAGCGCCTGGGTAACTATCTCTATGCCACTGCCCAGCTCCGCCCCCAGGAACGCCATTAATGCCGCCCCCATGCCGCCCGCGGCACCGGAGCCCGGCACCTCAAGCACGTCGATATGCAGTGATTTTTTGATGATAGCGGCATAATGGGTAAGATATCTGTCCAGTTCGACGATCATCTCTTCCGTCGCGCCTTTCTGCGGCCCGAACACTCTTGATGCGCCAAGCTCACCGGTTAACGGATTGGTGACGTCGCAGGCGACCCGCAGTTGACAGGCCGACAGACGCGGGTCTAACCCTGAAACATCTATGTTGTTAAGGCTTATCAGCCCCGCGCCGCCGGGTGCAATCTCTTTGCCGTTGGCGTCCATCAGACGGACCCCCAACGCCTGCACCATGCCAGCGCCACCGTCGTTGGTCGCGCTACCGCCGATGCCGATAATGATATTTTTCGCCCCCTGATCCAGCGCCTGCAAAATCAGCTCACCGGTACCTCTGGAGGTCGTCAGCAGCGGATTGCGCTCGGCATGAGGCACCAGCGCCAGGCCGCTTGCCGCAGCCATTTCGATGAAGGCCGTCGCACCGTCACCGGAAAGCCCCCAGACCGCATCAACCCTGTTGCCAAGCGGGCCGGTGACGCGGGCTGTTTTCGCCACCCCTTGCGTGGCGGCAATCATCGCTTCTACGGTGCCTTCCCCGCCGTCAGCGACCGGAACGTTGACATACTGCGCATCGGGAAAAATTTGTCGAAATCCCTTTTCTATCGCTTTTGCCACATCAGATGCAGAGAGGCTTTCTTTATAAGAGTCAGGAGCGATTACGATTTTCATAGTGGTAGCCTGTTACTGCACAACGCCGGATGGCGTTTCACTCATCCGACCTACAGTGTAGGCCCGGCAAGCGTAGCGCCACCGGGCACAACGTTGTTAGCGAGTGACTTCCACCTTCGCCAGTTTTTCGTAATAGCAGGCCAGTGCGCTGTGATCGGCGGTTCCCAGCCCGTCGGCGCGCAGCGCCTGCATCATTTCCATCACCGCGGCGGTCAGCGGCAACTGCGCCCCTACGCCGTGAGAGGTATCGAGTGCGTTCGCCAGGTCCTTGATGTGCAGATCGATACGGAAGCCCGGCTTGAAGTTGCGGTCCATCACCATTGGTGCTTTGGCATCCAGTACGGTGCTGCCCGCCAGGCCGCCACGAATCGCCTGATACACAAGATCCGGGTTCACGCCCGCTTTGGTTGCCAGGGTCAGGGCTTCCGACATCGCCGCAATGTTCAGCGCCACAATGACCTGGTTAGCAAGCTTGGTTACGTTGCCGGCTCCGATCTCACCTGTATGCACGACGGAACCCGCCATGGATTTCAGCAAATCGTAGTAACGATCGAAGAGGGCCTTATCACCGCCCACCATCACGGAAAGCGTTCCGTCGATAGCTTTCGGCTCGCCGCCGCTGACCGGCGCATCCAGCATTGATACGCCTTTGACCGCCAGCGCTTCGCTGATTTCTCGGCTCGCCAGCGGTGCGATTGAACTCATATCAATCAAAACCGTGCCCGGCTTCGCGCCTTCGATAATGCCGTTTTCGCCAAGCGCCACTTCCTTCACGTGCGGCGAGTTTGGCAGCATGGTAATGATGACATCGCACTGTTCGGCAATATCTTTGGCCGTGCTGGCCGCCTCAGCACCTGCGGCAATCACTTCCGCCACCGCTTCAGGATTGCGGTCCGACACCACCAGCGAGTATCCCGCCTTCAGCAGGTTTTTACTCATTGGTTTGCCCATGATTCCCAGGCCAATAAAGCCCACTTTCATCGTCATCTTCTGTTCCTTCTCAATTACGGTGGTGATTATTTTTTAAAGACGTCAGCCAGTTTTTGCGTTGCGGTGCGGAATACGCCGAGATCGCTGCCGACGGCAACAAAGGTCGCACCCCATTCCAGATAGCGGCGGGCATCTGCTTCAACGGGAGCCAGAATGCCACTCGGTTTGCCGTGGGCTTTGGCCCGCGCAAAGATGTGCTGTATGCATTTCTGTACCTCGGGGTGAGAGGCGTTGCCGAGGTGGCCGAGGGCTGCCGCCAGATCGCTCGGGCCGACAAAAATGCCGTCCACGCCGTCAGTAGCCGCGATGGCATCGACGTTGTCCACGCCGGTCTGGCTTTCGATCTGCACCAGAATGGAGATATTTTTGTTCGACTGGGCGAAGTAGTCCGGCACGGTGCCAAACATATTGGCGCGGTGCGAAACCGACACGCCGCGGATCCCTTCAGGCGGATAACGCGTAGAGGCCACGGCACGAACGGCTTCTTCTTCTGTTTCTACAAACGGGATCAGGAAGTTATAGAAACCGATATCCAACAGGCGCTTAATAATCACAGGCTCGTTGGTCGGCACTCGTACCACCGGGGCGCTTGAGCTGCCCTTCAGCGCCATCAGCTGCGGAATGAAAGTGGAGATATCGTTGGGGGCGTGCTCACCGTCCAGCACCAGCCAGTCGAAACCTGCCAGGCCCAGAACCTCGGTACTGATGGGGTTCGCCAGCGCTGACCAGCAGCCAATCTGAATCTGATGTGCCGCCAGCGCAGCCTTGAAGGTGTTGGGGAATATTCCGTTCGTCATGATTTCTGCCTTTGGTTATTTTATTCGTCAGTCAATGAACCGCACGCCCTTCTTATTTATCTTCAGCCTGACGGGCAGGCTCTGAAATAAAATCCTGCTCAGTATAAACAGCCCTGCCGGGGTCTGCATTGTGCAACTCAACAATATCGACGCGTGTTTTTTTCACCATTATGTGCATCCGCACACTCCGATACGCTCTGCTGCACAGAACGCAACATTGCTGGCCCGGTGGGATTTCGGGCATTTTATTGAGTGATAACGATCACATTTTCACGCGCATTCCCCCGGCATATTGGCGGCTCTTTATTTTTCTTTTTTCGCTTGCCTCTTTTAATACTGGAGAAAACGGAACAATGGCTGATATCGAAATCCGTGACACGTCACCGAAGGCAATTTATATCAAAGTGCATGATGCTGATAACGTCGCCATTATTGTTAACGATAATGGGCTGAAGGCGGGCACCCGCTTTGCAGACGGCCTGACGCTCATTGAGCACATTCCACAGGGCCATAAGGTGGCGCTGGAAGCCATTGCACGCCACGGTGAAATTGTGCGCTACGGAGAAGTGATTGGTTATGCGGTGCGGGATATCCCCAAAGGCAGCTGGATTGACGAATCCACCGTCTCGCTGCCGGAAGCGCCACCGCTGGAAACCCTGCCGCTAGCCACGCGAGTGCCGGAGCCATTGCCCGCGCTGGTAGGCTATACCTTCGAAGGTTACCGCAATGCGGACGGCAGCGTCGGCACGAAAAATCTGCTGGGCATTTCCACCAGCGTGCACTGCGTGGCGGGCGTGGTGGACTATGTGGTGAAAATCATCGAGCGTGATTTGCTGCCGAAATATCCGAACGTCGACGGTGTGGTCGGCCTCAATCATCTTTATGGCTGCGGCGTGGCGATCAACGCGCCTGCCGCCATCGTACCGATCCGCACCATTCATAATATTGCCCTGAATCCGAACTTTGGCGGTGAAGTGATGGTGGTCGGGCTCGGCTGCGAAAAACTACAGCCGGAGCGCCTGCTGCAAGGCTCTGAGGATGTGCAGGCGATCCCGGTGGACAGCGCCAGCGTCGTGCGTTTGCAGGATGAGCAGCACGTCGGCTTCCGCTCAATGGTCGACGATATTTTGCAGGTGGCCGAACGCCATCTGGCGAAACTTAACCAGCGTCAGCGTGAGACCTGCCCGGCGTCGGAACTGGTGGTCGGGATGCAGTGCGGCGGCAGCGATGCCTTTTCCGGCGTCACCGCCAACCCTGCGGTCGGCTATGCCTCGGATTTATTAGTCCGCTGTGGTGCCACGGTTATGTTCTCGGAAGTGACCGAAGTCCGCGACGCCATTCACCTGCTGACGCCGCGCGCTATGAACGAAGAAGTCGGCAAGCGCCTGCTCGAAGAAATGGCCTGGTACGATAACTATCTCGATATGGGCAAAACGGACCGCAGCGCCAACCCTTCCCCCGGCAATAAAAAGGGCGGGCTGGCGAACGTGGTGGAGAAAGCGCTGGGATCGATTGCCAAATCAGGGCAAAGCGCGATTGTCGAAGTGCTCTCTCCGGGGCAGCGTCCAACGAAGCGCGGCCTGATTTACGCCGCCACGCCTGCCAGTGATTTCGTCTGCGGCACGCAGCAGGTGGCTTCCGGGATCACCGTACAGGTATTTACCACCGGGCGCGGCACGCCTTACGGCCTGATGGCTGTGCCGGTCATCAAGATGGCAACGCGCACCGAATTGGCCAACCGCTGGTATGACTTAATGGACATTAATGCCGGGACGATTGCCACCGGGGAAGAAACCATTGAGGACGTTGGCTGGCGGCTTTTCCACTTTATTTTGGACGTGGCGAGCGGGCGTAAAAAGACATTTTCCGACCAGTGGGGGCTGCACAACCAGCTGGCAGTGTTCAACCCGGCCCCGGTGACCTGATGTAAGGGCCAGTGAAGTAAACAGGACGGCCCGGAGGTTGCGGGCCGATTCTTCCGACATTTCTTCCGTCACGCTCTGTCGGAAGAAAATAGCCTCACTCCCCTTGCTGCTCCAGCGCGTGCTTATACAGCGCGTTTTTCTTCACACCGTGGATTTCAGCGGCGAGCGCGGCGGCTTTTTTCAGCGGTAATTCGGTCTGCAGCAGCGCCAGGGTGCGCAGGGCTTCGGCGGGCAGTGCGTCGTCACTTTGCACTTTGAACCCTTCGATAATCAGCACCATTTCGCCTTTACGACGGTTTTCGTCTTCTTTTACCCAGGCCAGCAGTTCGCCAACCGGCGCGCCGGTGATGGTTTCCCAGGTTTTGGTCAGCTCACGAGCCAGCACCACGTAGCGGGATTCGCCGAGTACCGCCGTGATGTCTTCGAGGCTTTCCAGCAGACGATGCGTGGACTCGTAGAAAATCATCGTACGCGGCTCGTTCTCCAGCGCTCGCAGCGCGTCGCGACGGCCTTTGGATTTGGCGGGCAGAAAACCTTCATAGCAGAATTTATCGGAAGGCAGCCCGGCGGCGCTCATTGCCGCAATGGCGGCACAGGGGCCCGGCAGAGGCACCACGCGAATTCCGGATTCGCGACAGGTGCGCACCAGATGGTAGCCCGGATCGTTAATCAGCGGCGTTCCGGCATCAGAGACCAGGGCGATGTTTTGCCCCTCTTTGAGCTTCGCCAGAAGTGTTTCTGCTTTTTGCTGCTCGTTGTGGTCGTGCAGCGCAAATAAACGGGCGTTAATCGCAAAATGTTGCAACAGTAAACCGGTATGTCGGGTGTCTTCTGCGGCAATAAGATCAACAGCCTGCAACACGTCCAGCGCACGTTGGGTGATGTCGCCAAGATTACCGATTGGCGTGGGCACAATGTAGAGTTTGCCCTGAGAATTGTCCGCTGTTTCGCGTTGTTTCATTGTTTAGTCCGTATTGCCGATTTAATATTGAGCATTGAGCTAAAAAATATCACTGGATACGTATGGTACCGTCAACATTTCTTCGTTCTAAAGCCGCGCGCTGCCTGCCTGTCATGCTGGCGGCATTGCTTTTCGCCGGCTGTGGCACCCAGCAAAGCGCTGACCAGAGCACCGCGCACCTTGAAGGTAGCGCCCAGGCCGATTCCGGCTACTACCTGCAGCAGATGCAGCAAAGTTCAGATGATAGCAAGACCAACTGGCAATTACTCGCCATTCGTGCACTGCTGAAAGAGGGCAAGAGCCAGCAGGCGCTGGAGCTCTACGGTCAGCTGCCGCAGAACCTGGATAAAGCACAGACCCGCGAGCAGGCGCTGCTCGGGGCAGAAATTAAGCTCTCCCAGAAAGACTTTGCCGGCGCACAGGCGCTGTTAGCAAAAATCGATGTCGACACCCTCGAAAACCCACAGCAAGCCCGCTACTGGCAGGACGTGATTGTTTCGCAGCAGGGCCAGCCTTCTCTGCCGCTGCTGCGGGCGCTGATTGCCCAGGAGCCACTGCTGACTTCACCGCAGGATAAGCAGAAAAACATTGATGCTACCTGGCAGGCGTTATCAATGATGACCAAAGATCAGGCCAATGCGCTGGTGATCAACGCCGATGAAAACGTGCTTCAGGGCTGGCTGGATCTTCAGCGCGTCTGGTTCGACAACCGTAACGATCCGGACATGATGAAGGCGGGCATTCAGGACTGGAAAACCCGCTATCCGCAAAACCCTGGCGCGAAAATGCTGCCAACTCAGCTGGTTAACGTACAGAACTTCAAACCTGCTTCCACCACCAAAATCGCCCTTCTGCTGCCGCTGAATGGCCAGGCAGCAGTCTTCGGCCGCACCATTCAGCAGGGTTTTGAAGCAGCGAAAAACGGTACCGTGGGCTCCGTGAGCGGTGCCGCCGTGCCGGAACAAACGGCCCAGGCCGCTAACGTGGCGGATAACACCGTCGTTAGCCCTTCTCAGGCTGAAGTGACGGATTTGACCAGCGGCCAGCAAGCGGTCGGCACCCAGGCAAACCCGGTTCAGGCGCCAACGTCTGCCGCACCGGTCGCCGCGCCTCAACAAGCGCCTGTGCAGCAACCTGTCAGCCCGACACCTGCTGAACAACCTGCAGCAAACGCTGATGCGGCACCGACTCCACAACCCACGGCACAACCTGCCGTGGCCACAGCGCCAGCCGCACCGTCCTCAGAGCTGAAAGTCTACGACACCACCTCAGCCCCTCTGGATCAGATTCTGAATCAGGCTCAGCAGGATGGCGTTTCCCTGGTGGTTGGCCCGCTGCTGAAGCCGGACGTGGAATCGCTGGCGAAGAGCAATACCAGCCTGAACGTGCTGGCGCTGAACCAGCCGGAAAGCGTGCAGAACAAGGCGAACGTCTGCTACTTCGCGCTTTCACCGGAAGATGAAGCCCGCGATGCGGCGCGTCATATTCACGATCAGGGTAAACAGGCTCCGCTGGTGCTGATCCCTCGCAGCGCCTTCGGCGATCGCGTGGCGAACGCGTTTGCTCAGGAATGGCAGAAAATAGGCGGCGGCGTGGCCCTGCAGCAGAAATTCGGTTCAGCCAATGAGCTGCGCGGCAACGTGAACGGCGGCGGCGGTATCGCCCTGACCGGCAGCCCAATCAGCGCCAGCCTGCCTCAACAGCAGAGCGTCACCATCGGCGGCCTGACTATCCCGGCGCCACCGAGCGATGCGCAGATCACCAGCGGCGGCAAAGTGGATGCGGTGTATATTGTCGCCACGCCAGAAGAAATTGCCTACATCAAGCCGATGATTGCGATGCGTAATGGTAGCCAGAGCGGCGCAACCCTTTACGCCAGCTCACGCAGTGCGCAGGGCACAGCAGGCCCGGATTTCCGCCTGGAGATGGATGGCCTGCAGTTCAGTGAAATCCCTATGCTGGCAGGTAGCAACCCGGCGCTGATGCAGCAGGCGCTGAGTGCCGTGCGTAACGACTACTCGCTGGCGCGTCTGTACGCGATGGGCGCAGATGCCTGGACGCTGGCGAATCATTTCTCACAGATGCGCCAGGTGCCTGGATTTGAAGTCAACGGCAATACCGGCGATCTGACCGCTGACCAGGATTGTGTGATCAACAGGAAGTTGTCATGGCTCAAATACCAGCAGGGACAGATGGTTCCGGCAAACTAAATAAGAAAACCGGTGACGCCTGGGAACAGCAGGCGCGCCGCTTTCTGCAAAGCAAAGGACTGCGCTTTATCGCCGCGAATGAGCGTTCTCGCGGCGGTGAAATTGACCTGATTATGAAAGACGGAGCGGTAACGGTGTTTGTTGAAGTGCGTTACCGTGCCTCTGCACGCTACGGCGGCGCGGCCGCCAGTGTGACACGCAGCAAACAAACGAAATTATTACAAACCGCCCGCTTGTGGCTTGCTCGCCACAATGGGAGCTTTGAGACTACGGATTGCCGGTTCGATGTGGTAGCCTTCACCGGCAGTCAGATCGAATGGTTGAAAAACGCCTTTGGCGAATAGCGTCACTGTCACTTAAGAATGTAAGGGAAATCGTGCTCGACAGAATTAAAGCCTGCTTTACGGAAAGCATTCAGACCCAAATCGCAGCAGCAGAAGCGCTTCCGGACGCTATTTCCCGGGCCTCGATGACGCTGGTGCAGTCCCTGCTTAACGGCAACAAAATCCTCTGTTGTGGCAATGGCTCCTCCGCCGCCAACGCACAGCATTTTGCTGCCTGCATGATTAACCGTTTTGAGACAGAACGCCCTGGTTTACCTGCGATTGCACTTAATACCGATAATGTGGTCTTAACGGCGATTGCAAACGACCGTCTTCACGATGAAGTCTATGCCAAACAGGTACGTGCGCTCGGCCATGCCGGTGATGTCCTGCTGGCAATTTCCACCAAAGGCAACAGTCGCGACATCGTGAAAGCCGTGGAAGCCGCCGTGACGCGTGATATGACCATAGTGGCGCTCACCGGCTACGACGGTGGGGAGCTGGCAGGCCTGCTCGGCCCGCAGGATGTGGAAATCCGCATTCCTTCACACCGTGGCGCACGCATCCAGGAGATGCACATGCTGACGGTAAACTGTTTATGCGATCTGATTGATAACACCCTTTTCCCACACCAGGACGATTAAGGAGTACTCATGAAGGCATTTTCGCCCCTCGCGGTCCTTATTTCCGCGCTGCTGCTTCAGGGATGCGTGGCTGCGGCAGTGGTTGGCACCGCCGCGGTCGGTACGAAAGCGGCCACCGATCCCCGCACCGTGGGCACCCAGGTGGATGACAGCACCCTCGAACTACGCGTGAACAGCGCCCTGAACAAAGATGAACAGCTGAAGAAAGAAGCGCGCGTCAACGTGATGGCATGGCAGGGCAAAGTTCTGCTGACCGGCCAGGCTCCTTCAACCGATCTCGCGGCTCAGGCCAAGCAGATTGCGATGGGCGTCGAAGGCACGAGCGAAGTGTTTAACGAAATCCGTCAGGGCCAGCCGATTGGGCTCGGGACCGCCTCTTCGGATACCTGGATTACCACCAAAGTTCGCTCTCAGCTGCTGGGCAGCGATCAGGTGAAATCTTCCGCCGTGAAGGTGACGACGGAAAACGGAGAAGTGTTTCTGATGGGCAGCCTGACCGAGCGCGAAGGGAAAGCCGCGGCGGATATCGCCAGCCGCGTCAGCGGAGTGAAGCACGTCACCACCGCCTTTACCATCCTCAAATAATAACGAAGCCCGGCAATTGCCGGGCTTTTTGTTACAGCAGCGCAATCCCACCCGTTATTACACCACTGAATGCCACCAGGCCTGCCGCGAGCCAAAGCGCTTTGGCCGGAAACGCTTTACGCAACATGATAAGAGACGGCAGGCTGAGCGCTGGCAGGGTGATGAGTAACGCAAGCCCGGGTGCCGTGCCCATTCCGGCGAGCATCATGGTCTGGACGATGGGAATCTCTGCCGCCGTCGGAATGACGAACAGACAGCCGGCCACCGCCATCGCGATAACCCAGAACAAAGTGTTACCCACTGCGCCGTCAGCGTGCGGGAACAGCCATACGCGCGCAGCACCGAGCACCAGCACGGCCAGGATATAAACCGGGATCGTATTCCAGAACAGCGTCCACAGCGCTTTTCCCCAGCGCATCAAAAACGGCGTGGCGTCAGCTTCTGGCGACATTTCAGGTAACACAGACTCCGCAACGGTGGGCTCTTTTACCCATCTCTGCACCAGCGTGGCGACAACCAGCACCGTAGCTAAACCAGCAACCAGACGGATTAGGGTAAACTGCCAGCCCAGCACAAAGCCCATAAATACCAGCGTGGCCGGGTTGAGCAGCGGATTGCCCAGCCAGAATGCCAGCGCACCGCCCATCGACACTTGCTGACGACGCATTCCCGCGGCAACCGGGGCCGCACAGCAGGTACACATCATGCCAGGCAATGAAAACAGCGTGCCCAGCAGCGTGCCGCGAAAGCGCGGCTGGCCTAACGTTCGCAGCAGCCAGTCGCGTGGAATAAGCACCTGAATCAGCGAGCCAAGCAGTACGCCCAGCACGGCAGCCTTCCACACGGCGAGAAAATAGACCATGGCGTAATCCAGCGCGGCTCGCCACGGATTTTCCGCCGCCTGCGCGAGAATGGATTTACCGATGCTGTGAGTGTCGGCGGCGGTGAAGGCTTTGCCGTAATAGGGCTGCCATTTCACGTACCAAAGACCGATGATAACGATGAGGAAAAACAGGACCGGCTTCCACCACGCGAAGGGGGATGCCGCCTGAGAGGAAGACTGACCAGCCATACCTGACTCCGGAAAAGGAAAATTATTGTGGGGCGGAATATTACGCCTGACCTGCCGCTATTTCACGTAATTTTGCTGAGGTTATAACGTTGACGCCGGGTTTGGCGGGAGCCATCGCCTCATTCAACATTGCCCGCGCAACGTCGCGCGCCTCAATGGATTTCCAGTTTCCAGGCAACAGTGAGAAGACAGGAGCCAGCAGGGATTCGTTCAGACGGCGCTTGTCGCGATCGCCCACCAGCATAGAGGGACGCGCAATCGTCAGCAGCGGCCAGTTCTGGGCGATCAGCGCCTCTTCCATTTCGCCTTTTACGCGATTGTAGAGAAAAGGTGAGTGAGCATTCGCTCCGATCGCGCTGACCACCAGCATGTGCTGTGCGCCAAGACGTTGCCCTGTCAGCGCCGTGTCCACCACCAGCGTGTAGTCGGCATGAATAAAAGCCTCTTTGCTGCCCGCTTCGCGGCGCGTGGTGCCGAGACAGCAAAATACAATATCAACCGGCGCCTCCACCTGAGCCAGCGCATCGGTCAGCTGCGGGTCGTGGGGGTTTATCACATCAACAAACTTATCGGGTAAGGGACGCCGCGTTGCTGCGGTGATGCGGGTGATGCGCGGCTCCTGCACCATCATTCTAAGTAAGTGCCCACCAACCAATCCTGTCGCGCCCGTGATCAGTACATTTGCCATCGCTATGCCTGCCGTAACCAGTGGAATTTTTTGCCGAAACCCAGAGTATTGTCGGTGAACTTCAGTTCATCAATGCGGATTTCCCAGACCGGGGCGGGCATCATTCGGGCAATGGGGAAGCGGCGGAGATAGCGTTCGCGGGCGGCATTGCTTTCCTCGCCTTCCAGAAGACGAATTTCGCCGCGAAACTGCACGCCGCGGATTAGCGCCACGCTTTTAGGCTGGCCGTTGACGGTCCCGGCAACGGCGGCGCGGGGGCCACTCATTTGCGCATGGCGGGTAGTTTCTTCACTGAGCAGGTAGAAGGCGACGGCTTCACGGTCGTAGAGATAAAAGGCGCTGGCGGCCCACAGCTCGCCCTCCTTTGCCACGCTCCAACTGACAACGTGCTGTTTTTCCAGCCATCGGCTGATGGTTGCCAGTGACTCCATTTTTGCTCTCCCGCGTGCTATGGTGCGCTCACCTTAACACAGGAGCCAAAACGTGTGCTGGTTTGTCTATTTGATTCGCAGTGCGGATAACCGACTCTATACGGGCATCACGACCGACGTTGAACGCCGCTTTGCGGAGCATCAGTCGGGCAAAGGCGCGAAGGCGCTGCGGGGAAAGGGTGAGCTTCGGCTGGCCTTTGCCCGGGAAGTGGGCGATCGCTCTCTGGCACTGCGTGTGGAATATCAGATTAAGCAGCTGACGAAGCGCCAGAAAGAGCGCCTCGTCCTCGAGGATGAGCTGTTTGAGGCGCTGCTTTCAGAGCTTAAAAACGATTGAAGTGGTCGCAGTATTCAACCAGGCCGTGCACGCCGTTCAGCGCATCGTCGGCCAAAGGGCGCACCTGGAATGCGGCTTCGGTACCCGGCCAGCGGCAGCGTAAATCAAAGCGCGCCGCCGGTTCAAAGCCGAGTTTACCGTACAGCGCCGGGTCGCCCAGCGTCACAACGGCGGCATAGCCAAACTCGTTGAGCGAATCGAGCCCTTCGAACACCAGCTGACGACCAATGCCCTGCCCCTGGTACTCCTTCGCCACAGCCAGCGGTGCCATGCCAACCCACTGGAGTTCTTCACCTTCAACGCTGACCGGGCTGAAGGCCACGTAGCCCACAACCTGACCTTGGTCATCCGTGGCCACCAGGCCCAGCGTAATCAGGCCATCTTCCCTCAGGGAATGCACCAGATCCGCTTCACCGTCGCCTTCAAATTCACGGCGCAGCAGGGCATCAATCCCCGGCGCGTCGATCCCAATTTCCACTCGAATCAGCATGGCTCACCTACCGATGTGTGTCTGGTTTGTGGCGGATTCTGTAATCCTGCCTCAACAAAGTCCGCCAGTTGCATCAGCATGATACGCAGCGCCTTCGGCATCTGCTCAAGCTCAATGGCGTCCATCAGGTTTTTGACGTGCAGCCCAAGCTCCGTGTCGCCTTCAATAACCAGGCGGCGCTGGAAAAAGAGCGTGTCCGGATCCTGCTTACGGGCCGCAATCATCAGCAAATCGCTGGCGTCGGCGCTGAAGCTCACGTCGGCCTCTGCGCTGTGGCTGACGACCAGGCGATCGTTCTCAACGGAGGTGAACCAGCGCAGGCCAATGTCGCGCACGTCAATGCTCAACCAGCGGCCTTCCAGAAAATCCAGTTCGCCATCCGCCAGCGCCTGGCGGAACTGCCAGCTTAGCACCTGTTCCAGGACCTGACGCTTTAACGCGAACGGTGTGACTTTTACCGGAACGCTCATCAGAGTCGGGCCCATCTGTACCAGGCGTGAACGCAGTTTATCCAACACGTGCTTACTCCCTCAATGCAATAGTCCGTTTATTTTGCCACATCCGCCAGACAACATAGCGGCGTAAATCAACAATTCTGTCAGCGGCATAACGCATTATTGGAACCCTCAATGCGCTTTTAACTGCCTCAAATCAAATATTGTCGACGAGGGGTTAACTAAAATCCCCGTTCGTTAACAATCGCGGCCCCGTGTGCCGCTGCTTTCAGGAAACATTATGGAGCTGCTCTGTCCTGCCGGAAACCTCCCGGCGCTTAAGGCGGCCATCGAAAACGGTGCCGATGCGGTGTATATCGGCCTGAAAGATGACACCAACGCCCGCCATTTTGCCGGTCTGAACTTTACCGAAAAAAAACTGCAGGAAGCAGTCAACTTTGTGCATCAGCACCGTCGCAAGCTGCACATTGCGATTAATACCTTCGCCCATCCGGACGGTTACGCCCGCTGGCAGCGCGCGGTGGATATGGCCGCGCAGCTCGGTGCCGATGCGCTGATCCTCGCCGATATCGCGATGCTCGAGTACGCCGCCGAGCGCTATCCGCACATTGAACGTCACGTCTCCGTTCAGGCTTCTGCCACCAATGAAGAAGCCGTTCGCTTCTACCATCGCAACTTTGACGTCGCTCGCGTTGTGCTGCCGCGCGTACTTTCTATTCATCAGGTTAAGCAACTCGCGCGTACCACGCCAGTTCCGCTGGAAGTTTTTGCCTTCGGCAGCCTGTGCATTATGGCTGAAGGGCGCTGCTATCTCTCCTCCTATTTAACGGGGGAGTCGCCGAATACCGTGGGCGCTTGCTCCCCGGCGAAGTATGTTCGCTGGCAGCAAACGCCTCAGGGGCTGGAGTCCCGCCTGAATGACGTACTGATTGACCGCTATCAGGATGGCGAGAACGCAGGCTATCCGACGCTGTGCAAAGGCCGCTACCTGGTGGACGGCGAGCGCTATCACGCACTGGAAGAACCCACCAGCCTGAATACCCTGGAGCTGCTGCCGGACCTGCTCGCCGCCAATATCGCTTCGGTGAAAATTGAAGGCCGCCAGCGCAGCCCGGCGTACGTCAGCCAGGTGGCGAAAGTGTGGCGTCAGGCCATCGACCGCTGCATGGCGGATCCGCAAAACTTCGTGCCGCAGTCAGCCTGGATGGAGACGCTCGGCGCGATGTCCGAAGGCACTCAGACCACGCTTGGCGCCTACCACCGCAAGTGGCAGTAAGGAAGACGATGAAATATTCATTAGGGCCCGTGCTTTACTACTGGTCAAAAGAGACGCTGGAAGATTTTTACCAGCAGGCAGCGCAGAGCAGCGCCGACACGATCTACCTCGGCGAAGCCGTATGCAGCAAGCGCCGCGCCACCAAAGTGGGCGACTGGCTGGAGATGGCGAAATCGCTGGCGGACAGCGGCAAGCAGGTCGTGATTTCAACGCTGGCGCTGGTGCAGGCTTCGTCCGAACTCAACGAATTGAAACGCTATGTCGATAACGGTGATTTCCTGCTGGAAGCAAGCGATCTCGGCGTGGTGAATCTGTGCGCTGAGCGCAAGCTGCCGTTCGTCGCCGGACACGCGCTGAACTGCTACAACGCGGTGACGCTGCGTCTGCTGCAAAAGCAAGGCATGATGCGCTGGTGCATGCCGGTGGAGCTCTCCCGCGACTGGCTGGTGAATCTGCTTCAGCAGTGTGAAGCGTTAGGTATTCGCGATAAGTTCGAAGTGGAAGTGCTGAGCTACGGCCATCTGCCGCTCGCCTATTCTGCCCGCTGCTTCACCGCGCGTTCAGAAGACAAGCCGAAGGACGAGTGTGAAACCTGCTGCATCAAATACCCGAACGGGCGCGACATGCTTTCGCAGGAGGATCAGCAGGTGTTCGTGCTCAACGGCATTCAGACCATGAGCGGCTATGTTTATAACCTCGGTAATGAGCTGAAGTCGATGCAGGGCCTGGTGGATATGGTGCGTCTCTCACCGCTGGGGACGGACACGTTCGCGATGATCGACGCCTTCCGTGCCAATGAAAACGGTGCCGCGCCGCTGTCGCTCGCCGCACACAGCGACTGTAACGGCTACTGGAAACGCCTGGCCGGGCTGGAATTACAGGCCTAAAAATAGCTCACTTTGTTAACAGCAGTTATCAGTTTGTCATGCAGTATGAAAGATGCAGCTTTTCTGGCTGGCGCGGTTATCCTGCGCCAGGCTGGAAGAAGACCTTCAATCTGATGACCATGCTGTAGCAAAGTGAGCCGTTATGACTGACAAAAAAATTGCGTTTTCGGTGCTCGATCTGGCGCCGATCCCTCAGGGTTTTTCCGCGAAAGAAGCCTTTTCCCATTCGCTCGATCTTGCCCGCCTCGCTGAGAAGCGTGGCTATCATCGCTACTGGCTGGCCGAACACCACAATATGACCGGCATCGCCAGCGCCGCGACGTCCGTGCTGATTGGCTATCTGGCCGCTAACACCACGACGCTGCACCTGGGCTCCGGCGGTGTGATGCTGCCGAACCACTCCCCACTGGTGATTGCCGAACAGTTCGGCACGCTGAATACGCTCTATCCTGGCCGCATCGATTTGGGGTTAGGCCGCGCGCCCGGCAGCGATCAGCCGACCATGCGTGCCCTTCGTCGCCATATGGGCGGTGATGTCGATAACTTCCCGCGCGATGTGGCGGAACTGGTGGACTGGTTTGATGCCCGCGATCCGCACCCGCAGGTGCGCCCGGTACCGGGCTATGGTGAAAAAATTCCTGTCTGGCTGTTAGGTTCGAGCCTCTACAGCGCGCAGCTTGCCGCCCAGCTTGGCCTGCCGTTTGCGTTCGCCTCGCACTTCGCGCCCGATATGCTGTTCCAGGCGCTACACCTGTACCGCACGCAGTTCAAGCCTTCTGAGCGTCTGGCAAAACCTTATGCGATGGTGTGCATCAATATCATCGCCGCCGACAGCAATCGCGATGCGGAATTCCTGTTCACCTCAATGCAGCAGGCGTTCACCAATTTACGCCGCGGTGAAACCTCGCAGCTGCCGCCGCCGATTCAGAACATGGACCACTTCTGGTCACCGTCTGAAAAATATGGCGTCGATAAAGCGTTAGGCATGTCACTGGTGGGCGATAAAGCGAAGGTGCGTCATGGGCTGGAGTCTGTACTGCGTGAAACGCAGGCGGACGAAATCATGGTTAACGGGCAGATTTTCGACCATCAGGCGCGTTTGCATTCGTTTGATTTGGCGATGCAGGTGAAAGAGGAGCTGTTGGGATAATTTCATTTCCCCTCTCCCTAACCCTCTCCCACAGGGAGAGGGAACTGGATGTGCCTGATTTTCTCCCTCTCCCTTGGGAGAGGGAGAGGGGGATAAGGCCTGCCGCTATTGGTAAACCGGCAGCAAATTAAAGCTCGACAGGAAATGCACCAGCGCGTTGCCGATACCAAACACCAGGATCAGCGCAATCATCGGTTTGCCACCCCAGACCCGGAACAGCGGGCTGCCAAAGCGCTTGCGGGATTTACGCGCCAGCAGCGCCGGAACGATTGCCGCCCAGATGGTTGCCGCCAGGCCTGCATAACCAATCGCGTACAGGAACCCGTTCGGATACAGCAGGCCGCCAATCACCGGGGGAGCGAAGGTCAGCAGCGCCGTTTTGAAGCGCCCCATCCCGGAATCATCAAACTTGAACAGATCGGCCAGGTAGTCGAACAGGCCAAGGGTCACGCCGAGGAAAGAACTCGCCACCGCGAAGTTTGAGAATACGACGAGCAGCAGATCCAGACTGCGGCTGTTCAGCACGCCGCTCAGCGCCTGTACCAGCACATCAATATTGCCGCCCTTCTGCGCGATGCCGATAAATTCAGGGCGTGGAATATTGCCCATCGTCCCCAGCAGCCAGACAACGTACAGCCCCAGCGCCAGCAGCGTGCCGTAACTCAGGCATTTCACAATCGTCTGCGGATCTTTGCCGTAATACTTCATCAGGCTCGGTACGTTGCCATGATAGCCGAAGGAGGCCAGGCAGAACGGCAGCGTCATTAGCAGGTAAGGCAAATAGGAGGTGTTCTGCTGCGCAACGTTAAACAGCGTGGGCGCTTCCACATGCCCCAGCAGGCTGCCAAACGTCAGGAAGAAAGTGATCACCTTCGCGCCAAGCACGATAGCCGTCATGCGGCTGACCGCTTTGGTGCTGAGCCACACGACAAAGGCCACCAGTAAAGCAAAGCCAAAACCGGCCAGGCGCGGCGGGACATTCAGGGACATTTCGCTGAACGTGTGATGCAGAATCGACCCGCTCGCCGAGATATAGGCGTAGGTCAGAATGTAGAGCACAAAGGCGATCGACAGGCCGTTAATCAGGTTCCAGCGTTTGCCGAGCAGATCTTTGGTGATGGTGTCGAAGCTCGAACCAATGCGGTAGTTAAGGTTAGCCTCAAGGATCATCAGCCCAGAATGCAGCATGCAGAACCAGGTGAACACCAGCGCCGCCAGCGACCAGAAGAACCACGCCCCTGACATGACCACAGGCAAAGAAAACATGCCCGCGCCAATAATGGTGCCGCCGATGATCACTACGCCGCCAATTAATGACGGTCGGGTGGCTGTGGTGGTTAGTGTCGCCATGACGCCTGCTCTCCAGAAAAATCGATGTAATCAGTTAACGCGAAGCACTGTACCAGTACACGAGTACGATTGAAATAAAAAAAGCCCCGATAGCGAATACCGGGGCTGTATCGTTTAGTTTACGGCGCTAAACGTAGTTTTTTATCGGGCAATTAGGCTTCGGTCGGACGACGACGCACTGGCGCATCATCACGACGTGGGCCACGACCGCCTTCGCGACGCTCACCGCTGAAACGGCCTGCACCGCCTTCACGACGTTCACCGCTGAAGCGACGACCTTCACCGCGACCGCCTTCACGACGCTCACCGCCGAAACCACGACCGCCGCCGTTACCGCCACGACGCTCGCCACCGCTGTGCGGCTGTGCATCGCCCAGCAGCTGCATGTTCATCGGCTTGTTCAGAATGCGGGTACGCGTGAAGTGCTGCAGTACTTCGCCCGGCATGCCTTTCGGCAGTTCGATAGTAGAGTGAGTACCGAACAGCTTGATGTTACCGATGTAACGGCTGCTGATGTCGCCTTCGTTGGCAATAGCACCAACAATGTGACGCACTTCAACACCATCATCGCGACCCACTTCAATGCGGTACAGCTGCATATCACCAACGTCACGACGTTCGCGACGTGGACGATCTTCACCACCACGCTCAGGACGGTCGCCACGCGGGCCACGGTCATTACGGTCATTGCGGTCGCCACGACGTTCGAAACGATCGTCACGCTCGCGGAATTCACGCTTAGGACGCATTGGCGCATCTGGTGGAACGATCAGGGTACGTTCGCCCTGAGCCATTTTCAGCAGTGCTGCGGCCAGAGTTTCCATATCCAGTTCGCCTTCCATACCTTCCGGCTGCATTTTGGTCAGCAGGTTGCGGTACTGATCCAGATCGCTGCTTTCCAGCTGCTGCTGTACTTTTGCCGCGAATTTTTCCAGACGACGTTTGCCCAGCAGTTCTGCGTTTGGCAGTTCGACTTCTGGAATGGTCAGCTTCATCAGACGCTCGATGTTGCGCAGCAGACGACGCTCACGGTTCTCAACGAACAGCAGCGCGCGGCCAGCACGACCCGCACGACCGGTACGACCGATACGGTGAACGTAAGACTCGGTATCCATTGGGATATCGTAGTTAACGACCAGGCTGATACGCTCAACGTCCAGGCCACGGGCCGCAACGTCGGTCGCGATCAGGATATCCAGACGACCGTCTTTCAGGCGATCCAGAGTCTGCTCACGCAGGGACTGGTTCATGTCACCGTTCAGCGCGGCGCTGTTGTAACCGCTGCGCTCCAGCGCTTCAGCCACTTCCAGGGTCGCGTTTTTGGTACGAACGAAGATGATCGCCGCATCAAAATCTTCTGCTTCCAGGAAACGCACCAGCGCTTCGTTCTTACGCATGCCCCAGACGGTCCAGTAGCTCTGGCTGATGTCAGGACGGGTGGTGACGCTGGACTGAATGCGCACTTCCTGCGGCTCTTTCATAAAGCGACGGGTGATGCGACGGATAGCTTCCGGCATGGTTGCGGAGAACAGCGCGGTCTGATGACCGTCAGGGATCTCCGCCATAATGGTTTCTACGTCTTCGATGAAGCCCATGCGCAGCATTTCGTCAGCTTCATCCAGTACCAGACCGCTCAGCTTAGAGAGATCCAGGGTGCCGCGTTTCAGGTGATCCAGCAGACGACCCGGAGTACCGACGACGATCTGTGGCCCCTGACGCAGGGCGCGTAACTGCACGTCATAACGCTGGCCGCCGTAAAGGGCAACCACGTTTACGCCGCGCATATGTTTGGAGAAATCGGTCATGGCTTCTGCAACCTGTACCGCCAGTTCGCGGGTCGGTGCCAGCACCAGAATCTGTGGTGCTTTCAGCTCAGGATCGAGATTGTTCAGCAGCGGAAGAGAGAACGCTGCGGTTTTTCCGCTACCGGTCTGGGCCATACCCAGAACGTCACGGCCATTCAGCAAATGTGGAATACACTCTGCCTGGATTGGTGATGGTTTTTCGTAGCCCAGGTCGTTCAGAGCGGTAAGAATGGAGGCGTTCAGCCCCAGATCAGAAAAAGTAGTTTCGATGATATCAGTCATGTAGTACATGTGCCTCATTGATGGCGGCCAGTCTACGTAACTCATCGTGAAATTGATCTGCAATTTTCATTGAAAAGTGTGAACCGGCTCAAATTTGGTGAATTAACGAACAATAAAGCCCTCACCCGTGAAGATGATGGCAATCAAAAAAGATTATGGGCTGAGTTGTTCGTCAGCTATTGCTGGTCCGATTCTGCCAGGTCGTCTTGCTCCTGGCCCAAGAGCGCTAATTCCAACAATGCGTATCGGTGCTCAACAAAGTTATGAACGTTGTTAGCAACCGCCAGTTTGAACAGTGCCGCAGCGCTGTCCTTGTCCCCCAGACTTAGGTAGTACTTACCTAAATAGAAGTTTGTTTCACTGAGATGCTCAGCGAGCGAGGTGTTATCCGTTGCGTCTGCCTTCAGTCTGTCCATCAGCGTTGCTTCGCTAATGTTACCGAGGTAGAACTCGACAATGTTCCATCCCCATTGCTCTTTGTCCGATTTTTCATAGCGCTGCTTGAGTGCTACGACAGCCTGCTTCTCATCGAGCTTCTGCTCAACGATGTAAAGCCACAGACTACGGAAAGGATCATTGGGATCGTCTTGATAAAACGCCAGCAGATCATCTTGCGCTAACTTAGCGCGGCCGCCGTAATACAGCGCGATGCCACGATTTAAGTATGCGTAATTGTAAGTTGGATCAAGCTCAAGTACAGAATCAAACGCTTCATAGGCAGCATCAAAATTGCCTGCCTGCGTTAAATAAATGCCTAAGTAATTGAATACTTCAGGCATATCGGGTCTGATGGCTAACGCTTGCGAAAAATCGTTACGCGCTAATGCCCTCAAACCGAGACTATCATACAACACTCCGCGCTCATATAAAAGCTGTGCGCGTTCATCATCGGTTAAAGCCCGACTGGCAAGAATCTGTTCCATACGGGCCAGAATCACTTCCTGCTGTAAAGTCGGTTGCAGTGGTACCGCCAGGACCTCACTCTTACGCCATGCAGAGTTGCTGCATCCTGCCAGCGTGAGTGCTGTCGCAACGAGACACCAGCGCAAAAAAGGCTTCATTTCCCACTCCCGAAGACAACAATTGGATGAACGTCCTGTTCCCCGGTGCTCAACAAGCGTCCTGCCCGGGATACGCCCTCCGCAATTGCGGAGGGCTAACAGCAACCTTACTCGCCCTGTTCCGCTGCCGGAGCTTCCGGCGCGGCCGCAGGCTGAGTCTGCTCAGTCGCTTCTTTGATGCTCAGACGTACGCGGCCCTGGCGATCAACTTCCAGAACTTTTACCGGCACTTCCTGGCCCATCTGCAGATAGTCGGTCACTTTCTCAACGCGCTTATCGGCGATCTGAGAAATATGAACCAGACCTTCTTTACCGCCACCGATAGCCACGAATGCACCGAAGTCGACGATACGGGTGACTTTACCGTTGTAGATACGGCCCACTTCGATTTCAGCGGTGATCTCTTCGATACGACGAATTGCGTATGCTGCTTTGTCGCCGTCGGTTGCTGCGATCTTCACGGTACCGTCATCTTCGATTTCGATGGTGGTGCCGGTTTCTTCGGTCAGCGCACGGATAACAGAACCGCCTTTACCGATCACGTCTTTGATCTTGTCCGGGCTGATCTTGATGGTGTGAATGCGCGGTGCGAATTCGGAGATATCGCCACGCGGTGCGTTGATTGCCTGTTCCATCACGCCCAGGATGTGCAGACGCGCACCTTTAGCCTGGTTCAGAGCAACCTGCATGATCTCCTTGGTGATACCTTCAATCTTGATATCCATCTGCAGCGCAGAGATACCTTCGCGGGAACCCGCTACTTTGAAGTCCATATCGCCCAGGTGATCTTCATCGCCGAGGATGTCAGACAGAACGACGAAGTTGTCGCCTTCTTTCACCAGGCCCATCGCGATACCTGCAACTGCAGATTTCACCGGTACGCCTGCATCCATCAGTGCCAGGGAAGCACCACAGACGGAAGCCATAGAAGAAGAACCGTTAGATTCGGTGATTTCAGAAACCACACGTACGGTGTACGGGAATTCGTCAGTTGTTGGCATCACTGCCAGCACGCCGCGCTTCGCCAGACGACCGTGACCAATTTCACGACGCTTCGGTGAGCCAACCATACCGGTTTCGCCCACGGAATACGGAGGGAAGTTGTAGTGGAACAGGAAGCTGTCAGTGCGCTCGCCCATCAGTTCGTCGATGTTCTGTGCGTCGCGTGCAGTACCCAGAGTTGCTGTTACCAGCGCCTGAGTTTCGCCACGGGTGAACAGCGCGGAGCCGTGAGTACGTGGCAGTACGCCAGTGCGCACGTCCAGACCACGGATCATGTCTTTTTCACGACCATCGATACGCGGTTCGCCAGCCAGGACGCGGCTACGAACGGCATTTTTCTCGATGTCATGCAGGATGTCGCTCAGCTCGTTTGCGTCCAGCGCTTCGTCTTCTGCAACCAGAGTCGCGATCACTTCAGATTTGATAGCATCAACCTGAGCGTAACGCTCTTGCTTGTCGGTGATGCGGTAAGCATCGCTCAGACGCGCTTTAGCCAGTTCGGAAACGCGTGCGTTCAGCGCTTCGTTCACGGCTTCTGGCTGCCAATCCCAACGTGGTTTACCGGCTTCTTTCACCAGGTCGTTGATCTGCTGGATAACAATCTGCTGCTGCTCGTGACCGAACACGACAGCGCCCAGCATCACGTCTTCGCTCAGCAGTTCTGCTTCGGATTCAACCATCAGCACAGCGGCTTCGGTACCGGCAACAACCAGATCCAGTTTGCTGGTTTTCAGCTCTTCCTGAGTCGGGTTCAGCACGTACTGGTCATTGATGTAGCCAACACGAGCGGCGCCAATTGGGCCGTTGAATGGCAGACCGGACAAGGACAGCGCAGCGGATGCACCAATCATTGCCACGATATCAGGGTTAACCTGTGGGTTTACGGACACAACGGTCGCGATAACCTGGACTTCGTTGATGAAGCCTTCCGGGAACAGCGGGCGAACCGGGCGGTCAATCAGACGCGCGATCAGGGTTTCGCCTTCGCTTGGACGGCCTTCACGACGGAAGAAGCCACCTGGGATTTTACCGGCAGCGTAAGTACGCTCCTGGTAGTTAACGGTCAGCGGGAAGAAGTCCTGGCCTGGTTTGGTTTTTTTCTGGCCGACAACGGTCACGAATACCGCGGTGTCATCCATGCTAACCATAACGGCAGCCGTCGCCTGACGAGCCATCATGCCGGTTTCCAGAGTGACCGTGTGCTGGCCGTACTGGAATTTACGAACGATCGGATTCAGCAAAATAATTATCCTTTCAATATGATGAGGGCACATCGACAGATGTACCGCTCAGAGAACCGATCCTCTAGCATCCTCGCGACTAATGACAGGCCTAACACAGGGTAACCCTCTCATTAGCCGCGCGAAACTCTGCATGAAGATCATTTATCGCAGCAATACAAACAATACATGACTTTCAGCCTGATTGCTGCCCATCTGGTTGAAAAAAGGGGCCATAAAGGCCCCTCTTTCTGAAACTCGCCAGAATTAGCGACGCAGACCCAGACGCTCGATCAGCGCGGTGTAGCGTGCTACATCTTTACGTTTCAGGTAGTCGAGCAGTTTACGACGCTGGGAAACCATGCGCAGCAGACCACGACGGCTGTGGTGATCTTTTTTGTGCTCAGAGAAGTGACCCTGCAGGTGGTTGATCTGAGCAGTCAGCAGTGCAACCTGAACTTCAGTACAACCGCTGTCGTTAGAACCACGACCAAACTCGGAAACGATTTTTGCTTTAGCTTCAACGCTTAGAGACATTTTAAACTCCAGAATAAAATAGGAAAAAGGGTGCCGATCTCTAATTCAGCGACCCCAGGATTAACGCGCTCACGCAGGCAAGCCTTTGTTCAGGCGTTAAGCGGCAATATTCTACCCGCAGCGACATGTTATCGCAAGATGGGCGACTATTCCGAGTACTCAACCACCAGGCGACGTGGCGCCACGCGGCCTTCATCATCAATTTCGCCCATGCCGATAAATTTGCCTTCATCGCCTTCCGTGACGCGTACCAGGCCGCTTACCTGCACATTTGCAGAGCGAACCGGGTTGCCGTTTTTGAAAAAGACGGACGAAGTCAGCGGCAGGTTGACCACCGGGAAGTCCGCAGCCGGACTGTCCATTGGCATCAACAGCGGATCCAACAGCTGCGCCGCAGGAATATCCTGCGCTTCCGCCTGAGCAACGAGCGATTGCAGATGCTCCAGCGTGACCATGCGCTCAACCGGGTAGCGGCTGACCGCCAGACGACGCAGCATGATCACATGCGCGCCGCAGCCCAGTTTCTCACCCAGATCGTCAACAATAGTGCGGATATAGGTGCCTTTCGAGCAGTGAATTTCCAGCTCCAGCTCATCGCCTTCGTGGCGAATGAACAGCAGCTCATAAACCGTAATCGGACGCGCTTCGCGGGGTACTTCAATGCCCTGACGAGCATATTCGTAGAGCTTCTTACCCTGATATTTCAGCGCCGAATACATCGACGGCACCTGCAGGGTGTCGCCGCGGAAGCTTTCCAGCGCCGCCGCCAGCTCAGTGGCGCTAAACGTCAACGGACGCTCTTCCACTACCTGCCCGTCAGCATCCGAGGTATCGGTACGCTGCCCAAGCTTCGCAATCACGCGATAACGCTTATCGGAGTCCAGCAGGTACTGGGAAAACTTAGTGGCTTCGCCAAGGCAGACTGGCAGCATGCCTGTCGCCAGAGGGTCCAGCGCGCCGGTGTGCCCCGCGCGGTTGGCGTTATAGAGACGCTTGACCTTCTGCAACACATCATTGCTGGATGCGCCCTGTGGTTTATCCAGCAGGAGTACACCATGAATGTCGCGGCCACGACGACGAGGACGACTCATCAGTCCTCCTTGTTGTCGTCCGGGTTCACACGACGCTCATCGTCATGACGCACCACGTTAGTCACCAGGTTAGACATGCGCATCCCTTCGACCAGCGAGTTATCGTAGAAGAAGGTCAGCTCAGGCACGATACGCAGACGCATCGCTTTGCCGAGCAGCGTGCGGATAAAGCCCGATGCGTCCTGCAAAGCACGAATGCCTGCTTTCACCGCGGCTTCATCTTTGTCATTCAGGAAAGTCACGAACACTTTGGCATAGGCCAGGTCACGAGAGACTTCCACACCGGACACGGTGGTCATCAGGCCCAGACGTGGGTCCTTGATTTCGCGCTGCAGGATGATCGCAATTTCTTTTTGCAACTCCTGAGATACGCGCTGCGGGCGACCAAATTCTTTCGCCATAATAAATTCTCCAGACAAAAAAGGGGCTATCAGCCCCTTTTGAATTTCATGCCGGGTGGCGCTTCGCTTACCCGGCCTACAATCTGCACGACTCTACGGCAGATTAATCGATGCTGCGTTGGATCTCGATGATCTCGAACACTTCGATCATATCGCCAACGCGAACGTCGTTGTAGTTCTTCACGCCGATACCACACTCCATGCCGTTACGGACTTCGTTGGCATCATCTTTGAAGCGACGCAGGGATTCCAGCTCGCCTTCATAGATAACCACGTTGTCGCGCAGGACGCGGATTGGGTTGTGACGTTTGACCACGCCTTCGGTAACCATACAACCTGCGATAGCACCAAATTTCGGCGATTTGAACACGTCACGCACTTCAGCCAGACCGATGATCTGCTGTTTCAGCTCTGGCGACAGCATGCCACTCATCGCTGCTTTCACTTCGTCAATCAGGTTATAGATGACGGAGTAGTAGCGTAGATCCAGGCTTTCAGATTCGATCACGCGGCGTGCAGAGGCATCCGCACGAACGTTGAAGCCGACCAGAATCGCGTTGGATGCTGCAGCAAGCGTGGCGTCGGTTTCGGTGATACCACCCACGCCGGAACCGATGATCTTCACCTTCACTTCGTCGGTGGAGAGTTTCAGCAGTGAATCGGAAATCGCTTCGACAGAACCCTGTACGTCGGCCTTCAGAACGACGTTCACTTCGTGAACTTCGCCATCGGTCATGTTGGCAAACATGTTTTCCAGCTTGGACTTCTGCTGGCGAGCCAGTTTAACTTCACGGAATTTACCCTGACGATACAGAGCAACTTCACGGGCTTTCTTCTCGTCACGAACAACGGTCACTTCGTCACCGGCAGCCGGTACGCCTGACAGGCCGAGGATCTCAACTGGAATGGACGGGCCTGCTTCCAGCACTTCCTGACCCAGTTCGTTACGCATCGCACGAACGCGACCGTACTCGAAGCCACACAGCACGATATCACCTTTGTGCAGAGTACCTTCGCGAACCAGAACGGTTGCAACCGGACCACGACCTTTATCCAGGAAGGATTCGATAACTGCACCGCTCGCCATACCGTTACGCACGGCTTTCAGCTCCAGAACTTCAGCCTGCAGCAGGATTGCGTCGAGCAGATCGTCAATACCGGTACCTGCTTTCGCAGACACGTGAACGAACTGGCTCTCGCCGCCCCACTCTTCCGGCATGATGCCGTACTGGGAGAGTTCCTGCTTCACGCGGTCCGGATCGGCTTCCATCTTATCGATTTTGTTGACTGCAACGACTACCGGTACGTTCGCCGCTTTCGCGTGCTGAATAGCTTCGATAGTTTGTGGCATCACGCCATCGTCGGCAGCAACAACAAGGATAACGATATCCGTCGCCTGAGCACCACGAGCACGCATGGAGGTAAACGCGGCGTGGCCCGGGGTATCGAGGAAGGTGATCATCCCTTTGGCGTGCTCAACGTGGTAAGCACCGATATGCTGGGTAATGCCGCCTGCTTCGCCTGAGGCCACTTTCGTTGAACGAATGTAGTCGAGGAGAGACGTTTTACCGTGGTCAACGTGACCCATGATGGTCACAACCGGTGCACGCGGTTCAGCCGCAGCGCCGGTATCACGGTCGCTCATTACCGCTTCTTCCAGCTCGTTTTCACGACGCAGGATAACTTTGTGGCCCATCTCTTCGGCAACCAGCTGTGCGGTTTCCTGGTCGATGACCTGGTTGATAGTGGCCATTGCGCCCAGCTTCATCATCGCTTTGATGACCTGAGAGCCTTTGACCGCCATCTTGTTAGCCAGATCGCCAACGGTGATGGTTTCGCCAATCACAACGTCACGGTTAACGGCCTGAGCTGGCTTCTGGAAGCCCTGCTGCAGCGTGGAACCTTTACGTTTGCCGCCTTTACCACCGCGAACGGAAGCGCGAGCTTCTTCACGATCGGCTTTGGATTCAGCATGTTTGTTGGCTTTCTTCGCCGGGCGCGCGGCTTTGGTGTTACGACCACGGCCACGACCCGCTTCACTTTCACGGTCGTTTTCGTCTTCAGCCTGGCGCGCGTGCTGAGAAGTGGTGACATGATAGTCACTGGTGTCTTCGGTCGGTTCAGCGTTAGTCACGCCGTTCTTCTCGTTTTCTTCAGCCATGCGGCGGGCTTCTTCCGCTACGCGGCGCGCATCTTCTTCAAGCTTGCGACGCGCTTCTTCTTCCGCTTTACGCTTAATCTCTGCTGATTCAGCGTCACGGCGGGCTTTCTCAGCCTGGGCGGTTTTAGTCATATCGTCTGTATTGCTCACTTTGTCTTTTTCCGCAACGTCACGTTTCGCTTTTTCAGCGGATTCACGCTTAGCTTGTTCTGCGGCCTCACGGTCAGCTTTTGCCTGTGCCTCACGTTTGGCTGCTTCTTCAGCCTCACGACGGGCCTGTTCTTCCGCTTCACGCTTCGCTTCTTCTTCCGCCAGACGCTCAGCTTCCTGCGGATCACGTTTTACAAAGGTACGCGTTTTACGGACTTCAATCTGCACCGATTTGCTTTTGCCGCCGGTACCCTGAACGCTCAGGGTACTGCGGGTTTTACGCTGCAGCGTCAGCTTGTCAGGCGTTGAGCCGTGTTCACGGTTCAGGTGCGCCAACAAGGTTTGTTTTTCTTGCGCGGTCACAGAATCATCAGCGCTCTTCGGGATACCTGCATCAGCAAATTGCTGTACCAGGCGGTCCACGGAAGTCTGAATTTCTGCGGCCAGCGTTTTTACGGTTACATCTGTCATGCTGTTCCTTCCTGCTACAGTTTATTACGCTTCGTCGCCGAACCAGCAAATATTACGTGCGGCCATGATGAGTTCACCGGCTTTTTCGTCGGTTAACCCTTCGATGTCAGCCAGGTCATCAATGCCCTGATCGGCGAGATCTTCCAGCGTACAAACACCGCGGGCAGCCAGCTTGAACGCCATTGTGCGATCCAGACCTTCAAGGTTCAGCAGATCGTCAGCCGGTTTGTTGTCACCGAGGCTTTCTTCCTGTGCCAGCGCCAGCGTGGTCAGTGCGTTTTTCGCACGTTCACGAAGTGCTTCAACGGTCGGTTCGTCCAGGCCGTCGATTTCCAGCAGTTCTTTCATTGGCACGTAGGCCAGTTCTTCCAGGCTTGAGAAGCCTTCTTCTACCAGTACGGTGGCGAAATCTTCATCAATATCGAGATATTTGGTGAAGGTATCGATCGCCGCGTGGGCTTCTGCCTGATGCTTCTCCTGCAGATCGTCAACGGTCATGACGTTGAGATCCCAGCCGCTCAGCTGAGAAGCCAGACGCACGTTCTGGCCGTTACGGCCGATAGCCTGCGCCAGGTTGCCCGCTTCAACCGCGATGTCCATGGTGTGCTTGTCTTCGTCAACGACGATAGAGGCCACATCAGCCGGAGCCATTGCGTTGATAACGAACTGCGCCGGGTTGTCGTCCCACAGCACGATATCGATACGTTCGCCGCCAAGCTCAGTTGAAACAGCCTGAACGCGCGCACCGCGCATACCAACGCAAGCACCGACCGGGTCAATGCGCTTGTCGTTAGTTTTCACCGCGATTTTCGCACGGGAGCCCGGATCGCGAGCCGCCGCTTTGATCTCGATAACTTCTTCACCGATTTCTGGCACTTCGATGCGGAACAGTTCAACCAGCATTTCTGGCTTAGAACGGGTCACGAACAGCTGCGCACCACGTGCTTCAGGACGCACGGAATAGAGTACGCCACGAATACGGTCGCCCGGACGGAAGTTTTCACGCGGCAGCATGTCTTCACGCAGGATCACGGCTTCAGCATTGTTGCCCAGATCCAGAGAGATGTTGTCGCGGTTCACTTTCTTCACCACGCCGGTGATGATTTCACCTTCGTGTTCACGGAACTGATCGACAACCATCGCGCGTTCCGCTTCGCGGACTTTTTGCACGATAACCTGCTTCGCCGTCTGAGTCGTGATACGGTCGAAGGTCACAGATTCAATCTGGTCTTCAACATATTCACCGACGTTAAAGCTTTCGTCTTCGAAGCGCGCCGCTTCGAGGGTGATCTCTTTCGTTGGCTGAGTCACTTCTTCAACGATGACCCAACGACGGAAGGTATCGAAATCACCGCTTTTGCGATCGATCTCAACGCGAACGTCAATCTCTTGCTCGTATTTTTTCTTTGTAGCCGTTGCCAGTGCACTTTCCAGCGCTTCGAAAATCTTCTCGCGCGGCAGCGACTTTTCGTTGGAAACGGCTTCAACAACAGCCAAAATTTCTTTGTTCATCGGGGCCTTTCACCTCAATCCAGACTGTTAAAAGTGGGGAACCAGGTTCGCCTTCTGGATGTTACTCAGCGCGAACACTTCATCTTTGCCTTCGACTGTAACAGTGATCATCTCACCGTCTACCGCTTTGATAATGCCCTGCCATTTACGGCGGTTCTGCACCGCCATACGCAGGACCACGGCAACCTCTTCACCGAGGAATCGCGTGTAATGTTCAGCGGTGAACATAGGACGGTCGAGCCCTGGTGAGGAAACTTCCAGGTTGTAAGCGACGGTAATGGGGTCTTCGACATCCATGACGGCACTGACCTGGTGGCTCACATCAGCACAATCATCAACATTGATGCCATCTTCACTATCAATATAGATGCGCAGCGTAGATGTGCGACCGCGAACGAATTCGATGCCGACCAGCTCGAAGCCCAGTGCCTCAACCGGCGCCGTAAGCATCTCTGTTAATTTCTGTTCTAATGTGGACAAGCCCACCCCCAAGACATAAAAAAAGGGCATAAAGCCCAGTTATTCTTTAGTCAGATAACAAAAAACCCCGATAAATCGGGGCTTTAGATAACTGAACCCTATAACCGCAAATGCGGTTTAGAAACCTTTCCATGAGAATTTTTTCAAATCCAGCGACGATTTCGAAGAAATGATTTGAAAAAACTCAAAGGGAAAGTGGTTGCGGGGGCCGGATTTGAACCGACGACCTTCGGGTTATGAGCCCGACGAGCTACCAGGCTGCTCCACCCCGCGCCTGAAACGTGGCATATTTTACTCATTCGAAGTAAAAAACGCAAATACTGCTGGGATTTGGTACCGAGGACGGAACGTAAAATCGGCCTGAATTATATTGAAAATTCACCCGTTATGTCAACTGATTCGGCCTGATAATTGGTGGGGTGCCGAAAACCTGATGTTATGCATAATGTTATGGCGGCCATGAGGGATTTTTTCTGATAAAACTCAGGAATCACTTCCGGTTCCGTGCAAAAGATGATTAAATGAAAACTCACTTATTTTGCATAAACATGCAGTAAGCGCGACAGCACTTACCTCACTACAGTCTGGCAAGCAGGGTTTTACTTTATGACGACGATTCTCAAGCATCTTCCATCTGGTCAACGTATTGGTATCGCTTTCTCCGGTGGTCTGGACACCAGCGCCGCGCTGCTGTGGATGCGAAAAAAAGGCGCGGTCCCTTACGCCTATACCGCGAACCTCGGTCAGCCAGATGAAGAGGACTACGATGCTATCCCTCGCCGTGCAATGGAATATGGCGCTGAAAATGCACGTCTTATCGACTGCCGTAAGCAGCTGGTTGCCGAAGGGATTGCCGCCATTCAGTGCGGTGCCTTCCACAACACCACTGGCGGGCTGACCTATTTCAATACCACGCCGCTGGGCCGCGCGGTCACGGGTACCATGCTCGTCGCCGCGATGAAAGAAGACGGCGTGAACATCTGGGGCGACGGCAGCACCTACAAAGGCAACGACATCGAACGTTTCTATCGCTATGGCCTGCTGACCAACGCCGAACTGAAAATTTACAAACCCTGGCTCGACACCGATTTCATCGATGAGCTCGGCGGCCGTCAGGAAATGTCTGAGTTTATGATTGCCTGCGGCTTCGACTACAAAATGTCCGTCGAAAAAGCCTACTCCACCGACTCCAATATGCTCGGTGCCACGCATGAGGCAAAAGACCTGGAATTCCTGAACTCCAGCGTCAAAATCGTTAACCCGATTATGGGCGTGAAGTTCTGGGATGAGAGCGTGAAGATCCCAGCGGAAGAAGTCACCGTCCGTTTCGAACAGGGTCACCCGGTTGCGCTGAATGGCAAAACCTTCAGCGACGATGTGGAAATGATGCTTGAAGCCAATCGCATTGGCGGACGCCATGGGCTCGGTATGAGCGATCAGATTGAAAACCGTATCATCGAAGCCAAGAGCCGCGGCATCTATGAAGCCCCGGGCATGGCGCTGCTGCACATTGCCTACGAGCGTCTGCTGACAGGGATTCATAACGAAGACACCATCGAGCAGTATCATGCGCACGGTCGCCAGTTGGGTCGTCTGCTCTATCAGGGCCGCTGGTTCGATTCTCAGGCGCTGATGCTGCGTGACGGTCTGCAGCGTTGGGTGGCAAGTCAGATCACAGGTGAGGTCACGCTGGAGCTGCGTCGCGGCAATGACTATTCAATCCTGAACACCGTTTCCGACAACCTGACCTATAAAGCGGAACGTCTGACCATGGAAAAAGGCGAATCCGTCTTCTCGCCGGACGATCGTATTGGCCAGTTGACCATGCGCAATCTCGACATCACCGACACCCGTGAAAAGCTGTTTGGTTATGCGAAAACGGGCCTGCTGTCTGCGTCTTCCGGCAATGGCCTGCCGCAGGTCGAAAATCTGGAAAGCCTGACGAAGAAATAATGCTCTCCTGTATATAAAGGCCGGTGTTCCGGCCTTTATTATTTTTAAGCGTAATAATGCTTGCCAGCACATCACAATTTTTGCCCCTGACTAACATTTAAGTCTATTTTACCTGTCCGTATCCTCGCTTGTGCATTACCATGACTTGTATAATTTTGACGGAAGAAATCATCATTTCTCATGAGGATCTCTATGCACATCTCGCCTCCCATTCGTCCTCAGCAGGCCATTAATCGACTGCTGGATGCCCTTGAACCCAGGGCCACTCCGGTCAATGCGATTGCCAGAAAAAAGCTGAACTGGAATTATAAAGGCAAGCAGCAAGTGTGGCTGTTCCGGGAGGGTGAAGTATCAATGCTTCGTGCTTCCGATGGCTTACTGATGATCACGGTGTATGAAGGGCACGTATTTGGTATTGCTGAAATTCTCCAGCCGATGCGTGGCCATCTCTTGCGCGTAGAAACTGAATCCGTGCTCCTGCGTATTGATGCAGAAGAATCGCTTGCCATCATCAGAGAGAAGAATCTCTGGGAAGAGGCCACTTCGCTTCTGGCGTATCACACCGCTTATCTGGCCTATCGTGACGCACTGGTCCTGCAGCAGCGCACTTACGCCGTTATTCGCAACCATCTTATGGAAATGATTCTGCTGCCAGAAGAAATGCGAATGCGTGTTTCCATTCTCGATTATATTCAGGACAGAACGCACCTCTCACGCAGCAGCGTTCTCAACGTCCTCTCCGCCCTGAAGAAAGGAAAATACATCCAGTTTATTCGTGGCGGGTATTTACAGCATATCGAATCCCTTCCTGAAAAATTCTGAACCGCATCGAAACTCTCTGTTTTAAATCAAGCACAGAGAGTTTTTACATTTCAACACACCAGAAAACAACCAGACAATAATCCGTCTAAAACCCCCGCATTATTTAAATTTAAACGCCTTTGAATTAACCGAAAATAAAAATCATCGATATCGTAGCCGCCTGCTCTATTTTCCGAACTCATTGAGTTTCAGACTTAAATACAGGATTAAGGCTCAACATGAAAAAGACGCTTGTTGCTCTGATGGTTTTAAACGCATGTGCAGTGTCCACCGCATTCGCTGCGGGTGACGCGGGTACCTGGTACGGCGGCGCGAAATTTGGCTGGTCCCATTATGCAGACGTCAGCGGTAATAAAGGTTTCAATGAAAGCCTGGCCCCGTCCAATGACTTCAACGTCGATCACGACAACGTTGGCGGTGGCGTATTTGGCGGCTACCAGATTAATAACTGGCTGGCAGTTGAAGGCGGTTACGACTACCTCGGCAATATGCAGTACAACGGCAACCACGGTGTAAACGGCGCGAAAATGAAAAGCCAGGGCCTGCAGCTCTCGCTGAAAACCAGCTACGGGCTGACCGATAACTGGGACCTGTACGGTCGTTTCGGCGCAATGGGTTATCGGGCGGAAACCGACGTTGCCGGTCATAGCAACTTTGAAACGGGCGTGCGTCCGGTCGTGGCAGCAGGTACCGAATATGCCTTCACCAAAAACTGGGCTGGTCGCCTGGAATACCAGTGGGTCAGCAACGTTGGCAACTCGAATCAGATCGGTCTGAGCTCTGATGTTCACTCCGTGACCGCCGGTATTGTTTACCGCTTTGGTCAGCATGATGATGTGGCCCCCGTTGTCGCAGCCCCTGCCGCCGCTCCGGAAGTGAAAACCTTCAACCTGAAATCTGACGTGATGTTCGGCTACGATTCCGCCACGCTGACTGACGAAGGCAAAGCCGCGATCAACCAGCTGTATAACTCCCCGGAGATGCAGTCGGCGAAGAACAATTCCACTACGGTTATCGGCTACAGCGACCGTACCGGCCAGGCAGAATACAACCAGCAGCTTTCTGCGCAGCGTGCTCAGGCAGTTGCAGATCAGCTGATTGCTGACGGTATGCCAGCGGCTAACATCCAAACAGAAGGCCGCGGCGCGACTGAATCAGTCACCGGCTCCACCTGTGACAACCAGACCGGCAATGCGCTGATTAGCTGCCTGTCTCCTGACCGCCGCGTAGTCGTTCAAATCTCCGGTCAGTAAGCCTTACTCGCGATAGCAAACACTTGTTTCATTTGCCCGATCACATGCATCGGGCTTTTTTATATTTGAAGGATCATCCCATGCATATGTTCAGATTAAAAACCGCGCTGCTGCTTGTGGCGCTTGGCACCGCCGCCACGGCGAATGCCGCAGTAAACCTCCATGCCGAAGCAGGCGAAAAATTCACCAATCTCTCTGCCAGTTTCGGCGCAAACGATCCGGGCCTCACGTTCAACGGTAACTGGGGACACAGCGACGATGATGGCGACGTTGCAGGGCTTGGAATGGGGTTTAACCTGCCGCTCGGGCCAGTGTTGTTTACCGTTGGCGGTAAGGCGCTGTACCTGAATCCAAAAGACGGCGACGAGGGTTATGCCGTCGCTGTTGGCGGCGGGGCGCAGGTTCCACTGGGCGATTTCGTCACCGTATTCGGAGATTACTATTACTCGCCGGATTCTCTCTCCAGCGGCGTTGAAGATTACAAGGAAGCCAATGCGGGTGTGCGTCTGCACGTTATCAAATCAATGAATATCGAGGCGGGATATCGCTATATCGATATGGAGGGCAAGAACGGTCATCGTGATAACACGCTCGCTGACGGGGCCTATGCAGGCTTCAACTTTACCTTCTGACCCCCTTATGGATTGCCGGGGGCCCGGCAATCTTTCTTACATCAGGCGTGATTCACGCCGCCACGTTCACAGGTTTCAGCATCTCATTGATCGCCTTCAGCCCTGCCACGTTCCCCTCTTTATGGTAAGTCTCATTCATCGCTGAGATCTGCTCAAGCTTCGACAAAGCCACATATACGCGATGAGCATCGCTGTGGGTATCAAATATTTCTGAAGGTTGCACATCCTCACCCAAATCCGATTTCAATGAAAACTGGAGTTTGCTGAGCCTCTGGGCATTATCTTTATAACAACTCGTCACGTCACGATTGTTTGCCGCTGCGCTATTTTGCTCATGAACAACAGGCACCGACATTTCCTGTATTTCATTGGCGGTATTTAAAGAAGATGAATGACTGCAAGCGGTCAGCATAAATATGCCCGCCAGCAGCACGGTTTTAGAGAGAGTCATGGCGTCTTCGTTCCTGCATGATGATGTGAAAATAGACGAAGCCGACTTTATCGGTTAATGGTGAGGGCCAACAGGAGAGATTTGTTTATTAAAAAACAGGCGAAAATGAGAAAGGACAAAAACAAAAAAAGACGTCTTTCGACGTCTCTTTTCTGGAATATTGGTACCGAGGATGGGACTCGAACCCACAAGCCCGTTAGGGCACTACCACCTCAAGGTAGCGTGTCTACCAATTCCACCACCTCGGTACAGAACCTTAGTGCGGGATATCGCTGCTCGGCTGGGCCGGTGCTGCTGGCTGAGTCTGCTCCGATTTAGGGGCAGTCAGGTTATCCCACTCGCTTCCTTTATTGGTTTTGTTGGTATTCAGGTTACCGAGTACCAGACTGATAATGAAGAACAGCGTCGCCAGAACTGCGGTCATTCGGGTCATGAAATTACCAGAACCACCAGAACCAAACAACGTAGCGGATGCGCCTGCTCCGAAGGAGGCTCCCATATCAGCGCCTTTACCTTGCTGCAGCATGATCAGACCAACGAGGCCAATCGCAACAAGAAGGAAAACGACCAAAAGAGCTTCGTACATAATCAACCTGTTCCTTGCGGTATTACCGCATACCAATTGCTTCAACCAATAAAGCGGGACTTTTTAATGTTTCCCACTGAAGCGGGTGTGAATACTAACCAAAGCGAATGGGCTTCGCAAGGGCAATTTCGTCGCATTGTATCAAGTGCGGAAAAAAACAGCAAAATGCAAAATTCCGCGCAGCAAAAAGGCAGCAAAAGCCGCCTTTTTAAGCAGTTAACGCAAAACTTAAACGGCCTTCACTGCGTCAGCGATACGGTTAGCAAAGGCGTTAACCTGTGCATCATCTTCGCCTTCGACCATCACGCGAATCAGCGGCTCGGTGCCCGATTTACGCAACAACACGCGCCCGCGGCTGCCCAGTGCGGCTTCAACTTCAGCCGTCACGCTTTTCACGGTTTCATTTTCCAGCGGGTTTTCGCTGCCGTCGGTGTAGCGAACATTCACCAACACCTGAGGGAACATCTTCATTCCGCTGCACAGATCCTGCAACGTCATATGATTGCGCGCCATCGCCGCCACGACCTGCAGCGCAGCAACAATGCCGTCACCGGTAGTGGTTTTGTCCAGCAGGATCACGTGACCCGAGTTTTCAGCCCCAATACGCCAGCCTTTTTCCTGCATCGCTTCCAGCACGTAACGGTCGCCGACTTTGGCACGGGTAAATGGAATCCCCAACTGTTTGAGCGCGACTTCGAGGCCCATGTTGCTCATCAGCGTGCCGACAGCACCACCGCGCAGCTGGCCCTGACGCAGGCCTTCACGAGCGATGATGTAGAGGATCTGATCGCCATCCACCTTGTTACCTTCGTGATCAACCATGATCACGCGGTCACCGTCACCGTCAAAGGCGATACCCATATGCGCCTTCTCTGCCAGCACACGAGCCTGGAGCGCACGCACGTCGGTCGCGCCGACTTCTTCGTTAATGTTCAAACCGTTTGGTTCGCAGCCGATGGTGATGACCTTCGCACCCAGTTCACGGAAGACGTTTGGCGCAATGTGATAGGTCGCCCCGTTGGCGCAATCCACCACAATTTTCAGTTCGTTAAGGTTCAGCTCGTTCGGGAACGTCGCCTTACAAAACTCAATGTAGCGGCCCGCGGCATCGACAATGCGGCTGGCTTTGCCGAGTTCTGCAGAATCCACACAGGTGATCTCTTTTTCCAGTTCGGCTTCAATGGCTTCTTCTACGGCATCCGGCAGCTTCGTGCCGTCGATGGAGAAAAATTTAATGCCGTTGTCATAGAACGGGTTATGGGAAGCGGAGATCACAATCCCCGCTTCAGCACGAAAGGTACGCGTGAGGTAGGCCACGGCAGGCGTCGGCATTGGGCCGGTAAAGGATGCAGACAAGCCCGCAGCCGCCAGACCGGCTTCCAGAGCGGATTCCAGCATATAGCCAGAGATACGGGTGTCTTTGCCGATAATCACTTTACGTGAACCGTGGCGAGCCAACACTTTACCCGCAGCAAAGCCTAGCTTGAGCACGAAGTCAGGAGTAATTGGCGCATCACCTACGCGACCACGGATGCCGTCGGTGCCAAAATATTTACGATTACTCATAGCGTTTGTTTTCCTTTGCTGAAAGGGTGGCTTCCACCACCCGCATCGCTTCAACGGTCTCTTTCACGTCATGAACGCGAATAATGTGCGCACCCTGCATCGCCGCAATCACTGCACAAGCCAGGCTCCCACTCAGACGCTCCGAGGGGCCGACATTCAGTAACTGTCCAATCATCGTTTTGCGCGACATGCCAACCAGCAGCGGCAGATCAAAATGGTGAAGTTCGGATAAACGAGCAAGCAGCGCGTAATTGTGGGAGAGATTTTTACCGAAACCGAACCCCGGGTCGAGTAACAATTTTTCTTTTGTGATACCTGCAGCTTCGCAGCGCGCAATCTGTTCAACAAAGAAGCGATTAACATCGGCAAAGACGTCGTCATATTTTGGCGCTTCCTGCATAGTGCGCGGTTCACCCTGCATGTGCATCAGGCACACCGGCAGGCCGGTTTCGGCAGCCGCTTCCAGCGCACCAGGCTCCGTCAGCGAGCGGATATCGTTGATGATATGCGCGCCAACACGTGCAGACTCGCGGATCACCTCTGGTTTGGAGGTATCGACCGAAATCCAGACCTCAAAGCGCTGAGCAACTGCCTCAATCACTGGGATCACCCGGGACAGTTCTTCATCAACGCTCACTTCCGCGGCGCCTGGACGGGTGGATTCTCCCCCGACATCAATGATAGTCGCCCCGGCATTAATCATCAGATTGGCATGCTTAACCGCCTCAATCAGCGTGTTATGGGTGCCACCATCCGAAAAAGAGTCGGGTGTAACGTTGAGGATACCCATCACGTGAGGATAAGCGAGGTCGAGATGAGTGCCCTGGGCGAAAAGTTTCATGACAGATCCCTGGTAAGTACTGGCGAAATAAGAATAAAAAAACCCCGGAGCGATCGCCCCAGGGTTTTCAGCTAAAGCAGCGTCATCAACAATGGATAACTTATTTGTCGCCCAGCTGCTCTGACATGGTGTTACCCGGGTTTGGCGTGCGCGGCTCATCTACCGGGCGCGGCGCTTTCGGGGTGCCATTGCTGTCAGAGTTATTGGACGCGCCTGGATCTTCCCAGCCAGCTGGCGGGCGAACATCGCGGCGAGCCATCAGGTCATCAATCTGCGGCGCATCGATGGTCTCATACTTCATGAGCGCATCTTTCATCGAGTGCAGGATGTCCATGTTGTCATTCAGGATCTGACGCGCACGAGCGTAGTTACGTTCGATAAGCGCTTTCACTTCCTGATCGATGATACGAGCCGTTTCATCAGACATATGTTTGGCTTTCGCTACGGAACGACCGAGGAACACTTCGCCATCTTCCTCTGCATAGAGCAGCGGACCGAGTTTGTCGGAGAAGCCCCACTGGGTCACCATGTTACGTGCCAGGTTAGTCGCGACTTTAATGTCGTTGGACGCACCGGTAGAAACATGCTCTACGCCATAGATGATCTCTTCCGCCAGACGACCACCGTACAGCGTGGAGATTTGGCTTTCCAGCTTCTGACGGCTGGCGCTGATTGCGTCGCCTTCAGGCAGGAAGAAGGTCACACCCAGCGCACGACCGCGCGGAATGATTGTCACTTTGTGCACCGGATCGTGTTCCGGAACCAAACGGCCGATAATCGCATGGCCTGCTTCGTGGTAAGCCGTGGACTCTTTCTGCGCTTCCGTCATCACCATGGAGCGACGTTCCGCACCCATCATGATTTTGTCTTTCGCTTTCTCGAACTCGACCATCGAAACGACACGCTTGTTACCGCGAGCGGCAAACAGAGCGGCTTCGTTGACAAGGTTCGCAAGATCCGCACCGGAGAAGCCTGGCGTACCACGCGCAATAATTGCCGCATCGATATCCGGAGCCAGAGGCACGCGACGCATGTGAACTTTCAGGATCTGTTCACGTCCGCGAACGTCCGGCAGACCTACCACAACCTGACGGTCGAAGCGGCCCGGGCGCAGCAGCGCAGGGTCAAGTACGTCCGGACGGTTTGTTGCGGCGATAACGATAATACCTTCGTTACCTTCGAAGCCATCCATCTCAACCAGCATCTGGTTCAGAGTCTGCTCACGTTCATCGTGACCACCGCCCAGGCCTGCGCCACGCTGGCGGCCTACGGCGTCGATTTCATCGATGAAGATAATGCAAGGTGCTGCTTTCTTGGCCTGCTCGAACATGTCGCGCACACGAGATGCACCAACACCGACGAACATTTCAACGAAGTCAGAACCGGAAATGGTGAAGAAAGGCACTTTCGCTTCGCCAGCGATAGCCTTCGCGAGCAGGGTTTTACCGGTCCCCGGAGGACCGACCATCAGCACGCCTTTTGGAATTTTACCGCCCAGTTTCTGGAAGCGGCTTGGCTCACGCAGATATTCCACCAGTTCGCCCACTTCCTCTTTCGCTTCGTCGCAACCTGCAACGTCGGCAAAAGTGGTTTTGATCTGGTCTTCCGTCAGCATGCGCGCTTTGCTTTTACCGAACGACATGGCACCTTTGCCACCGCCGCCCTGCATCTGGCGCATGAAGAAGATCCAGACACCAATCAGCAGAAGCATTGGGAACCAGGAAATGAAGATAGAAGCCAGCAGGCTTGGTTCTTCAGGCGGTTCGCCCACTACTTTCACGTTTTTGGTCAGCAGGTTATCAAGCAGCTTAGGATCGTTAACCGGAATATAAGTCGTGTAACGGTTACTATCTTTCTTGGTAACGTTGATCTCACGTCCGTTGATACGCGCTTCGCGAACCTGGTCCTGATTGACCTCTTGCAGGAAGGTAGAGTAATCCACCTTACGGCCATTTGACTCGCTGGGCCCAAAGCTCTGGAACACTGACATCAGCACAACTGCGATGACCAGCCAGAGTATTAGGTTTTTCGCCATGTCACTCAAGGGATTAACCTCTTATTACAACTGTGTTAATAACAGCGTCAGGTTACTATACATCCGACACATTTCAAACCGCTGCCGCACCGGCATGGGCCTAAAAGCGTCGGGTTATGGTTTTCGCCCGGTCGCTACAATGTACACTTCACGCGAACGGGCGCGGGAAGAGTCCGGCTTACGAACTTTCACTTTCGTAAACAGGGAGCGAATTTCCTTAAGGTACTCCTCGAAACCTTCGCCCTGAAACACCTTCACTAAAAAACTGCCGCCTGGAGCCAGAACATCCCGACTCATCTCAAGCGCCAGCTCCACCAGATACATGGCACGGGGAATATCCACCGCTGGTGTTCCGCACATGTTTGGAGCCATATCGGACATGACAACCTGGACTTTACTGTCACCTACACGATCAAGTAACGCTTTCAGCACTAATTCATCACGAAAATCGCCCTGAAGGAAGTCCACACCAACAATTGGATCCATCGGTAAAAGATCGCAAGCGATGATGCGGCCGTTGCCGCCGATCTGTGTCACTGCGTACTGTGACCATCCGCCGGGCGCAGCACCGAGATCGACCACCGTCATTCCCGGTTTAAAAAGTTTGTCACTTTGCTGTATTTCATCAAGTTTAAACCAGGCGCGGGAACGTAACCCCTTTTTCTGCGCCTGCTGAACATATTTGTCGCTAAAGTGTTCCTGGAGCCAGCGGCTGGAGCTGGCAGAACGCTTTTTACCTGTCATTTAACATTCCCGTCGGGGCAGACCATCGTACACGGCTGCGTAAATTTTAACGGCCGATTTGGCGATAGTTGAGAGATGGCGGTAGAATGAACCGTTTTCAATCCCAACGTAAGCAAAAATATACGATGAATCTGAGTACTAAACAAAAACAGCACCTGAAAGGTCTGGCACATCCGCTCAAGCCGGTAGTTATGCTTGGCAACAATGGTTTGACCGAAGGGGTACTGGCCGAGATTGAACAAGCGTTAGGCCACCACGAGTTGATCAAGGTGAAAATCGCCTCGGAAGATCGCGAGACCAAAAATCTGATCGTGGAAGCTATCGTTCGCGAAACCGGCGCCTGTAATGTACAGGTCATCGGTAAAACGCTGGTTCTGTATCGCCCAACAGCAGAGCGCAAAATCTCGCTGCCACGTTAAGAGTAACCTGAATTGAACACATTTGATGTGTAAAACGAGGGGTTTCCGCGGGCAGGTGAGCAAAATGCCACGCTCTTAACGTTGTTAAAAGGCCGCTATGCGGCCTTTTTCTTATCTTTACATTTTGTAAACAAAGGAGCTTACAGGTAATCGACCTTGACGATTTCGTATTCTACTTCGCCACCAGGCGTCTGAATCGTCACCACGTCGTCCTGCTCTTTGCCGATAAGTCCACGGGCAATCGGTGAGTTCACAGAGATAAGATTCTGCTTAAAATCAGCCTCATCATCACCCACGATACGCCAGCTCGTCTCTTCGTCGTTATCCAGGTTCAGCACCTGTACAGTCGCTCCGAAAATCACACGCCCGGCGTTCGGCATTTTGGTGATATCGATAACTTGAGCGTTAGACAGCTTCGCTTCAATATCCTTGATTCGGCCTTCGCAGAAGCCCTGCTGCTCGCGGGCGGCGTGATATTCAGCGTTCTCTTTCAGATCGCCATGCTCACGGGCTTCGGCAATCGATGCGATGATTTCAGGGCGACGAACGGATTTCAGGAATTCCAGCTCTTCGCGCAGTTTTTCAGCACCACGTAAGGTCATCGGAATAGCTTGCATGAGTTATACCTCTTCATCATTCTTTCAGGCGCAGCCTGCGCTGCAGCCCTGCATGTCCTTCTGCGGCTCATCAGGGAGCCAGAAGTTAAGCAAAAAGAAAACTGACCCGGAACGAAAATTCCAGGCCAGCGGCAATTTTTCTGTTTGATGGCTATTTTACCCCGAAGTTCACTACGGGTCATCGTTTACTTTACAGGGCTTTGCGCCGTAGTATGACGGCTTGTTTCCAGGTTGTTAGCGCGAGATTATGCGATTTTCCAGATTTATCATCGGATTGACCACCAGTTTAGCCTTTAGCGTTCAGGCCGCTAACGTCGAGGAGTATGTCACCCAGCTCCCGGCGGGCGCGAACCTGGCCCTTATGGTTCAGAAGATCGGTGCCAAAGCGCCTGATATTGATTATCACAGCCAACAAATGGCGTTACCGGCCAGTACGCAAAAGGTGATCACTGCCCTGGCGGCGCTGCTGCAACTGGGGCCGGATTTCCGTTTCACGACAACCCTGGAAAGCAAAGGCAGCGTCGATAACGGCATCCTGAAAGGCGACCTTGTGGCGCGATTTGGCGGCGATCCGACGCTAAAACGCCAGGATATTCGCAATATGGTAGCCGTCCTGAAAAAATCAGGCGTGCAGCAAATTGATGGCAACGTGTTGATCGACACCTCCGTTTTTGCCAGTCACGACAAAGCGCCCGGCTGGCCGTGGAACGATCTTACCCAGTGCTTCAGCGCACCTCCGGCTGCCGCGATAGTCGATCGTAACTGCTTCTCCGTTTCACTCTACAGCGCGCAAAAACCCGGCGATCTGGCCTTTATCCGCGTCGCCTCTTACTACCCGGTAACCATGTTCAGCCAGGTCCGAACGCTGCAGCGCGGTTCAGGTGAAGCGCAATATTGTGAACTGGACGTCGTACCTGGCGACCTCAATCGCTACACGCTAACCGGCTGCCTGCCGCAGCGTGCCGAGCCGCTGCCGCTGGCCTTTGCCATTCAGGATGGCGCCAGCTATGCAGGCGCGATACTGAAAGATGAACTTAAACAGGCAGGCATTACCTACAGCGGCACGCTGCTGCGCCAGACGCTGGTCAACGAGCCGGGCACGGTGATCGCCAGTAAGCAATCAGCGCCGCTGCACGATCTGCTGAGGATCATGCTGAAAAAATCGGACAACATGATCGCCGACACCGTTTTCCGCACCATCGGGCATGCCCGTTTCGGCGTGCCGGGTACGTGGCGTGCGGGATCCGATGCCGTCCGCCAGATCCTCCGCCAGCAAGCAGGTGTGGATTTAGGCAACACGATTATCGCTGATGGCTCCGGCCTCTCGCGCCATAACCTGATTGCCCCAGCCACCATGATGCAGGTGTTGCAGTACATCGCCCAGCACGATACGGAGCTGAACTTCATCTCCATGCTGCCTCTGGCAGGCGTTGATGGCTCTCTGCAATACCGTGCGGGGCTGCATCAGGCTGGCGTAGATAAGAAAGTATCGGCGAAGACAGGTTCGTTGCAGGGCGTCTATAACCTCGCAGGCTTTATTACGACAGCCAGCGGACAGCGCATGGCCTTCGTACAATATCTTTCAGGCTATGCTGTGGAACCTGCCGATCAGCGCAACCGCCGCATTCCGTTGGTGCGTTTTGAAAGTCGGTTGTACAAAGATATCTATCAGAATAACTAAGCAAAAAGGCTCCCATTGGGAGCCTTTTCTTTACAGCGAACTTAGTGCTTGTAGATGAACTCGACGCCTTCTTCGTCGTCTTCATCCCAGTCATCGTCCCACTCTTCGTCGTCTTCCGCTTCAGCTTCTTCAAGCTGCTGGCGATGGTAGTCATCCCACATGAATTCGACTTTCTCAGGCTGCTTCTCTTCTTCCGCTTTCGCGACCGGGTTTTCGATGATGAAGGTCATCACATCCCAGCAAAGATCTTTCACGCCCTGCTGGCTGGCGGCGGAGATCAGGTAGAATTTATCTTCCCATCCCAGCGCTTCAGCGATAGCTTTGGCTTTCTCTTCGGCCTCTGCTTTGTCCATCAGGTCGATTTTATTGAACACCAGCCAGCGCGGTTTTTCTGCCAGTTTTTCACTGTACTTTTCCAGTTCGCCGATGATGATGCGGGCGTTTTCAACCGGATCGGAACCGTCGATTGGATCGATGTCGATCAGGTGCAGCAGTACGCGGCAGCGCTCAAGGTGCTTCAGGAAGCGAATGCCGAGGCCTGCGCCTTCTGCAGCGCCTTCAATCAGGCCAGGGATGTCGGCCACAACAAAGCTCTTTTCGTTGTCCATACGCACAACGCCAAGGCTTGGCACCAGCGTGGTAAACGGATAGTCAGCCACTTTTGGCTTCGCCGCAGAGACGGCACGAATAAAGGTGGATTTACCGGCGTTCGGCATCCCCAGCATTCCGACGTCGGCCAACAGCATCAGCTCCAGCTGAATGTCACGCTTATCGCCCGGCGTACCCATTGTTTTTTGACGCGGAGAACGGTTAACGGAAGATTTAAAACGGCTGTTACCCAAGCCGTGCCAGCCGCCTTTGCCCACCATCAGACGCTGACCGTGTTTGGTCATATCGCCCATGGTTTCACCGGTGCCCTGATCGATAACGCGCGTCCCGACCGGTACCTTCACGGTCACATCTTTACCACGCTTACCAGTACAGTCACGGCTCTGGCCGTTCTGACCACGTTCGGCGCGGAAAGATTTTTCGAAGCGATAATCGATGAGGGTATTCAGGTTCTCATCGGCTTCCAGCCATACGTCACCGCCGTCACCGCCGTCGCCGCCGTCCGGGCCACCGCGTGGAATATATTTTTCACGGCGGAAGCTGACGCAGCCATTGCCGCCATCACCTGCCACAACCAGGATTGTTGCTTCATCAACAAACTTCATTTTACTCTCCGTAAATCATTCGCCTGAGCGGGGGAGCGGTACAACCGCTTCACGCTGACGCCACCGTCCCCATAGACGATGACCAATGGCGGAATACATCGCGCCCGCAACCACGACAAACGCACCGAGATAACCTAAAAGGTTCAACATCGGTCTGGCGAAGAAATCGGGCCAGGCCATTGATAATAAATCTGAAAATAACAGCGTGAACAGGGGAGTCAGCGTGATTAACGCGCTCACCTGTGCCGCCTGCCAGCGCGCCATGGCCTCAGCCAGCGCACCGTAACCCACCAGGGTGTTCAGCCCGCAGAAAACCAGACAGGCCAGCTGCCAGTCGCTCAACTGGGTAATAACTCCCGGCTTCGCCAACGGCAGCAGTGCTATCGTACATAAAGTGTACAGCAAAAACAGAATCTGCTGTGAAGCCAGTCGCCGCAATAACACCTTTTGTGCGACGCCGTAGCTCACCCAGACCGTTGCCGCCCCGACGCCAAAAATGACGCCCCAGGTGTAATCGGTCAGGCGGGTAAAGATCTCCGTCAGGCTGGTGTTGAAAAACATCACCAGACCGCAGAGCAGCATTATCGCGCCAATCACCTGGGTGCCGCGCATCTTCTCTTTCAGAATAAAGACGCTGGCAACCATCATGCCGACCGGCGACAGCTGGCCTATCACCTGTGAAGCGGTAGGGCTTAAATACTGAAGCGACGAGCTGAACAGAATAAAGTTACCGAACAGGCCTCCGGTGGCGATAGCCAACAGCACCAGCCAGCGAGGCTTACGGAAAAGTTGCAGCGGTGGGAGTTTACCTCTGATGGCGAGAATCGACCCCAGGCCAATGCTTGCCATCAAGAAACGGTAAAACACCACGGTAGGAGGCTCCATCACCTCCAGCACCTGCTTCATGGCGATAGGCAACGCCCCCCAACACATCGCTGTGGTGAGCGCCAACACAATACCAATGCCCGCCTGCTGCTTCATGCCCAATTAGCCCTGTTCGAAATTTTCCGGACTCTCAATGTAAAAAGCCCCGCAACACGTTGCGGGGCTTTCATCCGTTACCGGACCGAAAAACTTACTCAGCAACGATGCTGATGAATTTACGGTTGTTCGGACCTTTAACTTCGAATTTCACTTTACCGTCTGCTTTCGCAAACAGAGTGTGGTCACGGCCACAACCAACGTTGTTGCCAGCGTGGAATTTAGTACCACGTTGACGAACGATGATGCTGCCTGCCAGTACAGTTTCGCCACCGAAACGTTTTACACCCAGACGTTTAGCTTCTGAGTCGCGACCGTTACGAGTTGAGCCGCCAGCCTTTTTATGTGCCATTTAAATCTCTCCTCAGGTCTTAGGCGCTGATGCCAGTAATTTTCACATCAGTGAACCACTGACGATGGCCCTGCTGCTTACGGTAGTGTTTACGACGACGAAACTTAACGATTTTAACTTTCTCGCCACGACCGTGAGCAACAACTTCAGCTTTGATTACGCCGCCATCAACGAAAGGAACGCCGATTTTGACTTCTTCACCGTTTGCGATCATCAGAACTTCAGCGAACTCAACAGTTTCGCCAGTTGCGATGTCCAGCTTTTCCAGGCGAACGGTCTGACCTTCGCTTACTCGGTGTTGTTTACCACCACTTTGGAAAACCGCGTACATATAAAACTCCGCTTCCGCGCACATCCTCGTGTGATTCAGAGTGCGCTATAAATATTCACAATAGGGCGCGAATATTACGCAAAACGTGAGCCTTTGACAAGTACCATCATCAATCAATGCAGAAAAAAAACACAACGCACACGGTGACGTTTATCTGCGTCGTTTTTTCAGTACAATCAGGTCTACAATTCTAACCCAGACTCTTCGTTATCCCTTATGGATAAGCGGTAAACAGGACATTAAGCCCGGCTTTTGCGATGAATTTAGAAAAAATCAATGAGTTAACCGCGCAAGATATGGCGGGTGTCAATGCGGCAATCCTTGAGCAACTCAACTCTGACGTCCAGCTGATCAATCAGTTAGGGTATTACATCGTCAGCGGAGGGGGAAAACGCATTCGTCCCATGATCGCGGTGCTGGCTGCACGTGCGGTTGGTTATGAAGGAAACGCTCACGTCTCTATAGCGGCGCTTATCGAATTTATTCACACGGCGACTCTGTTGCACGACGATGTCGTGGACGAGTCCGACATGCGTCGTGGCAAAGCCACTGCCAACGCCGCGTTTGGCAATGCGGCCAGCGTGCTGGTCGGGGATTTTATTTACACCCGCGCCTTCCAGATGATGACAAGCCTGGGCTCACTGCGCATTCTTGAGGTGATGTCTGAGGCGGTCAACGTTATTGCCGAAGGCGAAGTGCTGCAGTTGATGAACGTCAACGATCCGAACATCACTGAAGAAAACTACATGCGCGTGATTTACAGCAAAACCGCGCGCCTGTTCGAAGCAGCAGCCCAGTGTTCCGGCATGCTGGCGGGTTGTTCGCAAGAGCAGGAAAAAGGCCTGCAGGATTACGGGCGCTATCTTGGCACCGCATTCCAGCTGATTGACGACCTTCTTGATTACAGCGCTGATGGCGAAACGCTCGGCAAAAACGTTGGCGATGATTTGAATGAAGGCAAACCAACGCTGCCTTTGCTTCACGCAATGCGCAACGGTAGCCCGGAGCAGGCGGCAATGATTCGTCAGGCAATCGAAGAAGGCAATGGCCGACACTTACTTGAACCCGTCCTGGATGCCATGGCCGCCTGTGGGTCACTGGAGTGGACGCGTCAGCGTGCTGAAGAAGAGGCCGATAAAGCCATTCAGTCTCTCCATTCTCTGCCTGATACCCCATGGCGTGAAGCGCTCATTGCCCTCGCCCATATTGCTGTCCAACGCGATCGCTAATCTCTTCCCGCGCTCTGCGCGGGAGAGTTTCTATCCCCTTCCCTCATGCATTCCACCGTCTTTATTTATTCCGAATATCGCTTCCGCTTACTTGAACTTTTTAGAACTTAACGACTTTCGGCGGTATAGTGGATAACCCACAAAACCGATGTGGGTTGTTTATCAACAGGGAGAAAGTATGGATAAATTTATCGACTGGCATCCTGCAGATATCATTGCCGGACTGCGTAAAAAAGGGACCTCACTGGCGGCCGAATCGCGAAAAAGCGGACTGAGTTCTTCGACACTCGCCAACGCCCTCACCCGCTCATGGCCGAAAGGCGAAATGATCATTGCTGCCGCATTAGGCACTGAACCATGGATTATCTGGCCGTCGCGCTATCATGATCCGCTGACACATGAATTTATCGACCGCACTCAGCAGAGAAGACCACCGAAAGAGAAGTAAAACCGAGGAGCATCCCCGCGTCGCATTGACGGGGGGATGCCTGAGCAGAAAGCGAAATTACTCGCCTTTGATACGTTCGATACTCGCGCCAAGACCACGCAGTTTGTCTTCAATACGCTCGTAGCCGCGATCGATGTGGTAGATACGCTCCACCACAGTCGTCCCTTCAGCAATACAACCTGCCAGCACCAGGCTTGCAGAAGCACGCAGATCCGTCGCCATGACCTGAGCGCCAGAAAGTTTCTCTACGCCGTGGCAAATCGCGGTGTTGCTTTCGATTTCCGCGCGGGCGCCCATACGAATCAGTTCAGGCAAGTGCATGAAACGGTTCTCGAAGATCGTTTCAGTGACGACACCGGTTCCTTCCGCCACCATGTTCAGCAGAGTGAACTGAGCCTGCATGTCCGTCGGGAAACCCGGGTGCGGTGCAGTACGCACATTCACCGCTTTTGGACGGTTGCCGTGCATATCGAGGCTTACCCAGTCTTCACCCACCTCAATGTCTGCCCCGGCGTCACGCAGCTTGGCCAGTACGGCATCCAGCGTATCGGGTTGCGCGTTACGACAAACGATTTTGCCGCCAGAGATGGCTGCGGCCACCAGGAAGGTGCCGGTTTCAATACGGTCTGGCAGCACGCTGTAGACGCCGCCACCGAGGCGCTCAACGCCTTCAATCGTGATGCGATCGCTGCCCTGGCCGGTGATTTTTGCCCCCAGCGTGTTCAGGAAATTGGCGGTATCGACAATTTCTGGCTCACGCGCGGCATTCTCAATAATGGTGGTCCCTGCAGCCAGCGTCGCCGCACTCATGATGGTGACAGTGGCGCCTACGCTCACTTTATCCATCACGATATGGGCGCCTTTCAGACGACCATCGACTGACGCTTTCACGTAGCCTTCTTCCAGTTTGATTTTCGCACCCAGTTGCTCAAGGCCGGTGATATGCAGATCGACCGGGCGTGCGCCGATAGCGCAGCCGCCCGGCAGAGAAACCTGACCCTGCCCAAAACGTGCCACCAGCGGGCCAAGCGCCCAGATAGATGCACGCATGGTTTTCACCAGCTCGTACGGCGCGCAGAAGACGTTTACGTCGCTGGCATCGATCCAGACGGAGCCATTGCGATGCACTTTGGTTCCTAACTGGCTCAGCAGCTTCATGGTGGTGTCGATGTCTTTCAGCATCGGCACGTTCTGAATTTCGACCGGCTCTTCAGCCAGCAGTGCAGCGAAAAGGATCGGCAGTGCCGCATTTTTGGCACCGGAGATGCTCACCTCGCCCTGGAGACGCGTTGGCCCCTGAACACGAAATTTATCCATTCGTTGAATCTCTTTTAAATTTTATCTCTGCAACAGGCGGCGGCCCGTTACTTAAAAACCGTTGAGTTTGCGATCGCGTGCCCACTCTTGCGGGGTAAACGCCTTGATCGACAGGGCATGAATGCGGTTATCAGCAATGTATTCCATCAGCGGAGCATAGACGGCCTGCTGCTTCTTCACCCGGCTCATCCCGTCAAACTGTTCGCCCACGGCAATAACCTGAAAGTGACTGCCATCGCCAGAGACGTGGACTTCCTGAAGGGAGAGTGCGTTCATCAGCACGGTCTGAATTTCATGATTTTCCATGGGGTAATTTCATCTGATAGAGAAAACAGCCCAACATCTTAGTGGAAAGTGGCGCGGTCTTAAACAGGCAAAAAGCCCCGACGCACAAAACGTTGAGGCTTTTGAGAATAATGCATTGAATCGATTAAGGGATCAGGTCGGCCGGAAGATTATAAAGCTGCACCAGGGTGTTCATCTTTTCACTTTTCCCTATGATGCTCACGGCACCGCCCCGCTGGCGAATCAGCGCCACCAGATGCATCAGCAGCGCGACACCTGCGGTATCCACGCGGGTGATGTCACTCAGGTCGATCGTATTAACGCCCTGAGTCACCTCTTCGCGTATCTCCCACAGGGAGGTCAGATAATCCTGATCCAGCTCCCCATGAAGCGACAGTCGGCCGTTATCACGCGTCCAGCGCAGTGCATCGGCCATTATTTTTTCTGTTCCAGCGTAATCGGCTGTTTCGAAATAGACTGCAGCTGTGCGGTCAGGCCATCGATCCCTTTGGTACGCAGCAGATCGCTCCACTCATTTTGCTTGGTGGTGATCATGCTGATGCCTTCGGCGATCATGTCATACGCCTGCCAGTTACCGGTCTGGGTGTTTTTACGCCACTGGAAATCAAGGCGCACCGGCGGACGGCCGTTAGGATCGACGATGGTTACGCGGATTGGCAGAATGGTCGCGTCGCCCAGCGGCTGCTCTGGCGCAATCTGGTAAGTCTGCCCGTGGTACATCGCCAGCGCCTGGCCATAAGCCTGTTTCAGGTATTCACGGAACGCCGCGAAGTAGGCTTCACGCTGTGCCGGAGTGGCATCGCGATAGTATCGGCCCAGTACCAGCGCACCGGCATACTTCACCTGCACGTACGGCAGCAGTTCCTGGTCAACAATCTGACGCAAATAATCCGGATTCGAACGAATTTTCGGCTGCTCATTTTTGAGGCGATCGAAGGTCTTCTGCGCAGCTTCGTTCATCAGGCTGTAAGGGTTCGTCTGGTCGGCGGCGTGAACGGCCGTCAGCGGGGCAATCACCAGCATGGCAACCATAAGTAAGCGTTTAAACATGGTTCATTCTCCTGAGATTAGTGCGTCGATGCAGCTGGCGCGGTGGCGTCAGTATGGTCCGCCGCCGGGCTTTGCGCATCGTCAGAATTCTTATTGTCATTGCCTTTACTGTTGTAAAGGAACTGGCCAATCAGGTCTTCAAGCACCATTGCGGATTTCGTATCCTGAATCGTGCTCCCTTCTTTCAGCATGGCTGTGCCCATTTCCGGATCGTCAAAACCGACGTTAAGCGCGAGGTATTGCTCACCCAGCAGGCCGGAAGTGCGGATCGCCAGCGAACTGGTGTCCGGGATCTGGTTGTACTGCTCTTCAATATCCAGCGTCACACGCGGAAGGTAGGTTTTCGGATCGAGAGAGATGTCCGCCACGCGACCAATCACCACCCCGCCGATGCGCACCGGTGAGCGCGCTTTCAGGCCGCCGATGTTATCGAAGGTGGCATAGACCTGATAGGTCGGCGTCGTTTTAAATGAGGTGACGTCTGCCGCTTTTAGGCAAACAAAGAGCGCGGCCAGAAATGCCACCAGCAAGAACACGCCTACCCAGATTTCACTTTTTTTCGATTGCATGAACTCAATTCCCAAACATCAGTGCAGTCAGCACAAAATCCAGCCCCAGTACCGCCAGCGACGAATGCACCACGGTGCGGGTCGTCGCGCGGCTGATCCCTGCGGAAGTGGGGATAGCATCGTAACCATTGAACAACGCAATCCACGTCACCGTAATGGCAAAGACTGCGCTTTTAATGACGCAGTTCACCAGGTCCATTCGCCAGTCGACGGCGTTTTGCATCGCTGACCAGAAGAAACCTGCGTCGATACCTTTCCAGCTCACGCCGACCAGCGAGCCACCCCAGATGCCGACGGCGACAAAAATAATGGTCAGCAGAGGCAATGAAATGACGCCAGCCCAGAAGCGCGGCGCAATGACGCGGCGAAGCGGATCGACCGCCATCATTTCCATGCTCGACAGCTGCTCCGTCGCGCGCATCAGGCCAATTTCAGCGGTCAGCGCAGAGCCAGCACGGCCAGCGAACAGAAGCGCTGCCACAACCGGTCCCAGTTCACGCAGCAGCGATAAAGCGACCAGCATGCCGAGGCTGGTTTCTGCGCTGTAGGTGGTCAGAACAAGATAGCCTTGCAGCCCAAGCACCATGCCAATAAACACGCCCGACACCAGGATGATAAGCATCGACAGAACGCCAACGTTATAAAGCTGGCGCATGAGTAGAGGTGCCTGTTTACGGAACTCCGGTTTGCCGACGACCGCATTGAATAACATTAACCCGGCGCGGCCAAAGGTCGAGAGCGTCTTAATCCCCCGATGCCCGAGCGCAGCCAGTGCATTTAACAGCATGAGTAACTTAACTCCCTGTTCCGAGTAGATCTTGATGGTAGTCCCCTGCCGGGTAGCGGAATGGCACCGGGCCATCGGCGATGCCATCAAGGAACTGGCGCACGCGCGGATCGCTGTTTTCCTGTAGCGACTGCGCACTGCCGTGAGCAACAATTTTTCTGTCCGCCACAATGTAAGCGTAATCGGCGATGCTCAGCACTTCAGGCACATCGTGGGACACCACAACGCAGGTCACGCCCAGCGCACTGTTCAGCTCAGAAATCAGCTTCACCAGCACACCCATAGTGATCGGGTCCTGCCCTACGAAAGGCTCATCAAACATGATGAGATCGGGCTCCAGCGCAATGGCGCGGGCCAGGGCGGCACGGCGCGCCATCCCGCCGGAAAGTTCAGAAGGCATCAGTTTAGCAGCCCCGCGTAAACCCACCGCCTCCAGCTTCATCATGACGGTGCTTTTCAGCAACGGGGCGGGTAAACGGGTGTGCTCGCGCAGCGGATAGGCCACGTTGTCGAAAACGTTCATGTCAGTAAACAGCGCGCCAGACTGAAACAGCATGCTCATGCGCTTACGCACCGCGTACAAACGCGAGCGCGACATGGCGGGCACATTTTCGCCGTCAAAAAGGATTTCGCCGCTGTCAGGCGGAATTTGACCGCCGATCAATCGCAGCAGCGTGGTCTTGCCGATCCCTGACGGTCCCATGATGGCTGTGATTTTACCGCGAGGTACCGACAGCGAGATGTTGTCAAAGATACATCGGGTTCCACGCGTAAAGCTGACCCCGCGCACATCGACTAAATTATCCAGTGTCTGGTTCATAGGTTGTCCCTGGAAAACCTCTAGAGGTTAAGCATGGCGTGTTATCACGCTATTAACCCATCATTTTTACAGAATCTTACCTGTCACGGTTAGCGAAAGCAGGCATTTGTTTTACTTTTTCAACGCATAAAGTCAAAATTAAGAAATCGTCTGTGCCCTGCAATCGGAGCAAAGCGGCTGGCGATTATACCTGAAGAAAGGACTTTAGATGCTTTTAGCGACGGCTCTGTTAATAATTGGTTTACTTCTGGTGGTCTACAGTGCCGATCGTCTGGTTTTTGCCGCATCGATTCTTTGCCGCAGTATGAATATTCCGCCACTGATTATAGGGATGACTATCGTCAGTGTCGGCACGTCACTTCCGGAGATTATCGTGTCCGTCACCGCCTCGGTTCATGGACAAATCGATCTCGCCATCGGCACCGCGATTGGCTCCAACATCGTCAACATTTTGCTGATCCTCGGACTGGGCGCGCTGCTGCACTCATTTACTGTCCATTCCGATATCCTGCGTCGGGAATTGCCGCTAATGTTAGTCGTGAGCCTGCTGGCAGGCTTTGTTCTGTATGATGGTCAGCTAACCCGGCCGAATGGCGTCTTTTTGTTCGCACTCGCCGTGCTGTGGCTGCTGTATATTGTTAAGATTGCGCGCCTCGCGGAGCGTCAGGGTAACGACAGCCTGACGCGCGATCAGCTGGCGGAACTGCCCCGTGATGGTACGCTGCCGGTCGCCTGTTTGTGGCTCGGCGTGGCGCTCATTATTATGCCGATGGCAACGCGTATGGTTGTGGATAACGCCACTGTGCTGGCGAACTACTTCGCCATGAGCGAACTGACCATTGGTTTGACGGTAATTGCGATTGGCACCAGCCTGCCAGAGCTTGCCACCGCCATCGCGGGCGCACGGAAAGGCGAAGACGATATCGCCATTGGCAATATCATCGGGTCCAACATTTTCAACATTGCCATCGTGATGGGGGTTCCGGCGCTGATTGCGCCTGGCCCATTCAATCCACTGGCATTCAGCCGTGATTACGGCGTGATGGTGTTAGTCAGCGTGATTTTCGCCCTGCTCTGCTGGAGCCGAAAACCGCAAATAGGCAGAGGCGCAGGGGCATTGCTGATCGGGTGCTTTCTTGTTTGGCTGGCGTTCCTTTGGTGGGGCACGCCATTTTTCACAGAGTGAATCGGGATAACATTATGTCGCAAATAGATTTGCAGCCGGATTTTGACTTTCAGCAGGCAGGCCTTGAGGTGCTGGAAATTGAACGTGAAGGTCTGGCCCAGCTCGATCAGTACATCAATCAGGATTTCATCCTCGCCTGTGAGAAAATCGCTTACTGCGGCGGAAAAGTCGTGGTGATGGGCATGGGAAAATCCGGGCACATTGGCCGGAAGATGGCCGCAACATTTGCCAGTACCGGCACACCGTCGTTCTTTGTTCACCCTGGTGAAGCCGCCCACGGCGACCTCGGTATGGTTTCACCGCAGGATGTCGTGATCGCGCTCTCTAACTCTGGCGAATCCAACGAAGTTCTGGCGCTGATCCCGGTCCTCAAACGTCTTCAGGTGCCGCTCATCTGTGTGACCAGCCGTCCGGAAAGCAGTATGGCGAAAGCCGCGGATATTCATCTGTGCGTCAGCGTGCCAAAAGAAGCCTGCCCGCTTGGCCTGGCGCCAACCTCCAGCACCACCGCGGCGCTGGTGATGGGAGATGCACTCGCCGTCGCCCTGCTAAAAGCGCGCGGATTCACCGCAGAAGATTTCGCACTCTCGCATCCAGGCGGAGCGCTGGGCCGCAAACTGCTGCTGCGCGTAAATGATATCATGCACACCGGCGATGAAATTCCGCACATCAGTCCGGATGCGACTCTGCGCGACGCGCTGCTTGAAATCACCCGCAAAAACCTCGGCATGACGGTTATCTGCGACGATGAAATGAAAATCGAAGGCATATTTACTGACGGCGACCTGCGTCGGGTGTTCGATATGGGCGTCGATGTCCGCAATCTCAGCATCGCCGAGGTCATGACCCGCGGTGGCGTGCGTGTTCGTCCGGGTATTTTGGCCGTAGACGCGCTGAACCTGATGCAGTCCCGCCATATCACCTGCGTTATGGTTGCCGATGGCGACCATCTGCTGGGTGTGATACATATGCATGATCTGCTGCGCGCAGGCGTAGTGTAAGTAAGGAAAAAACAATGAGTAATGCTGGCGCGTCGGTGACGACCTGCTATGGACCGGTTAGCTCGCGAGTCATGGAGAAGGCGGAAAATATTCGCCTGTTGATCCTCGATGTCGACGGCGTGTTGTCTGACGGACTGATTTACATGGGCAACAACGGCGAAGAATTGAAGGCCTTCAACGTACGCGATGGCTACGGCATTCGCTGCGCGCTGACGTCAGGTATAGAAGTTGCAATCATCACCGGACGAAAAGCTAAACTGGTAGAAGACCGCTGCAAAACGCTTGGGATCACCCATCTGTGGCAAGGACAGTCCGATAAGCTTATCGCGTACCGCGAGCTTCTGGATACGCTGTCCCTGCGTCCGGACGAGGTGGCTTACGTCGGCGACGATCTCATCGACTGGCCAGTCATGGCCGATGTTGGCCTGAGCGTCGCCGTCGCGGATGCGCATCCACTGCTTCCGCCGCGTGCAGATTACGTCACGCGCATTGCCGGAGGCCGTGGTGCCGTCCGTGAAGTGTGTGATTTGTTGCTGCTGGCTCAGGGCAAACTGGATGAAGCCAAAGGGCAATCAATATGAGTAAAACCAGACGTTGGGTTATCATCCTGCTATCACTGCTGGCGCTGGTGCTGATTGGTTTCAATCTGGTCGACAAAGACGAGACGGCCCCGAAGGTCGTTAACAACAACGAGCCGATGTACAAAAGTGAACATACTGATACCGTGGTTTACAGCCCGGAAGGTGCACTTAACTATCGGTTAATTGCCGAGCACGTCGAATATTTTTCTGACCAGGCAATCTCCTGGTTCACCCGACCCGTGCTGACCACATTCGATGTCAATAAAGTCCCGACATGGTCCATTAAGGCCGATAAAGCCAAACTGACGAATGATCGTATGCTGTATCTTTATGGACACGTTGAGATTAACGCGCTGACGGATGACTCACAGCTTCGCAAAGTCACGACAGACAACGCCATCGTGAATTTGGTTACCCAGGATGTAAGCTCCGACGATCTGGTGACTTTGTACGGTACAACATTTAATTCCAGCGGCCTCAAAATGCGCGGCAATTTACGCAGCAAAAACGCCGAGCTGATTGAAAAGGTGAGAACCTCTTATGAAATTCAGAAAAAATAAATTCAGCTTTAAGTTTGCCCTTGCCAGCGCTTTGCTGGCCGCCAGCCTGCCTGCGCTGGCCTTGACGGGCGATACCGATCAGCCGATTCACATTGAATCCGATCAGCAGTCTCTGGACATGCAGGGCAACGTCGCCACCTTCACCGGCAACGTCGTTGTCACCCAGGGCACCATCAAAATCAACGCCGATAAAGTCGTCGTGACTCGCCCTGCTGGCGAGAAAGGGAAAGAGACGATGGACGGCTACGGCAATCCAGCGACCTTCTATCAGATGCAGGACAACGGGAAACCAGTGAAAGGTCATGCGTCGAAAATGCATTACGAAGTCGCCAATGACCTTGTAGTGCTGACCGGCAAAGCCTATCTGGAGCAGCTGGACAGCAACATTACTGGCGACAAGATAACCTATCTGGTGAAAGAGCAAAAAATGCAGGCGTTTAGCGAAAAGGGCAAGCGCGTGACGACGGTTCTGGTGCCTTCGCAGCTGCAGGATAAAAGCGGCAACGCCCCTGCGCCAGCTCAGCCTAAGAAGAGTAACTAAGACGTTATGGCTACTTTAACTGCAAAGAATCTGGCGAAAGCCTATAAGGGACGTCGGGTTGTTGAAGACGTTAGCCTGACGGTGAATTCAGGCGAGATTGTTGGCCTGCTGGGCCCGAACGGTGCCGGTAAAACCACGACTTTCTACATGGTGGTGGGCATTGTTTCCCGTGACGCGGGCAATATTATTATTGATGACGAAGATATCAGCCTGCTGCCGCTGCACGCCCGCGCTCGTCGCGGTATTGGATATCTGCCGCAGGAAGCCTCCATTTTCCGTCGCCTGAGCGTGTTCGATAACCTGATGGCAGTCCTGCAAATTCGTGATGATTTGAGCAACGAGCAGCGCGTCGATCGTGCCAATGAGCTGATGGAAGAGTTTCACATCGAACATCTGCGCGACAGCCTCGGTCAGGCGCTGTCAGGCGGTGAACGCCGCCGCGTGGAGATCGCCCGTGCGCTTGCGGCAAATCCTAAATTTATTCTGCTCGATGAACCCTTTGCGGGCGTAGACCCCATTTCGGTCATCGACATTAAACGCATTATCGAACACCTGCGTGATAGCGGCCTCGGCGTGCTCATCACCGACCATAACGTGCGTGAAACGTTAGCGGTCTGTGAGCGTGCTTATATCGTGAGCCAGGGGCATCTGATTGCCCACGGCACGCCGGAAGAAATCCTGCAAGACGAGCATGTTAAGCGTGTGTATCTTGGGGAAGACTTCAGACTCTGATAGGGTAGTGAGTACAGATATTTCTGGCAGGAGAAATTTGCCCTGATTATGAAGCAAGGTTTGCAATTAAGGCTCAGCCAACAGCTCGCCATGACGCCGCAACTGCAACAGGCCATTCGTCTGTTGCAGCTTTCAACGCTTGAGCTGCAACAGGAACTCCAGCAAGCGCTGGAGAGTAATCCCCTGCTTGAGCAAACCGATCTTCACGAGGAAATCGACTCACAGGAAGAAGCGGACAACGAAGCTTTTGATACCGTCGATGCGCTCGAACAAAAAGAGATGCCCGACGAACTGCCGCTCGATGCCAGCTGGGATGAGATTTACACCGCGGGTACACCATCCGGCACGGGTACGGATTATCAGGACGACGAGCTGCCGGTTTATCAGGGCGAAACGACGCAGTCGCTGCAGGATTACCTGATGTGGCAGGTCGGCCTGACGCCGTTTTCCGATACCGATCGCGCCATTGCCACCTCGATCGTGGACGCGGTTGATGAGACAGGCTATCTCACCACTTCCGTCGAAGAGATCCTCGAAAGCATTGGCAACGAAGATCTCGATCTTGACGAGGTTGAGGCCGTTCTGAAACGGATCCAGCGCTTCGATCCGATCGGCGTGGCGGCAAAAGATCTGCGCGACTGCCTGCTGATCCAGCTTTCTCAGTTCGCCAAAGACACACCGTGGCTGACCGAGGCCAAAACGATTATCAGCGATCATCTCGATCTGCTGGCAAATCACGATTTCCGTACGCTGATGCGCGTCACTCGCCTGAAGGAAGACGTGCTGAAAGAAGCCGTGACGCTGATCCAGTCTCTGGACCCGCGCCCGGGTCAGTCAATTCAGACCGGTGAGCCTGAGTATGTGATCCCGGATGTGCTGGTGCGCAAAGTCAGCAACCGCTGGGTGGTGGAACTGAACTCAGACAGCATCCCGCGTCTGCAAATCAACCAGCACTACGCCGGAATGTGCAACACGACGCGTAACGACGCCGACAGCCAGTTTATTCGTAGCAACCTGCAGGAAGCCAAATGGCTGATTAAAAGCCTGGAGAGCCGCAATGACACGCTGCTGCGGGTCAGCCGCTGCATCGTTGAACAGCAGCAGGCCTTCTTTGAGCAGGGCGAAGAATTTATGAAACCGATGGTGCTGGCGGATATCGCTCAGGCCGTCGAGATGCATGAATCAACCATCTCGCGTGTTACCACGCAGAAGTATCTTCACAGCCCACGGGGCATTTTTGAGCTTAAGTATTTCTTCTCCAGCCATGTGAATACCGAAGGCGGTGGCGAAGCCTCGTCGACGGCGATTCGCGCCCTGGTGAAGAAGTTAATTGCCGCGGAAAATCCCGCGAAACCACTGAGTGACAGTAAGCTAACCACCATGCTGTCCGAACAGGGTATCATGGTGGCACGCCGCACCGTTGCAAAGTACCGAGAGTCTTTATCCATTCCGCCGTCGAACCAGCGTAAACAGCTGGTCTGACACAACCGATAAGGAAGACACTATGCAGCTCAATATCACAGGACACAATGTCGAAATCACTGACGCACTGCGCGAGTTTGTGAACACCAAATTCGCCAAGCTCGAACAGTTTTTCGAACGGATCAATCAGGTCTATATTGTGTTAAAAGTGGAAAAGGTGACTCATATCTCGGATGCCACCCTGCATGTTAACGGGGGCGAAATTCATGCCAGTGCGGAAGGGCAGGATATGTATGCCGCAATAGATGGTCTTATCGATAAGCTGGCAAGACAGCTAACCAAGCATAAAGACAAACTAAAACAACACTAATCGTCCGGGCGTACGCCTGACCCGGCGTTTCGGGCCAGGCGGCACGCAGGTGAATTTATGATGAACAACGATTCCGCTCTGCAACTGAGCAATGTCCTTAACCAGGAATGTACCCGCAGTGGCGTTCACTGCCAGAGTAAAAAACGCGCGCTGGAAATCATCAGCGAGCTGGCGGCAAAACAGCTAAGCCTGCCGCCGCAGGTCGTGTTTGAAGCTATCCTGACCCGTGAAAAAATGGGCAGTACCGGCATCGGTAACGGCATTGCCATTCCGCACGGTAAGCTCGAAGAAGATACGCTGCGCGCCGTCGGTGTGTTTGTAAAGCTCGAAACGCCGATTGCCTTTGACGCGATTGATAATCAGCCGGTTGATCTGCTGTTCGCGCTGTTAGTGCCCGCCGATCAGACCAAAACGCATTTGCATACTCTGTCGCTGGTCGCCAAACGTCTGGCAGACAAAACCATCTGCCGCCGCCTGCGCAGCGCGCAAAGTGACCAGGAACTGTATGAGATCATCACCGGGGAAGAGAGCGGCGATGAAGAAGCCTGAGAGTAACCCGGTTGTCGTAAGGAGAAACAACTGATGGTACTGATGATCGTCAGCGGTCGCTCGGGCTCAGGGAAATCTGTGGCTCTGCGTGCCCTGGAAGATATGGGCTTTTACTGCGTGGATAACCTGCCGGTTGTGCTGCTGCCGGAGCTCGCCAAGAGCCTCGCGGATCGGCAAATATCGGCGGCGGTCAGCATTGATGTGCGAAATATGCCGGAGTCCCCGGAGATTTTCGAACAGGCAATGGAAAACCTGCCCGACAACTTCTCTCCGCAGTTGCTGTTCCTTGATGCCGACCGTAACACGCTGATTCGTCGCTACAGCGACACTCGCCGTCTGCATCCGCTTTCCAGTAAAAATCTCTCCCTGGAAAGCGCCATCGATCAGGAAAGCGATCTGCTGGAGCCGCTGCGCTCGCGGGCGGATCTGATCGTCGACACCTCTGAAATGTCCGTGCATGAACTGGCGGAAATGTTGCGCACGCGCCTGCTGGGTAAACGTGAACGCGAGCTGACGATGGTGTTTGAATCCTTCGGATTTAAGCACGGGATCCCGATCGACGCCGATTACGTCTTTGACGTACGTTTCCTGCCAAACCCGCACTGGGACCCGAAGCTGCGCCCGATGACCGGCCTCGATAAACCCGTGGCAGCGTTCCTCGACAGGCACACAGAAGTACACAATTTTATCTACCAGACGCGCAGCTATCTTGAGCTATGGTTACCTATGCTGGAAACCAACAATCGCAGCTACCTGACGGTCGCGATTGGCTGCACCGGCGGTAAACATCGTTCGGTATACATTGCCGAACAGCTGGCTGACTACTTCCGCTCACGCGGTAAGAACGTTCAGTCTCGTCACCGGACGCTGGAAAAACGTAAAACATGAGCGTAAAGCACACCGTTGAGATTACCAATAAGCTGGGCATGCACGCCCGCCCGGCGATGAAGCTGTTCGAACTGGTTCAGACTTTCGATGCGGAAGTGCTTTTGCGCAATGACGAAGGCACGGAAGCCGAGGCAAGTAGCGTTATCGCACTGCTGATGCTGGACTCAGCCAAAGGCCGACAGATTGAGATTGAAGCCAGCGGCCCGCAGGAAGAAGAAGCCCTGGCGGCGGTGATTGCGCTGTTTAATGCCGGGTTCGACGAGGACTGAATCAGCCCCTCCTCACCTCACACTCAATCCCCTCAAGGCATTGGCACCCCGCTGTGGAAGCGAAACTCCGCATCCGGGGTCGAAATCAGTGCAGCCTCCACTTCACCAAAGAAGCGCACCCTTGGCGTGATATCTGTGTCGGAAACCTGCTGAGCGAGCGCCAAATAATCCTGATAGTGCCGCGCTTCGGAGCGCAGCAGCGACAGGTAAAACTTCTGCAAAGGCTCGTCCAGATACGGCGCCAGCGCGGCAAATCGCTCGCAGGAGCGCGCCTCAATATATGCCCCACAAATCAGCTTATCGATAAGCGTCAGCGGTTCGTGCGTGCGAACTTCTTTAAGCATCCCTTTGGCATAGCGGCTTGCAGTGATTTTCACATACGGGATCTCACGCATCAGCATGATCTCCCGCACCTGCCAGAAGTGATGCAGCTCCTCTTTAATCAGCAATACCATGCTGTCGATAAGCTGGCGGCCCCAGGGATCGTCGGTCTGCGGCATCGCGCTTTTGCCAATCTGCTTTTGCAGGGCGACAAAATCCGGCTCCGGGCCACCGCGAAAGGCAAAGGCTTCATACGGCTGTAGCCACGCCAGCAGCGCATCGGCCCCGGCTTTATCAGCGACGTATTTACGCACCAGCAGCATCGCGGTTTGCGCAGCTTTCAGCTCGCAAATCAGATGATCCGTCAGCAGCAGGGGCAGATGTTCGGGGGAACGGGCTTTGTCGATCCACGCCTGTGGCGTCGGGCACTGGAGGAAGGTTAAAACGGGTGCGAGGAGTTGCGGGTAATCCATTTGTCTTGCGCGGTCTCTCAGAAAAGCGTGCGGCAGCGAAAGCCACCGCACCGATCATCACTTAGTGGCGAACGCCGTCGTCGTCTTCATCAACGTAATCTTCGTCATCGCCCTCTTCGCCTTCACCGTTCGGATCTTCGAAGTAGGTGCCCCAGCCGTCGTACTCCACGCCGAACTTCTCGGCCAGGTTCATCAGCTGTTCAACCTGTGCGTCGATAAGTTCCGGGTTCAGCGCACATTCGCTCAGGGCGTCGCAGCAGATGACCACCTCGCCGCCCTCTTCGACTTCCAGCTCTTCCGGCTCGGTCACTTCGTAACCCAGCTTGAAGACCTCTACCGCCACTTTTTCCAGCGTGTCGAAATCGTCCGCAGAGAAATGGTGCTCGATGGTGTAGAGCGCGTCCGGATCGCTGCCATCATCCAGTAACTCTTCAATAATCAGACGCGTCTCTTCACGCTGCTCTTCCAGGTGTTCCGGGTTTGCCATTGCTCGTTCCTCATCATGTCGGCAGATACTTCTATTTTCACACACCGCAGTCATTGCCTCCACCTTTCCGACAAAGATTTGTGAATCAGGGTTGCAAATGAATATTCATACATATAAATTGAATTTTAATTCAATAAGTGGCTTAAGCCATGAGAGGGAAAGATGTCTGCGTTATACCAGAAGCATTTTTTGAAATTACTCGACTTTACCCCTGCCCAACTGACTCATCTGCTCACGCTGTCGGCGCAGCTGAAGGCTGACAAAAAAAGCGGCAACGAAGTGCCAAAACTGACCGGCAAAAATATCGCGCTCATCTTCGAAAAAGACTCGACCCGCACCCGATGCTCTTTCGAAGTTGCCGCATTCGATCAGGGCGCACGCGTCACTTATCTCGGTCCAAGCGGCAGCCAGATTGGCCATAAAGAATCCATCAAGGATACCGCCCGCGTGCTGGGCCGCATGTATGACGGCATTCAGTATCGCGGCCACGGCCAGGAAATTGTCGAAACGCTGGCGCAGTTTGCGGGCGTGCCGGTGTGGAACGGTCTGACCAACGAGTTCCACCCGACGCAGTTGCTGGCCGATTTGCTCACCATGCAGGAACATCTGCCGGGAAAAGCCTTCAACGAGATGACGCTGGTCTATGCAGGCGATGCGCGTAACAACATGGGCAACTCTATGCTGGAAGCCGCTGCGCTGACGGGGCTGGATTTACGCCTGGTGGCACCAAAAAGCTGCTGGCCGGAAGCGAGCCTGGTGGCGGAATGCAAAGCGCTGGCGCAGAAAAACGGTGGCGACATTACGCTTACCGAAGATATCGCCGCGGGCGTAAAAGGCGCAGACTTTATCTACACCGACGTATGGGTATCCATGGGCGAAGACAAAGCGAAATGGGCCGAGCGTATCGCCCTGCTGCGTGACTATCAGGTGAATAAAAAGATGCTGGCGTTGACGGAAAATCCGCAGGTGAAGTTCCTGCACTGCCTGCCCGCATTCCATGACGATCAAACCACGCTCGGTAAGCAAATGGCTCAAGAGTATGGTCTGCACGGCGGGATGGAGGTGACGGACGAAGTGTTTGAATCCGCAGCCAGCATCGTGTTCGATCAGGCTGAAAACCGGATGCACACCATTAAAGCGGTGATGGTCGCGACGCTGGCGAAGTAATGCGTCCTGCCAGCCCCTCTCCCGACGGAAGAGGGGCATTTGTTTTACTCGATCCTTGTCGCCCGCAGCAGCGTCTCCAGCGGGTACACCGCCGCAATCACCACTTCATCCTGCGTTTTCGCCGCTTCATCGAGCTGCGACTGAATCGAAGCGTACTCTTTGTCATCCAGCGTGCCCTGACGTGCCACCAGATCGGTTAAGCGCAGCCCCAGCGCGGCCAGCTTGTCGACCTGAAGTGCCACCGGTTTCATGGTTGCCAGCTGATGGTTGCCATCGGTCAGCAGCAGCACGTCGGCGGTATTGTTCTGCCAGCGGGTAAAGACATGACGCAGCGCATCGGCGCTTTCGTTGTCCTCAGCATCGCTAATCAGGTTATCCGCCCACTCGTTCAAATGTCGCACGGTGTCGCTTTCCGCCGGAAGCGCATCCGCAAAGCGGTTCAGTGGCTCAAACTGATGGTAGTTTCCGGCCTGGAATTTCAGGTGCTGACGGGTGTAATACTGCGCGGGTTCTGTGGCCTGCGCGAGGATCTGCAACGGCAGCGTGCTGCCGCCGTTCGCCAGGCGGGTGAACTGCACCAACTGTTGCGTATGCTGCTTCAGACCAACGGAGACCGTCGACCAGCTGTCGATCGCCTGTAAACGCTGGTACATGTTGTCGGTGTCGTTCACATCCTTCGCCGACCAAAGGCGCTCGGCCACTACAAAGCCGCGCGGCCACAGGCGAATATCCAGCACCGGCGCGACAATATTTTCCGCCCACAGCGCCGCTTCACCGCCCAGCAGGTTCTTCTGCTGTTCAGCATCGGGAACAACTGGCTGAATACCGGCCGGAACATCGTCCAGCCGCTGGCCCGTCACCGGGTAGCGCACGTTGCCGACGAGGAAGTAACCACCGAGACGATCGTCGTGAATATTCACTACCGGGCGAGTTTCCCCCATCCAGGTATCGACGGTGAAGGTGACCTGATCCGGGCTCAGCCATTCGATGTCATCCACCGCACGGCGCGATTTGCCATTGAAATCAATAAACCCGCGCCATTCCTGATCGCCCTTCACCAGCGTAAAGGTGCCTTCAACCGGTTTCCCCTTCAGACGTGGCATGCTGAACGACCAGCTCTGGGCGCTATCGGCATCGCTGATTTTATCTATGCCGTTAAGCCCCTGCGGAACAGGTTCGTTGCGGTAGTGGTAGGCCGCACTTTGCGGCTGATCGAGATAGAAACCGGTGGAAAGAATGCCCTTGTAGCCGTTCTTCGCCACCTCACCCAGCGCGTCCTGACCCTGCCAGGACTGGATCAGAATGCTCTTTGGCAGGTCCGGGTGGTAAATCTCATCCCAGCCGACCATCTGTCGGTGGTGCTTCTCCAGAATCAGCTCCAGCTTGCGGTTGAAGTACGCCTGCAATGCGTGGCTGTCAGCCAGCTTGTTCTCCTGCATAAACTTCTGGATAGCCGGGTTATTTTTCCACTGCGTATCGTCCACCTCATCGCCGCCGATGTGCAGATACGCGTCCGGGAAGATGGCCGCCAGCTCGCCGATCATCGCGTCAGCGAAGGTGTATGTGGCCTCTTTGGTCGGATCGAGTACAGGCTTGAGCACGCCCCAGTGGCGCTCCATTTCATATGGCCCCGGCGCGCTCATCAGTTCCGGATAAGCCACCGCGATGGCTGACGCATGGCCTGGCATATCGATTTCCGGCACTACGCGAATCCCACGGTCTGCCGCGTAGCGCACAATATCTTTCATTTGTGCAGGCGTGTAGAACTTGTCGTCGCTGGCAAGCTGCTGCAATTTGGGGTACTTCGTCGAGGCAAAGCGCCAACCCTGGTCGTCGGTCAAATGCCAGTGGAGCACGTTCAGCTTCGCCGCCGCCATGCCGTCAATCTGGCGTTTGATGTCCTCGATGGGCAGGAAGTGCCGCGCAGAGTCGAGCAGCACGCCGCGCCACGGGAAGCGCGGGGAATCTTCAATGGTGACATACGGAATCGAGGTATTGTCCGGCCCGTTCTGAATCAGCTGGAGCAGCGTTTCGATGCCGTGCAACGCGCCAAAACGGGTGTTTGCGGTCAATTTCGCGCCAGTTTCATCCACGACCAGCTTGTAGCTTTCATCGCTGTCCAGACGCGGGAGCGCCGGAACCTTATTGGCAATCACGATATTGATAGTCGGCGTTTTCACCGACCCGGTTTGCGGGACCATCTCCCAGCCTGTCTGGCGCGAAATCCTGTCTCGCAGGCGGCTGACGGCATCGCCCAGATCATCACCGCTGAGGTTGATGGTGAGCTGATTATTGAGGATCAGCGCCCCCTGCGCTGCCGGGCGTTCGACCTGGGCAGGCCAGGGCATCAGGGGAAGATCGCCGGCAGGGGCAGCCAGCGTAAAGCCACTCAGTAACAGTCCGGTTGTCAGCAGGCTGTAACGCACAGTTTTAAGCATCAGGATTTCCTTTATGACGGGCCAAAAAAAGGCAAAACAATGAGTTACCACAAGGAGATTCTGAGGGTCAAGGCCGAGAGACGACCGGCATCACAACTTGCTGAGATTAAGGAAAATGCTATATGCGCGCGGGTCTGTTTTCGCTCCTCTTCGCCAGTGCTTAAAATCGGTTCAGGAGGAAGGTGAAACCCAGCCCCGCCCCAGCGCTGAGCCCTGAACGCCCTGCTCATTCAGATAACGATCCAGCTCCACCATTCCCGTCCAGCGGTTCTCACACCACAGCGGCGCGAGAAGCGTCGGGCGACGGGCGTTGGCCGAAATGCGGTGATAGACAATTTCTGGCGGCGTATGGCGGATCATCTCTCCGGCAATGCGCGTATAGTCGTCGAGTTCAATACCACTCAGCCGCCCGGCCTCCCAGGCTTTGGCCATAATGCTGCCGGTGACGATGTGCAGCGGATGAAGCTTGATGCCGTCCGTGCCGGTCTCCACCACTTTTTCCAGCGTTTGCAGGCATTCAGCCTGATCTTCTCCCGGCAGGCCGACAATCAAATGCGAACACACCTTCAGGCCTCGCTCCCGGGCAAGGCGCGTTGTTGCCTGATAGCAGGCAAAATCATGGCCACGATTGATGCGATGCAGAGTTTTATCCTGCGCGCTCTGCAAACCGAGCTCCAGCCACACTTCGTAGCCCTGCTCTTTATATTCGCTGAGCAAATCCAGCACAGCTTCCGGCACGCAGTCCGGGCGCGTGCCGACGCACAGGCCGACAATATTCGCCTGGCTGACCGCCTGCTGATACATCGACCGCAGCACCTGCACTTCGGCGAAGGTGCTGGTATAAGCCTGGAAATAGGCGAGGTAACGTTTTGCACGATTCACCAGATGCGCCTGGTGCGCCAGCTGGTCAGCTATGGATTTATGCTGCTGCGCCTCATCGGCAAATGAGGCTACATTGCAGAAAGTGCAGCCGCCGCGCCCGATGGTGCCATCGCGGTTCGGGCAGCTGAAACCGCCGTGCAGCGTGAGCTTATGGACCTTTTCGCCATAGCGACGTGAAAGATCCCCACCAAACATATTGACTAATTTCTGTAACTGCATAATCTGATAGACCGCGCCTTTCGAAGAGGTGCCAAGCCTGCCATTTTTAGTCTCTTTCGGCGATGACCTGGATCAAGCGCCCCGGAGACGTCACACCTATTGCATAACAAATCAACATAACTGCAATTTCATTCACCTTAAAGGTGATTACTTTTCCTTATGCCTTATCGCTGTTTTTCGCGATTGCGCTCACAGATAAAAAACAGTGTCATCATGGGCATTCACCACCCATGGCAGAATAATATTCTGATGTAAAAAAGCCTTTCAGCACAGATCGGCCATAATGCGGCTTCTGGATAGTGAGAGAGATCACATTCAGTTGCCGTTTCGCTCAGGGTAAATACAATGTAAAAATGCACAAATAACATTACATATCATAAAGTTAACCTGCCTATAGCACGTTTTTGTATAAATAAGATTGCCATTTGACCTGTGTGCGGATTCCCGATAACTTGAGGATCCGCTGGAAGCTTTCTCGATGAGCGGTCTGCTCATCATATTTATGCAGTAATTGAGATTCCCTCTGAAGCAAGTCCGCAATACTTGTTTACCGATGCGAAAGGATTTTAAGAGGGCGAATGTGTGGCCACTGGCCCCGCCGCCTTACTCTTTCTGCGCCTGCGCGCAACGGTCCGGAGTGTGTCCGTAGAGCCTGGGGAGGTTCACTGATATGTTGTACGATAAATCCCTTGAGAGGGATAACTGTGGTTTCGGCCTGATCGCCCACATAGAAGGCGAACCTAGCCACAAGGTAGTGCGTACCGCGATACACGCACTGGCCCGCATGCAGCACCGTGGTGCGATCCTTGCCGATGGTAAAACCGGCGACGGTTGCGGCCTGCTGCTGCAAAAACCGGATCGCTTCTTCCGCCTTGTGGCCGAAGAGCACGGCTGGCGCTTAGCCAAAAACTACGCCGTCGGGATGCTGTTCCTGAATAAAGACGCTGAACTGGCTGCCGCTTCGCGTCGCGTCGTTGAAGAAGAACTTCAGCGTGAAACCCTGTCGATTGTCGGCTGGCGCGATGTGCCAACCAACGAAGGGGTACTCGGTGAAATCGCCCTCTCCTCGCTGCCGCGTATTGAGCAAATTTTTGTTAATGCCCCGGCTGGCTGGCGTCCGCGCGATATGGAACGCCGTCTGTTCATCGCCCGCCGCCGCATTGAAAAGCGTCTTCAGGAAGACAAAGATTTCTACGTCTGCAGCCTGTCGAACTTGATCAATATTTATAAAGGTCTGTGTATGCCGGCGGATCTGCCGCGCTTCTACCTGGACCTCGCGGACCTGCGTCTGGAATCGGCCATTTGCCTGTTCCACCAGCGTTTCTCCACCAACACCGTGCCGCGCTGGCCGCTGGCGCAGCCGTTCCGCTACCTGGCGCACAACGGCGAAATCAACACCATCACCGGTAACCGCCAGTGGGCACGCGCGCGTACCTACAAATTCCAGACCCCGCTGATCCCCGATTTGCACGATGCCGCGCCGTTCGTTAACGAAACAGGTTCCGACTCAAGCTCGATGGATAACATGCTCGAACTGCTGCTGGCAGGCGGGATGGACATCGTGCGCGCCATGCGTCTGCTGGTGCCGCCGGCATGGCAGAACAACCCGGACATGGACACTGACCTGCGCGCGTTCTTCGACTTCAACTCCATGCATATGGAGCCGTGGGACGGCCCGGCGGGCATTGTTATGTCCGACGGACGCTACGCCGCCTGTAACCTTGACCGTAACGGTCTGCGCCCGGCGCGCTACGTCATCACCAAAGATAAGCTCATCACCTGCGCTTCCGAAGTCGGGATCTGGGATTACCAGCCAGACGAAGTGGTTGAAAAAGGCCGCGTTGGGCCTGGCGAACTGATGGTGATCGATACCCGTGCGGGCCGCATTCTGCATTCCGCAGAAACGGATCACGATCTGAAAATCCGCCACCCGTACAAAGAGTGGATGGAGAAAAACGTGCGCCGCCTGGTGCCGTTTGAAGATCTGCCTGACGAAGAAGTGGGCAGCCGCGAAATGGACGACGACGCGCTGGCAAGCTTCCAGAAACAGTTTAATTACAGCGCAGAAGAGCTGGACTCTGTCATCCGCGTGCTCGGCGAAAACGGCCAGGAAGCAGTAGGCTCAATGGGGGATGACACCCCGTTTGCCGTGCTCTCCAGCCAGCCGCGCATCATTTACGACTACTTCCGCCAGCAGTTTGCGCAGGTGACTAACCCGCCAATCGACCCGCTGCGTGAAGCACACGTAATGTCGCTTGCCACCAGCATTGGTCGTGAGATGAATGTCTTCTGCGAAGCAGAAGGCCAGGCGCACCGTCTGAGCTTTAAGTCGCCGATCCTGCTCTACTCCGATTTCAAACAGCTGACGACGATTCAGGAAGAGCACTACCGCGCCGACACGCTGGATATCACCTTTGATGTGAACGAAGCGAGCCTCGAAGAAACCGTTAACGCGCTGTGCGACAAGGCCGAGCAAATGGTGCGTAACGGCACCGTGCTGCTGGTGCTCTCTGACCGCAACATCGCGAAAAACCGCCTGCCAGTACCTGCGCCAATGGCGGTAGGTGCCATCCAGACGCGCCTGGTTGATAAGAGCCTGCGCTGCGATGCCAACATCATCGTTGAAACCGCCAGCGCCCGCGATCCGCATCACTTTGCAGTGCTGCTGGGCTTCGGTGCCACGGCAATCTACCCGTACCTCGCCTATGAAACCCTGGCGAAACTGGTCGATACCAAAGCCATCGAAAAAGATTACCGCCATGTGATGCTGAACTACCGCAACGGCATCAACAAAGGCCTGTACAAAATCATGTCCAAAATGGGCATCTCGACCATCGCCTCTTACCGCTGCTCGAAGCTGTTTGAAGCGGTGGGCCTGCATGACAGCGTGGCAAATCTCTGCTTCCAGGGCGTAATCAGCCGTATCGGCGGCGCAGGCTTTGAGGACTTCCAGCAGGATCTGCTGAACCTCTCCAAACGCGCCTGGCTGGCCCGTAAGCCGCTCGATCAGGGCGGATTACTGAAGTACGTTCACGGCGGCGAATATCACGCCTACAACCCGGACGTGGTGCGCACGCTGCAGCAGGCCGTTCAGAGCGGCGAATACAGCGATTATCAGCAGTATGCTGAGCTGGTCAACAATCGTCCTGCGGCAACGCTGCGCGATCTGCTGGCCATCAATCCTGGCAGCGAAGCCGTCAGCATCAATGACGTTGAACCGGCAACCGAGCTGTTTAAACGCTTTGACACCGCGGCAATGTCCATCGGCGCACTGAGCCCGGAAGCCCACGAAGCGCTGGCGGAAGCCATGAACAGCATCGGCGGCAACTCGAACTCAGGCGAAGGCGGCGAAGACCCGGCGCGTTACGGCACCAATAAAGTCTCACGCATCAAACAGGTTGCTTCTGGCCGCTTTGGCGTGACGCCAGCGTACCTGGTTAACGCCGACGTGATTCAGATTAAAGTCGCTCAGGGTGCAAAACCGGGCGAAGGCGGCCAGCTGCCGGGCGATAAAGTTACGCCGTACATCGCGAAACTGCGTTACTCCGTACCGGGCGTGACGCTGATTTCCCCTCCGCCGCACCACGATATTTACTCTATCGAGGATCTGGCGCAGCTGATTTTCGACCTGAAGCAGGTTAATCCGAAGGCGATGATCTCCGTGAAGCTGGTTTCTGAACCGGGCGTCGGCACCATCGCTACCGGTGTAGCCAAAGCCTATGCGGACCTGATCACCATCGCAGGCTATGACGGCGGTACAGGCGCAAGCCCACTTTCCTCCGTGAAATACGCGGGCTGCCCGTGGGAACTTGGCCTGGTGGAAACCCAGCAGGCGCTGGTTGCCAACGGCCTGCGCCACAAAATCCGTCTCCAGGTGGATGGCGGCCTGAAAACCGGCCTCGACATCATCAAAGCGGCGATTCTGGGCGCAGAAAGCTTCGGCTTCGGTACCGGCCCGATGGTCGCGCTGGGCTGTAAATACCTGCGTATCTGCCACCTGAACAACTGCGCAACCGGCGTAGCAACTCAGGACGACAAGCTGCGTAAAAACCACTATCACGGTCTGCCGTTCAAAGTGACTAACTACTTTGAATTTATTGCCCGCGAAACCCGCGAGCTGATGGCGCAGCTGGGCGTGAAGCGTCTGGTGGATCTGATTGGCCGTACCGACCTGCTGAAAGAGCTGGACGGTTTCACCGCCAAACAGCAGAAGCTGAGTCTTTCGAAACTGCTGGAAACCGCTGAGCCTCATCCAGGCAAGGCGCTGTACTGCACCGAGAACAACCCGCCGTTCGACAACGGCGTGCTGAACGCACAGCTGCTGCAGCAGGCAAAATCCTATGTGGACGACAAGCAGAGCAAAACGTTCTGGTTTGATATTCGCAACACCGATCGCTCCGTAGGCGCATCGCTGTCGGGCTATATCGCTCAGACGCATGGCGATCAGGGCTTGGCCTCCGACCCGATTAAGGCACACTTCAGCGGCACCGCAGGTCAGAGCTTCGGCGTGTGGAACGCAGGCGGCGTGGAGCTCTTCCTGACCGGCGATGCCAACGACTACGTCGGCAAGGGCATGGCAGGCGGTCTGCTGGCGATTCGTCCTCCGGTTGGCTCCGCCTTCCGCAGTCACGAAGCGAGCATTATCGGCAACACCTGCCTGTATGGCGCAACCGGCGGTCGTCTGTACGCCGCGGGCCGTGCGGGCGAACGTTTCGGCGTGCGTAACTCCGGTGCCATCACCGTGGTAGAAGGCATTGGCGACAACGGCTGTGAATACATGACTGGCGGTATCGTCTGCGTGATCGGCAAAACTGGCGTCAACTTCGGCGCGGGCATGACCGGTGGCTTCGCTTACGTGCTGGATGAAGACGGTGACTTCCGCAAACGCGTGAACCCGGAACTGGTGGAAGTGCTGGACGTAGACTCTCTGGCTATCCACGAAGAGCATCTGCGCGGCCTTATCACTGAACACGTTCAGCTGACGGGCTCCTCGCGCGGCGAAGAGATCCTGGCGAACTGGCCAGCGTTCTCCGCGAAATTCGCTCTGGTTAAACCGAAGTCCAGCGATGTCAAAGCACTGTTGGGTCACCGTAGTCGTAGCGCAGCTGAGCTGCGCGTGCAGGCGCAGTAAGGAATACAGATGAGTCAGAATGTTTACCAGTTTATCGACTTACAGCGTGTGGACCCACCAAAGAAGCCGCTGAAGATCCGTAAAATTGAATTTGTTGAGATCTACGAAACCTTCTCCGAAGGCCAGGCCAAGGCGCAGGCAGACCGCTGCCTGTCCTGCGGTAACCCTTACTGCGAGTGGAAGTGTCCGGTACACAACTACATCCCGAACTGGCTGAAGCTCGCCAACGAGGGGCGTATTTTTGAGGCGGCAGAACTGTCGCATCAGACCAACACGCTGCCGGAAGTCTGCGGGCGCGTTTGCCCGCAGGATCGCCTGTGTGAAGGTTCCTGTACGCTGAACGACGAGTTTGGTGCGGTGACCATCGGCAACATCGAACGCTACATCAACGATAAAGCGTTCGAAATGGGCTGGCGTCCGGATCTCACCGGCGTGAAGCAAACCGGTAAAACCGTCGCCATCATCGGTGCGGGCCCGGCGGGCCTCGCCTGTGCAGATGTGCTGACCCGCAGCGGCGTGAAGGCTGTGGTCTTCGACCGCCATCCAGAAATTGGTGGCCTGCTCACCTTCGGGATCCCGGCCTTCAAGCTGGAAAAAGAGGTCATGACCCGCCGCCGTGAAATCTTCACCGGCATGGGCATTGAGTTCAAACTGAATACCGAAGTGGGCCGTGATGTGCAGCTGGACGACCTGCTGAAAGATTACGATGCCGTCTTCCTCGGCGTCGGCACCTATCAGTCAATGCGCGGTGGGCTGGAAAATGAAGAAGCAGATGGCGTGTTTGATGCGCTGCCGTTCCTGATTGCCAACACCAAGCAGATCATGGGCTACGGTGATTCTGCCGACGAGCCGTATGTGAACATGGAAGGCAAGCGCGTGGTAGTCCTGGGCGGTGGCGATACCGCAATGGACTGTGTGCGTACTTCCGTTCGTCAGGGCGCAACGCACGTTACCTGTGCTTATCGTCGTGATGAAGAGAACATGCCAGGCTCACGTCGCGAAGTGAAAAACGCGCGTGAAGAAGGCGTAGAGTTCCAGTTCAACGTACAGCCGCTGGGCGTGGAAGTGAACGCCAACGGTAAAGTGAGCGGCGTGAAGATGGCGCGCACCGAAATGGGTGCCCCGGATGCCAAAGGCCGCCGTCGGGCCGAAATTGTTGCCGGTTCCGAACACGTGGTGCCTGCCGATGCCGTTGTGATGGCGTTTGGTTTCCGTCCTCACAGCATGGAGTGGCTGGCGAAGCACAGCGTCGAGCTGGACTCTCAGGGTCGCATCATTGCGCCGGAAGGCAGCGACAACGCGTTCCAGACCAGCAACCCAAAAATCTTCGCGGGTGGCGATATCGTGCGCGGTTCTGATCTGGTAGTAACGGCCATTGCCGAAGGTCGTAAAGCCGCAGACGGGATCATGAATTACCTGGAAGTGTAATCCACTTAGATACCCGGCCTGAAAGAATAAAAGCCCGGCTTGCTGATGCAGTCGGGCTTTTTTACGTCTTCAGGGTACAAATAAAAACAGGCCCGAATGGGCCTGTTGAGAGTTACTTCACTACGCGAAGCGCAGGGCGACCACCGCGCGGCGGCGGCGTATCGTCAGGATCGTTGTCGTCATCGCTGTCAGGCTTGTCGCCATCGATAACGGACATCACGGTTTCGTTCTCCGCACCCGTATCCGCATCGTCGTTGACGTGCACGCCGTCTTCATCGTACGCGGCTTCCGGTTCAAACATCGTGCCAGCGCCGTTTTCACGGGCATAGATAGCCAGCACGGCGGCCAGCGGGACTTCAACCTGACGCGGCACGCCGCCGAAGCGAGCGTTAAAGCTCACGCCGTCGTTCGCCAGCTCCAGATTCCCCACCGCGCGCGGTGCGATATTCAGGACGATTTGCCCGTCACGCGCGTATTCCATCGGCACCCGCACGCCCGGTAACGTCACGTCGACCACCAGATGAGGCGTCAGCTGGTTATCCAGCAGCCATTCATAGAATGCCCGCAGTAGATAAGGACGACGTGGTGTCAGCTGTGACACATCCATTCAATTAGCCCCGACCGAGACGCATTTCACGCTCGGGTTCAGTTAAGGAAGCGAGGAAGGAATCACGTTCAAACACGCGAGTCATGTACGCTTTCATCTCTTTAGAACCGGCACCAACCAGCTCAATGCCCATAACCGGCAGGCGCCATAACAGCGGAGCCAGATAGCAGTCGACCAGGCTGAATTCATCGCTCAGGAAGTACGGCTTCTGTGTGAAGACCGGCGCAATCGCCAGCAGCTCTTCACGCAGTTGCTTACGAGCCGTTTCCGCCTGTGCGGCAGTACCGTTCATCACGGTATTCATCAGCGTATACCAGTCTTTCTCGATGCGGTGCATGTAAAGACGGCTTTCACCCCGCGCAACCGGGTACACCGGCATCAGCGGTGGATGCGGGAAACGCTCATCCAGGTATTCCATAATGATGCGAGATTCCCACAGGGTCAGCTCGCGATCCACCAGTGTCGGTACGCTTTGATTCGGGTTGAGGTCAATCAGATCCTGAGGTGGATTGTCTTTCTCCACGTGCTCAATCTCAAAGCTGACACCCTTTTCGGCCAGCACAATGCGGACCTGATGGCTATAGATGTCAGTAGGACCAGAAAACAGCGTCATTACCGAACGTTTGTTGGCAGCGACAGCCATGAAAACCTCCAGGTATATTCAGAATTTTTTACTGCTACCCGCCACGACATGTGACCGGCCAGTGATAAAGCCCCGTAAGCGTCGAACGACATTCCTGTTCGAAACAAACAAAAAATGAACAATCGCCTGCATTTGGGCAGAAAATTGGATGATAGTTTACCAGATTTTGATGGCTTTGTGGTGAGGGGATTCTGGAAATGCTGAAAAAGGGCGAAAAGAGAGTCAGGGATTGTGGATAACGCCTGTTTTATCCATAAAAAAACCCGCCGAAGCGGGTTTTTTCGCCAATTGTTCTGCGTGAGCAGAAACCAATTAACGTTTGGAGAACTGAGGACGACGACGTGCTTTACGCAGACCGACTTTCTTACGTTCAACCTGACGAGCATCACGAGTAACGAAGCCAGCTTTACGCAGTTCGCCACGCAGGGACTCATCGTACTCCATCAGAGCGCGGGTGATACCGTGACGGATCGCACCAGCCTGACCAGAGATACCACCACCTTTAACGGTGATGTACAGATCCAGTTTCTCAACCATGTCGACCAGTTCAAGCGGCTGACGAACTACCATGCGGGCAGTTTCACGACCGAAGTACTGTTCCAGAGAACGTTGGTTGATAACGATTTTGCCGTTGCCCGGTTTGATAAACACGCGAGCTGCGGAACTTTTGCGGCGACCAGTGCCGTAGTATTGATTTTCAGCCATTGCCTATAATCCCGATTAGATGTCAAGAACTTGCGGTTGCTGTGCCGCGTGGTTGTGCTCGTTACCCGCGTAAACTTTCAGTTTACGGAACATTGCACGACCCAGCGGGCCTTTTGGCAGCATGCCTTTAACCGCGATTTCAATCACACGCTCAGGACGGCGGGCAATCATCTCTTCAAAGGTCGCTTGTTTGATACCACCGATGTGGCCGGTGTGGTGGTAATACACTTTGTCTTCACGCTTGTTGCCGGTTACAGCAACTTTTTCTGCGTTCAGAACGATGATGTAATCACCAGTATCTACGTGCGGAGTGTATTCCGCTTTGTGCTTACCGCGCAGGCGACGAGCCAGTTCGGAAGCCAGACGGCCCAGAGTTTTACCGGTCGCGTCAACAACATACCAGTCGCGCTGTACGGTTTCTGGTTTAGCTGTAAAAGTTTTCATTAAAAGCTTACCCAAATAAATAAGTTACACGTTGGTGAACACCCAAACGTTTAAAAGTTGAGGCTCACACGACAAAGTCCGGCAAACCTACCCCTTCGAATAGCCTATGCCAGCACATAGAAAGTTTTGGGAAAAAAACCTTCTCGTAACGTGGGGTCGCAAGATTATAGAGAAGTCACGGTCAAAGATCGACCCCTAAATGTGATTTGCCGAGGGTTTTTAACCGGCCAGATGTTCGCGCTTCAGATACTCTTCGCTTTGCATCTCCTGCAGGCGCGAAAGACAGCGCTGGAACTCAAATTTCAGCCGCTCTCCCTGATAAATTTCGTGCAGCGGCACGGCGGCGCTAACCACCAGTTTGACATGGCGCTCATAAAACTCATCCACCAGCGCAATAAAGCGTCGGGCTTCACTTTCCATTAACGACGTCATCACCGGCACATCAAACAGCATCACCGTGTGGAACAAGCGAGACAGCGCAATGTAATCGTGCTGGCTGCGGGCATCCACGCAGAGCGTAGTAAAGGAAACGGCCAGCGTCTGGTTCTCTGCGCCAAGCGTCGGCAAGAGGCGATGATTAATTTCCAGTTCCGGTGCCGCACCACGACGGGTGCCCGCCAGCGCCAGCCAGAGTTTATCCATCTGCTGACGCGTGTCGTTATTGAGCGGCGACAGCCACAGATGTGCCTGGGTCAGCGTCCGCAGGCGGTAATCAATCCCTGCGTCGACGTTCATGATATCGCAGTGCGCCTTGATGGCATCAATCGCCGGCAGGAAACGCGGGCGCTGTAGCCCGTTACGATACAGTTCATCAGGCGGGATGTTGGACGTCGCTACCAGCGTGATGCCTCGGGCAAACAGGGCTTTCATCAGGCCACCGAGCAGCATGGCATCGGTAATATCGGAGACAAAAAACTCGTCGAAGCACAGCACGTCGGTTTCAGACTTAAAGCGATCGGCGACGATTTCCAGCGGGTCGCTCTGCCCCTGTAATGCCGTCAGCTCTTCGTGTACGCGCAGCATAAAGCGGTGGAAGTGCAGGCGCTGTTTACGCTCTCCCGGCAGGCTTTGATAGAACATGTCCATCAGCCAGGTTTTCCCGCGCCCCACGCCGCCCCACATATATAAGCCGCGCACCGGCGTACTCGCCGTGGGTTCGCGTTTGCCCAGCAGCTTGCCAAATTTCGCCCTGAGGCCCGTGCTGGCGGGGGATGCCGCCGGAAGTGCGGTCAGTTCCTGATAAATGGCATCAAGGCGAGATACGGCCTCGCGCTGAACGTCATCGGGTTGATGGCTGCCCGCTTCAAGGGCCTGAAGATATCGCGATGTGGGGGTCATGCTTTGCATAAGTTATTGTTATTTCCTGAAAAGCAACGTGCAGCAGTTCACGGTTGTCGAAAAAAAGGCCGTTCTACAGTACGCGATGACACGCCAGGATTCCACTTCTAAGGGAATAGCGGTTATAGTGGCGTTATCGGGCGCAGGCGAGCAGCCTTATTGCCACCCTACGGAACCACAAAACAACGGGAGAAGTTCATGACCTGGGAATATGCGCTAATTGGTTTAGTTGTCGGTCTTATCATTGGCGCCGTCGCTATGCGATTTGGTAACCGGAAGTTACGTCAACAGCAGGCCCTGCAGTACGAACTGGAAAAGAACAAAGCAGAGCTGGACGAGTATCGTGAAGAACTGGTCAGCCACTTTGCCCGCAGCGCCGAGCTGCTCGACAATATGGCCCACGATTATCGCCAGCTGTATCAGCATATGGCGAAAAGCTCCAGCAGCCTCCTGCCGGAAATGAGCGCGGAAGAAAACCCGTTCCGTAACCGTCTGGCAGAGTCCGAAGCGGGCAACGATCAGGCGCCGGTTCAGATGCCACGCGACTATTCTGATGGCGCATCCGGCCTGCTGCGCAGCGCTGCAAAACGCGACTAACACCTCTTTATTTACGGGCGCAGCCCTTGCGCCCGTCACATCCCGCTCAACCCAGCTATTATTTGATCATCTACCTCATTGTTAGACACTCGAAAATTCAATAACATCGAGCGGTTTATGGGCGCTTTTTTCTCACATTCCTCAGGTCATGAGAGCCAGCATCAATGAAGAAACAAACCTTATTATTAAGTGCGTTAGCGTTAAGCGTTGGGTTATCTCTTGGCATAGCGAGGCCGGTATCTGCTTCTCTGCCTGCTGTCGTGCCCGGCCAGGGCCAGTTGCCAAGCCTGGCGCCAATGCTGGAGAAAGTGCTGCCTGCCGTGGTGAGCGTACAGGTGGAAGGCACCGCTGCGCCCGCAAGCCGTGGACAAGTGCCCGAAGAATTAAAGAAATATTTAGGCGAAGATGCCCCAAATGAGCAGCCTCAGCCGTTTGAAGGACTCGGCTCGGGCGTGATCATTGATGCAGCGAAAGGGTACGTGCTCACTAACAATCACGTCGTCAGCCAGGCGCAGAAAATCAGCGTGCAGCTAAACGATGGCCGTGAATTCGATGCCAAACTCGTCGGTAGCGACGATCAGAGTGACATCGCCCTGCTTCAGATTCAGAAACCTGAGCGCCTGACGCAAATCGCCGTCGCCGATTCCGACAAGTTGCGCGTCGGAGATTTTGCCGTGGCGGTGGGGAATCCGTTTGGCCTTGGTCAAACCGCTACGTCGGGCATTATCTCTGCACTGGGCCGCAGCGGCCTGAATCTCGAGGGGCTGGAAAACTTTATTCAGACAGATGCCTCGATAAACCGGGGCAACTCCGGCGGCGCGCTGCTTAACCTCAATGGCGAGCTGATTGGGATAAACACCGCGATTCTCGCGCCAAGCGGCGGCAGCATCGGTATCGGTTTTGCTATTCCAGGCAACATGGCAATGACGCTCGCCAAACAGCTGATTCAGTTTGGCGAAATCAAGCGCGGGCTGCTGGGCATCAAAGGCATGGAAATGAATGCTGATATCGCCAAAGCGTTTAAGCTCGATATCCAGCGCGGAGCCTTTGTCAGCGAGGTATTGCCGAACTCAGGTTCTGCGAAGGCGGGCGTGAAATCGGGCGATATAATCGTGAGCCTGAACGACAAACCCCTTAGCAGCTTTGCCGAACTGCGCTCACGTATCGCGACCACGGAGCCGGGCACCAAAGTGAAGCTTGGCCTGCTGCGTGATGGTAAACCGCTAACCGTCGAAGTCACTCTGGATAAGAGCACCTCTTCAACGGCAAGTGCAGAGCTCATTACGCCTGCGTTGCAGGGCGCTTCCCTGAGCGACGGACAGATGAAAGACGGCACCAAAGGTATTGTGCTGGACGAGGTAGAGAAAGGCAGCGCCGCGGCACAGGTTGGCCTGCATAAAGATGACGTTATCATCGGCATTAACCGCCAGCGGGTGCAGTCAATCGCCGAGATGCGCAAGGAGCTGGAGACAAAGCCTGCGATTATCGCGCTGAACGTCATGCGCGGAAATGAGAGCATCTATCTGCTGTTGCGCTAAAACAGCCTTCACGGCGGACATCGCCTGCGTGTGATGTCCGCTTAACTCGTGCTATGCTGCCCCGGTTCCCTTACCTGTGATAATCGCATCATGCTTGTAAAGCTCATACGTTCAGTCGCAATCGGATGTATCGTCGGTGGCATTTTGTTGGCCGCCATGCCGTCATTGCGTCAGCTTAACCCCCTTTCATCCACGGTCTATGACAGCGCGGACGAATCGCCGGTCAGCTACAATGCCGCCGTGAAACGGGCAGCGCCAGCTGTCGTTAACATTTATAACCGCGCGCTAAACAATACCAGCCATAACGTACTCACACTCGGCTCCGGCGTGATCATGGACGACCGTGGGTACATTATTACTAACAAGCATGTCATTAACGATGCCGATCAAATCATCGTCGCCCTACAGGACGGACGCGTTTTCGAAGCGCTGATTGTCGGCTCCGATAGCCTCACCGATCTCGCCGTACTGAAAATCAACGCGAACGGCGGGTTACCGGTCATCCCCATCAACCGCAAACGCGTACCGCACATTGGTGATGTGGTGCTGGCCATCGGAAACCCGTACAACCTCGGGCAGACCATCACCCAGGGCATTATCAGCGCTACGGGGCGTATCGGCCTGAACCCGTCCGGCCGCCAGAATTTCCTGCAAACGGATGCCTCCATTAACCACGGCAACTCCGGCGGGGCGCTGGTCAACTCACTCGGCGAGTTGATGGGGATTAACACCCTCTCCTTCGACAAAAGCAACGATGGTGAAACGCCCGAAGGAATTGGTTTTGCGATTCCGTTCCAGCTGGCGGCCAAAATCATGGACAAGCTGATCCGCGATGGCCGGGTGATTCGCGGCTACATCGGTATCAGTGGTCGTGAAATTGCGCCTCTGCATACTCAGGGTGGAGCGATGGATCAGATACAGGGCATCGTGGTAAATGAAGTGGCCTCAGGTGGCCCGGCCGCTGAGGCAGGCATTCAGGTCAATGACGTGATTGTTTCCGTGAATGAGAAACCCGCCGTCTCCGCGCTGGAAACAATGGATCAGGTCGCCGAAATTCGTCCGGGTTCGGTCATCCCGGTGGTTGTCATGCGTGACGATAAAAAACTCACCCTGAACGTCACCATTCAGGAATACCCCGCCACCAACTGATGCAAATAAAAAAACCGGAGCTTAAAAGGCTCCGGTTTTTCGTTTCAGGCAACGAGCTTATTTGTTAACAAACTCTTCGCCCAGCACAATATCTTTCTTCAGCGTATCCAGCATGCCTTCCATTGCGTGCTGCTCGAACGCGCTCAGCTTGCCTATGGACTGACGCTCTTCTACGCCATTTTTGCCCAGCAGCAGCGGCTGCGAGAAGAAGCGAGCATGTTCGCCATCACCTTCAACGTAGGCACATTCCACCACGCCTTTTTCGCCCTGCAATGCGCGAACCAGCGACAGGCCAAAACGCGCCGCTGCCTGGCCCATAGAAAGGGTTGCAGACCCGCCACCCGCTTTGGCTTCCACCACTTCGGTACCGGCATTCTGAATGCGTTTGGTCAGTTCAGCGACTTCCTGCTCAGAGAAGCTTACGCCAGGGATCTGCGACAGCAACGGCAGGATTGTCACACCAGAGTGACCGCCGATAACCGGCACTTCAATCTCTGTTGGCTGCTTGCCTTTCAGTTCCGCCACGAAGGTATTGGAGCGGATGATGTCGAGCGTGGTCACGCCAAACAGCTTGTTTTTGTCGTATACGCCGGCTTTTTTCAACACTTCAGCGGCAATGGCCACCGTGGTATTCACCGGGTTGGTGATGATACCGATACAGGCTTTCGGACAGGTTTTTGCAACTTGCTGCACCAGATTCTTAACGATGCCCGCGTTAACGTTAAACAGATCGGAGCGATCCATGCCGGGTTTACGCGCAACACCTGCGGAGATCAGCACCACATCAGCACCAACGAGTGCCGGGGTTGCGTCTTCACCGGAGAAACCTTTGATTTTCACAGCGGTTGGGATATGGCTGAGATCGACTGCCACGCCCGGGGTAACCGGCGCGATATCATACAGGGAGAGTTCTGAGCCTGAAGGCAGTTGGGTCTTAAGTAGTAGGGCAAGCGCCTGGCCAATACCGCCAGCTGCGCCGAGGACTGCGACTTTCATCCTAAACTCCTTATTATGGTTAGTTTCATCTACCGTAACTCCGTGGCGGCAACCTTAATTCACAAGGTAAACAATGACAATAAGCGAGATTGAAGAATGCGGAGCTACCCACAGCATAACGGTGCCATTGCTCACTTTACCGCCTGTGACTGACCCCGCGACGGCGTAACCGGTCGACTGTTGGTTACAATACACCCAGCCAGATGGGCAAAACAACCGCATTTTGATAACAATTGATTTACTTTTGCCGTTATTTTCGACTCGTGACGAAAGCATGTTTCTTGATAACGATTTTTGATAAAATCCTTCCCTTTCATAACATTATTTCAGCCTAATTCACGGCAGATCATTTGCATAAAAATTCATCCATATGCATAATAATGTTGTATTTACCGCCATGATACGGGTGACTTATGCGAAGTTCGGCTAAGCAAGAAGAATTAGTCAAAGCGTTTAAAGCATTGCTAAAAGAAGAAAAGTTCAGTTCTCAGGGTGAGATCGTTCAGGCATTACAGGAAGAGGGCTTTGAAAATATCAATCAGTCCAAAGTCTCCCGTATGCTGACGAAGTTTGGCGCGGTGCGCACCCGCAACGCCAAAATGGAGATGGTCTACTGTCTGCCTGCGGAACTCGGCGTACCGACCACCTCCAGCCCACTGAAGAACCTGGTGCTGGATATTGACTACAACGATGCGGTGGTGGTCATCCACACAAGCCCAGGGGCAGCTCAGCTGATTGCCCGCCTGCTCGACTCTTTAGGCAAAGCCGAGGGCATTCTTGGCAGCATCGCGGGGGATGACACCATCTTCACCACGCCTGCACGTGGTTTTACCGTGAAAGAACTCTACGAAGCCATTCTGGTGCTGTTCGAACAAGAGTTGTAACTTCCCTTCTCTCCGGCATCAGACCGGAGAGCGCCTTATCTCCCCCACGCACACCCAAACGCTACATAAAACCCCCTTTCCTTTAACATTAAGTGCGTTTGACTGCCTGAATGTAATCATCCAGTGAATGTTGTTAGTAAAATCGCACAAATTATCAAATTCATCTATCCATATGATTTTCTTAGCTATAAATCACCTAATCTGTCGTCTGATGACATTTTTAATGCTTTTCCGTTATAAAAACGAGGCTTCTTGACACTTAATTACACGCGCAACCATTAGTCTGGTATTAATTTTTTCGGTGATTAGTGTATACTTGATTTTGTGATGAGGGTCACGAAACAAAGACCCTGATAAAAAATTCGACGAGGTGAAAATTATGAAAATCAAAACCACTGTAAGCGCACTGACTATTCTTTCTGTCCTCTCTTTCGGCGCTTTCGCTGCAGATTCTATTAACGCGGACCAAGCCGCGAATCGCGAAGCTATCGGTACCGTTTCTGTCGGTGCAGTCGGTTCTTCCCCAATGGACATGCACGACATGCTGAATCAGAAAGCACAGGAACAGGGTGCCTCTTCTTACCGCGTGATTGAAGCACGTAGCGGTGACCACTGGCACGCGACAGCTGAGCTGTACAAATAAGATTTATTGATAGTCGGTAACAAAGAGAATTTAACGTCGCGGCACCAGGCATAAAAATGGCAGTTCAAACCTTCTCGCCGCTAAGTCAAAGAATTGAGGAGTAAAGATTATGAAAAGCACAATGATTATCGCAACACTGGGTCTGGCATCCGTTCTTTCCTTCAGCGCAGGTGCGGCTGTTCATCAGGTTAACGCAGAGCAGGCTCAGGGCATGCAATCCATGGGTACCGTGTCTGTGTCTCAGGTTGGTAGCGCCCCAATGGATATGCGTCATGAACTGGCGGCAAAAGCTGAAAAAGAAGGTGCTTCTTCCTACCGCATCATTGAAGCACGTAGCGGCGACACCTGGCACGCCACGGCTGAGCTGTACAAATAAACCCTCGTCGTCTTATCTGACGACTTGCCCCCGCCTGTCGGGGGCTTTTTTATGCCTGACGTACATTAAAACGCAGCATTCCTTCCAGTTCCTCTTCCGCTTCATCAAACAGAAGAATAAGCGCGCCATAGCGCCGACGCTGTTTATCATCCAGGTGCACAAACTCGATCTCCAGCGGCAGCGGTAGCTGGCTGGCGATTACCACTTGCCAAAGAGAATCCAGATCGTGAATCGGCGTACCGCTGAGCGCAAAGGTGCGGGTAAACTCACGATAGAAATCCGCCTGGGTACCTATTTCATCAAAATCAAAACTATAGGTTTTCATTCACACCCCGCTTACGCCAGAACGGGCGGCTGAAGCCGCCCGATATGCTGTCTACAATCCCCCGAGGTGCAGGGTTTTGACTTCCAGAAACTCCTCAAGTCCCAGCACAGAGCCTTCGCGTCCCAGGCCAGACTCTTTCACACCGCCGAACGGGCCGAGCTCTGTGGATACGGCGCACTCGTTAATCCCAATCATGCCACTCTCCAGCACCTGTGAAACCCGGAAAACGCGTTGCAGGTTTTGAGTGTAGAAATAGGCGGCCAGGCCGAAAGGCGTATTGTTGGCGCGCTGAATCACTTCGTCTTCGCTACTGAAGCGGAAACAGGCAGCCACAGGGCCGAAGGTTTCTTCCTGAGCGAGCAGCATTTCATCGCTGCATTCGCCGAGTACCGTCGGCTGCCAGAAGTTGCCGCCGAGCGCATGTGGTTTCCCGCCTGCCAGCGCTTTCGCACCCTTCGCGACGGCATCTTCCACGTGTTCACGCACTTTCTTCACCGCCGAAGGCTCAATCAGCGGCCCGATGACCACGCCCTCCTCCATACCGTTCCCGACTTTCAGCGCTTTAACGGCATCTGAGAGCTTGCGGGTGAAGTCGTCATAGACTTTTTCATGAATATAGAAGCGGTTAACGCTGACGCACACCTGCCCGGCGTTGCGGAATTTATTGGCAATCGCGCCTTTCACTGCCGCCTCAATGTCCGCGTCCTCAAACACGATATACGGCGCATTCCCGCCGAGTTCCATCGAGACTTTTTTCATGGTTTCCGCAGCATTGCGGACCAGCGTTTTCCCAACCGCGGTGGAACCAGTGAAGGAGATTTTGCGCACCTCGTGGCTCGCCATGATCGCGTCGCTGATTTCCTGGGTACTGCCCGCCACGGCGTTCAGAACGCCATCCGGTACGCCCGCTTTCTTCGCCAGTTGAAGCAGTGCAAAGGCGCTGAGAGGGGTGTTGTTAGCCGGTTTGATGACGCCGGTACAGCCTGCCGCCAGCGCCGGGCCGAGCTTGCGGGTCAGCATCGCCATCGGGAAGTTCCACGGCGTAATCGCCGCGACAACGCCGATGGGTTCTCGGGTGGCGAGGATTCGCGATCCCGGCTTGGCGGGAGGAATGATTTCGCCGTTGGCGCGTTTACCCTGCTCAGCAAACCACTGAATGAAGCTTGCCGCATACTCCACTTCGCCTTCGGCCTCTTTCAGCGGCTTGCCCTGCTCGGTGGTCATCAGTCTGCCAAGCCAGGCTTTGTTTTCAATGATGAGTTGGTACCAGCGGTAAAGAATTTCGGCACGTTCTTTGGCGGTCTTTGCCCGCCAGAGCGGGAAGGCTTTGCTCGCAGCGGCAATGGCCGCTTCGGTTTCGCGTTTCCCGGCCTTCGCCACTTTGGCAATCGTCTCACCCGTCGCCGGGTTTACCACATCGAATGTCGAATCGAGCGTTTTCCATTCGCCATTGACCAGAAAGCCAGTCTGAAAGAGTTCGTTATCCTGGAGCGCCTGCATTGTCATGTTTCCTCCGACAGTGTTGTCCTGTGATAACAGTTAAGTATAGCCATAAAAAAACCGACGCTTTTGGCGTCGGTTACGTTGATACAGATAGCGGGGGTCAATTCACCGTCAGGGCCTGCTGATATTTTCTCAGCATCCCGCTGAGCCGTTTCACCGGCTCGGTCACCTGAAGCGGAGCCTGCCAGATAACCAATTTTTCCTGATAGACATCCAGCTCCTCCAGCAAGCGTCCAAAGTAGCGACGGCGCTTGTCATCGCTGCTGGCGGAAATCAGCTTGTCTGCCGTGCGGCGCAGCTGGCGGTGGAAAGCCGAGAGATCATCGTTCACCGGCACAGGCGCATCACGCAGGCGCTGGTGGGCAATGATCAGCGTCAGCGCCAGACGGAATTTGGCGATATCGCCGGGGAATTTGTTCAGCAGTAAAAACAGCTGCTGATACAGCGCGGGCAGATGGTTCTCTTTCCGCCGAGCCGTGTTGGTCGTCAGGGAAGAAACCGCCGCGGACACGAACTGATTGAGCAGCACGCGACCGGTACGAGCCTGCGAGTTATCGCGCACCAACAAAATCACCATCAGCGCGAGGAAACAGCCCACCAGCTGGCCGAGGGCGCTGTCGAGGAACTGGCTGAAGTGGAAGGTCATCGGGTTGTCCAGCACCAGGATGTTGATGGTAGACGCCAGCGCACCGAGCGATCCGAGCCGCCTTTTTTGCACCTCAATGCCGAGAAAGAAGGCCAGCACGGCAAGACTCAGGCAAAGCAACAACATGCTTTGCTGGGTCGAAGGAATGACCACGAGGAAATAGAATGCCCCAATCGGCAGAGCGGCGATTGTGCCGTAGAGAAAATCGATGGCGACCATGCGCGGATTTGGCAGACGCATCGCCAGCGAGGTCACGACGGCAATCATCACCATCGCGCCGCTGCCGGACGTCCAGCCGGTCCACAGCCAGAACAGCGTGCCGAGCGCGCAGGATAAAGTGGTTCGCCAGAAGTTGATCATCGCATGATGACGTTCGGCGGACTCCACTTTCACCACCACTTCGCCCTGCAAAATCTCTTCTTCGCGGGCGCTGATTTTCGTATTCCCCGCCACGCCACGTTTGAGCAGCAGATAACGGGAAGTCGTGCCAAGCCAGGTGTAGAGCGTGATCGGCGTGTCATGCTGGCCGGTCCACGCCAGAATTCGCCGCATGCGTTTGAGCTGCTTCTGGACGTCCTGCACGGTTTCAACAGGCTCATCGAACATTTCACGCCATTCGGGCGTAATGAATTCCGGGCGAGTGTTCTGAATCAGATAGGTTTCGCAGGCCTGAGTAATAAGCGTTAAGGAGAGTGTATTCAGCGCCTTCAGGCGACGGTTGGCGCGGGCCCAGCGGGAGGACTCCATATTCAGGTTGCCGCGCATCCCTTCCAGCGCCTGGGTGCGACGAACCAGCGCGCTCCAGGCATTGTCGACCACTTCGCTGTCACCGTGACGAATGCATAGCTGCATCAACTGATACTGCGCCACCAGCAGCGCATCGAGTTCACGATCGATTTCCTGTTTGATTGACCGCGGAGAAAACAGCAGATCGGCGACGATCGCACTGACAATCCCGATCACGATCTCACTGCAACGCTCCACCGCAAACTGAGGTGAAAGCAACGGCTCATTCTGAATCGTGATCACAATGATCAGCGCCGTATAGCCCGCAAGGCCCCACGCGTAGGAGTTCTCCACTTTGATAAGTGAGGAGATCCAGGTACAAAAACCGGCCCACAGGCAGCACACCAGCACCATCAGCAACGGGGCGCGGATCAGGACGATAATAATGGTCAGCGCCGCAATACAGCCGATGAACGTCCCGCAGATACGCAGCATACCGCGATAGCGAATGGCCCCGGAATAGGGTTCGCCACCGGCGGCAAACGCCGGACCCGCGGCGACAATCGCTGCGGTAAGCACCGCCCAGCGCGGGGTTTCAAGCTCGAAGTGAAAACCGACAAACAGTGCCAGCACGATCGCGCAGACCAGTTTGATGGCAAAGCGCAGGTGCTGATCGGCTATAGAGAAAATGCCCATGATGATTAACCGAACTCACGCAGGCGCATACCCAACTTCTGCAGGAAGGTCGCTTTCTGCGTGTCCCTGTCTTTCGCGCCAGTGATGATAACCGTCGCAGTGGTGCCCGCAGGCCACAGGTTCCCCTGCTGCTCATCAAGATGAATGCGCACCGGCACGCGCTGCGCCAGGCGGACCCACTCCAGGTTGGAGTCAATGGTCGCCATGCCTTTGGCATCGCTGCTGCTGCTGGCGTTGGTGACACCTGCGGCGACGCTGTCGACGGTGCCTTTAATCACTTTGCTGCTGCCAAGCGGGGTGATTTCCGCACGGTAGCCCGGGCGCACGCCTTCCAGCTTGGTCTCTTCCATGTAGGCAACGACATAGAAGCTCTCTTTTTTCACCAGCGCGACGGCGGTTGAACCGCGGGTGATAAATTCACCGCTGTAGACGTTAAGGTTTGTCACCCAGCCATCCGCCGGGGCGCGAATCACGGTACGTTCAAGATCGAGACTCGCCAGATCGCGCGTTGCCTGAGCTTTCGCTAACTGATGTTCGACGGTCTGCAAAATGTTGTTGGCCTGGTCTATCTCTTCACGGGACATCGCCATCGTGCCGAGCTGATTACGGCGGCCGGCCTCACGGCGTTTTTCTGTCGCCAGCGCCTGATAATAGGCCACGTCGGCATTCGCCTCTTCGAGGGCTTTCTGATAGCGCGGCTGGTCGATAGTGAACAACACCTGATTTTTAGTGACCAGTTGGTTATCCTTGACCTTCACATCGGTGATAAGCCCGGCCACGTCAGGGGCAATGGCCACGACGTCAGCGCTGAAGCGTGCATCACGCGTCCACGGCGATTCGGTGTAATACACCCAAGCGCGGAAGATGGCAATGAAGGCGAACAGGACCAGAATCAGGGTGATGGCGGTTCGGGTTATTTTTCTTGTTAGTGTTTTCACAACGACCTCAAACGAACAAGCGCGATATCAGGTAGAACAAACAGCAATAAAGCGCAGTATTAAAAAGCGCAGGATGCCAGACGAAGTCATAGATCCCGGTAGGGACCAGCACCCGACGCAGCAGCCAGAAAATGGCCAGCGACAGTAGCAGCTCGACGAAGATCGGTGGGAAGGAAAGACCGAAAATCACGATGACGGGAAACAGACTCATGTTGACCTTGAATAAGAGAGTGCAGGTGAGAGCAGTGATGCTTTAATTATTCAGCTAACAGTATATTAACGTAACTGTTATAGCGTGATCTATATTATGTGATCTAAATCACTTTTAAGTCAGAGTGAACAATGGAACGATTAAAACGTATGTCGGTGTTCGCCAAAGTCGTGGAACTGGGTTCCTTTACGGCCGCGGCAAGGCAGCTCGAAATGAGCGTCTCATCGATAAGCCAGACCGTCTCAAAACTGGAAGATGAACTGCAGGTCAAGCTGCTGAACCGCAGCACCCGCAGCATCGGTCTGACAGAGGCCGGTAAAATTTACTATCAGGGCTGTCGGCGAATGCTGTTTGAAGCCCAGGACGTTCACGAACAGCTTTATGCCTTTAACAACACGCCCATCGGTACGCTGCGGGTGGGCTGTTCTTCAACTATGGCACAAAATGTCCTCGCCAGGATCACTTCGGAGATGCTCAAAGAGTATCCGGAACTCTCGGTCAACCTGGTCACCGGTATCCCCGCCCCCGACCTGATCGCCGATGGTCTGGATCTGGTGATCCGCGTCGGTGCCTTGCAGGATTCCGGGCTGTTTTCACGCCGTCTGGGCTCTATGCCGATGGTGCTTTGCGCGGCTAAAAGCTACCTGCAGCAGGCAGGAACGCCAGAGAAACCCGCCGATCTCGCCAGCCATTCGTGGCTCGAGTACAGCATTCGTCCGCACAATGAGTTTGAGCTGATTGCCCCGGAAGGACTATCAACCAAGCTAATCCCGCAGGGACGATTCGTCACCAACGATCCGATGACGCTGAACCGCTGGCTGACCGCCGGGGCCGGAATTGCCTTCGTGCCGCTGATGTGGGTGATCAACGAGATCAACCGCGGCGAACTGGAGATCCTGCTGCCGCGCTATCAGTCCGATCCGCGCCCGGTCTACGCGGTGTATACCGAGAAAGACAAGCTGCCGCTGAAGGTGCAGGTCTGCATCAACTACCTGACTGACTATTTCGTGGAAGTTTCGCGGCAGTTCCAGGGCATCAACGGCCGGGGAAAAAACTAAGGCAGCTGTTCGGGCTGCACATCTGATATCAGATGGGTGACGTCGCTGAGCGGGCCGATGCGCACTTCGCTCGAACGGTTAAACTTGCTCTTGTCCATTAGCAGCAAAGACTGCGACGCCCGCTTCAGCAGCAGTGACTTGTAGCTGGCGTTGTGCCCGCCCGGATCCCACATCACGCCATGACGATCGACGCCCTCGCAGGAAAAAATAAACAGATCGATGTCGAGCGTTTTCAGCTGAGTAACCAGCGACGGATTAACGTAATAGCCAAACTGGCGTTGTAATTCGCCGCCAGAGCTGACTAGGCGAATGTGCTCACGCTTACCAAGCTCTGTGCACACAGGATGGCTGTTGGTGAACACCGTTAGCGGCATATCGGGCAGCTGGCGGGCCAGGAACCAGCAGGTCGAACTGGCGTCCAGGGCTATCGTCATCCCGGCCTCAATCCACGCCAGCGCATGGCGGGCGATGTCTGACTTGTGGGCATAATGGCTTTTCAGCCTGGCGTAGAATGGCGCTTCGCTATCTCTTGATGGGTGATGAATGACGCGTGCGCGCCCGTGACTGCGCTGAATCTTACCCTGCTGCTGTAGGTCGCTAAGATCGCGGCGCACCGTTTCTTTACTGACGCTGAGCACGGCAGCCAGCTCGTCTGTGGTGAGGCTTTGGGATTGTTCCAGAAGCGTTACGATGTGCTGATGGCGAGCGACCTTCATCCGCGGTCTCCGTCAAAAATACACAGGCCCGGAGGTTCCAGGCCTGGCTGTCGGCCGGATAAGCGGCAGCGCCATCCGGCAAGTGATGTTAGGCCGTACCACCCACGGTCAGGTTATCGACCTTCAGCGTCGGCTGGCCAACGCCAACCGGCAGGCTTTGCCCTTCTTTCCCGCACACGCCCACGCCGTTATCCAGCTTCAGATCGTTGCCGACCATCGAGATCTGCTGCATCGCTTCGATACCTGAACCAATCAGCGTTGCGCCCTTCACCGCTTTGGTGACTTTGCCTTTCTCAATCAGATAGGCCTCTGAGGTCGAGAAGACAAACTTGCCGGAGGTGATATCCACCTGGCCGCCACCAAAGTTTGGCGCGTAGATGCCGTAGTCGACGGATTCGATAATTTCCTGCGGCGTCGATTTCCCGGCGAGCATATAGGTGTTGGTCATACGCGGCATCGGCAGGTGCGCGTAGGATTCGCGGCGGCCGTTACCCGTTGGCTTCACGCCCATCAGACGCGCGTTGAGCTTGTCCTGCATGTAGCCCTTCAGCACGCCATTTTCGATCAGCACGTTGTACTGGCCCGGGGTGCCTTCATCGTCGATAGAGACCGAACCACGGCGATCGACCATGGTGCCGTCATCCACCACAGTGCAAAGTTCAGAGGCTACCAGCTCGCCCATCTGGCCGCTGAAGACCGAGGTGCCGCGACGGTTGAAATCGCCTTCCAGACCGTGACCGACCGCTTCGTGGAGCAGCACGCCAGGCCAGCCCGCACCTAACACCACTGGCATTGTGCCCGCCGGGGCTGCCACGGCGTTGAGGTTGATCATCGCCATACGCACGGCTTCTCTCGCCCACGCGTCTGCACGCACTTCGCCGTCCACGTCTTCAAGGAAATAGTCATAGCCGAAACGCCCGCCGCCGCCGCTGGAGCCGCGCTCGCGTTTGCCGTCCTCTTCCACCAGCACGCTGACGGAAAGACGCACCAGCGGACGAACGTCCGCCGCAAGCGTGCCGTCTGTCGCCGCAACCAGAATCAGTTCATACACGCCGGTCAGGCTGGCGGAGACTTCCTGCACGCGCTTGTCGGCCGCACGCGCGGCTTTATCGACACGGCGCAGAATATCGAGCTTCTCTTCCCGGCTCATGCTCTGCAGCGGATCGAGGCTGGTGTAAAGCGGTGAATGGGCTTTTTCGCCGAGGGTATGCACTTTGCCATCGCCGCTTTCACGCACGATGGTACGGGCGGCCTGCGCGCTTTGCTCCAGCGCCAGCAGGCTAATCTGATCGGCATAGGCAAAACCGGTTTTCTCGCCGCTGACGGCACGCACGCCGACGCCCTGATCGATATTGTACGACCCGTCTTTAATGATGCTGTCTTCTAACACCCAGGATTCGTGATAGCTCGACTGGAAATAGAGATCGCCGTAGTCGAGGCGGCGCTCGGCGAGTTGGCCAAGTATGGCAAACAGGTCCTGATGGTTCAGGCCGTTCGCCGACAGCAGATGTTCACTTACCAGGTTCAGACTCATCGTTTTGCTACTCATTGGTGGCCGCGAAGCTCGCGGATAATCAGTTGTCTCTATTGAGAGTGAGGTAAATTGTAACGTCCGTCAAATCATTGCTTTTTATCGCCGCGCGCCTGGCGCAGCACTTCATTGATTTGCGGCTGATCGATAGGCCCGGTGATGTGGTAACGCAGAATCGATACTTTGCTCCACAGCGGCCCCAGCACTTTGCTGGCCGCAAACACAGCGGCACCGATTATCGGGTTCACGGCAAACGCCGTCGCCACGCCGACGGTGGCAGAGATTTCCGGCGCGACCACCGCTTCCATGTCCAGTTCGCGACGCACCAGGTTCACGGAACCCTTCATGGCGATATCCGCTTCAAGGCCATCCACCAGCGTGTCGTCGGTGTGCAGCGTGCCGTCTTTAATCCACGCGGTGCTGCGAATGGAGTCAAACCAGAAGCCTTCGCTGAAGGTATCGCTGAAGTCAAAACGCAGCTTGCGCAGCAGCGAGTCGACGCTCAGCAGGCGCAGCAGCTGGCCGGCATGGCCGGTACTGATGTCGGTAAATTCGCCTTTGCCCAGATGCGCCTTCAGGATCCCATTCAAAGAGGACACATCCGGCGTCCAGGGCTCGTCGCGCCAGTGCAGGTCATAATCAATATCGAATGAAGAATCGCGGATAGGCGTGGCGACGCCAAAATAGCCGAGCGCCGCATCTACTTTGCTGCCGCGAAGTTTCCCTTTCAGCGATGTGCGCTCGCTGCCCGGCGCATTGACCCATTCGCCGTTCATCGTCAGACGGGCAAAGCCCGTATCCAGCAGCCCGTTAGAGAGCGACAGCGTGTTGCCTTTCACTGCAAAATCACCGTCAATACGCCCGTATTTTTGCCCCCACAGCCAGCACTCTGCGCAGCGGAGCTGCACGTCAGGCCAGTTCTGGAAATCGACCCGATCTTTTTCATAGAGGTTGCTGCCCACGGCTTCGCCGGTGGTGGTGGTTGCCGATGGGTTGTAATAGAGATAACGAATGTTCGCCAGCCACGGCGCATTATTGCGTAGCGCAAGCGTCGCGTTAATTTCACGCCCCTGTGCCTCCACGCTGGTGCCTGACGAAGTGGGCTGCGAAATAATGCTGATGTTGTTCCAGCGCTGGCCTGCCATGGTTAACGCCGGGGTTCGCAGCGTCACGCGTTCCGGGAAGACGGCTGCGCCGCCCACGCTGTCTGCGGCACCCTGACGGAACAGGGCCAGCCACTGCGCACCGTCCATCGGTGGCAGGTTCAATTCTACACCCGCCGTATCCGGCAGCGGCGGCACGCTGCGGCTGTCTGAAGCCCAGATAGCCCGATCGAGCGTCAGTTTTTTGTTCAGCAGCCAGCGGCTGTTGAGGTGATCTTTCGCGCCTACATTACCCGTCAGATCGAAATGATTCAGGTCGCCTGCCGCCGTCAGCTTCACCGGCAGCGGCTCCCCGGCCTTTTTATCAACCGGCGCAGGTAAGCGACTGCTTACATTCTTCAGGTCGCCGGTGATATCAACCTTGTAGTTTGTTGTGCCTTTGTAAGGCAGCTCGATGCCAACTTTCCCCTGCCACGGCACGCTACCGCTGATGGCATCGTTGATCTGCTTTGGCAGCATTCCCGTGCGGGTGGGCTGCCAGTTGGCGTCCATATTCACCGCTACCTGATAAGCCTTTGGCCCTTCCGTGGTGGTGAAATTGACGTTCAGCGGCTGATTAAACCAGTTGGCGGTCAGCGGCCCGCTTTTCAGATCGCCATTCTCAAAGCTAAAGCTGCCGTTTAAATTTTTCAGCGTGCTGTCGAGCGGTTTGATAAACAGGCTGTTGTTGTTCAGGCGCACGTCGCCTTTGGCCAGCACCTGCTTGCCGTTGAGCGGAATATCAAGATGTAAGCGAGCATTCACATCGCCATCAAGCTGGAGCTCTTCGAGCGTCGCGCCCAGAGAATCTTTCAACGGCGACTCGTCGAAGTACGGCCCGACGGCCTTGCCCGGCCCGGCAATTTGCGAGTCGATGATCAGCTTTTCTTTCGAGTAGTCCGGAATCGCCGCATTCAGGTTATGCGCCGTCACGCCACCCAGTGCCACCTTATCGGCCTGCATAAACAGCCCGTCATTGAGGAAGTTGAGATCAATATTCAGGTTGGTAAGGGCAGGCCAGTCTGGCTGGAAGGCAAAGGTCGCATTGTGCAGCGGCACCCAGACCTGGAACTGGCCTTCGTTATGCTTGTACGGGAACAGATGCGGGTTACCGCCGTAAACCAGCGTCGCGTTATCCGCCTGGCCGCCTTTGATCGCCGAGCTGAGATAATCGACCAGCTCTTTGCCCATCAGGTTTTCCGGGAAGTAGCGCCAGGCCTGACCACCGTCGTTGGTGCTGATACCGGCCAGAATACCGAGCCACGGAACGTCATTGGCGGGCTGCAGCCAGCGGAAGCCGCCGTTGGCATGGACGCCGGTCGCCTGAACGTCGATGTCACGCCCGTCGAGCATGAAGCCCTTCTCATTCTTCACCCAGGAAAGATTCGCCGTGCCTTTTGCTATCTCAAGCGGCGCACGAAACACCGTCTCATAAGGCATTTTGGCGTTTTCCATGCTGACGTTGAGCGAACCGTTTTCAACGCTGCCTTCTGCACGGCCGGAAAAGTGTTCTGCGCCCGGCAACAGCTGCCACTGCTTCCATGCGAGGTTGCTCCAGGCCGCCTGGAAACGGGTTTTCTCCGTGGCCTGCAGGGGAATATCCAGCGCCAGCTGGTCAATCTGCCCGGCAGGCTGAGTTGTCTCCCAGATTTCACCGAGCGACGGCGAGAGCTTCTCCGCGATAGGCAACAGGCCCGCCAGCCCGCTAAGTTCAAGGTTGCTGGCGCGGATGCGAAGTTCATCACTGCGCACGTTGTCTTTCCCGCCGACGTCCTGACCGGGGATCCACGCCAGCGCCAGCGCGCCCTGCGGCCAGCGCTTGTCGTCAATCGCAATACGCGTGTCAGGAATGTTGAACGCCCAGCCGGAGTCTGCCCGGCTGATGTGCGCCATCAGATTATCAACAGACAGGTTATGAGGCTGCTTGTCCCCTTGCCAGCTTGCGCCGCCCTTCTTCAGCCAGACGTCGCCACTGGCGATATCGCCTTTGTTGAGTTCGATCCAGCCTTCAAGACTGAAGCGGGCCGAGGTCAGCGCGATGTTGTCCTCCATCCAGCGCCCCAGCCACGGCTTGACGTCGATGTCATCCGCCTGCACCCACAGTCGCCCTTCATTGAGCAGGCCGTTTTCATCACGCAGGTCCATGCGCACTTTCATGACGCCATGCTGCCCGGTGAGGCTGGAAAGGCTCAGTTCCCCTTCGGCGCGGTGACGGTTTTTGCCGTTCAGCCAGGTCAGCTGCGGGATAGCGAGTTCGGCGCGCTGGCCGGAGAGCGTCAGAAAACTAAGATGGCTGTCGCGAAGGGTGAACTGATCGAACTGGCGCAGAAACAGATCGCCGATGCGGTCAGTTTTCAGCTGGCCGCTGCTGTCGTTGTGTTGCAGAGGGGTGTTGGTGCGAATTTGCAGCTGCCAGAAGGTCAGCTCGCGAAACTGCCAGCGGAAATGCAGCAGGCTTTGCCAGATGTCCAGCGCAAGCGTGACGCGCTTGACCGACAGCTGCCCATCGTTTTTCATGCCCGCTTTGATGTCGCGAACTTCAAGCGTTGGACCGTAGTTTTCCCAGCTGGCTTTGATCTGCGAGGCGTCGACAGGATGCCCGGTCGACTCGGCGATTTTCTCCAGCAGCTGTGGACGCCATTTGTCCAGCTGCGGCAAAACGAGACGCAGGCCACTGACCAGTAGCGCGACGATAACAATCAATGTTGCCACCGTGATCAGCAGGATTCCAGGCAAACGCCTCACGCATCTCTCCTTGTTGCAGCCAGCAAACTACATCATTACCACGTCGAATTGCTCCTGATTGTAGAGCGGTTCAATCTGAACTTTAACCTGTTTGCCGACGAAGATTTCGACTTCCGCCAGCGCGTGGGACTCTTCCCCTTTCAGGGTTTCGGCAACAGAGGCTGAAGCATAGACCAGGAAACGGTCGGAGTCATAGGCGTGATGCACTCGCACGATTTCTCGCATGATTTCGTAGCACACCGTTTCGACCGTCTTTACCGTGCCGCGCCCATGGCAGGTCGGGCATTCGTGGCAGAGCACGTGCTCTACGCTTTCACGCGTGCGCTTGCGGGTCATTTCCACCAACCCAAGCTGCGAGAAGCCGTTAATGCTGGTCTTCACGCGGTCTTTGCTCAGCGCCTGCTCCAGCGAGTGCAGCACGCGACGACGGTGGTCTTCATTACTCATGTCGATAAAATCGATGATAATGATGCCGCCGAGATTGCGCAGGCGCAGCTGGCGGGCAATCGCCTGAGTCGCTTCGATGTTGGTATTGAAAATGGTGTCGTCGAGATTGCGGTGGCCCACAAAGGCACCGGTATTGATGTCGACGGTGGTCATCGCTTCGGTTTGATCGATAACCAGGTAGCCGCCGGACTTCAGTTCGACCTTACGCTCCAGCGCGCGCTGGATTTCGTTTTCGACATCAAAGAGATCAAAGATAGGCTGGCGACCGCTGTAATGCTCGAGCTTGCTGGTCATCTCCGGCATGTACTCGGCGGTGAATTCCATCAGCGCTTCGAAGGTCAGGCGGGAGTCCACGCGAATTTTATCGAGATGCGCGTCGGCAAAGTCGCGCAGCACGCGCTGGGCCAGCGCCAGTTCGCCGTACATCTGGTAGCGAGTCTGTGGGCGCTTTTTACGCTCCATGACTTTGGTCCAGACACGCTTCAGGTAGGCGGCATCTGAGGCTAAATCATCTTCACACACGCCTTCGGCGGCGGTACGGATGATAAACCCGCCCTGCTCATCGCAATACGCCGACACCACGTTTTTCAGGCGCTCACGCTCGGCTTCACTTTCAATTCGTTGGGAAACGCCCACGTGCGAAGCACCAGGCATGAACACGAGGTAGCGCGACGGCAAAGTAATGTCTGTGGTTAAACGCGCGCCTTTGGTGCCGAGGGGATCTTTCACCACCTGGACCATCAGATCCTGGCCCTGACGCACCAGTTCTGAAATATCGCGGACGGTGAACTGTTTCTGCTCTTCCCCGGCCACGCACTCCGTGTGGGGCATGATGTCTGATGCGTGAAGAAACGCGGCCTTATCCAGACCAATATCTACAAATGCCGCCTGCATCCCTGGGAGTACACGACTGACACGACCTTTGTAGATATTGCCTACGATTCCGCGTCGCGCTTCACGCTCTATATGAATTTCCTGAAGAATACCGCCATCAATGTACGCCACCCGGGTTTCCGAGGGCGTTACGTTCACTAATAATTCAGCCGTCATGTTTATCCCTTTTCTCACGCAGTGAGTTAAAATTGCTCAGCAACTCATACGTTTCCACCAGCGGTAAGCCGACTACGGCGTGATAGCTGCCATTGATCTTCCTGACAAAACAGCCACCCAGCCCCTGAATACCGTATGCACCTGCTTTATCCATTGGCTCGCCGCTGGCGACGTAGCCCTGGATATCTTCGTCTGATAAGACTCTGAACGTCACTTCGGTGGTCACCAGGCAGTCGATCGTCTGATGGCTATCGGCCAACGCGACCGCGGTCATCACCTGATGCGTTTGCCCCGAAAGCTGTTTCAGCATTGCTGCGGCATGCTCCGTACTTTGCGGTTTCTCCAGCACTTCACCGTTCAGTACCACAATGGTATCGGCACCGAGCACCGGTAAGTCCAGTGCGGCAAGCGCAACGCCTGCCTGGGCCTTCTCGCGCGCCAGGCGGGCCACATAATGCTGCGCGCCTTCGTGCGGCTGACGCTGCTCCTCAATGCCCGGCACCAGCCGTTCAAAGCTCACACCCAACTGAGTTAACAGCTCCTGACGACGCGGGGAGCCGGAAGCAAGATAAAGCATTGTCATAGAAACCTTATTGTACCGCGAATTGCTGACGTACTTTGCGCATCAGCAGGAACAGCCAGGGCCAGAGTACACCGTTAACGACGCTACTCCAGAACACTTCCGGTCGGAAAGAGACGTTGATCACTAAAAACTCTGCCCAGAAAACAACGATATCCACCGCCAGCGACAGCAGCATCACCACCAGCGCCTGTTGCCAGAGCGCCAGGTTGCGGAACAGCTGATATTTCAGCGCCACCAGGTAGGCGATAATGCTGAGGGACAATGCGCGAACGCCAAGCGTGGAGCCGCTTATCAGATCCAGTATGGCACCCATAATGAAACCTGTACCGACATTCACCCGATGCGGCAGGGCGAGGATCCAGTAAAGCAGAATCAGCAGGACCCAGTTCGGCCGGTAAACCAGCAGGCTATCCGGCCAGGGCATGACCTGTAATAAAAGGGCTATCAGAAACGAGAGCCAGATAACCCAACGTCCCTGACTTCGATAACTGGCCACTACTGCCCTCCTGACGAAGGCGCTGGTGTGGCAACCGCAGGAGCAGGCTGGGTGATCCCCGTAGCCGGAGGTGGCACGGGTGCCGGTGGCCCCATCGAGTCAGCGGCAGGCAGCACCTGAGGCATCATCTGCATCAGACGCTCATTCGCAACGCGGTGCACTTCTTCCGGCGTCATCGGGTTCGCGCCGTTACGATCGGCACCCCATAACAGCAGCAGATAGCGCAGGCGCTGAAGCCCGGCAGTAGGACGTGCCTGAATCACCGTATACGCGCGCTGCGTATCCAGTTTGACGGAAGAGACAACGGCAACCGGATAACCTTCAGGGAAACGACCGCCCAGCCCGGAGGTGACCAGTACATCGCCCACGCGAATATCCGTGTTCGCTGGCAAATGTTCCAGCTGCAGATCGTCGGTACAGCCGTTACCGGCCGCAATAACGCGAATATCGTTACGCAGCACCTGAATCGGTAATGCATGGGTGGCATCACAAATTAGCAGCACACGGCTGGTGAGTTTGGCCACGGCAACGACCTGGCCTACAACGCCTTTGTCACTGATGACCGGTTGACCTTCGTAGACGCCATTGACGGTGCCTTTGTCGATCACCACCTGATCGCTGTAAGGATCGTTAACGGTGGAAATAACCTGAGTCACCATCTTCTGCTCATCCTGACGCAGCGGTGAACCCAACAGCTCGCGCAGACGAGCGTTTTCCTGCTTGTACTGACCCAACATCAGCAAATCGCTGTTTTTTAACAGCAGCTCCTGACGCAGGGCGCGGTTTTCCAGCTCAAGCTGATCGCGGGAAGCCAGAGTTTGTGAAATACCATCGAGTAATTCACGAGGACCGTTGGAAACGAAATAGAAAGGGCTGACGGCGGTATCCATGTACGTCCGGATCTGGCTGAACGTACCGAGGCGGCTGTCGGCAATGATGATGCCAAGCGCCACCAGCACCGCCAGAATAAGGCGAATCTGTAGCGACGGGCCACGGCTAAAAATGGGCTTCATAGGCTATGCGTATTCTCGCGTCAGTGAAATCAAGGGCAGCAAATCGCTGCCCCCGGACTTCTGGCTGACTACTCTTCGCTGAACAAGTCGCCGCCGTGCATGTCGATCATTTCCAGCGCCTTGCCGCCGCCACGGGCAACACAGGTCAGTGGATCTTCTGCAACTACGACAGGAATTCCTGTCTCTTCCATTAACAGGCGGTCGAGGTTACGCAGCAGCGCACCACCACCGGTCAGAACCATACCGCGCTCGGAAATGTCGGATGCCAGCTCCGGCGGGCACTGTTCCAGGGCAACCATCACCGCGCTCACGATACCGGTCAGCGGTTCCTGCAGCGCTTCGAGGATTTCGTTGGAGTTCAGGGTGAAGCCGCGCGGCACACCTTCTGCCAGGTTACGGCCGCGCACTTCGATTTCACGCACTTCGTCGCCCGGGTAAGCGGAACCGATTTCATGCTTGATGCGCTCTGCGGTGGCTTCACCAATCAGTGAGCCGTAGTTACGACGCACGTAATTAATGATGGCTTCGTCGAAACGGTCGCCGCCGATACGCACGGAAGAGGAGTACACCACGCCGTTCAGGGAGATAACCGCAACTTCAGTGGTACCACCACCGATATCGACAACCATTGAACCGGTCGCTTCGGAGACAGGCAGGCCTGCACCGATTGCCGCCGCCATTGGCTCTTCAATCAGGAACACTTCACGGGCGCCAGCGCCCTGTGCGGATTCACGGATTGCACGACGTTCAACCTGAGTTGCACCAACCGGCACACACACCAGAACACGCGGGCTCGGGCGCATAAAGCTGTTGCTGTGAACCTGTTTGATGAAGTGCTGCAGCATTTTTTCGGTCACGAAGAAGTCAGCGATAACGCCGTCTTTCATTGGACGAATAGCCGCGATGTTGCCTGGCGTACGACCGAGCATCTGCTTAGCGTCATGACCGACGGCAGCCACACTTTTCGGTGAACCGGCACGATCCTGGCGAATGGCGACAACGGAAGGCTCATTCAGTACGATGCCTTGTCCTTTTACGTAAATCAGGGTATTCGCGGTACCCAGGTCAATGGACAGGTCATTGGAAAACATGCCACGAAATTTTTTCAACATACTAAGGGATAATCCTGAAAGCTGGGGCGGAAACAAAATCCGCTTACTTTACCAACCACACGCAGCAGCGACAAGGCGCAAAAATCATCTGCAACGGTGAAAATTAGTGCAGTTCGTTTCCTTTGTTACAATTTCGACCTGACGCCGTCAGGACCGCAGCACTCCTCGCCTGCATTGCAACCTGTCAAAGGACGATCACTGGCTTGTGTTCTGTATCACCTGTCAGCGGGCGCTTAAGCCTGCCCGCAAAGAAACAGCGCGCGTTATTCTACGTGAAAACACGGCAAACGGCAGATCAAACAGAGTATCTTTGCGAATATTTTTTTACGCTAGTGTCAAGTGGTTGTGACGAAGCAAAAAAATCGCCCTGTCCACCCAGCACACCGCACTCTCGTAAAACTTGCCACTCGCTACGGCTGCGCAGCCCGGTCGCAAAGACCTGCGTCGGAGTGCCCTTGCAGGCTTCGACGAGACTTTGTACCAGCAGCTGGTTTTCACTGCGTTTCTCTATATTACGGACCAGCCCCGGATGCAGCTTCACCAGCTCCACCGAAAGCTCTTTGATCCAGCTGGTGCTGACCAGCGTCAAACCTGCCTGAATCACTACCACTCTCGCCCCTAACGCATTAATTAATCGCATCACGGGCTGTAAGCGGCTGATATGTTGACAGACATCCGCCTCTGCAAGTTCAAAAATAATCCGATTTCGCTGCGATTTTTCACTTTGCATCAGCGTATCGCGCAGCCAGCGCTGGAATCGGGGGCGAATCAGCGACTCAACCGTGACCTGCAATGCCAGATTCTCTTCAGGCCAGAACGACAGGAATGGCAGCAAACGGGTGATTTGCAGACGGTCGTACTCTTCTGCCAGGCCGAATTCCAGCACTATCGGCATGTACTCCTCGGCGCTCACCTCTTCTTTACCGTCGTAGATACGGCACATTAGCTCCCGGTGATGGACACGTCCGTCATAATGTATGGCCGGTTTTTGGTAGAAACGTGGGCCGCCGCGGCTCAGCATCTGCTCTATCAGCGTCCGCCAGCGAACGTTGCCTCGCCCTTTCTCCGGGAGAGAATCGTCATACACCGCCCAGCTATTACTGCCCTGAAGCACGGCATTACGCACGGCGGCATCGGCATGCTCCATGACCTGATCCGTCGACTGCCCGCTGCGCCAGGTACAGATGCCGATGTGCATCATGTCATCCTTATCGAGAATCTTCGTCGACGGCAGAGCGTCCAGCGCCTTTAACAGCTGCCCGGCGATACTGTCGGCTTCTTTCAGGGTCCGGTGCGGCAACAATACGGCAAAATCACTGCGATAGTAGCGCGCCAGCAGTGCGCCTGGGTAGCGCAGCATGAAGGTCGACAGCATATTGATAATCATAAAGAAATGTTCTTCTGCCGCCTCGCGCCCCCACTGGTCACGCACGATATTAAATTCAGGCAAGCGAATCAGCATCACGATACCGTGCGCCCCGACTTTCTCCTGATCGTCGAGCATCGTCGCCAATTGATTATCGAAGAACATACGGTTACTGAGCCCCGTTTTGGTGTCCTGGGCTGCGTAAGAACGGATCAGGGTATCCATACGGCTACGCTGTTCAGAGGCAAACTGAATTTCAGACAGCAGCGTGTCGAGCGCGCTGCTGGTCCTCGCGGGCCATTCGTGCACCGAGCCGCGCACCTGATGCCCACGCTCTCCGTTCAGGATGCGGGTGGATCGCAGCTCCAGCAGCTCCTGCCCCGCCAGCTGATTGCGCAGCCAGCGAACGGAAAAGAAGACGATCAGCACCATAAAGGCAATGGCAATTGTCAGTGGCGCGGTGGTCAGCAGGGAATGAAAATAGTTCACCATCGGGTCCTGGTAGACGAGGTGAATCGTCATCCCCGGGTGCTTAACGGATTCCACGCTCATCTCGCGATAGCGGTAGCTGCTGCCGACCGGGCGATAGCTACTCTGACGAACATGGCTGAAGGTCGCTTTATCGTTGACGATAAAATCAACTCGCACGATATCTACCGGCACCAGAATCTCATCCAGCTGGCTGTCGAGTTGATTAAAAGGGGTGTTAACCAGGCGGGAATCGATGACCGTTGCCACGGCACGGGCACGGTAATCCACTTTGTACTGAATACCGTTATAGAAGCTCAGCGAGCAGCCAATGAGGGTGACGAAAATGGTCAGGCCCGTCAGTAGCGTCACAAAAGCTGAAAATTTCGTCGTTAATCGCATCCCTGTATTAACTCCGTTGATGAAAACCAGCCCGGTGTTGACCGGACGCCCACGGTGGCCCACAAACTTAGTAAGCACTAACTAGCACGCCGAAAGGAGCATGCATACTACCAGAGTTGGTGAATCTGGCAATTTATTGCGGTAAATCGAATACCTGTTTCAGTTAGCGAGTATAGTCATCGGACATTTTTTTCCAATCATTGAGCCACTGAGGAGTCATTATGCAGGCGTTAATCTTAGAACAGCACGACGGTAAAACGCTCGCCTCGGTACAGAATATCGAGGAAAACCAGCTGCCGCAGGGGGATGTCACGGTCGATATCCAGTGGTCGAGCCTCAATTATAAAGACGCCCTCGCCATCACCGGGACAGGCAAGATTATCCGCAATTTTCCAATGGTGCCGGGGATAGATTTCGCGGGCACTGTGCACAGCAGTGAAGACCCACGCTTCCACGCAGGCCAGCAGGTGCTGCTGACCGGCTGGGGCGTGGGTGAAAACCACTGGGGCGGGCTGTCTCAGCAGGCACGTGTAAAAGGCGACTGGCTGGTCGCTCAGCCTGAAGGGATGGACGCACGCCAGGCGATGATCGTCGGCACCGCAGGCTTCACCGCCATGCTGTGCGTGATGGCGCTGGAAGATGCCGGTGTTCGCCCACAGGATGGCGAAATTGTTGTAACCGGCGCCAGCGGCGGCGTGGGCAGTGCCGCCATCGCGCTGCTGCATAAGCTGGGCTATCAGGTCGTTGCCGTTTCCGGGCGCGAGAGTACGCATGACTATCTGCGCAGCCTCGGTGCCAGCCGCATTCTGGGACGCGACGAGTTTGCAGAAACGCGCCCGCTGGAAAAACAGCTGTGGGCGGGAGCGGTGGATACCGTGGGCGATAAGGTTCTGGCGAAAGTGCTGGCGCAGATGAACTACGGCGGCTGCGTGGCAGCCTGCGGCCTGGCAGGCGGCTTTGCGCTGCCAACTACCGTGATGCCATTTATCCTGCGTAACGTTCGTTTGCAGGGCGTCGACTCAGTGATGACGCCAGCGGCGCGTCGCGCGGAAGCCTGGAAACGCCTGGTACAGGATCTCCCTTCCTCCTTCTATAGCCAAAGCGCCACCGAGATTACTCTTGAGCAGGCACCCGAATTTGCTCAGAAAATCATGAACAACCAGATCCAGGGTCGCACCCTGGTAAAAGTGGCTTAATCTTCAAATTTTCGTGACATATTCGCGTTAATCCTCCCCCTCCGTCATGCTTAGGAAAAAGGCATGACGGAGGCAGGAATGAAGTCGAAGAAACTAACGGAAGCAGACGTCACGGCAGAATCCGTGTTTATGCTCCAGCGCCGCCAGGTGCTGAAAATGTTGGGCATAAGCACCGCGGCGCTGACCCTTGCCCCGGCGGCACAGGCCGATTTACTCAGCTGGTTTAAAGGTAACGACAGGCCGCCCGCCCCATCCGGCAAACCGCTGGACTTCTCAAAGCCCGCAGAATGGCAAAACTCGCTGACCCTCACGCCGGAAGATAAGGTCACGCGTTACAACAACTATTATGAGTTTGGCCTCGATAAAGCCGATCCGGCGGCCAACGCCGGGAGCCTGAAAACCGATCCCTGGACGCTGACCATCGATGGCGAAGTGGCCAAGCCGCTGACGCTCGATCATGACGATCTCACGAAACGCTTCCCGCTCGAACAGCGAATCTACCGCATGCGCTGCGTGGAGGCGTGGTCGATGGTGGTGCCGTGGATAGGCTTTCCGCTGCATAAGCTATTGGCGCTGGTCGAGCCCACCAGCAACGCGAAATACGTCGCCTTCAAAACGATTTTCTCCCCAGAACAGATGCCCGGCCAGAAGGACCGCTTTATCGGCGGAGGCCTGGCCTATCCTTATGTAGAAGGCCTGCGTCTGGATGAAGCAATGCACCCGCTGACGCTTCTCACCACCGGCGTTTACGGCAAAGCTCTGCCGCCGCAAAACGGCGCGCCAATTCGCCTGACCGTGCCGTGGAAATACGGCTTCAAAGGCATTAAATCCATCGTCAGCATCAAGCTCACCCGCGAACGCCCGCCCTGCACCTGGAACCTGGCGGCACCGGATGAGTATGGGTTCTTTGCCAACGTAAACCCTCACGTCGATCATCCACGCTGGTCCCAGGCGACCGAACGCTTTATTGGCTCCGGCGGCGTGCTGGACGTTAAGCGCCAGCCAACGCTGCTCTTTAACGGCTATGCCGATCAGGTTGCCTCGCTCTATCGTGGCCTCGATTTACGGGAGAATTTCTGAGTGCGATTAACAGCAAAACAGATAACCGGGCTGAAGGTTGTTTTACATCTGGCGGCATTTTTGCCGCTGGTCTGGCTATTCTGGGCAGGCTCCCAGGGCTATTTCAGCGCCGACCCCGCCAAGGATATTCAGCACTTTACCGGTCGGATGGCTCTGAAATTATTGCTGGCCACCTTGCTGGTTTCCCCGCTGGCGCGCTACGCTAAACAACCTTTATTGATACGCACCCGCCGCCTGTTAGGGGTATGGTGCTTTGCCTGGGCGACGCTGCACCTCACCAGCTATGCACTGCTGGAGCTCGGCATTAACAATCTGGGCCTGTTAGGTCAGGAAGTAGTGAGCCGCCCCTATTTGACGCTGGGCCTGGTGAGCTGGCTGATATTACTGGCGCTGGCGGCAACGTCTTTTCAGAAAGCGCAGCGAAAGCTGGGGCCACGCTGGCAGAAATTGCACAACTTCGTCTATCTGGTGGCGATCCTCGCCCCGATTCACTATCTGTGGTCGGTGAAGATCCTCTCCCCGCAGCCGATCCTGTATGCTGTTGCGGCTTTGGCGCTTTTAGCATGGCGTTATAAGAAGTTCCGCCAATGGTGGCGTTAATTCACGATTATGTGCAGTTTCCCGCAGAACGTCCGCACCACAGCAGGCTTTTTCGCAATTGAGGTTGATAATCTTCCCTGATAAGACCAGTATTTAGCTGCCAAATGCTACGAAATCGTTATAATGTGCGACTTTGGTTTTCCTGACAGGGGTTTTTGGCCTCTGAAAAGGTGACAAGCGCGTATCGAAGGTATATTTTGTTTTTTACCGGAGAATTGCAGGAGATAGCAGCACAATGGCCGACAAGTTACGCATTTTGCTTTTAAACGGACCGAACCTTAACATGCTCGGCACCCGTGAGCCGGAGAAGTACGGCACCCTGACGTTGGCGGAGATTGTTAACCGTCTGACCACAGAGGCCAACACTCTGAATGTGGCTTTAGACCATCTGCAATCTAACGCGGAGTTCGCGATTATCGACCGTATTCATCAGGCTAAAGACAACATTGACTATATCCTGATCAATCCGGCCGCATTCACGCACACCAGCGTGGCGATTCGCGATGCGCTGTTGGCGGTCAGCATCCCGTTTATCGAGATTCACCTGAGCAACGTGCACGCTCGCGAGCCGTTCCGCCATCACTCATATCTCTCTGATATCGCTGCCGGCGTCATCTGCGGATTAGGCGCTGACGGCTATTCATACGCTTTACAGACGGCGGTTAAACGCCTGTCACAATCACACTAAACAAAGAGTACGGAACCCACTCATGGATATTCGTAAGATTAAAAAACTGATCGAGCTGGTTGAAGAATCAGGCATCTCCGAACTGGAAATTTCTGAAGGCGAAGAGTCTGTACGCATCAGCCGTGCAGCGCCAGCAGGCAGCTTCCCGGTTATGCAGCAGGCTTACGCGGCACCAATGATGCAGCCACAGGTTGCGCCAGCGGCAGCAGCACCGGCAGCGGCTGAAGCACCAGCGGCCAAAGCGGAAATCAGTGGTCACATCGTACGCTCCCCAATGGTTGGTACCTTCTACCGCACCCCAAGCCCGGACGCTAAAGCGTTCATCGAAGTGGGCCAGAAGGTCAACGTGGGCGACACCCTTTGCATCGTTGAAGCAATGAAAATGATGAACCAGATCGAAGCCGACAAAGCGGGCACCGTGAAGGCTATTCTGATCGAAAGTGGTCAACCGGTAGAATTTGACGAGCCGCTGGTCGTCATCGAGTAACGAGGCGAACATGCTGGATAAAATTGTCATCGCTAACCGTGGCGAGATTGCACTGCGTATCCTTCGTGCCTGTAAAGAGCTGGGCATCAAGACCGTCGCCGTGCACTCCACCGCGGATCGCGACTTAAAACACGTACTGCTGGCGGATGAGACGGTCTGTATCGGCCCGGCTCCGTCCGTAAAAAGCTACCTGAACATCCCGGCTATCATCAGCGCTGCTGAAATCACCGGCGCGGTGGCCATCCACCCGGGTTACGGCTTCCTGTCCGAAAACGCCAACTTTGCTGAGCAGGTTGAACGTTCCGGCTTTATCTTCATCGGCCCGAAAGCCGACACCATTCGCCTGATGGGCGACAAAGTGTCTGCGATCACCGCCATGAAGAAAGCAGGCGTCCCGACCGTACCAGGCTCTGACGGCCCGCTGGGCGAAGACATGGACGCTAACCGCGCCCACGCCAAGCGCATCGGCTACCCGGTAATCATCAAAGCCTCTGGCGGCGGCGGCGGTCGCGGTATGCGCGTTGTGCGCAGCGACGCTGAGCTGGCTCAGTCCATCTCCATGACCAAAGCTGAAGCGAAAGCCGCTTTCAGCAACGATATGGTTTATATGGAGAAATACCTGGAAAACCCTCGCCACATCGAGATCCAGGTACTGGCTGACGGTCAGGGTAACGCTATCTATCTGGCAGAACGTGACTGCTCCATGCAGCGCCGTCACCAGAAAGTTGTCGAAGAAGCGCCAGCGCCGGGCATTACCCCGGAACTGCGTCGCTACATCGGCGAACGTTGCGCCAAAGCCTGTGTGGATATCGGCTACCGCGGGGCAGGTACTTTCGAGTTCCTGTTCGAAAACGGCGAGTTCTATTTCATCGAAATGAACACCCGTATCCAGGTTGAGCATCCGGTTACCGAGATGATCACCGGCGTGGATCTGATCAAAGAGCAGCTGCGTATCGCTGCCGGTCAGCCGCTGTCTATCAAGCAAGAAGAAGTGCAGGTTCGCGGCCATGCGGTGGAATGCCGTATCAACGCCGAAGACCCGAACACCTTCCTGCCAAGCCCGGGCAAAATCACTCGTTTCCACGCGCCAGGCGGTTTCGGCGTGCGTTGGGAATCTCATATCTACGCGGGCTACACCGTGCCGCCGTACTATGACTCAATGATTGGCAAGCTCATTTGCTACGGGGAAACCCGTGACGTGGCGATCTCCCGCATGAAGAACGCCCTGCAGGAGCTGATCATCGACGGCATCAAAACCAACGTTGATCTGCAGATGCGCATTATGAGCGACGAGAACTTCCAGCATGGTGGGACCAACATCCACTATCTGGAGAAAAAACTCGGTATGTACGAGAAGTAATTCTCCGCATCGCACAAAAGGCCGGATCTTCCGGCCTTTTTTCTTTTTCTCTCCCCAATCCTGCCCCTTAAGGTACAATCCCCGCTTTCTGTTGACCCCGGGAGCCTTATGGACGCGCGTTTTGTTCAGGCCCACAAAGAAGCCCGCTGGGCGTTGTGGCTCACTCTCCTCTATCTTGCTGCATGGTTGGCAAGTGCTTACATACCAAATTCGATGCTGGGCTTTACCGGCCTGCCGCACTGGTTTGAAATGGCCTGTTTGCTCTCCCCGCTGATCTTTATTCTGCTGTGCTGGGCGATGGTGAAATTTATCTATCGCGATATTCCGCTGGAGGATGACGATGCAAGCTGAGGTGATCCTGCCGCTTATTGCCTACCTGTTGGTGGTGTTTGGCCTCTCCGTCTACGCAATGCGTAAACGCACAACCGGCACGTTCCTCAACGAGTATTTCCTCGGCAGCCGCTCGATGGGCGGGTTTGTACTGGCCATGACGTTGACCGCCACCTACATCAGCGCCAGTTCGTTTATCGGCGGTCCGGGTGCGGCCTACAAATACGGGCTGGGCTGGGTGCTGCTGGCAATGATTCAGCTGCCCGCCGTGTGGCTGTCACTTGGCGTGCTGGGGAAAAAGTTCGCTATTCTTGCCCGTCGCTACAATGCGGTGACGCTGAACGATATGCTGTTTGCCCGCTATCAGAGCCGCCTGTTGGTATGGCTGGCAAGCCTCAGCCTGCTGGTTGCTTTTATCGGCGCCATGACCGTGCAGTTCATCGGCGGCGCGCGCTTGCTGGAAACCGCCGCAGGCATTCCCTACGAAACCGGTTTATTGATTTTCGGGATCAGCATTGCGCTCTACACTGCTTTTGGTGGCTTCCGCGCGAGCGTGCTGAACGACGCCATGCAGGGCCTGGTGATGCTGATCGGTACGATTGTGCTGCTCGTCGGTATTGTGCATGCCGCAGGTGGACTCGGCCATGCCGTGCAAACGCTGGAGCAGATCGACCCGAAACTCGTTTCGCCGCAGGGAGCCGACGATATTCTGTCGCCGACCTTTATGACCTCTTTCTGGGTGCTGGTCTGCTTTGGCGTCATCGGCCTGCCGCACACCGCGGTACGCTGCATCTCTTATAAAGACAGTAAGGCCGTCCATCGCGGCATTATTATTGGCACCATTGTGGTCGCTATTCTGATGCTCGGCATGCATCTGGCCGGCGCACTGGGGCGCGCGGTGATCCCGGACCTCAGCGTCCCCGATTTAGTGATCCCAACCCTGATGGTCAAAGTGCTGCCGCCGTTTGCCGCCGGGATCTTCCTCGCCGCACCGATGGCCGCCATCATGTCGACGATCAACGCGCAGTTATTGCAGAGTTCCGCTACGATCATCAAAGATCTGTACCTGAACCTGCACCCGGAACAGGTGGATAACGAAAAACGCCTGAAGCGAATGTCGGCACTGATAACCCTCATTCTTGGCGCGTTATTGCTGCTGGCCGCGTGGCGTCCGCCGGAGATGATCATCTGGCTGAACCTGCTGGCCTTCGGCGGGCTGGAAGCGGTGTTCCTGTGGCCACTGGTGCTGGGGCTTTACTGGGAGCGGGCCAATGCCGCAGGCGCCCTGAGCGCGATGATTGTGGGCGGCGTGTTGTATGCCGTGCTCGCTACCCTGAAAATTCAGTACCTGGGCTTTCACCCGATCGTGCCTTCGTTACTGCTAAGTTTGCTGGCGTTTGTCGTGGGGAACCGTTTCGGTCAGCCCGTGCCACAAACCGCCGTCGTTTCTACTGATAAATAAAGAGTTTGCCATGCCTTGGATCCAACTGAAACTGAACACCACCGGCGCGAATGCCGAGGAACTGAGCGACGCGCTGATGGAAGCGGGCTCCGTCTCCATCACCTTCCAGGACACGCATGACACGCCCGTGTTTGAACCGCTGCCGGGCGAAACGCGTCTGTGGGGCGATACCGACGTCATTGGCCTGTTCGATGCCGAAACCGACATGAAAGAAGTGGTCGCCATCCTCGAACATCACCCGCTGCTGGGTGCAGGCTTTATTCATAAGATTGAACAGATCGAAGACAAAGACTGGGAACGCGAATGGATGGATAACTTCCACCCGATGCAGTTCGGCAAACGTCTGTGGATTTGCCCGAGCTGGCGCGATGTGCCGGACGAAAACGCGGTCAACGTGATGCTTGATCCAGGCCTGGCGTTCGGGACCGGCACCCATCCGACGACATCGCTGTGCCTGCAATGGCTGGATGGACTCGATCTGGATGGTAAAACCGTGATCGACTTTGGCTGCGGCTCCGGGATCCTCGCCATTGCAGCGCTGAAACTTGGCGCGGCGAAAGCGATCGGGATCGATATCGATCCGCAGGCCATTCAGGCGAGCCGCGACAACGCGGAGCGCAACGGCGTGTCCGATCGTCTGGAACTCTATTTGCCGCAGGACCAGCCAGAGGCCATGAAAGCCGACGTGGTGGTCGCCAACATCCTGGCAGGCCCTTTACGTGAACTGGCCCCATTGATCAGCGTGCTGCCCGTTGAAGGCGGCCTGCTGGGGCTTTCCGGTATTCTCGCCAGCCAGGCTGAAAGCGTCTGCGAAGCCTACGCATCACTGTTCACTCTCGACCCGGTCGTCGAGAAAGAAGAGTGGTGCCGGATTACCGGACGCAAAAACTGATAAACCTCTCGCGCGGTCGTCCGGCCGCGCGAGAATCTTCTGACTACTTCCCCTCACCCGCCTCCGGTATAATAACCATGTAATTCATTCACTTATAAAATAATTACATTCCATTAATTCACCGGACGAATACCATGAAACATTTTACAGGCAAGGCTGCTCTGCTGGCTTTCACTCTGCTTCCGCTCGCTGCATTCGCATCTCACTGGAGTTATGACGGCAGTGAATCACCGGAACACTGGAGCCAGCTGAGCGATGAATACAAAACCTGCCAGCAGGGCATGAACCAGTCACCGATCAACATCGACGCCACCCTCAACGCCCATCTGCATCCTTTAGACTTTCACTACGGTAAAGGCCCTGATGTGGTGCTGAACAACGGGCACACCATCCAGGCTACGGTCGATCCAAAAACCGCTGACAGCATCACCCTCGATGGTCAGAACTTCGTGCTGCAACAGTTCCACTTCCACGCCCCGTCTGAAAACACGATCCATGGCAAGCATGCCGCGATGGAGATGCATCTGGTGCATAAAAACGCAGCGGGTGAAATTGCCGTTGTTGCCGTCATGTTTGACGTGGGCGCAGCCAGCCCTGAACTGGACAAGCTGTGGAGCGTGATGCCGTCGAAAGCAGAGAACGAGGCAAAGCTGAAATCATCTCTTGATATCAACAAACTGATTCCGGAAGACAGAACTTACTGGCGCTTTAGCGGTTCGTTAACCACGCCTCCGTGCTCAGAGGGCGTGACCTGGCTGGTCATGAAGCACCCGCTGACCCTGTCAGCGTCACAGCTGGAGAAATTTACCCACACAATGCATCATGATAACAACCGCCCGGTTCAGCCAACGCACGGTCGCGTTGTGGTTGAATAAGTGCCCAAAAGGCGTTTTTCACACTGTGCTGAAATGAGATCCAGCCCGCAATAATCAACATAATCTGCTGATTAATTCAGCAGGTTATCGCTTTTCTGCTTCGTTTACGACCATAAAAAACCAGAAGTTACGCAAAATTTCATCTGAATATAAATTCTACGATTCAGCATAAGACAATGTTTTAATTGATAATAAAATTCCAGGCCCGGTACCGACTGGCGATTCCTTGATCTGCGACAGAGGATTGCTCAAAGTTTGGCCTTTCATCTCATGCAAAAAATGCGTAATATACGCCGCCTTGCAGTCACAGTATGGTCATTTCTTAACTCATGCGCATCGGACACCACCAGCTCAGAAATCGCCTGATCGCAGCCCCAATGGCAGGTATAACCGACCGGCCGTTCAGGACGCTGTGCTACGAGATGGGAGCAGGTTTAACCGTTTCCGAGATGATGTCCTCCAACCCGCAGGTGTGGGAGAGCGACAAGTCCCGTTTACGGATGGTGCACATTGATGAGCCAGGTATTCGCACCGTGCAAATTGCCGGAAGCGTGCCTGAAGAGATGGCAGACGCCGCGCGTATCAACGTGGAAAGTGGTGCCCAGATTATTGATATCAATATGGGTTGCCCGGCCAAAAAAGTGAATCGCAAGCTTGCGGGTTCAGCCCTTCTGCAATACCCCGACCAGGTGAAGTCAATCCTGACGGCGGTTGTCAGCGCAGTGGACGTTCCTGTTACGTTGAAGATTCGCACGGGTTGGTCGCCGGAACACCGTAACTGTGTAGAGATTGCCCAACTGGCCGAAGATTGTGGCATTCAGGCCCTGACCATTCATGGACGCACTCGCGCCTGTTTGTTCAACGGCGAAGCTGAATACGACAGCATTCGGGCAGTTAAGCAGAAAGTTTCCATTCCGATTATCGCGAATGGTGACATTACTGACCCGCTTAAAGCCAGAGCTGTGCTCGACTATACGGGAGCTGATGCTCTGATGATAGGACGTGCCGCTCAGGGAAGACCTTGGATCTTTCGGGAAATCCAGCATTATCTGGACACTGGGGAGCTGCTTGCCCCGCTGCCACTGGCAGAGGTTAAGCGCTTGCTTTGTTCGCATATTCGGGAATTGCATGACTTTTACGGTCAGGCAAAAGGGTACCGAATTGCGCGTAAACACGTATCCTGGTATCTCCAGGAGCACGCTCCAAATGACCAGTTTCGGCGCACATTCAACGCCATAGAGGATGCCAGCGATCAGCTGGAGGCGTTGGAGGCATACTTCGAAAATCTTGCGTAATGAAATAAAGAGCTGACAGAACTATGTTCGAACAACGCGTAAATTCTGACGTACTGACCGTTTCCACCGTTAACTCTCAGGACCAGGTAACTCAAAAGCCCCTGCGTGACTCGGTTAAACAGGCACTGAAGAACTATTTTGCTCAATTGAACGGTCAGGATGTAAACGACCTGTATGAGCTGGTACTGGCTGAAGTAGAACAGCCCCTGTTGGACATGGTGATGCAATACACCCGTGGTAACCAGACCCGCGCTGCCCTGATGATGGGCATCAACCGCGGTACTCTGCGTAAGAAACTGAAAAAATACGGCATGAACTAAGTTTCGTTTATGACGGTAAAAAGGCGCTCTTCGGCATGGGGAAGCGCCTTTTTTATTGGCTAAAATCGCTGACTTTTCTTCTCTTTTCCCTGCGCCCTTTTCGTGTATATTGCCTGCCATCTTCTCACTCATTTTCCAGGTACGGTTATGCTGCGTAAGTACGGATGGCTGGTTGTCTTCGCTTTGTTTATGTTCTTGTTCGAGGGGGTGCTCATGCAGTGGATTGAGCTTCTTTCGACCGAGAGCCTTAAATGCCGCAATATGAACTCTGTCAACCCCCTGAAGCTGGTGAATTGCGCCGACCTGAATTAATGATTTGTCGACAACGTCGGCGAACGTGGAAGAATTCCACTCTAAAAACAGGGATTTAAATCCCTTTTAGTCACCTCCTGCCGATGGTAATGTCACAGCCTCCCCGTGAACGAGCTGACGACACCATGCAGGCTAGCCATTACGACCCCATTCTGGTCGCGATCTCCTTTGTCATTGCTATTCTTGCCGCCTGGACTGCCCTCAGCATGGCAGGACGGGTGTCAACCAGCCGGGGGAAAGCCGCCTGGATTTGGCTGAGCGGCGGTGGTGTCGCTATGGGTATCGGCGTCTGGGCGATGCACTTCATTGGTATGCTGGCGATGGACAGCGCAATGCGCATTCACTATAGCCCGGGCTTAACCACGCTTTCGATGGCTATCGCCATAGCATCTTCCCTTTTTGCTCTCTGGCTGGTCAGCGTCGACCACCTTCGTTTACGCCGCCTGCTACCGGGTGCGCTGGTGATGGGCATCGGTGTCGTTGCCATGCACTACACCGGTATGGCGGCGATGGAGGTAACCTCGCCGATTGTCTGGGATTATCGCTGGGTTTCCCTGTCTGTGGTCATCGCGCTTCTGGCCTCGTTCGCAGCACTCTGGCTCACCTTCCGCTTGCGCCACGAAGCCGCCCTGGTCGCGCTGATGCGCTTCGGTGCCGCCGTGCTGATGGGCATTGCCATCGCTGGTATGCACTACACCGGCATGATGGCCGCGCAGTTTCCCGCGCAAATGCCAATGAGCCATGATGGGATGGACGGTAACTGGCTGGCCGTGCTGGTCAGCGTGGTCACGCTCTTCATCTTAGGGATCACACTGCTTATCTCGATGCTCGACGCCCGCCTCCAGGCACGAACCTCACTGCTCGCCTCATCGCTTGCTGAGGCGAATAAAGAGCTGGCCCAGCTGGCGCTTCAGGACACGCTCACTCGTCTGCCAAATCGGGTGCTGTTTGAAGATCGCCTGAACCAGGCCATCAGCAAAGCCGACCGGGAAGGAAGCTCTTTTGCGCTGATGTTTATGGACCTCGATGGTTTCAAGGCTGTGAACGATGCGTTTGGCCATGACGTTGGCGATAAGCTTCTGGTGGCGGTGACCGAACGTCTTCAACAGCCGCTGAGTGGCCAGTTCACCCTGGCACGTATCGGCGGAGATGAATTTGTTTTGCTGGCAGAAATCACCGCACCCGATGATGCGGCCCGCCTCGCCAGTGCCCTGGTTTACGTCATCGACTCACCTTTCATCATTGCCCCCTGTGAGCTCGTGGTCACCCTCAGTATCGGCATTGCACTCTATCCGCACGACGGGCAGAACGACCGCGAGCTGATGTTTAACGCCGATGCGGCGATGTATCACACCAAGCACACTGGCCGGAACGGTTACCACTTCTTCCAGCCTTCCATGAATACCTTTGCCCAGCAGCAGCTCCAGCTGATGAACGATCTCTGGCTGGCCGCCGAGCGCCAGGAGCTGCGTCTGCACTATCAGCCCAAATGTCTGGCCACGACGGGTTCCATTACAGGTTTTGAAGCGCTACTGCGCTGGGAGCATCCTACAAAAGGTCTGCTTGCCCCCGACGTCTTCCTGCCACTCGCCGAAAAAACTGGAATCATTATTCCGATGGGCAACTGGGTAATTAATGAGGCCTGTCGGCAGCTCAGCGAGTGGCGCGCTCAGGGCCAACTGAACTGGTCGATCGCGGTGAATCTTTCCGCTCTGCAGTTTGAACAAACGACGCTGATCGACACAGTGATGTCCTGCCTGGCGCACCACCGCATTCCGCCTGAACTCTTGATCCTTGAAGTGACAGAAACCACGGCGATGCACAATCCGGAACAAAGCGTAGAAGTGCTGACGCGCCTGACGGAGTTGGGTGTGAAGGCCTCGATTGACGATTTCGGTACCGGCTATTCCAGCCTGCTGTACCTCAAGCGCCTGCCCGCCTGTGAGCTAAAGATCGATCGGGCATTTGTGAAAGAGTTGAGAGGCGAAGGTGAGGATGCAACCATTGTCTCCGCCATTGTCGCCCTGGCCCGCACGTTAAATCTGCGCGTCGTTGCCGAAGGTGTTGAGACCCAGGAGCAGCGTGATTTTTTGACTCAGCTTGGCTGTAACACGCTACAGGGATATCTCTTAGGGAAGCCCGTTGCCGCCGAAACGATAACCACCAGCAATCTCAAGCAAGCTGAAGGGGTGTTTTCTTAAGCCTATCCCAGAGCCATTCAACGGTATGAAATAATTCATAAGATAAGGGGCGCGTCATGTGCCTTTTTATTATTTAACACATTTATTGAGCGCTCGTTTGCTTTAACTTCAGCGTTTTATTCTGCATATTTTCTACATAATTAGCGCGTTATTCGTCAAAACCTCCACGATGTTTACAGAACACATAAATGGAGATAATTTGCCGCTCCGGGCCATTGTGCCGCAGTGATAAAATTACCCTCATTCCGCAAGGTTTCAGTCACAGAACCGCTGCGGCTAATCAGAGGTAATATCATGAAAAGATTCATTTCAGTTGCATTGCTGACCGCTCTACTCGCAGGCTGCGCACACGATTCACCTTGCGTGCCGGTTTATGACGATCAGGGGCGGCTGGTTCATACCAATACCTGCATGAAAGGCACCACGCAGGATAACTGGGAAACCGCTGGCGCTATTGCCGGTGGCGCAGCCGCGCTTGCTGGCCTGACTCTGGGCATCGTCGCCCTGACTAAATAAGACGTCTAAAGCGCGGGTTTCCCGCGCTTTTGCTTTCTCGTGGTGCACAATTTTCACCCTACGTAAAAAATCCGCCTCATTGCCGATCTTCAGTAAAATCATTTCGTGTTTTCTCTCACAGGCTAATCGTTAAAAATCATTAATTACCCATTTTCTCGTGAGCAATTTCACATCTTATTACCATTCATTATCAGACCAATATTAACCGCCGAAATCATTTCTTTATTTGCGCTCAATCCTGAAACTTTTTCGCTCTGTTTTGTGGCACAGGTTTCAATTTTGCACCATCTCAGGGCGCTTATTTTTTTCTTTCCTGTCTACACTCACTCTATTGCTTCCCCGCGACCCAAAATCAGGCGGTTGCAATTCTGGCATTCCCTTTGCTTTACAGGAAATGGCCATGGCCACAGACAGGTTTCGACGTTCTCCCGGACGTCTACATATAACGATAAATTTTCGCCACACAGGATGCTTTATGAAAAAGATGATGATCGCCAGCCTCACCGCGGCGGGCGTACTGTTTGCACTCTCAAATCAGGCACATGCAGGCACCACCTTCGATGCCGTTAAAAAGAAAGGCTTTGTGCAGTGTGGGATCAGTGACGGTTTGCCGGGCTTTTCCTATGCGGATGCCGACGGCAAATTTACCGGTATTGACGTGGACGTCTGCCGTGGCGTGGCCGCAGCGGTATTTGGTGATGACACTAAGGTGAAATATACCCCGCTCACCGCCAAAGAACGTTTCACCGCATTGCAGTCTGGCGAAGTGGATTTGTTATCCCGTAATACCACCTGGACCTCCTCCCGTGACGCAGGTATGGGCCTCTCCTTCACCGGCGTCACCTATTATGACGGCATCGGCTTCCTGACCCACAATAAAGCCGGGCTGAAAAGTGCGAAAGAGCTGGATGGCGCAACCGTCTGTATTCAGGCCGGTACCGATACCGAGCTGAACGTCGCGGACTACTTCAAATCCAACAACATGAAATACACGCCGGTCACCTTCGACCGTTCCGATGAATCCGCGAAAGCGCTGGAGTCTGGTCGCTGCGATACGCTGGCTTCTGACCAGTCCCAGCTGTATGCCCTGCGCATCAAGCTGAGCAAACCAGGCGAGTGGATCGTTCTGCCGGAAGTCATCTCGAAGGAGCCGCTGGGCCCGGTTGTACGTCGTGGGGATGATGAGTGGTTCTCTGTCGTGCGCTGGACGCTGTTCGCTATGCTGAACGCCGAAGAGATGGGCATCACCTCGAAGAACGTCGACGAGAAGTTCGCCAATCCAGCCACCCCGGACATGTCGCACCTGCTGGGTAAAGAGGGTGACTTCGGTAAGGACCTGAAGCTTGATAACAAGTGGGCTTACAACATCGTTAAGCAGGTCGGTAACTACGCTGAAGTCTTTGACCGCAACGTCGGAAAGGACAGCGCGCTGAAGATTAAGCGTGGTCAGAACAACCTGTGGAACAACGGCGGTATTCAGTACGCGCCACCGGTTCGCTAAGTTTTACGCTGTGACGGGCATCGCGGCCTGCGATGCCCAACCTGAAGTTCTGGTCATTGAGGTTTTCCTATGTCCCAACGCCGCCTGACCGTAAAAGGATCGCTCTCCTTTTCCAACCCCACGGTTCGTGCCTGGCTGTTTCAAATCCTTGCAGTCGTGGTCGTCATCACTATTGCCATTTATTTGATACACAACACCATTACTAACCTGGACAACCGTGGTATTACCTCCGGCTTCGCTTTTCTCGACCGAAGCGCGGGTTTTGGCATTGTTCAACACTTAATTGATTACCAACAGGGCGACACCTATGGCCGGGTTTTCCTGGTCGGCTTGCTTAATACGCTGTTGGTTTCTGCTTTATGTATCGTCTTTGCCTCCTTCCTCGGCTTCTTCCTCGGGCTGGCGAGACTGTCTGATAACTGGCTGTTACGTAAGCTGTCGACGGTGTACATCGAGACGTTTCGAAACATCCCGCCGCTGCTGCAAATTTTCTTCTGGTACTTCGCAGTGTTACGCAATTTACCAGGCCCTCGTCAGGCCGTTAGCGCTTTCGACCTGGCGTTTCTCAGCAACCGCGGGCTTTACATACCTGCTCCTCAATGGGGAGAGGGTTTGCTGGCGTTCTTTGCCGCGATAGCGATTGCAGTACTGATTTCGATCGGCTTATTTCGCTATAACAGGACCCATCAGATAAAAACCGGGCAGCTTCGCAGGACGTGGCCGACCGCGCTGGGGCTCATTGTTGCCCTGCCGCTGCTGGCTCACTGGATCTTTGGCGCGGCGCTACATTGGGATGTTCCGGTACTGCGCGGGTTTAACTTCCGCGGCGGCATGGCACTTATTCCGGAACTGGCAGCCCTGACGCTGGCGCTTTCGGTGTATACCTCCGCGTTTATTGCCGAGATTATTCGCTCCGGCATTCAGGCTGTACCTTATGGGCAGCATGAAGCGGCACGCTCCCTCGGCCTGCCGAACCCGGTGACGCTTCGCCAGGTCATTATTCCGCAGGCGCTGCGCGTGGTGATCCCACCCCTGACCAGCCAGTACCTGAACATTGTCAAAAACTCCTCACTGGCCGCGGCCATCGGCTATCCCGATATGGTGTCGCTGTTTGCCGGTACGGTGCTGAATCAGACCGGTCAGGCCATCGAAACTATCGCGATAACCATGTCGGTTTACCTCATTATCAGCCTGAGCATTTCGCTGCTGATGAACATCTATAACCGCCGTATGGCACTGATTGAGCGCTAAGGAGCGATGATGACAAAGGCACTTCTGTCTCACTCCCCGCGCCCGGCGGGAGCAAAGCAGAGCCAGGCCCTGACCTGGGTACGCAAGAATTTGTTCTCCAGCTGGTCAAACAGCCTGCTGACCATTTTCTCACTGTGGCTCATGTGGGAGCTGATCCCTCCTTTGCTGAACTGGGCATTTCTGCAGGCAAACTGGGTGGGAACCACCCGCGCGGACTGTACCAAAGCGGGTGCATGTTGGGTGTTTATCCATCAACGCTTCGGGCAGTTTATGTATGGCCTCTATCCGCACGATCAGCGCTGGCGTATTAACGCTGCGCTGATTATTGGCCTGCTGTCGATTGTTCCAATGTTCTGGAACGCAATGCCGCGCCGTGGACGGTACATTGCCTGTTGGGCCATTCTTTACCCCATCGTCGTCTGGTTCCTGATGTATGGCGGATTCTTTGGCCTCGAACGCGTGGAAACCCGCCAGTGGGGTGGCTTAACGCTGACGCTGATTATCGCTTCCGTTGGCATCGCAGGCGCATTACCGCTCGGCATTCTGCTGGCGCTTGGTCGTCGTTCAACCATGCCCGTCGTGAGGATCCTGTCGGTTATCTTCATTGAGTTCTGGCGCGGCGTGCCGCTTATCACCGTGCTGTTTATGTCCTCGGTGATGCTGCCGCTGTTTATGTCGGAAGGGACCAGCATCGATAAGCTGATTCGTGCGCTGGTCGGGGTGGTGCTGTTCCAGTCGGCGTACGTTGCTGAAGTGGTGCGTGGTGGATTGCAGGCGCTGCCGAAAGGACAGTACGAAGCGGCGGACTCGCTGGCGCTGGGATATTGGAAAACCCAGGCGCTGGTCATTCTGCCCCAGGCCCTGAAGCTTGTGATCCCGGGCCTGGTGAACACCATCATCGCACTTTTCAAAGATACCAGCCTGGTGATCATCATCGGTCTGTTCGATCTTTTCAGCAGCGTACAGCAGGCTACCGTCGACCCGGCATGGCTTGGGATGTCGACCGAAGGCTATGTTTTTGCCGCACTGATCTATTGGATCTTTTGTTTCAGCATGTCGCGCTACAGCCAGCATCTGGAGAAGCGCTTTAACACCGGGCGTACACCGCACTGAGGACACTATGAGTCAAACATTACTACAGCCGGCGGACGCGATGATCACGCTGGAAAACGTCAATAAATGGTACGGGCAGTTTCACGTTCTGAAGGACATCAATCTGAACGTCAGGCAGGGGGAACGCATTGTGCTGTGCGGCCCTTCCGGCTCGGGAAAATCAACAACGATCCGCTGTATCAACCACCTGGAAGAGCATCAGCAGGGGCGTATTGTGGTGGATGGTATCGAGCTGAACGAAGACATCCGCAATATCGAACGCGTGCGGCAGGAGGTCGGGATGGTGTTCCAGCACTTCAATCTCTTCCCGCATCTGACCGTTTTGCAAAACTGCACGCTGGCACCGATTTGGGTCCGCAAGATGCCTAAGAAGGAGGCCGAAGCGCTGGCAATGCACTATCTTGAACGCGTGCGCATCGCCGAGCATGCACATAAATTCCCGGGGCAGATTTCCGGCGGGCAGCAGCAGCGCGTGGCAATTGCTCGCTCTCTGTGTATGAAGCCGAAAATTATGCTGTTTGACGAACCGACATCGGCACTGGATCCAGAAATGGTTAAAGAAGTGCTGGATACGATGATAGGCCTGGCACAGTCAGGGATGACCATGCTCTGCGTAACGCATGAAATGGGCTTTGCCAGAACCGTCGCAGACAGAGTCATCTTCATGGATCGTGGCGAGATCGTTGAACAGGCTCCGCCGGATCAGTTCTTTGCGAATCCAAAATCTGAGCGCACGAGAGCATTTCTTTCGCAGGTCATCCACTAATCCTTCTGTCCTTTGCCCGGTGGTACTTTGCTTACCGGGCCTACGCCTGGCGTTACATTTGAATTCCGGAATGCAGCAAAGCAAAAAGCCCAGTCTTATGACTGGGCTTTTTGCTTATTTGATGTCTGGCAGTTCCCTACAATACTCGTATCATCCTGATACTCGCCCCTGTGGGGCCGCCGCAGGCGGCGTTCAAAAGTGTTCCCGACACTTTTGTCGCATGCCCATGCTCGTGCAGTAAATTTCCGGATACCCAATAAACAAAAAACCCCAGCCATCAGGCTGAGGTTTTCTGTTTTATTTGATGTCTGGCAGTTCCCTACTCTCGCATGGGGAGACCCCACACTACCATCGGCGCTACGGCGTTTCACTTCTGAGTTCGGCATGGGGTCAGGTGGGACCACCGCGCTACTGCCGCCAGACAAATTCTTTTATCTGCCGAACTCGACCGTTATAACTGGTGCTGATACCCAGAGTCGAACTGGGGACCTCACCCTTACCAAGGGTGCGCTCTACCAACTGAGCCATATCAGCACACTAAATTTGATGCCTGGCAGTTCCCTACTCTCGCATGGGGAGACCCCACACTACCATCGGCGCTACGGCGTTTCACTTCTGAGTTCGGCATGGGGTC
>NZ_OBEF01000025.1 GCF_900215375.1 Enterobacter sp. CC120223-11 | reverse complement strand
CAAATACAAAAAAACCACCCGAAGGTGGTTTCACGACACTGCTTATCATTGATTTTATTCTTGTTTTCCCATGGTAGCCGGAGTGGGACTTGAACCCACACAGCGCGAACGCCGAGGGATTTTAAATCCCTTGTGTCTACCGATTCCACCATCCGGCCTCGGGAAATAAAGTGGAGGCGCGTTCCGGAGTCGAACCGGACTAGACGGATTTGCAATCCGCTACATAACCGCTTTGCTAACGCGCCGATATTGCTAACACCCGCAACTGCCGATGTTTTTAAACTGGAGCGGGAAACGAGACTCGAACTCGCGACCCCGACCTTGGCAAGGTCGTGCTCTACCAACTGAGCTATTCCCGCTTGGGTGGTGCGTATCTTGCGATACTGCATCTGATGATGCGCAAATTTTGGAGCGGGAAACGAGACTCGAACTCGCGACCCCGACCTTGGCAAGGTCGTGCTCTACCAACTGAGCTATTCCCGCAGAATCAGATGAAGTTAATCACTTGATTTTGTTACCGTCTGGCAAGCTGTGCTGCCGTTCGATGCGATGCATTCTACTTACCTGACGCACTGAGTCAACGTTAATTTTCACCGCAGCAGATCGTTTGCTGAAAATTACGTCGAAACGATCACTGTTCCAGCAAATCGCCGCGCGCAGCGTTGAGATACTGGAACATTGACCACAGCGTCAGCACCGCTGCCACCATAAACAGGCCGATACCCGCCCATTCAACCCACTCGTTCGGCCGCCACAGCATCCATACCAGCGCCGCCATTTGCGCGGTGGTTTTGACTTTGCCAATCCAGGACACCGCCACGTTGCTGCGCTTGCCAAGCTCTGCCATCCACTCGCGCAGTGCAGAGATGATGATTTCACGGGCAATCATGGTTGCCGCAGGCAGCGTCACCCACCAGGAGTGGTAATGCTCCACCACCAGCACCATCGCGATGGCCACCATGACCTTATCCGCCACAGGATCGAGGAATGCGCCAAACCGCGTGCTTTGGTTCCAGCGACGTGCGAGATAGCCGTCAAACCAGTCGGTTATCGCGGCAACGAAGAAAATCAGTGCGCAGGCAAAAGGGGCCCAGACGAAAGGCAGATAGAACGCCAGCACGAAAAAGGGGATCAGGATGACGCGGAACAATGTAAGCAATGTAGGGATATTAAATTGCATGGCGACGGTAACTATCTGTTGTCAGTAAAATTAGCCCTATGTTGCTACAGAGCCCCTAATGTTTCAACGAGTAGAAGATCTTTTCTGCCAGACCGTGAGAAATACCCGGCACTTTCGCAATATCTTCGACGCTCGCTTTTTGCAACCCCTGCAAGCCGCCCATATATTTCAACAACATCTGGCGGCGCTTTGGCCCCACGCCTTCGATGGTCTCGAGCGTGCTGGTGCTTTTCACCTTCGCGCGTTTTTTACGATGTCCGGTAATAGCATGATCGTGAGATTCATCGCGAATGTGTTGAATCACGTGCAGTGCCGGAGAATCCGACGGCAGGTTGAAGCCCTCGCCCTCCGGCTCGAAGAACAGGGTTTCCAGTCCGGCTTTACGGTCGCTACCCTTCGCCACGCCGAGCAGCAGCGGGTGATGCTTATCCCAGTTGACCTCAAGTTCTGCAAACACCTGCTTTGCCTGGCCGAGCTGGCCTTTCCCGCCGTCGATCAAAATGACGTCCGGAATTTTGCTCTCTTCAATATCTTTGCCATAGCGACGGCGCAGCACCTGGTTCATCGCCGCGTAGTCATCACCCGGCGTGATACCGGTGATGTTGTAACGACGATATTCCGCACGCAGCGGGCCGTTGCTGTCGAACACTACGCAGGAGGCGACGGTTTGCTCGCCCATCGTATGGCTGATGTCGAAACACTCCATACGCTTCACCTCCGGCAGGTTCAGCTGCGTTGCCAGCGCCGTCAGGCGTTGAGAAATGGTCGACTGCTGCGACAGCTTGGTGACCAGCGCAGTTGTGGCATTGGTGCGCGCGAGTTTCAGGTAACGGGCCCTGTCGCCGCGCGGTTTCGTCTGAATATTAATGCGGCGGCCCGCCAGTTCGGAGAGCGAATCCGCCAGCAGCGTTTTGTCGCCGAGGTTAAAGTCGAGCAGGATTTCACCCGGCAGCGTGCGCGCCTGGCTGCCCTGTAAATAGAACTGGCCGACAAAGGTTTCCACCACTTCGCCCGCCTCCGTTCCGGCCGGAACCTTCGGGAAATAGCTGCGGCTGCCCAGGACCTTGCCCTGACGAATAAACAGCACGTGAACACAGGCCAGACCGCCGTTGAAGGCCACGCCGATAACGTCCAGGTCGTCGCCCTCGTTGGAAACGAACTGTTTTTCTGTGACGCGACGCACCGCCTGAATCTGATCGCGAATGCGCGCCGCTTCTTCAAACGCCAACGACTGGCTCGCTTTTTCCATGCGGGCGACCAGCTGATTGACCACCTGCTCGTCTTTTCCTGCGAGGAACAGCCGCACGTACTCTACCTGCTGCGCATACTCCTCTTCGCTGACCAGCCCCGCCACACATGGGCCGAGGCAACGGCCAATCTGATATTGCAGGCACGGGCGCGACCGGTTGCGATACACGCTGTTCTCACACTGGCGAATGGGGAAAATTTTCTGCAGCAGCGCCAGGGTTTCCCTTACCGCGTATCCGTTCGGGAACGGGCCAAAATATTCGCCTTTGGCGTGCTTCGCCCCACGGTGCATCGCGAGGCGCGGATGAGTATCGCCACTCAGAAAAATAAACGGGTAGGATTTGTCATCGCGCAGCAGCACGTTATAACGCGGCTGATAGAGCTTGATGTAGTTGTGTTCAAGCAGCAACGCTTCCGTCTCCGTGTGGGTTACGGTGACGTCTATCTGCGCAATGAGCGCCACTAAGGCTTCAGTTTTTCGCGAGGCGAGGTTGCTGCGGAAGTAACTGGCAAGGCGCTTTTTAAGGTCTTTGGCTTTGCCTACGTAGATAACCGTGCCGCCAGCGTCGTACATACGATAGACGCCGGGCTGGCTGGTCACGGTTTTCAGAAAGGCTTTTGAATCAAATACGTCACTCACTGACTTGCTAACGACTCCGCATTACACAGGCCATGGCGAATTGCCAGGTGCGTCAGCTCCACATCGCCATGAATGTTTAACTTGCTAAACATACGATAGCGGTAGCTGTTCACCGTTTTCGGGCTGAGATTCAACTGTTCGGAGATCTCAGTCACCTTCTGGCCTTTGGTGATCATCAGCATAATCTGCAATTCACGTTCAGACAAACTGGCAAACGGTGATTCTGTTTTTTCAGGTTCAATCTGGCTCAGGGCCATTTGCTGAGCAATGTCGGAAGCGATGTAACGCTGACCGGCAAAGACAGAGCGAATGGCGTTGACCACCTCCTGTGGTGCGGCACCTTTACTCAGATAGCCTGCGGCCCCTGCCTGCATCACCTTGGCGGGCAGCGGATTTTCCGTGTGAACGGTAAGCATGATGACTCGGGTACCTGCGGTGGAGCGCGCAATTTTGCGCGTGGCTTCCAGCCCGCCAATACCTGGCATGTTCATGTCCATTAGCACAACATCTACCGGGTTAGCACGGCACCATTTCACCGCATCTTCGCCACAGCAGACTTCACCGACAACCTTAATACCCTTTATATCTTCCAGAATGCGTCGTATCCCTGCGCGCACCAGTTCGTGGTCATCAACAAGAAGGATGTTGATCAAAGGAATAATCTCCAGAATAGGGATAACGCAACTCTCTCTAAATTCGCGTTCATATTAACGGGTTTTATCTCGAGTTTGAAAGGCAAAAGATGTTCCATTCAACATTTAGCGACTTTTTCTGGAAATCAAAACGTACAACGGCTGGAAACATTCACAAAACAGACAGATACAACAACCATTTTTTTAAATGGTCGTTTCAGAAATTTCCCGATAACACGAGTTTTTGCGCAGATGATAAATACGATTGCAAAAGTGTAACAATAATTAACTAACGATGAACCCGGGCTAAACATATAATCATTTGCCCGCGCGTTAATTAGCGCTAAACACCTCTAAGCATAGGACAAAAATCAGACACTCCCGTTTTCTCCTGAGCCTGTGGTATACTGCGCGACCTTTACTGTTACCACCGCATAAGCGCGATAAAATCCAACGAGGAAATAGATGAGCACTCCTGATTTTTCCACTGCTGAGAATAATCAACAACTGTCCCAGGAAGTTTCCTGTCTGAAAGCCCTGCTGACCCTGATGCTTCAGGCGATGGGCCAGGCAGATGCAGGGCGCGTGATTATTAAAATGGAAAAGCAAATCACGCAGATGGAAGATGAAGCTCAGGCGGCCGTATTTTCCAGCACAGTTAAGCAAATTAAACAGGCTTACCGCCAGTAATGATGAAACCGGCTGCCATGTGCAGCCGGTTTTACGTCTGACACGCAGAACGTCGGATGCCTTCAGATAACGCCAGTCGCAGCGGCATAGCAGGCAATTTGCGTCTTGTTTGGCGCGTTGAATTTCTTCTGCATATTCTTTTGGTGAAAATTCACGGTATTTTCAGATATCGACAGAATGATCGCTATTTCCGCTGAGGTTTTCCCCTCCGCAGTCCACTTCAGAATTTCCAGTTCGCGTTTGCTGAATCGCATTTCCGGCGCCATCACCATCGTATCCTCCAGACGCAGCAGCGTGGCCAGACTCAGCTCCATCAAGGTTTGCAGGCGCAACTCCGTTTCATCGTCGGAGTGCGGGTTCGGCTGATGACCCTGCCGCGATACCGATAAAAAACCGTGCGCACGATTAGGCAGCATTAAGGACTGAGTGATCCCCCGCTGCAGGCCATGGTCACGCGCGGCACTCCAGAACGCCTGGGTTTCGCTGAATAAGCTTTCACTCCAGGGAAGATGCCCGTTGCGGTAATTCTCCATTTTCAACACAGGATCGATGGCGAAATAATTCTCGGCCTGGTAATGCTCCATCCAGGCTTTCGGGTAGGTGGTGTGCAGAGAAAGTTTAGGGCGGGTGAAGGGGACCGGATGCCGTACACACAAGGCGAACCAGTCATATTCCAGCGAGTGAGTCTGCTGCTGCAAAATGGCATAGACCTGGTCATTTGCCGTGGCGGCCTGGAATTGTTGCGTTATCGCTTTACGCCACTGAAAAAAATCGATGTCCCTCATATCTGACGAGAAAACTCCTGATTGATAATCATTCCTGTGAATACAGCAAACTAACACATAATTCTTATTTATATATGTAAAAAATCGTAGATGCCGTAAATAATCTGATACGCCCTGCTCCCCCCGGGCAAACTGGTGGATAAAAGCTTTGTGCGACTCACAGCGAAATAAGCCCGTAGTGACTAAGGGTTATAAATCTTAAAGTAAATTATTTGGTTATATAAAAAAACGGCCTGAGATTTTCAGGCCGTTTTGAGAACTACTGCATGAGGAATTTTTCGAGGAACTGGCGCGTGCGCGGTTGCTGAGGGTTGGCAAACAGCGCTTTGGCTTCGCCCTGCTCCACAATGCGACCCTGATCCATAAAGATGGCCCGGTCCGCCACGTCGCGGGCAAAACTCATTTCATGGGTCACAATAACCATCGTGCGCTTTTCAAGCGCCAACTGACGAATGGTGTTCAGCACCTCCCCCACCAGCTCAGGGTCCAGCGCGGAAGTCGGCTCATCAAACAGAATCACATCCGGGCGCATAGCCAGCGCCCGCGCAATTGCCACGCGCTGCTGTTGGCCGCCGGACAAACGCCGCGGGTAGCTGGTTTCTTTTCCAGTTAACCCCACTTTGGCCAGCAACTCTCGGGCACGCGTCTCAGCTTCGCTTTTGTTTTCACTCTTGACGATCACCGGCCCTTCAATAATGTTCTCCATCACCGTGCGGTGTGGAAACAGATTGAAGTTCTGGAATACAAACCCCACGTGCTGGCGCAGAGTACGGATAAGCCCCTTTTGCTGACTCAGCGGTCTCGCGGTATCGATGGTGATATCCCCGACGCGAATTGTGCCGCTCTCTGGCTGCTCCAGCAGGTTGATGCTGCGCAGCAGCGTGGTTTTACCCGAACCGCTCGGCCCGATGATCGCCACTACTTCGCCCTCGTTCACCTGCAGGTCGATACCGTGCAGCACCGTCTGTCCGTGGAATTTTTTCACCAGGTTTTTAACGTCGATAGCACTCATTTCGGATCACGCTCCTGGCGGTTCAGCTGGTTTTCGAAGTAGTTCTGCAATGCAGAGAGTACCGTTGCCATCACCCAGTAAATCAGCGAGGCCGCAAGATACATGGTGAACACTTCCAGCGTGCGCGAGGTGATAAGCTGCGCCTGACGGAACAGCTCCGGTACCTGAATGGTGGCCGCAAGCGAGGTGTCTTTTACCAGGCTGATAAAACTGTTAGACAGCGGCGGCAGCGCCACGCGGGCGGCCTGAGGAAGGATCGCACGACGCAAAGTCTGCCATGGCGTCATACCAATACTGGCGGCAGCTTCCCACTGACCTTTTTCAATCGACGAAATCGCCGCTCGCAGCGTTTCCGAAGTGTAGGCTGCGGTATTGAGCGACAGGCCAATCATCGCCGCCGGGATCGGATCCAGCTCAATACCAAACTGCGGCAGGCCGTAATAGATCATAAACAGCTGGGCGATAAGCGGCGTGCCGCGAAAAATGGAGATATAGAAGCGCGCCAGCCAGCGAACGGGGCCGACCGGAGACATTCGCATCAGCGCCAGTAAGAAACCGAGCACCAGCCCGAAGAACATCCCGCCGATGCTGAGCTGTAAGGTGAAGACCGCCCCTTTCAGCAGATAGGGCAGCGAATCAATAACCAGTTGGATACTTTCTTGCATTATGGGCGTCTTTTATACGTGTGGATGATAGGCGAACAGCGCCGGAGCACCGCCGGTGTGAACGAAGAGAATCGGCCCTTCATCCTTAAAGCGTTTCTGACTGATGCCATCAATCAGCCCGGCCATTGCTTTACCGGTATAAACCGGATCCAGCAGAATGCCCTCCAGACGGGCCAGCAGCTTCACCGCTTCCATCCCTTCTTCGTTTGGCGTGCCGTAACCAGGAGCAAAGTAATCGTCCCAAAGTGTAATTTCCGCTTTCGCTTTTAGCTCCAGGCTTTCCGCCACGGCCTGCTGCAGGGTAACAACCTTCGGTTTTTGATCGGCAATATGGCGGGAGACCGTCACGCCAATCAGCTCTGCCTCAGGCATCAGCTGTTCTAATCCCACGGCAAGCCCCGCATGCGTGCCCGCGCTGCCGGAGGCCACGACCACCGAAGAGATCGACACTACGCCTTCACACTGCTGAGCGATTTCCAGCGCGCTTTCTACATAGCCTAGTGCGCCAATCGCGTTCGAACCACCGACCGGGATCACGTAAGGACGAAAGCCCTGCGCTTCCACGCGCGTGGCCAGCTCTTCCAGTTGACGGTTAGGATCGGTCAACGCATCGCACATCTCAATTTGCGCATTGAAATAGTCCAGCAGCAGGCGGTTGCCGTTGCTGAGATAGTTTTCTGCCTGGGTTCCAATTGGGTTTTCCAGCAGCGCCACGCAGTGCAGGCCCAGCTTTGCCGCCACGGCTGCCGTCTGACGAACGTGGTTAGACTGAATAGCACCGGCAGTGATCAGGGTATCTGCGCCTTCACGCAGCGCATCTGCGGCAAGGAATTCGAGCTTGCGCAGTTTGTTGCCGCCCATCGCCATCGGCGTGACGTCGTCGCGCTTGATAAAGATATCGCGGCCCAGATAGTCGGAGAAACGTGGCAGGTATTCCAGCGGCGTTGGCGCGCCAATAAATTCCAGCCGGGGGAAACGTGTGAGATTGTGCAGTGACATAGCAGCTCCTGTTTTCTTTTTATTATGCACACAGTTGCGGGCGAAATGAAAAAAGGCGCTGAGTTAGCGCCTTTTTGAGATTTTTATCGACAAACAAACGCGTGTTCTGCGCTGCCTGTCCCCCTCTCCCCGACCCTCTCCCTGAATGGAGAAGGAGAAAGTCACAACCGACTCCGTGCAGTTCTTTCTCCCCGTGAGAGAAGGAGAAAGTCACAACCGACTCCGTGCAGTTCTTTCTCCCCGTGAGAGAAGGAGAAAGTCACAACTGACTCCGTGCAGTTCCCTCTCCCTGTGGGAGAGGGTTAGGGAGAGGGAAACTACGGTTTATTTGGTAACGTCAGCCCCGAACCACTTCTCGGAGAGCGCTTTCAGGCTACCGTCTTTCTGCATTTCGGCGATAGCCGCGTCGACCGCTTTCAGCAGGTCTTCGTTGCCTTTACGCAGCGCCACGCCAGACTCCTGACGGGAGAACGCTTCACCGGTGACGGCCAGGGTATTGTTGGTTTTCTTGACCAGATCCAGCGCCGCCAGACGGTCAACCAGAATCGCATCAATACGGCCTACGCGCAGATCCTGATATTTGGTCGGATCGTCATCATAGGTGCGTACATCCACGCCCTGCACGTTCTGGCGCAGCCACTCTTCATAGTTAGTGCCCAGACCCACGCCAACTTTTTTACCTTTCAGGTCCGCCGCGGTTTTGATGGTGCCTTCATTGCCCTTTTTCACCAGCGCCTGAATACCGGACACGGTGTACGGCGTGGAGAAGTCATACTTCTGCTTACGCACGTCGGAGATGGTTACCTGGTTGATCACCACATCGATACGTTTGGAATCCAGCGAGGCCAGCATGCCGTCCCATTTGGTCGGTTTCAGGTCTGCTTTCACGCCCAGATGCTTGGCCAGTTCCTGTGCGAATTCCACTTCAAAACCGGTCAGCTTGCCGTCATCGCCCTGGAAGCTGAATGGCGGATAAGTGCCTTCCAGCCCGACGCGCAGCGAACCGCGTTCTTTGACCTGATTCAGCAGGTTTTCAGCGGCGAAAGTTTTCACGCTCGCCCCGGCGACCAGCGCCACGGCCATCATGCCCATCAGAGCCTGACGGCCCATAATTGCTAATTTCATTCTTCCCCCGAACATGTGAATTTTTTTGCAGTGTAAGGCGTCTGGGAAAAACAGCTAATACCCTTCCGCTATAGGCTATTCAAATTCAATATAACTCAGAGATTGCCTGCATGGCGAACTTCTGCTTTGGCTCCACCGGGCGCAGGTTTTTGAATTGCGAATATTTTCTTAGGGCAATGCGGTAGTTATTGGTGCTGGTCTGCGGCAACCACGGTGAGAGCGTTTCGTCTGGTTCGCCGTCCAGCAGCTCACGGTCGATTTTCAGGGTCGTCAGATGATTACCAAGGCGACGCAGACGCACCACATATTCGCGCACGGTGCCCGGACTCATATCGGTTTGTTCAAAGAGATACTGCTTGAAGCCAAGGATATCGAAGAAGTCGCTCTGCTCTTTGCAGTGCAGATCGCCGCAGAAGCGGCACAGCGCGACCCACTCGCGGCGCTCCTGCTGCCAGTCAGCTTCGTCCATCAGCATATCAAGGCGGGATATAGCGATTTTGTTGACGATTTCGCCGGCCCGGACCAGCGTGATGCGGTCGAGCATTTTGTGGCAATGGGCGCAATGCGTCTGGCTGTGTTTAAAGTCTTTGAGATAGCGGCTTAAAGGCCGTCTTTTTACCTGCTGCACCGTCATGATAACTCCTGGTCGTTAATGCTATGTGCGGCATTCCCCAGGCATAACGGTTTAACCGCCTTCCTGGTACCGCCCCAGTTTTGTTCGCAAACGCTTTATGGCCTGGCTGTGAAGCTGACTGACGCGCGACTCTCCCACCTCCAGTACGGCACCAATCTCCTTCAGATTGAGTTCCTCCTGGTAGTAAAGCGTCAGCACCAGCTGTTCGCGCTCCGGTAACGCTTCAATGGCATCCATCACTCGCTGACGCAGGTTTCCTTCCATCAGCTGATGAAGCGGGTTCTCCTGCTGGTTCTCTTCAGTCACTAACTCGATACTGTCGCCGTGCTCTTCCCGCCACTCGTCGTAGGAGAAAAGCTGACTGTTGTTGGTATCGAGCAGCATCTGTCGATACTCCTCAACGGCAATGCCCAGGCGCTGGGAAACCTCCGTCTCGGTGGCGTTGCGTCCCAGCTCCTGCTCCAGTTGCCCCATCGCCTGCGCCACTTCGCGGGCGTTACGCCGCACGCTTCTGGGCGCCCAGTCCCGGCTGCGCAGCTCATCGAGCATCGCGCCGCGAATGCGTTGTACTGCGTAAGTGGTAAACGCCGTGCCTTGCAGTGCATCGTAACGTTCGACGGCATTCAGTAGCCCAATGCCGCCCGCCTGAAGCAGATCGTCCAGTTCCACGCTCGCGGGCAGGCGCACCTGAAGGCGCAATGCTTCGTGTCGCACCAGAGGGACATAACGCTGCCACAGCGAGTGTTTATCCATTACACCATCAGCGGTATAGAGTGAATTCACGATAAACAGCCCTGCAATAGATGAGTTATCGGCATGATTATCCGTTTCTGCAGGGGTTTTAATCGACGGAATAGTGGCTAAAAGGAGGGGTTATTTGGGGAGTTGCACGTAAGTAAGGACCTCATACTGGAAAGTGTAAAATCCTCTTTCAGGCAGACCTCTGATGATTAATGTTTTGATTTCACCGGCCGGAACAGAGATTGGTCGTGAGATTTGGCAGTCGCTGCGCTTTGACAAATCCGTTCGGCTTTTTCTGGCGGGCGAAGACTATGACAATCATGCTCGTTACTATGATTGTGATTATCACCTGCTGCCCGGAATAACATCAGATAACTGGCTGTCGGCTTTACAGACGTTTATTTCCCGGCACGAAATTCATTATATTTTCCCGGCTCATGATGATGTGCTGTTTGCCTATGCTCAAAAGCAGGAAAATATCGCTGCCAGAGTGATCACTTCAAACGCCGAATGCTGTGAAATTACCCGCTATAAGAGCCTGACTTATAAAGCACTTGCCGATGTTATTCACGTTCCACGCTGTTATGAAACCGTTGAAGAAATAACTGAGTGGCCCGTATTTGTAAAGCCTGACCGCGGTCAGGGTGCACAGGGCGCAGTCAAAATCGCAGATGAAACGTCGTTACGCCGACATCTTGCGGAACACCCTGGCGTTATCATTTGTGAATACCTGTCTGGAGCAGAATATACCGTCGATTGTTTCAGCAACGCCCAGGGCGTGATCTTCTGTCAACCACGCACCCGCGAGCGCATCCGGGCTGGCATTTCGATGGGCTCGAAGCGTATCGAAATAGAAGGCGTCAGAGAAATGGCGGAAAAAATTTCGACGCGTCTGAACCTGCGCGGGGCCTGGTTTTTCCAGCTCAAATACAGCAATGACAGCGTGTTAACACTGCTGGAGGTCGCGCCGCGAATAGCCGGGACAATGGCCCTTAACCGGGTGCGCGGCGTTAATTTCCCGCTTCTGTCGCTTTACGAGCATCAAAATATTGCTTTCACCCTGCCCGCTCTTTTACCGGTAGAACGTATCAGCCGGGCTTTAAGTAATCGCTATCGCAGCGACATTACCTTCAGCCATGTGTATGTCGATTTCGATGACACGCTAATAATTCATCAAAAATTGTGCCTGCCGCTGATCGCCTTTTTATATCAGTGCGTGAACGAGGGAATTCCCCTTTCTCTCCTGACTCGTCATCGCGGTGATATTTATCAGCAACTGAATAAATGGCGACTGACCACCCTGTTTGACCGGGTTTATCACCTGACAGAGCAGGATAAAAAATCCTCTTATATCACCGAGCCTGACGCCATCTTTATCGACGACAGCTTCCGCGAGCGCGATGAAGTGCATCGCTCCTGCGGGATTTACACCTTTGACATTAGCATGCTTGACGTCCTGATTAAGGAATGAACATGAACAAAAACATTGTCTTTATTCACCTGGAAAGCCTTAATCAGGCGATTTTTAGCCACCGCCACTGGTTCCCTTGCCTGAATAACCTTGCCCCGCACTGCCTGCGCTTTAATAATTTTATTTCCTCTGCCACCTCCTCATTTATGGCCGTCAGCGATTTACTACACGGCGACGAAAATGTACTGGAGCGCAACGTTAATTTTGAAGTGGGCTTACAGGTCAATCGTCAGTCACCGGCGTTATTCGATCTTCTTGCACAGCAGGGTTATCAGACTCGCGGTCTGGGGTTCCCTAAAAACTGGGCCAGCTTTGATACTATCTGGAGCGCAGAGCAGCCATATGAATGGTTCGATACCTCAGGCGAAATGCTGCGTAACGCCGAGTCGGTTATCGCCGATAAATCTAAACCGTTTGCGCTTTATATCTGGAATCTGAGCAGTCACCTCTGCTATCAGGACGGCTATAAAGCCGCGGGCGATAATACCTTTGCACGCTGGCAGCGCGGTTATGAAAGCATGGATAATACCGTTGGCGATATTCTGCGCTTGCTGATGGATCACAAGCAAATGGAAAACACCTGTCTGGTGGTTTTCGGCGATCATGGCGATGACTTCTGGAACCACGGTATTTACGGCGGCTTCGCCCACGGCATCGAACCCTATACTTCTCTGGTTCATACGCCTGCATTTATTTACGATCCGCAGCAAAAAGGCCGCGATATTAATCATCTGGTTAGCATGCTGGACCTGCAAAAAACCGCTTTGGAACTGCTGGATTTACCCGCAGAAAAATCAGCCCACACGTTCTCTGCCCTTTCAGGCAAACGTGAGTATTGCTACAGCAGGAACCTGTTCGCCGCGCAACAGGGTGAAACGGAAGGTATGCCGCTGCGTAAAGGCTACGCCATTACTTCTGAGCTTTTCCATTTGCTGTACGTGAATGGGGAATATCAGATGTTCGCATGGCAGGCTGATGGCGCTAATCAGTTTAATCTGCTCGATTATTTAACCGAAACAGGGAAAGGTCTGACGATCGATTATCCGCGTCTGGGAATGGGTCGTGCTCAGGGCCCGCATCCGCATATTCAATCGTTCCTCTATCCGGGCTGTGAATCGCTGATTGTGACGGAATTTGAAAAGATGTCGGCGCTGCTTCAGGAGTGGATTGCAGAGAAAAATTCGCTGCTTAATTAATAAAAAACCCCCATTGAAACATGGGGGATTAGCGTTCTCGGGCGATTTCGATGATTTCTGTTGTGGAGATGGAAGGCGTCCGTGGCAAATAGAGCACCTCGCATTTAGGTTTCACCCAGTCAAATCTCCCCAACCAGTCATCTCCCATCACCAGCAAATCGGCGCGATACTGTTCGATATAGCGCAGTTTATCCTCGAGCGTCTCCTCGATAAACACTTCGTCCACACACTTCAGCGAGGCAATGATCCTCTCCCGGTCAGCCTGACGGTAGATAGGGTTACGCTGCTTCTTGGAGAAATTCAGGGCGTCGGAGGACACCCCGACAATTAAATAATCCCCCAGGGCGGCAGCCCGTTGCAAAATATTGACGTGGCCGATATGGAAGACATCAAAAGTCCCAAAGGTAATCACTCGTTTCATTTCAGATCTCCGCGACCGCCATTTTGATTTGAGGCCCCGACCTATGGGCCGAAAAACTCAGCAGCAGTTCCACAATCTCATCCACCTCCTGCAGCGTTAACGTCGGATATACAGGCAGACAAAGCACGGAAGCCGACACCGATTCAGCGACGGAAAGATGGCCAGGACGAGCACTTGGCAGACCCCGGTACATAGGAAATTCAGAAATCAGCGGATAAAAATAGCGGCGGGTGAAAATATTCTCCTTTTTCATCTGCTCATAAATGCTGTCTCGCGAACAGCCAAATTCTGGGCCAATAAAGACGGGAACATAGGCGCAATTCCATTCGACATTTTCAGGCGCCTCAAGTAAACGTAGCCCCGGAATATTTTGCAGCAGGCTCTGGTAACGCTGATAAACCGCACGCCTCTTCTCCAGTGCGTCATCAATATGACGCAGTTGCAGCATGCCAAATGCGGCCTGTACCTCGTTCATTTTGCCGTTAATTCCCGTCGCCACCACCGTGGTTTCATCGGCAAAGCCAAAGTTCTTCAGGAAATCAATGCGCTTTTTCATTTTGGCATCGCGACAGATAATCGCTCCGCCCTCGACGGTATTAAATACTTTGGTGGCATGGAAACTCAGGATCGATAAATCGCCCTGGTTCAGTACGCTCAGCCCATCCTGTTTAACGCCAAAAGCGTGGGCCGCATCGTAAATCACCCGCAGATCATACATGTCGGCAATACGCTGGATCTCATCCACGTCACACGGAATACCATAGCAGTGAACGGGCAGGATCGCCGTGGTCTCCGGCGTAATTGCCGCTTCGATTTTCGCCGGATCCATATTGCAGGTGAGCGGATCAATATCAACAAATACCGGAGTCAGCGAATTCCAAAGAATGGAGTGTGCGGTCGCCACAAAGGAATAAGGCGTGGTGATCACTTCACCTTTGACCCGAAGCGCCTGGAGCGCCGTCAACAATGCCAGGGTGCCATTGGAGAATAAGCACAAGTGCTCAACGCCCAGATAATTCGCCAGCTCCGCTTCAAGCTGCTGATGAAATGGCCCGGCATTGGTCAGATGTTTGCTCTGCCAGATTTGCTCGAGGTAGGGAATAAACTCCTCAAGCGGCGGCAGCAACGGGCTGGTTACATAAATATTGTCACGCACAGGGAACCTCCGGGGCTGATACCACAGCCTGATACTTAAATTTCGATAGTCATGGTCGCGGGCTCTTCACCCGCGCAATAACGTTGCCAGATAGCGCGCAGCGTTTTTTCCAGCCCCAGCGAAGCATCAAAATTGTCTTTCTTATCGCTGTTAAACTGCTCACGCATAGCCATACGGATCTCGTTTAATTCATCAAGCCGATTTAGCCAGCCGATTGCCTGTTGGAAATAATCTTCTTCATTGATGACGATAAATTGCTCATGGCGGTAGGCTTTCATAATCTCAGCCCCCTGACGCGCGGCCATGGTTTCACCATTCAAGGTGATAGTTGGCACGCCCATCCACATCGCGTTATTGCTCGTCGTGCCGCCGGTATACGGGAAGGTGTCCAGCATCAGGTCAATCTCATGATGCATCAGCATGTATTCCATGAGATGGGTTTTATTGCGGAAAATAAGCTGCTCTGGCTTCACACCGTAACTTTCCAGCTTTTTACGCAAAATTGCGGAAACCTCTTCGCCCGGCATGTAGCCAATCAGCATGCGCGACTCCGGCGCGGCGACCAGAATTCGAGCCCACAGCTGCAGCACGCTGTCATTAATTTTCTTCGGCCTGTTAAGGCTGCCAAAGGTGAAGCCCTTGCCCTTCAACGCCGGAAGCGTATTGACCTCAGGGGAGTTCTTATCCGGCTCGAATTGAACTGGCATCTGCATATAGATGAGTGCTTCGCTGAACTGATCCTCCAGCTCTCCTTCCGTCGCCAGGCCCGTTCCACAGATGTGATAATCCATGGTCGGGATCCCCGTCGTTCCAGGATAGCCAATCCAACTAATGGAAAGCGGCGTCGGCTTCAGAGAAAACGTGGTGAGGCGGTTGTAAGCCGTGTAGCCCGACAGGTCGATGAGAATATCGATCTCGTCGGCGTTGATGACCCTTGCCAGTTCCACGTCACTTATCTGGCTGACGTTTTTCCACTCTGTGGCACTCTCCTCAAAGAACTGGCTGACCTGATCGTAGAGCGGGGAAGTGTGATAGACATACAGCTCATGTCTGTCACGGTTCAGCGCCTGCCAGAAAGGCTTGACGAACCCGGATACCGGATGGCGGCACAGATCGCCGGAGACAAAGCCGACCTTCAGACAACGCTGAGGATCTTTGCTTTGCGGCCAGGTAAAGCGCACGTTCTGTTTGCGCGCCCAGGCCTCATATTTCCGCCCCGTTTTGACGTGCTCCTGATAAAGCTGCTGCGTCGTAATCTCCGTGCTGTGCGCAAGGCTGAACATCAGACTGGTGTCGTAATCAAACTCCTGCGGGCTTTCTTTAATGGCCCGACGGAACAAGGCAATGGACTCTTCGATGCAGGCCTGCTCCGCCTTAAGATTTGCGAGGTTAGCGAGCATCCCGCTGTTTCTCGGCATCAGGCGCAGAGCGTTATCGAAGCAAATTTCTCCGGAGGTAAACGCGTCATGTTCGGTGTACAAGCGGCCTAACACGTCCCAGGAGAGCGCATGCTGAGGATTAACGCTCAAAATGGCCCGCACCAGTCGTCCGGTCAGCCACTGACGATCCAGATGCCAGGCCGTTATCGCCAGTTCAAAGTAAATGTCCCAGTTGGCCGGAATAATCGCCAGACTGCGAACGATAGCCTGAATAGCGGAGCTATTTTGCCGTGTACGCGAATAGACGCGAGAAAGCTCAAGCCAGGCGTTCGGATTCTCGGGATGCTGACGCACCAGCTCCAGGGCAACTTCGCGCGCCTGCTCATACTCACCCGCAGTGATCATGCCGTACATGCGGTCGAGGTTTTTTTGCGGCATCGGTTTAATCTGCCCTGCATCACTGTTCTTTATGCGTGGCAAAACAGGCGTGGAGCAAAAGCCCCCCTGCTTCACAGAGGTGGAAAACAGGATCAGCGGCATCACTACAGGCGCCAGTTCGTCCACGCTCACTTCTGTGATTAAGGACTGGAAGTGATGACGCCAGCTCTCAGCGTTAGCGATAAGCACGCCCTTGCGCCGTAGTCCTTCAAGCAGCTTGATATCGGCAAAGGCATAGCTACGTTTCTCAATCACGCTGACTTCCTGCACCGTCAGCGCAACGGGCTCCTGCCAGAGGTTAATACCCGCTTTCAACTGCGAGACATAGCCCTCCATAAACGAACCGATCCCGACGGAAGTCACCTCGTTGTAGCCGGAGGCTAAAAGCTGAAAGTGCAGTCCGGTTGAGCCCTGCTTAAAAAGCGCTTCGAGCGCATTAAGCAGCTCAACTTCATGCTTTGCTTTATCGGCTTCAGGCGAACGAGTGTGAAAACAAAGTTGCTCAAAGTTGACTGAAAGTGGCCAGGCTTCGCCAATCACATCCAACACCGACAGCGCAACAGCATTATCCGTGCTGATAAATCCACCGGACGCAGTGGTGAAGCTGTTGCGAACAACACCGTTGGCATTCATTTCACGGTGGAAATTTCCGGCCCAGTGAAAATCGCGCAGTCTGGCAAGGTCAGGCAGCGAAGTGATTGCGGCTTCGCGTGCGGTGCTGACCAACAGGCTAAAGCGAGTCTGACGGCAGACAGCAACATCCAGATATTGCTGGAAAAGAACTTTGTCGTCCGGCGAGCAGATAGTCTGATTGATCTCCGCCACCGTCTCGCCAAAGTGATCGGGACACTCCAGCCACGGATAAGCATCCCCGACATAGCTAAGCCCGGCGCGTACCGCACACTGGTTGAAATCGACCAGATAATCCGAGTGATTAATATTTTGCAGGTAGCGTAGCGTGAAGGTGTCATCGTCCATCGCTTCCGCTGCCCTGATAAGCTCCAGCAGATTTGCGCGCTGCGGATGCTGACTCATGCCAAGCGACAGCCAGGTTAATGCTGCTCTGGCGCTTGCCAGAAGCTGCTGCGGATCGTCAACCCGGCTGGTATGCAGCGCGATGGCGTCCTGTAAGATCTGCGCGGTCTGGCTACCCGGTTGTGTGTTCCATTCGAAGCCGATAACGCCCTGCTCTGTCAGATGCTGCTGGCAGAACGTCAACACTGCCTGGCGTGTTTCATCATCCACCAGCGTGAAAAGACCATGGATAACAACAAAGTCAAACAGTCCTGGTTCGCTTTTCAGTAACTCGTCCAGCCCGGCGCAAAACAGCTGCACGTTGCGGATCCCACAGGCTTCGGTTTGCTGCTGGCAGGCTTCGACTTTTTGGGCAATTAAATCGATGACCACAATGTCTGCCGCAGGCAGGCTCTGGGCAATCGCAATAAGCTGCGAAGGTTCACAGCAGCCTAGCAGCAGGATTCGTGAAGCAGAAGGAGCGCTCACCTCAACGCCGTAAAGCCAGGCTGCTGCCTGCAAACGAAACGGCGAAAGCCCGGCCCTGATGCCTGTGGCCTCAGGTACGCCAGCGGTTTGAGAAATAAAGCCGAAGCCAGGCGATGAGTCCAGTGAGAACACTGCGCAATCCTTAATAATGAAAACGTTTCTTGCATCGTATCCGGCGACGGGGAAAGTGATTCCTGGAGTAAGGGGGAAAAATACGGCTATTTCATCTCTTCCTCGAAAAATGACGGCACACTGCCAGTGAGTCCTCCCAGCGCCGGGCCGCCGGGCATTTTCCTCATCGTGAATAACAAAAAAGCCAACCCCAAAGGGTTGGCTTATCGATACCGCTAAAAGCTTGCGGATTAACGCAGCAGGGACAGAACGGTCTGTGGAACCTGGTTTGCCTGGGACAGAACAGAAGTACCAGCCTGTTGCAGGATCTGCGCACGGGACATGTTGGACACTTCGGTCGCGTAGTCAGCATCCTGAATACGGGACTGTGCTGCGGACAGGTTAGTCACGGTGTTGTTCAGGTTAGAGATGGTGGATTCGAAACGGTTCTGAATCGCACCCAGGTCAGAACGCTGGTTATCAACGGCTTTCAGAGCATCATCGATAGAAGACAGAACGTTAGTCGCCATAACGTCGAAGCCCTGAGTCTTCACGTTACGGGTGCCGCCGCCGGTCACACCGGTAGTCACGCCAGCAGTACCAGAAGAGGTGAATTTGTTCCAGCCGCTGTTGCCGTTAATCTGGATGTCAATTTTCTGACCGTCGTTCGCACCAACCTGGATAGAGATTTTGGTCGCAGCGCTGCTACCGGCCAGGATTTTGATGCCGTTGAACTGGCTCTGGTTTGCAACGCGGTTGATCTCGTCCAGACGCTGGTTAACTTCAGACTGGATGGAGTCGACGTCAGAAGCGGAGTTAGTCCCGTTCTGCGCCTGAACAGACAGCTCACGAATACGCTGTAAGTTGTTGTTGATTTCGTTCAGAGAACCTTCAGCGGTCTGAGCAATAGAGATACCGTCGTTGGCGTTACGGGAAGCCTGAGTCAGACCCTTGATGTTAGAGGTGAAGCGGTTAGAAATCGCCTGACCTGCTGCATCGTCTTTTGCGCTGTTGATACGCAGACCAGAAGACAGACGCTCGATAGCGGTACCCAGCGCAGACTGAGATTTGTTCAGGTTGTTCTGAGTAGTCAGGGACATCAGGTTCGTATTGATAACAGCCATGGTTTATTTCCTTCAAAAAATGGATTTAGAATCGGTGCCTGACACTCGCTGCGTCTCACCGTCAACAAGGTTATCGACGGGTTGTCGGTGGACTTTAGAAATAATCCACAGAAAATCTTAATTATTTGTTTTTTATTGATTTATTTTTTAACGCCGTTTCTAAATCACGCTTTAAAAGGCACAACCTTAGCCATTTTTGAAGATAGAGATGCCGTTATTCACCCTTTTTAATCAGCCTATATAGCCCCCGGGCAACAGGTTATTCCGCCGATTATTTTTTCACGTCATGTATAAACTTTTCCGCATGTAAGCCGATAGAGAGTCAAGTTCTATCCGATTCTGAAGGAAATTAGACATGGCCACTATTAGTAACCTGGGCGTTGGCTCGAACCTGGACCTCACTACGCTATATAACCAGTTAGAAACAGCGGAGCAGTCCAAGCTTACGACAATTACCAACCAACAAAATACCTATAACGCCCAGCTTAGCGCTTATGGAAAATTGCAAAGTGCCCTGACCAGCTTACAAACGGCAACAGCAAATCTTGGCAAAGTGGCGACCTGGAACTCCACAACGGTATCCAGTACCAATACGTCGTTTTCTGCTGTGACAACCAGCGACGCGGCTATCGGTAATTACAATGTGAACGTGATTCAGGTCGCTAAGGCGCAGGTCCTGACTTCGGGTTCGTTCGCAGCGAACAATACCCAGCTGGGTGGCACCACTGCAGACGGCACGCGTAAGCTCACCATCACTCAGCCGGGCACAAAAGATCCTTTAGAGGTAACGCTGTCGGATTCCGACACCAGCCTGACGGGGATCGCCAATGCCATTAATAAAGCCAACGGCAACGTCAGCGCCACGGTGATCAAAGCGGCAGATAACGACTACCGCCTGATGCTCACCTCTAAATCTACAGGGACCGACTTCGACATGACGGTTAGCGTCACTGGCGATGACACCCTGCAGCAGGCGCTGAACCTGAGCGAACAGAGCGCGTCAAAGAACGCCATTGTGTCCGTTAACGACATTAGCATTGAGCGTTCCAGTAATACGATTTCCGATGCCGTACCGGGCATGACGCTGACGTTGAAATCGCCTAGTACCGCAGCAGAAACCCTGACAGTGGCGCGTACCACGGATGCAAACAATAAAGCGATTACCGACTGGGTCACCGCTTACAACTCGCTGCAATCCACAATCGCCAGCGTGACAAAATATGTCGCCGTTGATGCCGGAACAGACCAGTCCAGCAACAACGGAGCGCTGGTGGGTGATAACAACGTACGTTCGATTCAGTCGCAGCTGCGTAGCCTGTTGACTAACGTGCAGACTGGCACTTACGGCATTGCCGCACAGTTGGGGATTACTCAGGATCCGGTAACCGGCTCAGATGGCGCCACGGGGAATCTGAAGATCGACACCACCAAGCTGACCAAAGCGCTGACCGACAACCCACAGGCAGTTCAGCAGTACTTCGTTGGCGATGGCAAAACCACAGGTTTCGCCACCCAAATGAACAACACGCTGACTCAGATGCTGGATACATCCACCACCAGCTCCGGGGTCATCAAAAACGCTCAGGACGGTATCAATAGCACCTTGAAAACCCTCAAGCAGCGCTACGATGATATGTCCGATACCATTGACTCAACGATGGCCCGCTACAAAGCACAGTTCACTTCGCTGGATACGCTCATCAGCAAACTGAACAACACGGCCAGCTATTTGACGCAACAATTCAGCTCTAAATAGCAGTTAAGGAACGAACATGTATAGTAAAAGTGGTGTGCTCTCCTACCAACAGGTAGGTGTTGAAAGTGCTGTAATGAGTGCCACTCCGCATCAGTTGATTGTCATGCTATTCGACGGCGCACTGAGTGCGCTCGTCCGGGCCCGTCTTTTCCTTGAACAAGGAGACGTCCCGGCCCGGGGAGATGCATTGTCGAAAGCCATTAATATCATTGATAACGGTCTGAAAGCGGGTCTGGATAACAGCGTCGAGAGCGACCTGCCAGAACAGCTTGCCGCTCTTTACGATTACATGGTCCGTAGACTCCTGTATGCCAACATCCACAGCGACGGGGAGGCGATAAGCGAAGTGGAAGCCCTGCTTGCCAACATCGCCGACGCCTGGAAGCAAATTGGATCCTCTTCATCCCTTGTTCAGGATGGATACTGATGACAACGTTCGCGCAACCACTTAAGGAGTGGCAGAGCCTGCATGAGCTCAGCCTTAAAATGCTCGACCTTGCCCGGCAAGGAGATTGGGACGCTCTGGTCGAGCAGGAGATGAAGTATCTGCAGGTTGTAGATAATATTGCCCAAAACCCTATTCCCCAAAGCAGTAAACGCGAGTCGGAACAGGCGCGACTTATTCTGGAAAAGGTCCTTGCCAATGAAGAGGAACTGAAGGGATTACTGCAGGTGCGGATGGAGGAATTACGTTTACTAATCAATAACACAGGCAATCAACGTTCGGTGACGACCGCCTACGGAAAACACGCAGGAAACATCCTGTTTCCCGACTTTCCGCCGCAATAATCTCTCTGTCCTGCATTTTTCGTTCATACTCCAGAAGTCCTCCTAACGGCTTCTGGAGCATTCTGGATGAAAAACCCCACGCTGTTGCAGTGTTTTCACTGGTATTACCCCGCTGGCAGTGAATTGTGGCGAGAGGTTGAAGCGCTTGCGCCCAATCTGAACGAAATTGGCGTCAATATGATTTGGCTGCCTCCGGCATACAAAGGCGCATCGGGCGGCTATTCGGTCGGCTACGACAGTTACGATCTGTTCGATCTGGGCGAGTTCGATCAAAAAGGTTCGGTCGCCACCAAATACGGCGATAGAGCTCAGCTACTTGCAGCACTTGATGCCCTGAAGAAAAACGACATCGCCGTGCTGCTCGACGTGGTAGTGAACCACAAAATGGGCGCCGATGAGAAAGAACGCGTCCGCGTGCAGCGGGTTAACGAACAGGACCGCAACCAGATCGACGATGAAATCATTGAGTGTGACGCCTGGACCAAATACACCTACCCGGTCCGCAACGGCCAGTACTCGCAGTTCGTCTGGGATTACAAATGCTTCAGCGGCATCGACCATATTGAAAACCCCGATGAAAACGGCGTTTTTAAAATCGTTAACGACTACTCCGGTGAGGGCTGGAACGATCAGGTCGACGGTGAGCTCGGCAACTTCGACTACCTGATGGGCGAGAACATCGACTTTCGCAATCACGCGGTGACAGAAGAGCTAAAATACTGGGCGCGCTGGGTGATGGAGCAGACCGGCTGCGACGGCTTCCGCCTGGATGCGGTGAAGCACATACCGGCCTGGTTCTACAAAGAGTGGATCGAGCACGTGCAGGAAGTCGCGACAAAGCCGCTGTTTATCGTTGCCGAATACTGGTCCCACGAAGTTGGCACGCTGCAAAACTACATCAATCAAGTCGATGGCCAGACGCTGCTGTTTGACGCGCCGTTGCAGATGAAATTCCATGAAGCCTCAAGGCTTGGCCGCGACTATGACATGAGCCAGATCTTCACCGGCACGCTGGTCGAGGCAGACCCGTTCCATGCAATGACGTTGGTCACCAACCATGACACGCAGCCGCTCCAGGCGCTGGAAGCCCCGGTCGAGCCCTGGTTCAAACCCCTTGCCTACGCGTTGATTTTACTGCGTGAAAACGGCGTGCCTTCGGTGTTCTATCCGGACCTTTTCGGCGCTATCTATGAAGACACCGGCGGCGATGGCAACACTTACAAAATTGAGATGCCGGTTATAGAACAGCTGCACGAGCTGATCGATGCCCGCCAGCGCTTCGCTCACGGCGTGCAGACGTTGTATTTCGATCATCCCAACTGCATCGCCTTCAGCCGCAGCGGTACCGACGAAGCGCCCGGCTGCGTGGTGGTGCTTTCAAACGGCGACGATGGCGAAAAGAGCCTGACGCTTGGCGATAACTACGGCAATAAACGCTGGAAGGATTTTCTCAATAATCGCGAAGAGGTTGTCGAAACCGACGGCGAAGGTAACGGCGTGTTCACCTGTAAGGGCGGCAGCGTCAGCGTGTGGGTAATGGAAGACGTATTGTAAGCGCGAAAAATGCCCGGTGGCGCGATGCTTACCGGGCCTACGCAACGGCAACATATTGTAGGCCGGGTAAGGCAAAGCCGCCACCCGGCTTTTTTTTTCAAGGCAGCGGAGAAAGCAGCGGGTTTTTTTGCAGGTAGTCGGCACATTCCTGCGTCGGACGATCCACGCGTTTGAGCGTCATGCGATCGTAATCCAAGCGGTCGCCTTCGCGGTCGATGGCGTACACTTCTTTTTTCTCGGTGACGTTGTAGTAGTCTTCGCTGCGCTGCATCAGCTTGCCCGGACGAGCAATGACGCGCTGCCACTGACGGCAGTCGAGGGTATCGCCCTCTTTGGTAACCACCAGCGTCGCAATGGCTTCGGGGCTAACCATCGCACTCTGCGGCCCTTCGGACTGCCAGTAACCCGCAAGCCCTGCTGGCGCAGGCGCTTTCACCACGTTATTGTAATTATCCACCTGAGCACAGCCGCTCAGGGCCAGCAGCGCGCCAGCAATCGCAAACTTTTTCATCACCCGTCCTGAAATTCGTGAAAAAAATATTGTGGCATTAAAGCATTAACGCTTCCAGCCCTACTTCTGCGGGATGATGGAGATATGGCCGTTGCTTTCAAGGATGGCGAATTTGATATCCGCAAGCCCGGTCAGTCCCTGGTTGTTGCGGGCCGACACCATAATGTCATCCTCAGAGATATCGGCCATCTTCATTTTGTCGCGCAGCAGCACACCGTTTTCGACCAGCACGACCGCCGTGCCGTCAATCATCTCAACTGCGCCCGGCAGGTATTTTTTTATTTTGCCAAACAGCATGTCCATCACGATGAGCGTGATGATGCACAGCGACGCGCCAGTGACGGAGAAATCATTGCCAAGCAGCCCCTGCTGTGTCGCCTCACTGATGATCAGCAGCAGAATCAAGTCAAACGACGTCATCTGCAACAGCGCCCGTCGTCCGGCAATTTTAAACACCAGGACCAGAATCAGATAGATGGCGACTGCCCGCAAAATCATGTCCATTTGTCTGACCTCAGGGATAAACGAACTGCGTCAGGGAGACAGCAGGCTGCTGATTCACCTGCAGTGTGGAAATGACCTTGCCCGAATGGCGCGGCTGCACGCTGAGCCACAAGGCATGCGCTCCCCCTTCAGGCTGGTCGTGAAACTCAAGGGTCATCTCACCGTTATGGCTGCTGGAACGCCAGGGTTGCGGATAAAGCGCATTGATTTCAAAAGCATCCATAAACTGCCCGCCGAACGTCACGGTATAGCGCTCACCCGGCGGCGCATTGAGCGTGATTTTCAGGTCCATATCACTCTGATTGCGCCCAAAGCGTTCGTAATCGACCTTCAGAGAGTGGGTGCTGTTTACCGCGCTGCCGTTGCTGAAAATCCCTTTAGAGAACAGGCCACAAAATCCGGCCAGCAGCACTAACACCAGCAGCACAAAGCCATACTGGCGGGCGGCATTCTCCACCCGCAACCAGAAAATATGCTCCACGACCGGCGCGGAGTGCGACGAAGAAGATTTAGTTGCAGGCATGACTGTCACTCCATTAGCGGGCCGTGATGAGAAGTATGGTCGGTTACGTTGAAAGCGGAAGGCAGCAAATGAAAAATCTTAAAAAAGCGCCAGAAATACAAGGAGGTAACTTATCAGAACAATCGCCATCACCCTCCACAATATATGGACTTATACTGCGTCGCCGTACAAAACGGCGGTGGATATTAACCAGAATCAGTATGACTCATTACAAGGAGATAAAAATGGGACTGTTTACATTCGTGAAAGATGCCGGGGAGAAGCTGTGGAACTCCGTTTCGGCGCAGAAAGGCAGTGAACAAGGCGAAAAATTGCAGGCACATGTCAAAGCGCTGGGTATTCCGGGGGCTGAAAATGTGCAGGTAGCCGTAGCCGACGACGGTACCGCAACGGTGACGGGTGAAGGGCTCACTCAGGAAGCAAAAGAGAAGATTCTGGTCGCCATTGGCAACGTGGCAGGTATAAGCCAGGTCAACGACAGCCTTTCTGCCACCTCTGGTGAGGAAAGCCGCTATCACACTGTCAAACCCGGTGACACGCTGAGCAGCATAGCAAAGACCGAATACGGCAATGCCAACGAATATCAGCGCATTTTTGAAGCCAATAAACCCATGCTCACCCATCCCGATAAAATCTACCCGGGCCAGGTGTTGATCATCCCGCAGGAATAAAGCCGCGCTGCCATTGACTCCAACGAGCAAGGTTTACAGGGTTATAAGAAGGATAATGGAATGAATATATTGAATACGATTGCAGGCGTGCTGGGCGGGAATGAAGGCGATACCACGTCTTATCAGGCTATCCTGAGCTGGGTAAATGAGCAGGGTGGCGTAAACACCCTTCTCGATAAATTTCACAAGGAGGGTATCGGCGAGGTGATGGACGTCACTGGCTGGCTCAGTGGCTACAACTTCCAGTGGGCATGGGCTTCAACGTGGGCGTGGGCGTGTGCGCAGGCGTTGACTGAGATGTGAACCGACAAAATGGGGGGCAGATTTGAGCCTTTGCTGAGCGTTCAGGATGTGGCTTCGAAAGGCCAAGTGCGAAGATCCAAGGACTGAAAAGGACTGCCCCCCGGTTGCCTGGCCAGGAACCGCCTTCGCTGGCGGCACCATGTAAGGTACAAACGTTGCTCAGCACCTGTTGGCGCCTCTGTGCCGCCTGGCGGCATAGAAAAGCATGTCAGGTCTGTACCCACTACGACAGAATTTCAGTTTCTCACTACATTCCCAAGGATGAAGGATGGGGGACTGATTGTTTTGACCAGTTGAGTGCTAAGAAACTTATGCAATTCATAGTCACTGCGCAAATTGAATCGCCTCATCACTAAGTACTTCTGTGAAAAAACAGTTTTAATATTGATGCTGAGCTTGCCTGCAATCTCAGGCATTGTTCTCCCGGCATAAAAAAGAGTCATAATTCTGGCCTGCTGAAAAGAAAGTGCTTTGCGGGGGCAGTGAAAGCAAACATTCTCTTCATGATGCCATGCATTCAGATTATACTTCTCCCATATGTCCTGAATAAATAACTTAGTCCATTCCACAGAGGAGTTCATGGTGATAAACACCATATCCTGAAAACAAGTGGGCCGCTGTACACGCTTCGAATCCAGACTATCTACGACACCAATAATGACACCCTGCCTCCTGTGTCGTAATTCATAAATACAACTAATACTTTCTCCGGGCTGAAGCCTAATGATAATTAGATCTGCCTTCTGAATACTATCAGTTGAATAATCTGGTAAAAAACAAACATTCTGTAGCCCTTGATATCCAAGGGCATCTGACAGTACGTATTTCATCCCATTCAGCCAGAAAGCATCTTCTCCTTTAATTAATACACTAATCATTAAACACCGTGACACCCGATAAAGAAATACCAATAACCGCATTCATGCAGATGACATTATCCGCATACACATAAAGTAAAAAAAATATATAATAATAAATTTTTTATTACATGCCAATATAACTCAAGAGAAGTAATTGAAACTATTTTAATTAGGATTCCATTGCCTCATCTAATGATAGCACCATACCGTAAAAAATAAAATGAATTCATAGCTCAAATATAACACCAAAAACAAAACGCAATGGTGTTTAAGAAATTATAAATATCAACAGTATATCCTAGTCTGCATGATAACTATCAGTTATACGAAATAGTAAATGTAGTTACAGTTTTTATCTGACCGGATGTCAGAGATCCTCCTTTATAAAAATAATACGAATCCAAATTCATAATCTGTGAGGCTTGTGCATTATTAGTAACGGTGAGGTTTTGACCGAGTGTAACAGGGGAATTGTTATAAACCATCTGTATACCTACGTTATCATTTCCACTTTCTGTATTAGCCAGCACATCATTATTACCCGACATAGCGGTACCTTCAAATTTCGTTTGTAATAACATACCTGGAGTACAGGTGAAATTTATAGTAAAACTTTTTTTGGCCGGATATCTTCCTGGACCATTCCTCCTTAAGTCCGTACCGTTCACCTGAGGAAGCTGGACGGTTTGGTCCGGATTTCCAATAGTGCATGTTGGTGCATTGACTGAAACCTGATTACCTATTGCCAGATAATTATAAATTGTTGTATTTAAAGGGCTTACCTGACTTGTACTTGTCATCGCTTTAACAAGAGGATTTGGCAATGTAATTCTACCAGAAGTCATATTACCGATAGAATAAAACTGTATATAAATCCCAGTAATTCCTGCAGCCCCCCCTGAACTGTTATGTAAATACCAGTACGTTGGTGTATTTCCAACATACGTTAGAGAAATGAACGAAGTCCATACTTTGACGCCAACTCCAGGAACAGATGTTGCGTAAATATTGGCATACGCTGTTGGTGTCAATGGTGTATTAAATGCAAGATACATGTAGGGAACAAACCCACAATTACCTAACGAAGCGTAAGAAGCATTAAATGGTCCGTAGGCAGGTCCAATTGGCTGTCCGGGTTGAGTCTGAGGCGGTACCGTTATAGTTGCTGGAGTTAAAGAAACAGTTGTGGTTACAGGAGATGGGGAGCAATTCGCGCGTGCCTCATTAGTATAAAAATTCACCAAAATAATAAAAGTAGCAATTAAAAATACCTTCTTCATTTCTTCCTCTGCATCTAATATTTAGTAGACATTAACACATCATAAGACATGAATAAGTCATTAAAACAATCCACTCAAATAAATCTAAATTGAACAAGATGACATGAGTGGCCAGTAGTTATTATTGACACTTTATATCCAAGGCAATAATATGTGAATTGCTATCTTTTAACATGGTATCTGAAACTAAATATTTGGAATTACACTGCTGATCTTTGCTCTCTCCCCACTTAGCTATCAGATTTCCATTCACTTCCGCACCAGTCAAATAAACCTGACCAGAATCACCAACAATAAAACTATTTGAGTTTTGAGATAAAGATAATGTTACTATCGCGCCGAATGGAACAGGCTGCCCGTTCTTCTGAGTCATATTTATAAGTATACGCAATCCGACATTCGCCACATATTCAGCACGAACTACCGCACCGCGTGTAGGAACAACCGTAGCGGTTGTAAGATCCAGCTCGACGTCATTCGGCAGCGTTTCAGTACTCAGCGTCACGTCATTTTTCCTGTATGGCGTGATGTTACTAACTGCCGTATAGCCACGCCAGTCGGTTTTGGCTCCGGTCTGGTTCTGAATACCAACGCCCTTCGCACCCGGTGCCTTCACCAGCACGTTGGTTTCACCTAACGGCTGCGAGAGCGTCACGCCATCGGCATGGGCGATAACGCCGCCCTGCAGGCCGTAGTTCAGACGGTCACTGCTTTTGTCGTAGGCATAACCTGCCGTGACTTCACCGTAGGTCCCTTTGTAATCACCATTCATGTTGCCGGTGTAGCCCACACCGTCAGTGCCGTAACCCTGCTGTACGTTCCAGCTTAGCGCGTTGTTTTCCAGCGCCATGCCGTTGATGCCCACAGAATGTGTAGTGCCGTTGTTTTTGCTGGCGTTCATATTGTAGTTGGCCCACGTCTGCGGCAGGAATTTCTCTAGCGGAATGCTGACGTTGAATGCCACAATCTGGTCTTTGTCGTAGCTCATGCTGCTGTTATTACTGGTGTCATTGCTGCTGTTGCCGTAACTACCGTTACCATTTTTACTGTAGGTGTAGGTCAGTCCGTAACTGATGCCACCCCAGTAGTTGTTGTAGCTGGCGCTGTAGGATTCCGTACTCTTGCCGGAATTCCAGTAGTCCTCTTTCACTGCACTGAGTGACATAGACCCGAAGCTCTGGCCCAATGACTGGCTGACCGTCATCTCTGCGCGGTTGCGACGGCGGTCATTGAGTGCGCTGCTGTCGCCATACGAGTCCAGCACTTCCTGCATACCGTAATAACCTGCCGTCGAGTAGCGGTAACCCGCAATGGCAAAGTTGGTTCCGGTTTCCGCAAAGTTTTTGCTGTAGCGAATGCGCCATGACTGACCGTTCTCTTTATCCTGGTTTTTCGGCGTCGACCATGCCTGAGTCACGTCGGTAGAGAAAGCCCCGAGATCGCCCATATTTTTACCCACACCTGCCGCCAGCGACTGGTACTTGCTCGACTCCTGGACTCCACCGTACAGCGTAAAGCCATGCGGCAGACCGTAAATCGCCGTCCCCTGAGCAAATGAGGTCTTATCCACGCTGCTGCTGTACGAGCGATACTGCCCGCCGGTAACAGCAAACTTCATCCGCCCTTCACGCTGCAATACCGGTAGCGAAGCAAATGGTACGGTGAAGTGCTGCTCGCTGCCGTCGGCTTCCTTGATGGTCACCTCCAGGTCACCCGCACCGCCAGTCGGGTACATGTCGGTGATCTCAAACGCACCCGGTGCCACATAACTCTGGTAAATCTGATAGCCGTTCTGGCGCACCACCACCTGGGCATTGGTGCGGGCAATTCCGCGCACCACAGGGGCATAGCCTTTCAGCGAATCTGGCAGCATGTCGTCATCGGATGCCAGCTGCACGCCGCGAAACGGCATGCTGTCGAACACATCCGCAGGCGCGGAGCTGTCACCGGCGGTGAACTGAGCTTTCAGTGGCACTATCGAGCGCTGGGCATAGGTATAAACCGTATCCCATTTGTCCTGACCTGAACCATCGCGGCTCCAGGTGGAATAGTTGCGCAACCGCCACGGGCCGATGTTAATGCCCGGACGCAGGTTGGCGTACTGGCTGTTGCTGTCGCTGCTGCTACCGCTACGTGCCCAGCTGTTGGCGCCGCTCAGGCTGTAGTTGAGCATCAGCGCGGTAATGCCGTTGTCCCACTGCTCCGGCGGCACGTAGCCACGGGCCTGCATGGCGATAGCGGCCTGGGGAATGGTCAGCGCCAGACGCTGGCTGCTGAACTGGAACTCCGCCGTGGCCTGGGGAATAGCTGCCAGCCTGGCGCACTCTCCGCCTTTATTCAGGTCCGGAAACAGTTCGGTTTTCACGCCCCAGCCTTTCAACTGCTCCACGCTCAGGCAGGGCTGCAGGCTCTCTTCGCCGTCAGGCCCTTTCACCGAATCGAACTGCACGTCCAGGGTGTCGACCAGTTGCTCATCCAGCATCACGTCAACATGGTATTTGCCCGGTGCCTGCGAGCCGGACTCGAACGCCGACAGGTCCGCGTGACCTGTGCCAGGATTTTCAAGCTCAACCAGTTTAGGGTTAAAGTAGTCACGCGCATCAGCCAGACTACTGTGCCCGCCAACTGCCATCGCGACAAAGAAAGCCAGCCTTGCCGGGCGAAATAATGTTTTCCGTGCCATCATCATTACCCTTTTAATCCTTTAATTATTATTTGTTGTTATTAAATGCTGGCGTTATGCACTTCTCCGGTGCCACCGTAGTCATTAATCACTTTGAATGTTACTGCCCCACCACTGACGCCCGGCGGTAAAGCGAAGCGCGCGCTGCTGCCCGGCAGGACATAGCTGACGTCGTTAAGCTTTTTACCGTTGACGGTAATTTCATTAAAATTAATCACCAGGCTGGTCGGGTTGGTTACCTGAATCTGGTTACCGCTGCGCTGCCAGGTTAATTTCTCCGCCTGATCTTCCGGCAACTGGCCTTTTAACGCCGCCGGGCGATAAATCAGCTTGATGCGTGTTTTCACCGCTATTTGCAGGGTATTGTCTTTGGCTGCTGCCGATGGAATAGCTTTAATATTCAGCCAGTACAGACTCTCTTTATCCTGCGGTAATGTGCCTGCCAGTAAAATACGCTCAACGTTCTGCTGGCCTTTATCCAGTCGGTACAACGGGGGAGTGATAATAAAAGGCGCTTTCTCAGCGCCATTACCTGGCACTTCGACCCATGACTGAATTAAATACGGCGTACTGTCCGGGTTATTGACGCTCAGAGAGGCTTCCTTTTTATTTCCATCATAAACAACACGGGTTCCGCCAATAATGATGCCGGCATTTGCAATCGTGCACCCTGTGATAATGGAAATACATATGATCATTACTTGGATAAAAAAGTTCATACACTGTCTCAATTTAAAAAGGGCCGATAATCCGGCCCTGATTTTTTCCGGTAACGGAACTTAGTTGTAAACCACAGAGAAGTTAGCTACTGAGTTAGCCGGACCTGCAGTTACTGCTGCTGCGGTAGATTTGTACTGTGCGTAGAAATCCAGGGTGTTGTCTGCAGTGGAAACCAGGGTGTAACGATAGCCGTTGTCACCGTGCAGGCCCAGGTCAGCCTTGTCAGCAGTCATCAGGTTGATGGCCACACCAGTTGCTGCGCCAGCAACAGAGCTATCAATTGCCAGCAGAGAAGAGTTAGTGGTATCTGGCTTGCCGTCGAACATTACGTGAGCAGAGGTCACGGTAGCTGGGCAGTCTTTCAGTACGACATTGAATTTCTTAGCAGCAGTAGTATCACCAGCTGCAGTAAATTCAGACTTATTGTACTGACCCAGAGCCACAGTCTGATTCTGAGAAGCCACGTCAACGGTGCAGGCAGCATCCAGAATTTCGCCTGTGAAGTTTACTGTGCCAGCCGCAGCAAAAGCGTTAGACATAGACAGTACAGCTGTAGCAGCGATAGCAACGGCGATCAGATTTTTTTTCATAACTTTATCCTATAAATATTAATTTTTCACCCGGACGTATTAAAACGTCTTTATCAAATTAAACTTGATAAATTCAGTCAGGTATTTTCCATTTCAGTATTACAAAATAGTTTTTCACCCTGCTCTTACCGCCAATCAGTAGTGACGAAACGCTACTTTTAAGCTTAAGAGTGGAGGCCCATTTTGCTTAAGGTGAAATTTATAGAAACACTTATTTCCTGGCAATTAATTTTAGTGTCTACGTTTAGACACTGATAATTCACTTGACCAATGATATAACAAATAAGAAACAAACATAAACAAACAATAAACAGTGAAAGCGCGCAGGCCAGCTTAAATAAAACATATCGAGCCACCTATAAATTCATTATTTTCCATACATTAGTGGCTAGAAGTAAGATTCTAAAAAAACAAGTGTCTATTTTTATACACACGTCATTCTTCGCCATCAAAATACGCATAGAAATCGTTTAATTACCTTCCTGACTGAAAATTTCAAGGCGTTATCTATTTCTTTGGGTCAAGTGTCTATTTTTAGACACCACTCTCTGCATTGACTCTGTACTGAAGGCGTTAATAATCGCACTTAATATTTTCTTGATGAATTATTAGATCGACACATTTATGAATAAAACCATGAATATTGATGCCAGAGACTCCACGCTCTGTGCCGATAATGCTAAGCCCGTAGATGCCTTTCAGCAGCTCATGGCGCACCTTGCCATCGATACGATGAGAGTAGACATACCGAAAAGCAAAGTCCTGAGCTACAGCCAGGGGGGCGGCAAGGTCTGCTATATCCTGCATAAAGGCAGTGTGGCGATACATCGCCGGGGAGATGGCATTGTGATGATCTCTGAGGCAGCGCCGTTTATCTTCGGCCTGAGCAATCAGGACAACATCACCGATACTTCCTACTTGCGCACACTTGAGGAGTGTGAAATCAGCACAATCACGTTGCGAGAGGCCAACCAGATTATTTTGCAGGAGAACCTGTGGAAATCGCTAACGTTGATACTGCTCTACACTATGTCCCGTATCTATGAGCACTGCACACAGCTGCATCAAATGTCCTCCTACGACATCATTCGTTTTCAGCTGAACGAGTTGGCGAAAGAATCTGATGAATTCAGGATGAAAACAACGGTGGCGAACTATATTAAAAGCAGGACATATTTATCGCGCAGCGGGATCATGAAGATCCTGCAAGAGTTACGCACGGGGGGTTACATCACCGTGGAAAAGGGAGTACTTAAAGGCATCAACTATCTGCCGAAAAAGTACTGAGCTACACCCTTTCTCCTGCTCTATTCTGGTTAACTGGCTGCGCTCTTACTTTGACTACAAAGGAAAGAAGTGATGAAAAAGCCGTTTCCCCCGAAAGACCTGAATGAAACGTCCCAGAGTGGCGTTGAATTAATTGAAAGGATCACACCTTTACTCACCTTCAAAGAGTATCCAAAGGGATCAAAGCTCTTACATGGTTACGGAGAAGAAGCTAAGAGCTATGTCATTACCGAGGGGATGTTTAGCATCTACAGGGATGCAGACGATCTGATGCTGGTGTCCATGAAGGGGCCTGCGCTAACGGGTTTTTCTACCTTCGCCTTTAATAACAACGCCACTTTCATTAAAACCATCACGCCCTGCAAGATTGCCGTGCTGGCACAAGGTGAGGCAGAAAAGATTATTGACCAGCACAACCTATGGAAACTGTTGGCCTTGCATCGTGGTGAAACGTTACGAAAGCTTTTTTATTTCCACACCAGCCTCATCACCCCCACCGCCTACGAAGCCATCCGCATTCAGCTACTTTTGTTGATGAATGAACCTGAAGAGTATCGCCTGTCTATTCCGGTCGAGAGCTATATCCGCCAGAAGACCCTGATGTCACGCAGCGGCATCATGAAGATCCTCAGCCAACTGCGCCAGGGCGACTACATCAACGTCGAGAATGGGAAACTGATTAGTGTGAATAAGCTTCCCGATCGGTATTAATCTGCACTACACCTGCATGCCCATCACTTCCTGATACGCAGCAACCAGCTTGTTTCTGACCTGAATACCCATCTGCAACGAAACGGATGATTTTTGCAGGTCGGTCATCACATCGTTCAATGCAACCCCCGGCTCGCCTAAGGCAAATTTCTGCGCCTGCGCTTTGGCGCTGTTTTGCGTTTCGCTGATGCGGTCGAGTGCGGCGGTAAGCTGCCCGGCGAAGCTGATGGTGGGCTGCTCTTCCACCTGCTGATTGCGGGCGACGCTGGCCGCGGCCTGCATCTGCGTCAGAACCCCTTCAATACCTGTAATGGCCATATTGATCCCCTGGTCGATGTCATGGGGAGTGAGATTAGCAGTTTGTCAATGAGATAAAGGCGCTAATTAACGCTAAAAAACCCGACTATTTGGACGATGGAAAATTCTCAGACGGCAAATAATGGCATCAGTACCCCTTTGCCTTTGCCGACCGGGAGTCAGCCTTGCTTTTGTACACGTTTAACGCCATCGACCTGGATTCACGAGGTGCGCAATGAGCGCGACCGCGGCCACGCCACAATCAAAAATGCCAGAGTGGGTCGCTCGCCTGCGCGCTAACCCGAAAATCCCTCTTATGGTTGCCAGCGCTGCCGCGGTGGCGATCGTCGTCGCACTTGTGCTGTGGGCAAAGCAGCCGGACTACCGCACGCTGTTCAGTAACCTGAGCGATCAGGACGGCGGTGCCATCGTCACTCAGCTTCAGCAGATGAATATTCCTTATCGCTTTGCTGACAGCGGCGGCGCGATTGAAGTGCCAGCCGACAAAGTGCACGAGCTGCGCCTGCGCCTGGCGCAAGCCGGGCTGCCCAAAGGCGGTGCGGTCGGCTTTGAGCTGCTGGATCAGGAAAAATTCGGCATCAGCCAGTTCAGCGAGCAGGTGAACTACCAGCGCGCCCTGGAAGGCGAACTGGCCCGCACCATCGAAACCCTCGGTCCGGTGAAAAGTGCCCGCGTGCATCTGGCGATGCCAAAACCCTCGCTGTTCGTGCGTGAGCAGAAACTGCCTTCCGCCTCCGTGACCCTGAACCTCGAGCCAGGCCGTGCGATGGACGAAGGCCAGATCGCGGCGGTAGTGCATCTGGTTTCCAGCGCAGTGGCGGGCCTGCCGCCGGGCAACGTGACCCTCGTCGATCAGGGCGGTCACCTGCTAACCCAGTCCCAGACCGGCGATCGTGACCTTAACGACGCGCAGCTGAAATACGCCTCTGATGTAGAAGGCCGCGTACAGCGCCGTATCGAATCGATCCTGTCGCCAATTGTCGGCAACGGTAACGTCCACGCGCAGGTCACCGCGCAGATCAACTTCGACAACAAAGAGCAGACCGAAGAGCAGTACCGTCCGAACGGTGATGCTGCACAGGCCGTGATGCGCTCCCGTCAGGTGAATGAAAGCGAGCAGGTTGGCAGCCCGAACCCGGGCGGCGTGCCGGGTGCGCTCTCCAACTCCCCTGCCCCGGCGCCGAATGCACCGATCTCCACGCCTCCGGCGAACCAGCAGGCTGGCGCTCAGGGCCAGCAGCGCAATACCAGCACCAATAACCAGAGCGGGCCGCGTAACAGCTCGCGTAACGAAACCACCAACTACGAAGTCGACCGCACCATTCGCCACACCAAAATGAACGTCGGCGACATTCAGCGCCTGTCGGTGGCCGTGGTGGTGAACTACAAAAATCTGCCGGATGGTAAGCCGCTGCCGTTGACCGCCGATCAGATGAAGCAGATTGAAGACCTGACCCGCGAAGCAATGGGCTACAACACGACCCGCGGCGATACCCTCAATGTGGTGAACTCGCCGTTTACCGCGAATGACGACACCGTTGGCGAACTGCCGTTCTGGCAACAGCAGGCGTTTATCGACCAGATGCTGTCCGCCGGACGCTGGCTGCTGATTGCCCTGGTGGCGTGGATCCTGTGGCGCAAGGCGGTACGTCCGCAGCTCCTGCGTCGCGAAGAGGAAGCGAAAGCCGCACGGGAAGAAGCGAGGCTTGAGCGTGAAACCAGCGAGGCCGTGAAGGTTCACATCAACAAAGATGAACAGCAGCAGAGCCGTCGCGCCAACCAGCGCCTGAGCGCCGAAGTGATGAGCCAGCGTATTCGCGAAATGTCAGACAACGATCCGCGCGTCGTCGCGCTGGTCATTCGCCAGTGGATGAGTAACGACCATGAGTAATGCCACCCTTAGCGGTACCGATAAAAGCGTCATCCTGCTGATGACCATTGGCGAAGACCGCGCGGCGGAGGTGTTCAAGCACCTCAACACGCGCGAAGTGCAGACGCTCAGTGCAGCAATGGCCAACGTGCGTCAGATCTCCAACAAGCAGCTGACCGAAGTCCTGGCTGAGTTTGAGCAGGAAGCCGAACAGTTTGCCGCACTGAACGTCAACGCCAACGAATACCTGCGCTCCGTGCTGGTGAAGGCGCTCGGTGAAGAGCGCGCCAACAGCCTGCTCGAAGATATTCTGGAAACCAACGAAACCACCAGCGGCATCGAAACCCTCAACTTTATGGAGCCGCAGAGTGCCGCCGACCTTATTCGCGACGAGCACCCGCAGATCATCGCCACCATTCTTGTCCACCTCAAACGTGGCCAGGCGGCGGATATTCTGGCGCTGTTCGACGAGCGCCTGCGTCACGACGTGATGCTGCGTATCGCTACCTTCGGCGGCGTGCAGCCAGCGGCGCTGGCGGAGCTGACAGAAGTGCTGAACAACCTGCTCGACGGCCAGAACCTCAAGCGCAGCAAAATGGGCGGCGTGAGAACGGCGGCGGAAATCATCAACCTGATGAAAACCCAGCAGGAAGAAGCGGTCATCACCGCCGTGCGCGAGTTCGACGGCGAGCTGGCACAGAAGATCATCGACGAGATGTTCCTGTTCGAGAACCTGGTCGAAGTGGACGACCGCAGTATCCAGCGCCTGCTGCAGGAAGTGGATTCAGAATCCCTGCTTATCGCTCTCAAAGGCGCCGAGCAGCCGCTGCGCGAGAAGTTCCTGCGCAACATGTCGCAGCGTGCGGCGGACATCCTGCGCGACGACCTCGCCAACCGTGGCCCGGTGCGTCTGTCTCAGGTGGAGAACGAACAGAAAGCGATTCTGCTTATTGTGCGTCGTCTGGCGGAAACCGGCGAGATGGTGATTGGCAGCGGAGACGATACCTATGTCTGATGCCATGCCGTGGAAAGTCTGGCAGCCTGACGACCTGGCCCCGCCGATGCAGGCCTTTGTGCCGGAAATTGCCGAACATACAGACACCGAGCCGGTCGATGAAATATCGGAGGAGCAAAAGCTGCAACAGCAGCTGGCGCAGATCCAGATGCAGGCCCATGAGCAGGGCTACAACGCGGGCCTCGCCGAAGGTCGCGCTGCCGGGCAGTCTCAGGGGTATCAGGAAGGATTAGCGCAGGGCCAGGAACAGGGTCTGGCGCAGGCCCAGCAGCAGCAGGTGCCGCTGCACGCCAGAATGCAGCAGCTGGTGAGCGAGTTTCAGCACACCCTGGACGCACTCGACAGCGTGATCGCCTCTCGCCTGATGCAAATGGCGCTGGAAGCCGCTCGCCAGGTGATAGGCCAGGCGCCGATTGTCGATAACTCGGCGCTGATCAAACAGATTCAGGGGTTGTTACAGCAGGAGCCGCTATTCAGCGGGAAGCCGCAGCTGCGCGTCCATCCGGATGATTTACAGCGCGTCGAAGAGATGGTCGGCGCCACGCTGAACCTGCACGGCTGGCGGCTGCGCGGCGATCCTTCACTGCATCACGGTGGCTGCAAAGTCTCCGCCGATGAGGGCGATCTCGACGCCAGCGTTGCCACGCGCTGGCAGGAGCTGTGCCGCCTGGCCGCTCCGGGAGTCATCTGATGACCGCCCGTCTGACCCGCTGGCTCACCACGCTGGATAACTTCGAGACCAAAATGGCGCTGCTGCCGTCGGTGCGCCGCTACGGGCGACTGACCCGCGCCACCGGGCTGGTGCTGGAAGCCACGGGGCTTCAGCTGCCGCTCGGCGCAACCTGCGTCATTGAGCGTCTGGAAAACGGTGAAGTGCGCGAAGTGGAGAGCGAAGTGGTCGGCTTTAACGGTCATCGCTTATTTCTGATGCCGCTGGAAGAAGTGGAAGGCATTCTGCCTGGCGCACGCGTCTATGCGCGCAACGCTTCGGGTGACGGCCTGCAAAGCGGGAAGCAGTTACCGCTTGGTCCGGCGCTTTTAGGCCGCGTGCTCGACGGCGCAGGAAAACCGCTCGACGGCCTGCCCGCGCCTGATACCACCGAAACCGGCGCGCTGATCACCCAGCCGTTCAACCCGTTGCAGCGTACAGCCATTGAACACGTGCTCGACACTGGCGTGCGCCCCATTAACGCCCTGCTCACCGTCGGGCGCGGCCAGCGTATGGGCCTGTTTGCCGGTTCCGGCGTCGGCAAATCAGTCCTGCTCGGCATGATGGCGCGCTACACCCAGGCCGACGTGATTGTGGTCGGGCTTATCGGCGAGCGTGGTCGTGAAGTAAAAGACTTTATCGAAAACATTCTCGGGGCAGACGGACGCGCGCGTTCAGTCGTGATCGCCGCTCCAGCGGACGTCTCTCCCCTGTTACGTATGCAGGGCGCGGCCTACGCCACGCGCATTGCCGAAGATTTTCGCGACCGCGGTCAGCACGTTTTGCTGATCATGGATTCGCTTACCCGCTACGCGATGGCTCAGCGAGAAATCGCCCTCGCCATCGGCGAACCGCCTGCCACCAAAGGCTACCCGCCTTCGGTGTTTGCCAAGCTGCCCGCGCTGGTGGAACGCGCCGGGAACGGCATCAGCGGCGGCGGATCGGTCACCGCCTTTTATACCGTGCTCACCGAGGGGGACGATCAGCAGGATCCGATCGCCGACTCGGCCCGTGCGATCCTTGACGGCCACATCGTGCTGTCCCGCCGCCTGGCGGAAGCGGGCCACTATCCGGCCATCGACATCGAAGCCTCCATCAGCCGCGCCATGACGGCGCTCATTACCGAGAAGCACTACGCGCGGGTGAGAAACTTCAAACAACTGCTCTCAAGCTTCCAGCGCAACCGCGACCTGGTGAGCGTCGGCGCCTATGCCAAAGGCAGCGACCCGATGCTCGACAAGGCCATCGCGCTGTGGCCGCAGCTGGAGGGCTTTCTGCAACAGGGTATTTTCGAAAAAGCGGACTGGAATGACTCCCTCCAGGCTCTGGACATCATCTTCCCGGCCGCTTAACAGGAGACCGACATGGCAGAACACGGTGCCTTAGCCACGCTCAAAGAGCTGGCCGAGAAAGAAGTCGACAACGCCGCCCTGCAGCTTGGCGAGATGCGGCGCGGCTGCCAGCAGGCGGAAGAACAGCTGAAGATGCTGATGGATTATCAGCTTGAGTACCAGACCAGCCTGAACGACACCCTGTCTCAGGGCATGGCCAGCCTGCGCTGGCAGAACTATCAGCAATTTATTCAGACCCTGGAGAAGGCTATCGATCAGCATCGCCAGCAGCTTCTGCAGTGGAACCGCAGGGTCGAGCAGGCGCTCAACGCCTGGCGCGAGAAAAAACAGCGTTTGCAGGCATGGCAGACGCTCCAGGACAGACAGGCCGCCGCCACGCTGCTGGCAGAAAACCGTCTGGACCAGAAGAAAATGGATGAGTTCGCCCAGCGTGCCACCTTAAGGAAACCCGAATGATTACTCTGCCGAAAATTCTCGTCAGTGAGACCGATATCGCAAGCGCACAAACGGGCGGCATCGCCGGTACCGACGCAGGTGGCGCCCAGGACTTTTTTGCCCTGCTCTCCGGCGCTATGTCCGGGAAAACGGGTAAAGAGGGCAAGCTGACGCTTGCTGATTTACAGGAAGCAAGCCAGAAGCTGCCACAGGGTGATGCGAAAGCCACGCTCAGCCAACTGCTCGCACAGCAAGGTGAAGACGATACGCAAAAAATCGATCTGACGACACTCACTGACGCACAGTCACTGGTGAGCGCGCTTACCCCGGAAGCGAAAAGCGACGTGGTCAAACAGCTGACCAAAGATCTGCAAAAGGCCGAAGAGAAGCCGACGCTCAGCGAAGAAGATCTGGCGGGTTTAAGCGCGCTGATGGCGATGCTGCCGCACACCGCTCAGGCCACCGCAGCAACACCCGCCATTTCTGGTGATGCTGTCGCTGCCTCAGCGGGCTCTGGTGTTAAAGGCTTCGCGGAATTAGCTTCTGCCAACATCACCCCAGACGCCCGCCATTCCTCAGGGAAAGAGTTTGCGGTGGCACAAACCGGGCACGGCGTGCAGGCAGTCCATACTGATGACGCCAGCAGCCAGGCAACGCCACTGGTGGCATCCATTGCCGCAAAAGCTGAGGCAGACAGCACGCTTTCCGCCGCAGCCCCTGTCGCGACCACCGCGCCCGTTATCAGCAATGCCACCGCCACGGTCAATACCCACCCTGTGGTGACCGTCAACTCTCAACTCGGCACACCGGAGTGGCAGCAGAACGTCAGCCAGCATATCACCCTGTTCACCCGTCAGGGCCAGCAGACCGCTGAACTGAAGCTGCACCCGGAGAACCTGGGCCAGGTGAATATCACCCTTAAAATTGACGACAATCAGGCGCAAATCCAGATGGTTTCCCCGCACAGCCATGTGCGTGCGGCGCTGGAAGCGGCCATCCCGACTCTGCGCACGCAGCTGGCGGATAACGGCATTCAGCTTTCGCAGAGCAACGTCAGCAGCGAAAGCTTTGCCGGACAGCAGCAACAATCGGCTTTCGGGCAGTCTTCCTCGCAACGTTTTGCTGAAGGTCGGGCAAATCCTTCCGATAACGAAGAGACGCTGAGCGTTCCCGTCAGCCTGCAGGCGCAGGCCCGGGGCAACGGCATTGTCGACACCTTCGCCTAACGCCAGAGGTAGCACGATTATTCCCGTCTTTTCCGCCCTTTGAGGCGGACTTAAGTCGGGATAATCACCTGATTAGCAGTACTCAATACAGGAAAGCCGTAACAGATGACTGACACCGCGATCGCAAAGAAAAGCAAGCGCTCAATCTGGATCCCGCTGCTGGTGCTGGTGACGCTCGCCGCCTGCGCCACCGCAGGCTACAGCTACTGGCGTCTGCAACAGCAGCCCTCTGCTGAGGCCAAGAAAGAGCCACCTCCGCCACCGGCCCCGGTGTTCTGGGCACTGGACACCTTCACGGTGAACCTGGGCGATGCCGATCGCGTGCTCTACATTGGTATTACGCTGCGCCTGAAGGACGAAGCGACCCGTACTCGCCTGAACGACTACCTGCCGGAAGTGCGCAGCCGACTGCTGCTGCTGTTCTCGCGTCAGGACGCGGCGAAGCTTGCCACCGACACCGGCAAGCAGGATCTGGTCAACGCCATTAAACAGACACTTGCCCCACCGCTGGTGGCGGGCCAGCCGAAGCAGGAAGTGACTGACGTGCTGTATACAGCTTTCATTCTGCGGTAATCCCATGGGCGACAGTATTCTTTCTCAGGCCGAAATTGATGCACTGCTGAACGGCGACAGCGATAAGAACGACGAACCTCAGCCCGGAGCCTCCGGCGAGAGCGACATTCGTCCCTACGATCCCAATACCCAGCGTCGCGTGGTGCGCGAGCGCTTACAGGCGCTGGAGATCATCAACGAGCGTTTTGCGCGTCAGTTCCGTATGGGGCTGTTCAACCTGCTGCGCCGTAGCCCGGACATCACCGTCGGGGCGATTCGCATTCAGCCGTATCACGAGTTTGCCCGCAACCTGCCGGTGCCGACCAACCTGAACCTGATCCACCTGAAGCCGCTGCGCGGCACGGGTCTGTTCGTGTTCTCGCCAAGCCTCGTGTTTATCGCTGTAGACAACCTGTTTGGCGGCGACGGACGCTTCCCGACCAAGGTGGAAGGCCGTGAGTTCACCCATACCGAGCAGCGTGTGATCAACCGCATGCTGAAGCTGGCGCTGGAAGGCTACAGCGACGCGTGGAAGGCGATTAACCCACTGGAAGTCGAATACGTGCGTTCGGAGATGCAGGTGAAGTTCACCAACATCACCACCTCGCCGAACGATATCGTGGTGAACACGCCGTTCCATGTGGAAATTGGCAACCTGACCGGCGAATTTAACATCTGCCTGCCGTTCAGCATGATTGAACCACTGCGCGAGCTGCTGGTGAATCCGCCGCTGGAAAACTCCCGCAGCGAAGATCAGAACTGGCGTGAAAACCTGGTGCGCCAGGTGCAGCATTCGGAGCTGGAGCTGGTGGCCAACTTTGCCGACGTCTCCCTGCGCCTGTCGCAAATACTAAAACTACAGCCCGGTGACGTGCTGCCGATCGACAAACCGGACCGCATTATCGCCCACGTGGATGGCGTCCCGGTGCTGACCAGCCAGTACGGCACGGTCAACGGTCAGTACGCGCTGCGCGTTGAGCATTTGATTAACCCGATTTTGAACTCGCTGAACGAGGAACAGCCCAAATGAGTGATATGAATAATCCGTCCGATGGCAACGCTGGCGATATGGACGATCTGTGGGCTGAAGCGTTGGGCGAACAGAAATCCGCAGGCAAAAGCGCCGCGGATGCGGTCTTCCAGCAGTTAGGCGGCGGCGACGTGAGCGGCACCCTGCAGGACATCGACCTGATCATGGACATTCCGGTCAAGCTGACCGTCGAACTGGGTCGCACACGGATGACGATTAAAGAGCTGCTGCGCCTGACGCAGGGTTCCGTCGTCTCTCTGGACGGTCTGGCCGGTGAACCGCTCGATATCCTGATCAACGGCTATCTGATTGCTCAGGGTGAAGTTGTTGTCGTGGCCGATAAGTACGGCGTGCGCATCACCGACATCATTACGCCATCCGAGCGTATGCGTCGCCTGAGCCGCTAAACATGAAACCCCAGGCTGTCATTTCGCACCCGGCCCCGACGGCCTCGCCCGCTTCCCCGCTGATTACGGTCAGCGGCGCGCTGCTCGGCATCATTTTGCTGATTCTGGCGGCGGCGTGGCTCGCCAGGCGCTTTGGTTTTAGCGGTGTGAAAACGACGGCGACGAAAGAGCTGAAGGTTAGCGCCAGCGCGTCGCTGGGCCAGCGTGAGCGGGTTGTTATTGTTGATGTTGAAGATGCACGCCTGGTGCTGGGCGTGACCGCAAGCCAGGTGTCGCTGCTGCATAAGCTGCCGCCAAAGATTATCGATCCGGAAGCCCCAAAGATGGACACCCCCGATTTTGCTTCCCTGATGAAGTCCGTGATTAAGCGTCCAGGGAGACTCTGATGCGCCGCCTGTTGTCCCTTTCGCTTGTTACGCTGTGGCTGCTTTCCCCTGCGGCCTTCGCCCAGTTGCCAGGGCTTGTCAGCCAGCCGCTGCCGAACGGCGGCCAGAGCTGGTCGCTGCCGGTGCAGACGCTGGTGTTTATCACCTCGCTCACCTTCCTGCCCGCCATTTTGCTGATGATGACAAGCTTCACGCGTATCATCATTGTGTTTGGCCTGCTGCGCAGCGCACTCGGCACCGCCTCCGCTCCGCCGAATCAGGTATTGCTTGGGCTGGCGCTGTTTCTGACGTTTTTCATTATGTCGCCGGTCATCGACAAGATTTACAACGACGCGTATCAGCCATTCAGCGAAGACAAAATCACCCTTGAACAGGCGATTGATAAGGGCTCGCAGCCGCTGCGTGAATTTATGCTGCGCCAGACGCGAGAAGCCGACCTGGCCCTGTTCGCAAAGCTTGCTAATACGCCGCCAATTCAGGGCCCGGAAGCCGTGCCGATGCGCATTTTGCTGCCCGCTTACGTCACCAGCGAGCTGAAAACCGCCTTCCAGATTGGCTTCACCATTTTTATTCCGTTCCTGATCATCGACCTGGTAGTAGCCAGCGTGCTGATGGCGCTGGGGATGATGATGGTGCCTCCGGCGACTATCGCCCTGCCGTTCAAGCTGATGCTTTTCGTGCTGGTTGATGGCTGGCAGCTGCTGGTCGGGTCCCTTGCACAAAGTTTCTACAGTTAAGGAGTGCCGCGATGACCCCTGAATCGGTAATGATGATGGGCACCGAAGCGATGAAGGTCGCGCTGGCGCTGGCGGCTCCGCTGCTGCTGGTGGCGCTGGTCACCGGTTTGCTTATCAGTATTTTGCAGGCTGCCACGCAGATTAACGAAATGACCCTGTCGTTTATTCCAAAAATTATCGCCGTGTTCGTGGCAATGATTGTGGCGGGCCCGTGGATGCTAAACCTGCTGCTAGACTATGTGCGCACGCTGTTTAACAACCTGCCCTACATCATTGGATAGAGCAGATGCTACACGTTTCAAGCGATCAGTGGGTCCACTGGCTTAGCCTGTACTTCTGGCCGCTTTTACGGGTGCTGGCGCTGATCATGACGGCGCCAGTGCTGAGTGAAAAATCCGTCCCCAAACGCGTGAAGCTCGGCCTTGGGATCATCATCACCTTTATCATCGCCCCTGCGCTTCCGGCAACCGATGTGACGCTCTTTTCCCCCAATGCGTTGTGGCTGGCGTTGCAGCAGATCCTGATTGGTATTGCGCTTGGCTTTACCATGCAGTTTGCCTTTGCGGCGGTGCGATTTGCCGGGGAAGTGATTGGCCTGCAAATGGGCCTCTCGTTTGCGACTTTCGTTGACCCCAGCAGCCACCTCAGCATGCCGGTACTGGCCCGCATTATGGATATGCTGGCAATGCTGCTGTTTCTGGTGTTCAACGGCCACCTTTGGCTGATTTCCCTGTTGGTCGACACGTTTCATACGCTGCCGATTGGCGGGCAGCCGCTGAACAGCAATGCCTTTTTGGCGCTGAGCCGCGCCGGGGGGCTTATCTTCCTCAATGGCCTGATGCTGGCCTTGCCGATTATTACCCTGCTGCTGACCATCAACCTTGCGCTTGGCATGCTCAACCGCATGGCTCCGCAGCTCTCGGTGTTTGTCATCGGTTTCCCGATTACGCTGACCGTTGGCATTATTTTGATGGCGGCATTAATGCCGCTGATTGCCCCCTTCTGTGAGCATTTATTCAGCGAAATATTCGATCTATTGGCAGATATTATCAGCGAGATGCCAAAGATAAGTTCTCCTTAATATAAAAAGGGATATCCTAAGGATATTCTTAAAACACGACCACAAAAACATCTACCAGGATATATCTGGCGCGGGTTAATTGTTTTTACCCTTCTCACATAACATAACATTTACTTTACTTTAAGATGTTTCCTGGCAAATTATACGTAACTTTACGGGATAGTTGTAGCCGCTCGATTGTGTTACTTTCTCTTTGCAAAAGCTGATTTTTCGCGCTCTGACAAATAAAAAACAATCGGGTAATGGGTTAATTATCGTTATGCATTGAGTGAGGGTAACCATGTCAACGATTATTATGGATCTATGCAGTTACACCCGGCTGGGACTCACCGGGTACTTGACCAGCCGGGGGATAAAGAAGCGTGACATCGGCGACGTCGAGAGCATCAGTGAGCTTGAAGCGGCCTGCGGGGCTCTCAGCCCGTCTGTCGTGTTCATTAATGAAGACTGCTTCATTCACGATACAGAAAGCAGTCAGCATATAAAGCAGATCATTAATCAACACCCCAGGACACTGTTTATCGTCTTTATGGCGATTGCCAATATTCATTTCGATGAGTATTTATTGGTCAGAGATAATTTGCTTATCAGCTCCAAATCGATAACGCCCGAATCACTGGATGGTATTCTGGCTGATTACCTGCAAAAGATCGGTGGAGATGTTAGCAAAATTAAAATACCGACGTTATCATTAAGCAGAACTGAATCCAGCATGCTGAAAATGTGGATGTCTGGTCAGGGCACGATTCAAATATCCGATCAGATGAATATTAAGGCGAAAACGGTATCATCACATAAAGGTAATATTAAAAAGAAAATAAAAACGCATAATAAGCAGGTTATTTATCACGTTGTCCGATTGACAGATAACGTGACCAGCGGAATTTACGTCAATATGCGATGAATTAGTGTACAGCGATTAGCTGCTAACGTGTTTAGCCAGAGTAGCATCGTTCCGTTCACTTTATGTTCTTTCGTTTCCTTGAGCTCTTCATCACGCGAACGGGAAAAGGAAGCCGGGATTGTTAAGGGGGTGTCGATGAGCCCCCTTAACACGTTCACCGCAAAAACGTTACCAGAGAAGCACGGCAGCCAGCGCGATCGGAAAGATGCCACGGCCATTGCCTGTCTGAAAAGAAATTAGTCCACCTTTTCGACGAAGACCCCGTCATCGTGGCCGATCTCATTAAAGAACCAGATCCCCATCGGGTAATCCTCCAGCGACACCAGATACATCGTTCCTTCATTAAATTGTTCCACGGCCAGTACAACCCCCGGTCGACGCGGCCCGCCGTCCGTTTTGACCGTCACGCGATCGTTCACCTGCATAGGTTTTCTCCTGTCATTTCTATCCAGCCAGTGTAGAACAAAACGCCTTTGCTGGCAGCGTCCGCCCGACCGATGGCTGTTTTTTTCAGCGGTCTATACTTTAGGGTGGGTGATTGTATGAGGACCCTGGAATGAAAACTGCCAAAGAGTACAGCGATACCGCCAAGCGCGAGGTGAACGTTGATGTCGATGCCCTGCTGGATGCCATCAACGAAATCAGTGAAAGCGAAGTGCATCGTGCGGGCGATTCCGCCAATCACGTCAGCATTAACGGGCGTGAATACCATACCTGGAGAGAGCTGGCCGAAGCCTTCGAACTTGATGTTCACGACTTCAGTATTACTGAAGTGAACCGCTGATCGCCGGGTAAAAAAAACCCGACCGTGGAAGGGTCGGGTTGAACAAGCTTTCGCAAGAAACACTTGAAAATTCGTTACACCAGGAAATCTGATGCGGATAAGACATTATCCTCAATTTTTTTATCAGACAAGCACTAATCATTAATATTGTGAATGTATTTAGGTATTTTCCCGCATGCATTTGCGTTTAAGGAGAGGCAATGCCCGACCTGCACGAGCCCCTGATCCTCTTTACCGACGTCGAAGGAACGCTACTCGACATCCACACCCTGCAATGGCAGGCCGCTAGCGAATGGCTGTCGCGCCTGAAGCAGCATCAGGTTCCCGTGGTGCTGTGCAGCAGTAAAACCGCGGCGGAGATGATGCTGTTACAGAAAGAGCTCGGTCTGGAGTCACTGCCGCTGATTGCCGAGAACGGGGCGGTTATTCAGCTCGCTGATAGCTGGGATGACGATGAATATTTCCCTCGCCTGATTACCGGTTCGCCCCATGAAGAAATTCAGCATGTACTCAGACAACTTCGCGACAATGAGGGTTTTAAGTTCACCACCTTCTCAGACGTGCCCGAACAAACCATTGCTGAATGGACAGGAATGAACCTCAGGCATGCCGCGCTGGCGCGTCTACACGAAGCCTCGGAAACCCTGATCTGGCGCGACAGCGACGAAAGGATGCAGGAATTTTCTGCCACGCTTGCCTCGCTGGGCCTGCAGTTTGTACAAGGCGCGCGCTTCTGGCACGTGCTGGATGAGCGGGGCAGTAAAGCCCAGGCGGTCACCTGGTTACTGAGTCGTTACCAGCAGCGGGAAGGTTTTCGCAGGGTGTCGATTGGGCTGGGCGACGGCCCGAACGATGCACCGCTGCTGGACACCACCGATTTCGCCGTGGTCGTGAAGGGGCTAAACCGGGATGGCGTAAACCTCAACGATGACCGCCCTGAGCGTGTTTATCACACCCGGAAAAGTGGCCCTGAAGGCTGGCGTGAAGGCCTTGACTACTGGCTATCCTCATCCTGACAGCATACCTGATTACGCCCGTTCTGTTTCGCCAGATACAGCCTGCCATCGGCCACGGATTGCAAATGCTCAATGTCGAAGAGGCCTTTTTCATCGCTGCTGCTGACGCCGAGTGAGGCGCTTATCCGCAGCGTGGTACCTTTGCCAATCAGGATCTCCCGATTGTTAATTCTGGCACGGACCCGCTCGGCCATCGCGCAGGCTTCCTCTTTGGAAGCCCCAGGCAGAACCAGGCAAAACTCTTCGCCACCGACGCGCCCTGCGAGATCGTCTTCGCGAATTTGTGAGGAAATCATGCTGGCAACGTGGCTGAGCACCCGGTCGCCTGCCTGGTGGCCGAAGCGGTCATTAATGCTCTTAAAGTAATCCAGATCGAGCTGCACCACCGACAGAGGCTCGCCCTTGGCTTCACTTCGCTTCGCCGCTTTACCGGCCAGATCGAACAGCGTGCTGCGGTTGTAGAGACGCGTTAGACCGTCATGCCAGGCCTGCCACTGCAGCGAACTTTGCAGGGTGCTCATGTTGCGCACCATGCGACGGATAACGACCCATGAAAGGATGAGCATGGCGGTAAACAGCGCCCAAACCAGGCTCAGCACCACGGAAATGGTGCCGAAATCGCCTCTCACGCCCTCATCAAGATGATGGATACGCACCAGCACGCCATCGAAATTGCGTATTCTCTCCCAGTTCACGTAGTTGGTGGTGAAGCGAAGCCCGCCCCGATTGTCATGTTCGAACGCCTGCGCAAGCTGCGCTTTTTCCGTTTCACTCATGAGATCTGATTTGCTGCCCTCCGGGAGAGAACTGGCGAGCAGGTTCATTTGCCTGTCGTAGAGACGGTACTCCCCCTCTTCTTCTCCTTGTGCCGCCGTGGCCAGCATGCTTTTCATCTGTGTCAGGGAAAACTCGATTGTCAGCACGCCGAACCAGTAGTGCTGGTAATCCACCGGCAGGGAGACGGCGATGCGGCGAACCGGGCCATCCGGCGTGTCGAGCATCCAGCTCAGCCAGCGAACGCCCCGTCCGGGGTTATTGCGCTGTGACTGATCGGCAAACCAGGGGCTGGTGACCAGCGCGTAATACCGCTCGACCAGGTCATTGTTGCCCGACACTGGCCTGCTTGAGATAAAAAAACCGCCGCGGGAGACGTACATCATCTGCTGTGGAGCGCGTTTGATGGTAGTAGACAAACGCAGCAGATACCCGACCTCCAGCGTGGCGGTCAGTTCGTTGCCCAGCAGCGCGTTTTCACGGGAAAGAATAGTGGTTTCATCGACAAATGCATCTGAAACGCCGTGCACCGGCAGCGTTCGCTGATTATCGAGCAGAATGGACCACTGATGCTGCGTACGCTTGCGCTCAAATTCTTCGCCTGCCTGGCGCAGCACTTCAAACGCCAGCGGCTGCTCAAGTGCCGCCTGCATACCGTTGCGGTAAAACGTCAGCCGGTCGATGCTGACCTGCAGCTGATTGTTGAATTCATGGGCCACGTTCTCCAGCGTGTTACGCTGGCTTGAAATGTAGGCCTCTTCAAGCACCACGACTTCGCGCCATGTCAGAATCGTTGAGAAGAAAAAGACGATGAAAAAGCAGTAATTGACCACCCGGCCAGGGTTGGCATGACGACTGAGGCTCTTCAACCAGCGCGGATTATCCACTTTTGTTACGTGGGGCACACAAACTCCCTGACATTCCCTGAATCTTTTAGTCGGTAAAAAACGCCCGGCTATTTTTGCCGGGCGCGTTCGCTATGCCTCGTTTGAACTTCGCCGTTCACCCGGCATCAGTTCATCCTCACGGAAGGCTTCACGCTTGACGCCGAACCCGTCGTACCAACGACATTCAACCATTCCGCTGGCGTACCCCGTGACAACCATACGCGGCCCGCCATTTTTCGGCTTAACTTCATCACTGACCAAAAAGACCATAACTGCCTCCGGTATCAGAGTGAAACTGTTTCACGATAGCTGAAAATGGCCGGGTTTGCGTAGTCTCTGAAAACTTTTACGTTGCCGGGCGTAACCGTGAAATGAGGTTGACCCCCGCCAGCACGACGGCACCCACAGCAAAGCCAAACACTAAGTTGAACAGCGTTGGGGAGAGCAATCCGACGAACCCGCCCTGCCCTGCGGCAAAGGCTTCAACAGCGTGATGCAGAGGCGCAATGCCGTGAACCACGATCCCGCCGCCCACCAGAAACATCGCCAGCGTACCCACCACGGAAAGTATTTTCATCAGCCAGGGCGCAATAAACAACAGAGCTTTACCCACGGCCTGAGCCAGGGCTGCACGCTTCTCCACCAGCCAATAGCCCATGTCGTCCAGTTTCACAATTACCCCAACCAGACCGTACACACCCACGGTGACAAGAATGGCAATACCGGACAGCACCAACACCTGATTGAGCAGTGGCGATTCGGCCACAATCCCCAGGGTGATTGCCACAATTTCTGCCGACAAAATGAAGTCAGTGCGCACGGCACCCTTCACTTTGTCTCGCTCAAACGCCAGTGGATCCTGATTTGCGATAGCCTCCAGACGCTGCTGGCGTGCCTGTGGGTCTTCCTTATGCTTGCGCTGATGCAGCGTATGCAGCACTTTTTCGACGCCCTCAAAGCAGAGGAACGCCCCGCCCAGCATCAGCAGCGGCGTAATGGCCCACGGCAGGAAGGCGCTTATCAGCAACGCCAGCGGCACGAGGATCACTTTGTTGATAAACGACCCTTTTGCCACGCTCCACACGACGGGCAGCTCGCGATTGGCACGTACGCCGGTTACCTGCTGCGCGTTCAGCGACAAATCGTCCCCCAGTACCCCGGCGGTCTTCTTTGCTGCCAGTTTGCCCATCACCGAGATGTCGTCCAGCAGCGTGGCGATATCGTCCAGTAAGGTTAAAAGACTGCTTCCGGCCAAATGAGACTCCTTCGTTTTTTATACATTTCTGAGCTTTATAGTATGAAGCAAAAGTCGTTTCGCGCCCATTGCTGCGCGCTGTCAACTGAAAAGAGGACGCCTACTCCTAATTAAAGCACTCGCCAGATGGATAGTTTTCCCGTTAACTATACGCGCCCTTCTTAATTCGCTTTTTCGTGAGGACCCATGCAGGTCAGAAATCTGTTACCGCTCATCGGCGCGCTCTTCGCCCTCTATATCATCTGGGGATCGACCTATTTTGCCATCAGCATTGGCGTGGAAAGCTGGCCGCCGATGATGATGGCCGGGGTGCGTTTTCTCTCTGCGGGCGTGCTGCTGATGGGCTACCTGTTGCTGACCGGGCATAAACTGCCCGCACGCCGCCCACTCTTGAATGCGGCGCTGATTGGCGTCCTGCTGCTGGCGATTGGCAACGGTTTTGTCACCATTGCCGAACATCAGCATGTCGCCTCCGGTATTGCTGCGGTTGTCGTGGCCACCGTGCCGCTGTTTGCCCTTTGCTTCAGCCGCCTGTTTGGCATTGCCACCCGCAAGCTGGAGTGGCTTGGCGTGGCAATTGGCCTTGCGGGTATCGTGCTACTTAACAGCGGCGGCAACCTCAGCGGCAATCCGTGGGGTGCCCTGCTGATTCTGATCGGCTCCCTGAGCTGGGCGTTCGGATCGGTGTACGGCTCGCGTATCGAATTACCAACCGGGATGATGGCGGGCGCGGTAGAAATGCTGGCTGCGGGCGTGGTACTGATGTGTGGCTCGTGGCTGACCGGGGAAAAACTGACGCAGATGCCGACGCTGTCTGGCTTCCTGGCGGTAGGCTACCTCGCTGTTTTTGGCTCACTCATAGCGATCAACGCCTACATGTATCTTATCCGCAACGTTTCACCGGCCGTCGCAACCAGCTATGCCTACGTCAACCCGGTGGTTGCGGTGCTGCTTGGCACCAGCTTTGGGGGCGAATCGCTTTCTTCCGTGGAGTGGCTGGCGCTGGGGGTTATTATTTTCGCCGTCGTGCTGGTGACGCTTGGCAAAACGCTGTTCCCGGTGCGGGCTACCGTGAAATCGTGTGATGTGGAGAAGTAGCGGACATCGCCGCGATGCCCTGAGTGTCGATCTGCGCGCTGCCAACGCCGGCGCAGATCCACTCCTCCAGCCTCTCTTTCAATGCCGTATCGCTGAGCTTTTGCCTGCCGCGCAGCGCACACTCCCAGACCACCATCACCCGCCAGCCCTGCGCTTCCAGCAGCGCGATATCCCGGGCGTCACGCTCAACGTTTTTGCCGATCTTGCCCAGCCAGAAGTCAGTGCGGGTTTCGGGCACTTTAAAAAGGTAGCAGTTGTGATGGTGCCAGAAGCAGCCGTGGGTAAAGAGGATGCAACGGTTATCCTCCAGCACAAAGTCCGGTTTTCCCGGCAGCGTGGCGTCCTGCACGGTAAATGGAAAACCAGCATCACTCAGTAAGGCTGAAAGACGTTTTTCAATGGCGGTATTTTGCGTGCCGATAGCACGCATATTTTTGCTGCGGGTTGCCGGGTTATGAACGTCCGCCATCGACTTTTTCCGCCTTACGGTACTCCACCGCCGTGAGGATGCGGCTTTTCAGCAGTTTTGCCACGGCGGCAAAGGCAGGCACGACCACGGAGTTGCCGAACTGGCGGTAGGCCTGAGTGTCCGACACAGGAATGCGGAACTGATAACCCTGCGGGGATTCAAAGCCCATCAGCCTTGCGCATTCACGCGGCGTTAACCGGCGCGGACGACGCTGCTGATTATGCGGATCGTCAAAATTTTGCTCGCCCAGAGCTTTGTCCCACCCTCGATCGACCAGGATCTCCGCGCCATCTTTGTAATAGCGAGCGGAAAGCGTACGCGCCACGCTGCTGGCCCGGGTCGGATCCACCAGCCCATAGCCAAAACCGTTGCCACGCGCCTGGTGCTTCTTGGCATAACGATAAAGATATTTCCACAGCACTGGCGTAAGGATAAATTTCGCATCCACGCCAGGTTCAAGGAGTTCGCCAAACGTCGGACGACGTTCAGGATAAAGTGCCGGCAGATCGCGCAGGGTAAAGCCCTGTTGCAAATCCAAATCGCGGCGGAACCCTACCAGCACAATACGTTCGCGGTGCTGCGGCAGGAAGTGCTGACCGTCGATGACTTTCGGGTCATCCGCGCCCATTTCCGCCGAGTCAGCCACGTCATAGCCCAGTGACTCCAGCGTTTGCATGATAATGCGGAACGTCTTCCCACCGTCATGGCTCTTTAGATTCTTGACGTTTTCCAGCACGAAAATCGATGGGCGGCAGGCATCAATAATGCGCGCCACGTCGAAAAAGAGCGTGCCCTGAGTGTCGCAGGCAAAGCCATGCGCGCGACCTAAAGCATTTTTCTTTGACACGCCAGCCAGCGAAAACGGCTGACACGGGAAGCCCGCCAGCAGCACGTCATGTTGAGGGATAATCTTCCGAATGTGCGCCGCGGCCTCGCTGTCACTGATATCTGACTCGTTGCTCAGGGTCACATTACGGATATCTTCATTAAACTGATGTTCTTTTGGGTCGCAGTACCAGTTGGCTTTATAGGTGCGCACGGCATGTTTGTTCCACTCGCTGGTGAAAACACACTTGCCGCCAATGGCTTCAAAACCGTTGCGGATGCCGCCGATGCCGGCGAAGAGATCGATAAAACGGAACTGCTCAGGCTGGCCTGACGGCTGAGGCAACAGCGCCGCAAGCCTCGCATATTCTCGCTCACCAAGACGGCGGTTAATTTTGCCGTTGTCGGTGGCGCGTTTAAGGATTGCCGGGCTCCAGTGCTGCTCACCCACGCCGTTGAGGGTGGCCACCAGCGTTTTCACATCGTAAATAGTGAGCAACTCGATGAGTAACACCTGCGCGTCTGGCCCGGAAAATTCCGCGTCCTGAGAGGAGAAAGTGCGAGTAAGTGTGTGCTGCATATCAATAACCGGGACAGACCATTTTCGCTGAGAGTAACACAATTTCCCCCTGTGGACTCAGGCCTGAGGCGCAAAACGCGCCAGAATCGTTGGATCATAGTCCAGATAATCGCCCTGCAGCTCAGCGCTTATTTTTGCCATAAACTCGACGAGATAGCGGGCATTATGATTCGCCAGCGCTCTACCCTTCTCGGTCTGCATCGTGGCGGGCAGGCCCAGCAGCTTGTTCTGGAAGTGGTCGAGGGCATAGCGCTTGTCGTTCAACGGGCGCGTATCGGCAAAAGGGTCTTCGGCATTGAACAGCGAAACATTGAGTTTTCCCGCCACCGCAAAGACGCGAGCCAGCCCAATAGCTCCAAGAGATTCCAGACGATCGGCGTCCTGAACAATCTTAGCTTCCAGCGTCTCAGGCGGGATGTTCGCGCTGTGGCTATGCGCTTCGATGGCGTGCGCCACCGCAGAGTACAGCTGCTCAGGGAAATCAGGGAAATCCTCTCGCAAAATCGACAGCGTTTTTTCTGCCGCAAGGCGGGACGACTGGCTACGTTGCGGATGATTTTTGGGCAGGCTCACGATGTCATGAAAGTAACAGGCGGTGAGGACCACTCGCTCATCGACACTCTCTTCTGAAGACAACCGCTGCGCAGTTGTCCAGACGCGGCGGAAGTGTGAAATATCGTGCGCCGCGTCGTCGTCACTATGGTGCTCCGCGAGCCAGTTTTCAAAACGTTGTTGCCACAATTGCACAGAGAGTCGCCTCTTATCGTTGATAACGGAGAAGCGAGGATAGCAGCTTTTGGTTTCAGCTTTCTGACAATCTGGACCGGCGCGGCCGGGTGTACCAGGCAATGCTCCCGAGGATGGCGCCAACCACGCTCAACACCAGAAAACCCAACAGCGCCCCCAGCCATTTGCCCGCGGTAGAGCCAAGCTCACCTTCGAGTGTCGCCCCGGGAATGGGGTCAATCTGACTAACAACCCAGAAATAGCGCAGCATGGCCCAGAGAAAGTAGCCGCAGAATGCGTAAAAAACCCACAGTGCCAGCATGCCGCCGGGCCCACGAGTTACTCTTTCGTCCATAAAGAAAGACCCTTCCTGATCGTACAATGATGTTTCGTTTTTCACTTTAAAAAGCTTTTAATGTGATATTAGTCACATTATAGCGCAGCGGCGGCATTAGATAAGAGCCCAATGGCCACATTTTAGCGTGACTTAACTTTCATTTGATTTTGGGCAACTTTACCGACATTTTTAGAAACGACAGGGAGCATTCCGATCACGGCAGCTAAAAAGCGGTTCTACACTGTTTTGAAGGTGAAATGAAAAGGTATCTGTGACGGGCGTCGTTGAAAAATTTCAAGGTAACTGCTTGAATAATTGGCGGAGAGAGGGGGATTTGAACCCCCGGTAGAGTTGCCCCTACTCTAGTTTTCGAGACTAGTCCGTTCAGCCGCTCCGGCATCTCTCCGCTGAGTGGTTGCCATGATGCCAGGAACCTTGGCATTTTAACAGACCCTGTCCTTATAATTGATTTCAAGTGACGAGTTTGCGAGCAAAGCGATGATTAAATGGCCCTGGAAAGCACATGACGCTCCTCTTAGCGCGGATATCCCGTGGGAACAAGCGCTTGCTATCCCCGTTCTGGCGATCTTATCACCGGAAGAACAGGTGAAGCTCACACAGCTGGCTGACCGTTTTCTGCAGCAAAAACGGCTTGTGCCGCTGCAGGGGTTAGAGCTGGAACCGCTGCAAAACGCACGTATTGCCCTGCTGTTTTGTCTGCCGGTCCTGTCGCTCGGCCTGGAGTGGCTTGACGGCTTTCATGAAGTGTTGATTTACCCTGCCCCGTTCGTTGTGGATGACGAATGGGAAGATGACATCGGCCTTGTGCACAGCCAGCGAGTGGTGCAGTCTGGCCAGAGCTGGCAGCAGGGGCCGATCGTACTCAACTGGCTCGATATTCAGGATTCGTTCGACGCTTCCGGATTTAATCTTATCGTGCACGAAGTTGCACATAAGTTGGATGTGCGCAACGGCGATCGCGCGAATGGAGTTCCCTTCGTTGCGCTGAGGGAGGTAGCTGGCTGGGAGCACGATCTTCACGCGGCGATGAACAACATTCAGGATGAGATTGACCTGGTGGGTGAAAGTGCCGCCAGCATCGACGCCTATGCCGCGACGGACCCTGCGGAATGTTTCGCCGTGCTGTCAGAATACTTCTTTAGCGCACCTGAGTTGTTCGCACCGCGCTTCCCGGCGCTGTGGCAGCGTTTCTGCCATTTTTACCAGCAGGATCCGCTGCAGCGAATCCGTGATAATGGCAGCCGTGAGGACGTAAATCTGCGCGTAGTACACTAAAAGCGCACATTGCATTTATTTCATGCAATTGAATCAGTCAGTTAATTTTAGTGTTGACACAAAAAAGGCTGCCCATTAATATTCGCCTCGTTCACACGATTCCTCTGTAGTTCAGTCGGTAGAACGGCGGACTGTTAATCCGTATGTCACTGGTTCGAGTCCAGTCAGAGGAGCCAAATTCAAAAAAGCCTGCTTTCGAGCGGGCTTTTTGCTTTT
>NZ_OBEF01000036.1 GCF_900215375.1 Enterobacter sp. CC120223-11 | reverse complement strand
TCGAACCGCCGACCCCCTCCTTGTAAGGGAGGTGCTCTCCCAGCTGAGCTAATCACCCCCGCTGTGTGGAGTCGCATTATAGGGAGAGTTGAAAATGAGTCAACGCCTTTTCCAAAGATTTTGTTTGTTCGTCGTAAAATTAAACAAAACGATCGCAAATTGCCCCATGGCGCATGATTTATAAACAAAATCCGCTAAGCGCAGCGTTTCAGCGGGATCAACATTGAGGATTCAGGTGGGAGTGATAGAATATTGCCCATTGTTTTTTTCCAGGATTTGCCGGCTGTCGGCAACTTTCTAAACGTAAGGCCATTTCATGAAAATCAAAACTCGCTTCGCGCCTAGCCCGACCGGCTATCTGCACGTCGGCGGTGCTCGTACTGCTCTTTATTCCTGGCTTTTTGCTCGCAACCACGACGGTGAGTTCGTGCTGCGTATTGAAGACACCGACCTCGAGCGCTCCACGCCGGAAGCCATCGAAGCTATTATGGACGGCATGAACTGGCTGAGCCTGGAGTGGGACGAAGGCCCTTACTACCAGACCAAACGTTTCGATCGCTACAACGCGGTGATTGATGAGATGCTGGTCGCTGGCACGGCGTATAAATGCTACTGCTCCAAAGAGCGTCTGGATGCCCTGCGTGAAGAGCAAATGGCGAAAGGCGAGAAGCCACGTTATGACGGCCGTTGCCGCCATGGCCACGAGCATCACGCCGCCGACGAACCTTGTGTGGTGCGTTTTGCCAACCCGCAGGACGGTTCCGTTATTTTTGACGACCAGATCCGTGGCCCGATCGAGTTCAGCAACCAGGAGCTGGATGACCTGATCATCCGTCGTACAGACGGTTCCCCAACCTACAACTTCTGTGTTGTGGTGGATGACTGGGATATGGAAATCACCCACGTTATTCGTGGCGAAGACCATATCAACAACACCCCACGTCAGATCAACATTCTGAAAGCCCTGAACGCGCCGGTGCCGGTTTACGCGCACGTGTCGATGATCAACGGTGATGACGGCAAGAAACTCTCCAAGCGCCACGGTGCGGTCAGCGTAATGCAGTACCGCGATGATGGCTATCTGCCAGAGGCGCTGCTGAACTATCTGGTGCGCCTGGGCTGGTCCAGCGGCGATCAGGAAATCTTCAGCCGTGAAGAGATGATTAAGCTGTTCTCCCTGAGCGCGGTCAGCAAATCGGCCAGTGCGTTTAACACCGAAAAACTGCAGTGGCTGAATCATCATTACATCAACACGATGGCACCAGAATACGTGGCAACGCACCTGCAATGGCACATCGAGCAGGAAAACATCGATACCCGCACCGGCCCGCAGCTGTCTGAACTGGTGAAACTGCTGGGTGAGCGCTGCAAAACCCTGAAAGAGATGGCGGCGAGCTGCCGTTACTTCTACGAAGAGTTCGATGAGTTTGATGCAGACGCGGCGAAAAAACACCTGCGTCCGGTCGCTCGTCAGCCGCTGGAAGTGGTTCGCGATAAGCTGAATGCCATTACCGACTGGACCGCTGAAAACGTCCATCATGCCATTCAGGCGACGGCCGATGAGCTGGAAGTGGGAATGGGTAAAGTGGGCATGCCACTGCGCGTTGCCGTGACCGGTGCGGGGCAGTCTCCGGCGCTGGATGTTACAGTCCATGCTATTGGTAAGAGCCGCAGCGTGGCACGTATCAACAAAGCACTGGCCTTTATTGCCGAACGTGAAAATCAGCAGTAACCGGCATCAATAAAAACAAAAACGGCGGGCCTGGGCCTGCCGTTTTTTATGCGCTTTCGTCGGTGATGTTTAGCTTATGAAGAAAGCCGCTTAGCCCTTCACGTACCAGCAGTATCTGCAAACGCTGTTTTTCTTCTGCTGTCATCATGCCCAGCACATCCTGAATTTGCCGCCAGACGGGATCTTTATCCTGCGTATGGTAGGGATAATCAGGTTCAGCGGCCTGCAACGTGAGCGACATGTGGCGAAGTTTCGGCGTGGATGCCAGAAACTCTCTGACGTCAGGCGTAATATGAATGAGCCGCGCCCGACCGCCTTTCACGCCTGGAACAGGTTCCGTTACCCAGTTTTGCTCTCGGATCCAGCGATTAATTGTCTGCTTCGCCATCCCCACGCAGTTCGCCAGCTCCACCGTGGTCATCTTGCTGTGAAGTGTTTTCATCAGGATTCTTTCGTCCGGATACCCAGGCGGGAGAGTAAGCCCGTGATGCCCTCACGTAAAAGCAGGCTGGTAAGCTGTTGCTGCTCGCGCTCAGACATCTCTTTGGCAAGCGACAACAGCAGTGAGTCGAAATTGTCTTCCGAAAGGGGGTGAGCCGTTCCCGGGTTATCGGCGGCGCGCTGCGCACTGCGAATAAACTCGCGAACTTGTTCACTGATATGCACCACGCGTGCTTTACCGCCCTGAATGCCAGGCCTTGGCGAGGTTTCCCAGCCCTCTTTACGCACCCATTTGTTGATGGTTTGTCGGCTGTAACCGGTCAGATGGGCGAGCTCCTCCGGCGTCATTCGTTCCTTGATCATGCTATGTCCTGAGTGCCTGTGTGGAATTAGTGCTTCATGTTATAGCATCCTTTTAATTGAAAACGTGACGCGTTTAACTCCTGATTGCGAGAACGCTCGCAATGTCATCCAGTTGCATGCTTTTTCAGCGATTGAAGTTGGCAGCAACATTTTGACGTTGACACCCGGTAAGGGAATTCATATGATGCCGCCCGTCAACACGACACGCTTTACGTTACGGGGCTATAGCTCAGCTGGGAGAGCGCCTGCATGGCATGCAGGAGGTCAGCGGTTCGATCCCGCTTAGCTCCACCAAA
>NZ_OBEF01000013.1 GCF_900215375.1 Enterobacter sp. CC120223-11 | reverse complement strand
GGCCGAACGAGTGGGTTGAATGGGCGGGTATCGGCCTGTTTATGGTGGCAGCGGTGCTGACGCTGTGGTCAATGTTCCAGTATCTCAACGCTGCGCGCGGCGATTTGCTGGAACAGTGATCGTTTCGACGTAATTTTCAGCAAACGATCTGCTGCGGTGAAAATTAACGTTGACTCAGTGCGTCAGGTAAGTAGAATGCATCGCATCGAACGGCAGCACAGCTTGCCAGACGGTAACAAAATCAAGTGATTAACTTCATCTGATTCTGCGGGAATAGCTCAGTTGGTAGAGCACGACCTTGCCAAGGTCGGGGTCGCGAGTTCGAGTCTCGTTTCCCGCTCCAAAATTTGCGCATCATCAGATGCAGTATCGCAAGATACGCACCACCCAAGCGGGAATAGCTCAGTTGGTAGAGCACGACCTTGCCAAGGTCGGGGTCGCGAGTTCGAGTCTCGTTTCCCGCTCCAGTTTAAAAACATCGGCAGTTGCGGGTGTTAGCAATATCGGCGCGTTAGCAAAGCGGTTATGTAGCGGATTGCAAATCCGTCTAGTCCGGTTCGACTCCGGAACGCGCCTCCACTTTATTTCCCGAGGCCGGATGGTGGAATCGGTAGACACAAGGGATTTAAAATCCCTCGGCGTTCGCGCTGTGTGGGTTCAAGTCCCACTCCGGCTACCATGGGAAAACAAGAATAAAATCAATGATAAGCAGTGTCGTGAAACCACCTTCGGGTGGTTTTTTTGTATTTGCGATCCTGATGTTCTATCTTCAACACACTTCCAATACGAGTACTCAGAGATGAAAACCGGACCGTTAAACGAAAGTGAACTCGAATGGCTGGACGATGTTCTGGCCCGCTATGGCAACGAGCAGGCGGTGATGGACGTCTCCGAGCTGGACGGCATGCTGACCGCCATTCTTTCTTCGCCTGTAGAGCTTGAGCCTGCGCAGTGGATGCTGGCGGTGTGGGGCGGAGCAGACTTCGTGCCGCGCTGGGCGAACGATCGTGAGCGCGATCGCTTCGTCAACCTGACCCTGCAGCACATGGACGATGTCGCCGAACGTCTCGGCGAGTACCCGGACCAGTACGAGCCGCTGTTCGGTACCCGTGAAGAGGAAGGGCAGGAGATAACCATCGTAGAAGAGTGGTGCTTTGGCTATATGCGCGGGGTGGGCCTGAGCGACTGGTCTGCGCTGCCGGAAAGCCTGCAGCCTCAGCTGGATGCCATCGCATTACACGGGCGGGAAGAGAATTTCTCACGCCTCGAAGCGCTGACGGCGGAAGAGTACATTGCCAGCGTCGATTTACTGAAGCCTGCGGCGCTCAGCCTCTGCCACTACTGGCTGGAGAACCCTCAGGCGGCTCCGGTTCAGCAGCCGGTCAAGAATGAGAATAAAACGGGACGCAACGATCCGTGCCCTTGCGGCAGCGGGAAGAAGTACAAAAGCTGTTGTCTGAAGTAAGAGAAAAAGGCCCGAAAGGGCCTTTTTTGTCTCTGCGGCGTTATTCCGGGCAGCGGTAAACGTTGCCGGTCAGGGTGACGTTGGTCTGCTCCATGCTGCCGCTGCCATCCCATGCGCTGCCGGTCTGGCCTGCTCGCTGGGTAATAATGGAGACGACATTTCCGCCCATGTTCGCCGCCTGGTTTTTCAGGTCATTACGCGCACCGGTTTCCAGGTTGCTGTTCGACGTCCATCCCCCGGTAAAAAAGTTACCCTGACCTCCGGTAATATCCCCGAGGAATTTACACTCTTTTCCAGGCTCATTGTTGGTTACGCGAACGTGGCTGGCGTTGGAATTTACGCTGGTTGCGCTACAGCCTGCCAGGGCCATCATCATTACGGCGATTGAGAACTTTTTCATAATCTCTTTTCTGTCTGGTTGAAAAAACAGCGCAAGATTACGTCAGGCAAAAATAAGCTGTACAGGAAAAGTCCTAATGGAAGGGCAGGAATGCGGGCGTGGTTCGGGCTCTGTTTAGGTATGTTGCGTTTAAACGATGAAATCTGTTTTTTATTAATACGAGTTTGTTAATCGTGCGAAAAATCGGGTGCCGGAGCACCCGATCTCTGCGTTTAACCCACAGCCGGTAAAAGACCTGCGGCAATGGCTATCTGCACCAGAATCACCGCGATACCGCAGCCAAACACCAGCCAAAGGGCCGCCGGGCCACCGGCCACGCGGTACGCCGCGTTCGGGTGCTGCTGGCGGCTCTTCATCGCCAGTAAAGACGGAATGATCAAGGCCAGCACTGCCAGCGCGACGCCCGCATAGCCAAGCGCCATCACAAAGCCACGCGGGTAGAAGAGGGCAAAGGCCAGCGGCGGCAGGAAGGTGATAGCCCCCGTTTGCAGGCGTCCGCCAGCGCTGTTTTTACGCTGGAACAGGTCGGCGAGGTAGTCAAACAGCCCCAGAGCGACGCCAAGGAACGAGGTTGCCAGTGCGAGATCGGCAAACAGATGCACTGCCAGCTCAACGTGCGGCGAAGCGACAACCTGGCGAATAGCTTGCAACAGCCCGTTCAGCCCGGCGTGATCCGCCAGCAGCGCGCTGAAGACCGGGGAGTCAATACTGCCGAGTGTGGCCAGCTGCCAGAAAATGTACGCTACCAGCGGAATAAAGCTGCCGATGACAAAAATCTTCCGCAGCTTACGCACGTCCCCGTTCATATAGCTCACAATGCTCGGCACGCTGCCGTGGAAGCCAAATGAAGTGAAAATCACCGGAATGGCGGAGAGCGCCAGTCCCTGCTGGAGCGGCAGCGTCAGCAGGTTTATCTGATGGATATGCGGCAGCAGCAGGGCAAGCATCAGAACCAGGAAAATGATTTTGGCACTGAAAAGGAAGCGGTTGAACAGATCGACGAGCGTGGTGCCCACGCATATCACACCGCCGCCAATGGCGGTAAACAGCAATACGCCTGCGGCGGGCGGCAAGTCGACGCTGAGCCAGTCGTTAAGGCTGGACGCAAGCAGTTCGCCGGCCCCGCTGACGTAGGCTGCCGTGAGCGCATACATCAGGAACAGCATGCTGAAACCCGTTACCCACTGGCCGTAGCGGCCCAGATAGCGCAGCGCCAACGAGCCCAGGCCAGTATCGGCCGGTACGTGCTGATAAACCTCAAGCAGCAGCAGCGCGGTGTAGCACATCAGTGCCCACAGGCATAGCAGCAGCGCCAGCGTGACGCCAAAGCCGACGCCCGCAGAGGCCAGCGGCATCGCCAGCATCCCTGCGCCGATAGTGGTTCCGGCGACGATTAAAATACTCCCTACGGTGCGGTTCTTCACGCTTTCCTCTGTCATTCAGGATTGAGACGGCAAATTATGCCGCGCAGGGTAGGGGAAAAGCGCAGCTGCGTCAAATCTGAAATACAGTGGGTGTAACGAGGTGTTTACGGTTCTGGCGGAGGAGGCAGAGGAGAGGTGGCAGCGTGAGCCGCTGCCACCCGGGGATTAATTTTGCGCGTCGAGGGTTGCCAGCTCTTTATCAACAAAGTAGAGGCCTTCACCGCTTTTACCGACCAGCGACAGTTTGTCGATAACGGATTTAAACAGCTTCTCTTCTTCGTGCTGTTCAGCCACATACCACTGCAGGAAATTAAAGGTTGGATAATCCTGGCTGGTCATTGCCGCGTGAGCCAGTTCATTAATTTTCTGAGTGATCAGCTGTTCATGTTCATAAGTCACACGGAACAATTCGTCGAGGCTGCTATATTCCGCGAAAGGAGAATCAATCGTATTAATACGCGGCAGGCTGCCGGTATCGGTCAGATAATCAAACAGGCGCTGCATATGCGTCATCTCTTCCTGGGCGTGGCGGCGTAAAAACGCGGCAGCCCCCTCAAAGCTGTGGTAGCTGCACCAGGCGCTCATCTGCTGATACAGCAGAGAGGAGTAGAGTTCCAGGTTCATTTGCTCATTCAGTTTGTCGATCATTTCTGTTTTCAGCATGGTGCGCTCCGTTTTATTCAGCTCAGGGGAATGATTCGGGAAGTCTAATTTGTAATTAATATATTTGCAAAAGGTAAAATAAAAAATAAATAATGTTAAATGCTAATGGGAATAAAACGCATTGCGGCTATTAAATAATAAAATGAGAATAATTCTTTTTACTGCCGATAATATTTTACCGGCAGCTAATATTACCAGTAATTGCCCACCGGCATCGGGGTCACGGCGATGCCGCGGCACTGGTATTGCAGGGTGACGCTTTCATTCATGCACAGTGAGCCGCTGGTCACGGTGCAGGTGGTCACCGGCTGGCCATAGGAGATGGCGGTGGCATAACCCATCTGTTGGCACTGCTTAGTGGCGGAGCTGTTCGCAATATAACTGTCCGTGGTGGCATTCTGTAACATGGCCTGGCCGTAGGTCAGGCGCACAATGCCGCTGGTGCTGTCGACGTCGGTGACGTCTGCCTGACGGTGAACCGTACAGGCAGAAAGCGCTAGCGCGGCGACGATGGGGATGAGTTTGTTCATGGCTCACTCTGCATAGATGTCCGATCCTCTCATCTTAGCCCCGGGCGCAACGAGCAATCCGCTGAATAGCCTGCACATTGAGCCTCAGTTCAGGTCACGGCCGCGTTCAGTCTGTCCGGCTGTCATAAATCGCCTGGAATTTGGGGTGCAGTTGGCGGAAACGATAAATAAGGTCTGGATCAAAATGACGCCCCGACCCGGCAAAAATCAGTGAACAGGCATGCTCGTGGCTATAGCCTGGTTTATAAACGCGCTTCTGGCGCAGGGCGTCATAGACATCTGCAAGGGCAAGAATGCGGGCCTCAATGGGAATTTGTTCGCCGCACAGCCCATCCGGATAGCCTGTTCCGTCCCATTTCTCATGGTGATAGTGAATGATATTTTCAGCCACCGGACCGAGGCTGAGCCCCTGAATGATGCGCCAGCCCTTGAGCGTATGGAGCTTCATTTCATCAAATTCTTCCTCCGTGAGCGGGCCCTGTTTGCGCAAAATCCGCTCCGGAACAGCAATTTTTCCCACGTCGTGGAGGGATGCGAAGTGTTCTAACTCCTGGACCTTCTTACGCGGCAGGCCCATCGACCTGGCAAGTAGCCCGCAGTAGGCTGAAACGCGCTGAACATGGCTGCCGGTTTCATCATCGTGCGCGCGATTCACTTTCTCCATGGCTTCAACGATGCTGCGGTTAACGGCCCGGTTCTGCTTCATATGCCGCCACATCAGCCACAGCAGGCAAAGGCTGAACAGCACGGTAATAAACAGCACCACGCTGATTATCATAAGGGTGTTTTTGCTTAAGTTGGGCAGCAATGAGGTTTCGGGCGGGCGCGCCATCTGGGTGCGATAGGTCGAAATGCGATGGATCTGCGTCAGCAGGGGATGCAGCGGGTGAGCGTTGTCGACCCAGGAGACAATCCGGTAGTCTGAACGGGTCAGCCCGGCCACTTTTAACACGCCACGGAACAGATCGTTGCCGCGCAGAGAGCCTTCCAGCGAGCTGAGATCCCCGAGGATATAATCAATTTTGTGCTTTTCGATGGCGCTGACCAAATCTTCAATTGAAGTGGCTGGCACCAGCGTAATGTCATTGCCAAAGCGTTGGCGCAAATAGAGCGCCGAGAAAGATCCCCGAATGACGCCGACGCGTTTGAAGCGCACTTGCTCTTCATCCCACAAAAAGGGTTGCTCAATGCGGTTGTAATAGGCGTTATGCCAGGACAGCGCCGGGCCGATGATCCCTTCCATCTGCGGCTGGTCGTGGTTTTCAATAAGATTAATCATCCGCACGGACCAGGCTTCCTGTCGCTGGCGAGCGATATAATTATCGGTATATTTTACGTCGACATTGAGATGGAGCAGGTCGCGCATATCGCTAATCATGTCCATCACCGTGCCGTGATATCCCTGCTGATCCTGCCAGAGCAATGGAGCAAAGTTTTCGTTTTTTGGCAGCCAGAGGGTGAGGCGGTTATTCTGCATCCATTTGGCTTCTTCTGGCGTTATCTGAATGCGGCTGACCAGATAGTTACGCTTGCTGCGGTTTTCCAGTGCTTTGAGTTCCCCGTTTTGCTGCCACTCGGCAATGAGGCCGTTGATATTGTCACGCATGTAGCGCAGTTCTGGACTGAATCCCATTACAGAGGGCAAACGTAAATCGGCGAAGGGCCTTGAAAGCGTGTAATAGTGCAACGTGTCATCCATCTCGGAATCGTCGTTCACATAGAAGTCCGCCTTGTGTTCGCGCAGCAGGGTAAAGGCCTCGGCGCTGCTGTCGACCAGGCTCAACTGACGGAAGTGCAGATTAGGATAGCGCGTGAGCACCTGAGCGCGGGTGGCATCGTCACGGCGGAAAATCACCCGGGTGCCGTTGAGATCTTCCGGCACCAGAGCTGTGCGGCTGAGGCTGGCGGCGAGAACTTCACTGTCGAACAGGCGGGCAGAGAGGATTTTTGTCCGCGAGCGCTCCTCTGTTCGAAGCACACCCGCGTAAAGCCCAAAACTGTCGGTGGTAAACCGCTGCCCAATCTCCTCGCCGCCGATGGGCCTGAGTTCGAGGTGATACCCGTAGCGTTTATTAATTTCCCGGATGAGTTCCGGGTAGTAGCCCTGATAGTTTCCTTTGGCGTCTCGCCAGAATTCGAAGTTGTCCGCATCGAACAGCCAGACCGGAACCGGGGCGGAATTTTGCACGGGTGCCAATGGTGCGGCTCTTAGCGAATAAGAGTGCGTCGGGAGGGTTAGCCAGAGCAAAGTGAGCAACATTGTTAGCAAGGAGCGCACAAGGAAGTTCCTGATTTTTTTATTGTGTCGTTTGATTTCAGTCTAACTAACCCTGGAGATTGCGAACAGGTAATTATCGATTTTGTGAATAATCATGCATTCTCATGATGGAAACTCAAAACTGTGAAGCGGATGGTGATTAATGAAACATTATTTCATTAAATTTGAATGTATGTTTGAGTCGCGCTAAGGTGAAGCTGTTGAGTCTGTTCCCGGCGGAGTTCTCCGCCCATTTCAGGAGAAAGAGAATGAAGATTGCACTGATGATGGAAAACAGCCAGGCCGCGAAAAACGCCGTTATCCATCGTGAGCTCAAGGCCGTAGCCGAAGAGAAAGGGTTCCCGGTCTATAACGTCGGCATGAGCGACGAGCAGGACCACCACCTGACCTATATCCACCTGGGGATCATGGCCAGTATTCTGCTCAACTCGAAAGCCGCTGATTTTGTCGTGACCGGCTGCGGTACAGGCCAGGGCGCGCTGATGTCACTGAACATTCATCCGGGCGTGGTGTGCGGCTACTGTATCGACCCGGCGGATGCGTTCCTGTTTGCCCAAATTAATAACGGCAATGCGCTTTCTCTGCCGTTCGCCAAAGGTTTTGGCTGGGGCGCAGAGCTGAACGTACGCTTTATCTTTGAAAAAGCATTCACCGGCCGCCAGGGTGAAGGCTACCCACCGGAGCGCAAAGAGCCTCAGGTGCGCAACGCGGGCATTTTGAATCAGGTGAAAGCGGCGGTGGTCAAAGAGAACTATCTCGATACCCTGCGAGCCATTGACCAGGAACTGGTGAAAACCGCAGTGTCTGGCGTGCGCTTCCAGCAGTGCTTCTTCGAAAACTGCCAGGACAAAGAGATCGAAGCCTATGTCCGTGAGGTTTTAGCCTAAAACGGCTTTCCGGCGGCGTGCTGCCGCCGGACCCCTTATTTGGTTCGCTTCGACACCGAACTGCCTGCATCCCTCGTCAGCTGTAACGTATCGATCATCCCCGCCAGGCAAACCAGAGCAATGAACACAAACGCCAGCCGGAAGCTGATGCCCGGCACAGTGGTCAAATCCAGCCAGCTGCTGAGCTTTTCCCCGAGCCGAATGCCAATCGCCCCGAGCGTGATCCCAAGCCCGACGGCCAGCTGCGTGGCTGTGCTGAACAGCGTATTGGCATAGCTCATCTGCGGTGAAGGCACATCGGCAAACGCCAGTGTGCTGACCCCGGTGAACTGCACCGAACGGAAAACCCCGCCGAGATACAGAATCAGCAGCGTTATCCACAGCGGCGTGTGGGGGGTGAGGAATGCGCAGGCCAGCAGAGCCAGCACGTTGAGCGTGCCGTTAATCAACAGCAATTTTCTAAAACCCAGCCAGCGGATAAGCGGCGTGGTGGCAGGTTTGATCGTCAGGTTGCCGACAAATACCGCCAGCACCAGTAAGCCGGCATGAAACGGATCCATCCCGAAACCCACCTGGAACAGCAGTGGCAGCAGGAAGGGCACCGCACTGATGGAGGCACGGAACAGCGACCCGCCGTACATCGTGACCCGAAAAGTCGGCACCAGTAACGCATCAAGGCGAATCATCGGCCATTCCACGCGGCGGAAATGGCGCAGGGCAAACCAGAAGGTGGCCGCGCCGACTGCGAGCAGCACCAGCGGCAATACGCTGCGGGCATCTTCCGCACCGAAAGCTTCCATCGCATAAACCAGGCTTATCATCGCAATCGCCGTGGCGACGAAGCCCGGCAGGTCGAACGGGCGACGCTGCTCTTCGCGAATGTCGGGAATGATACGCAGCGCCAGCAGCATGGCGATAATCCCGAGCGGCACGTTAATAAAGAAGATCCAGCGCCAGCTGGCGAAGCTTGTGATAAAGCCGCCGAGCGGCGGGCCGATAATCGGGGCGACGAGCGCGGGCCAGGTGAGGGTGGCAATCGCCGTAATGAGCTGGTGCTTCGGGGTCGTTCGCAGCACGGCCAGACGCCCGACGGGCACCATAAGAGCGCCGCCCACGCCCTGTAGCACGCGCATTGCAACGAAGCTGTCGACGCTGGTCGCCAGCCCGCAAAAGACCGATGCAAGGGTAAAAATGAACAGCGCGAGGGTAAAGACCTTGCGGGCACCGAAGCGGTCGGCAATCCAGCCGCTGGCGGGGATCAGCACCGCCAGCGTAATGAGATATGCACTGATGCCCACGTTCAGGGCAACTGCTTCAACGCCAAAGCTTTGGGCCATATCCGGCAGCGCGGTAGCGATCACCGTGCCGTCGAGAAACTCCATAAAAAAGGCTCCGGCAACCAGCAGAGCGGCGGGCGACAGGCCACGGCTCTCCGCTGCGGAGGAATTGTCACTCATCATAAAACGCCATTTCGGGATTTTTATTCACTTTACGCGTATTGCGGAACGAACCGCAACGACGGATTGGTGGGATTTTTGTTATTAGGTGCTGGCAAACCGGGTTACTATGGCGCTCTGAAAAACAGGAGTAAATTATGTCTCAGAACCTGACTGCCAATGATGAGCTGGTGTCCGACGTTGTCGCCTGCCAGCTGGTCATCAAACAAATTCTCGACGTTATTGACGTTATCGCCCCGGTTGAAGTCCGCGATAAAATGGCCAACCAGCTGCGCGCGATAGATTTCAGCGCCGCCGGCGCCGACCCGGTCACCCAGCGGGCCATTCAGAAAGCCATCGCGCTGATTGAACTGAAGTTCACCCCACAGGAAAGCAGCACACATTAATGAATACGGCGCCACGGCGCCGTTTTCGTTTCTGTTGCCCGGTAAGCCGCAGCGGCCACCCGGGCGACAGATATTTAATACAACGCCTCCACCAGCAGATAACTCGCCACGCAGGCGCAGCTCACCGCAATCAGCCCAGGCAGAATAAAACTGTGGTTGATTATGAATTTGCCGATGCGCGTCGTACCGGAGCGGTCGAAACCAATACAGGCCAGATCGCTTGGGTAGGTGGGCAGAACAAAGTAGCCATAGGCCGCCGGGAAGAAAGCGATCAGCATCTTGGGCTCCACGCCAAGCATCAGCCCCATCGGGGCTACGGCGGTCAGCGCGGCGGCCTGGCTGTTCACCAGTTTCGACACTAAAAAGAGCACAATGGCGTAGGTCCACGGATGGTTCTGCACCACACCCTCCAGCGCCATTTTCAGCTCCGGCAGGTGCGACTGAAAGAACGTATCGCTCATCCACGCCACGCCGAATACCGAGAAAATCGCCACCATGCCCGCTTTAAACACCGCGCCGTTGGAAATGGCTGCCGCATTCACTTTACACACCATCAGCATCACTGCCCCGGCAATCAGCATCATCATCTGAATGACCAGGTTCATGGAGAGCGGGGTCAGCTTGCCTTTCACTTCAAAAGTAGGGCGCAGATCCGGCAGCGCGCCGAGCAGGACGACCACCACAATCCCGGCAAAGAAGATCCACGTTGACCAGTAAGCCTCCCTGTTGAAACGCTGATCGAGCAGCGTTTCCGTGCTGCCGTAGATAAACTCGCGCTGCTTCGGATCCTTAATTTTTTCCTGAAAATCAGGATCATAGGCCAGGTCTTTACCGCGTCGCAGGCTCCAGAGCGCGGCGATAGCGACGCCAAACAGTGAAGCAGGCACCGAGACGGCAAGAATTTCGAGGATGCTCCACGCATGGCCGATGCCGTGCTGGGCACCCAGGATCGACACCAGGGATACCACCGCGACCGACACCGGTGACGCAGTGATAGCCATCTGTGATGCCACCGATGCCACCGCCATTGGCCGCTCCGGGCGAATGCCTTTTTTCAGCGCGATGTCAGCGATAATGGGAAACATGGTGTAGACAACATGCCCGGTGCCGCAGAGGAACGTCAGCATCCAGGTGGTGAAGGGCGCCAGCAGAGTAATGTGTTGGGGATGCTTACGCAGTAATTTCTCGGCGCACTGCATCATCACGTTCAGGCCGCCTGCCGTTTGCAGCGTGGCCGCACAGCCAATCACCGCCAGAATGGTCAGCATCACATCGACCGGCGGTTTTCCGGGCTGCAATCCGAAGACAAAAGTCAGAATAAACAGGCCAATACCGCTGATAAGCCCGAGGCCCATTCCGCCAAAGCGGGTACCGACCAGCAGGCATACAATAATGACCGCAAATTCTAAAGTAATCATGACTCACCTTTCTCATCCATAAAGAAAGGCTAAATCATTACATTTTGTAATGATACTGAATGAGAGGGAGATCGGATTTACAAACAGCTGTAAAAACAGTCTGTTGTGTACATTTTGTTAACAATTTCTGTGGTGGTGTGGGCGGACCGGACCGCCCGGAAAAGGTCAGTGCAGCTGGTGATTAACGACGTTCATCAGGTGCTGATCGGTCTGATAGATACACAGGCCCGCTTTGTCTGCACTGCGTACTTCTTCAAGAATAGCCTGCAGTAAAACGCCACCCTGATGCTCCTCTTTTTCCAGCGAGGTCAGAAAACGCAGGGTGTTGTCATCCTGCATGGCCTTGGCTTCTAGTGCCAGGGCACTCAGGGTACTGCGGCGCTGATGATGCTCTTTCAGCGTTTTAATAAACAGCTCTTCCAGCGTAGAGAAGCGATCGCTCAGCGGTTTGGCCTCTTTGACCACCGGATAGGCCCCCGCTTTACGCATATAGTCAAACACCCGCATCATTTGGGTGACGCTGGACTGAGCCTGAGAACGCAGAAACGTTGCCGTGCCGGTCAGTTTCTGCTCGCTGCACCATTCGCTGAGGCGAAGATATAAGTTAGAGGCGCAAAACTCCATATTCATCTGCACATTGAGTTTTTGAACCATTCCCGGAACTGTCATAACAATATCCTTATTTCCTGAAGTCACGAAACCTGCCGACAATCGCAGAACTCATACTTTTACCGTGAATCAACCTGACGATAATCAGCGCTAATCTCTTAGGATGGCGTCTGAAAGTTTGGTGTTCAGACTTTTCCCAGAATACGCCCAGGAAATTTATAATAAAATGCCTGAGGGTTGTTATTTACGCTTCGTTACATGATTCTGTCTTTGGCGCGATAATGCCGCATGATAACGCTGATAAAACAAGGGTTGTCAGCATGATGAGTAATATGAATAGAGTAATTTGATATTTTATAATTCTGCGATCGACCTGGCATTTCTCCAGTTTTATGAATGCAATAGTATTATTTTTTTAGTGCTGGAACAGTATTGCTCATAGCATGACCGTCGAAAGAGATTGTTTCAGATCATTATTTATGGGAAGCGTGAAATACTGGCAGAAGCCAAAATTGATATTAAGGAGATTTGCGTGAAGAAAGTTGCCGTGCTGCTCGCACCAGGATTTGAGGAAGGTGAAGCTATCGTCACCATTGATATTCTGCGCAGGCTGAATATTGAGGTTGAAGTGCTCTCTTGTGCTGCCACGCGTGGCGTGACCAGCTACCACGATATTCCCCTGGTGGCCGACAGCACCCTCGTTGAACGCAGCTGTGAGCTCTACGATGCCGTGGTACTGCCCGGCGGGCCGCAGGGTAGCGTCAACCTGGCGGCGAATCCGCAGGTTCTGGATTTTGTCGCCACGCACGATGCGGCAGGCAGGCTTATCTGCCCAATTTGCTCTGCGGCGGCACGGGTTCTCGGAGGAAATGGTCTGCTGAAAGGGCGAAAGTATGTCTGTTCCGGCGATCTCTGGCAGGCTGTTCAGGACGGCGTCTATATCGATGCGCCCGTCGTTGAAGATGGCAATCTGATCAGCGGCAAAGGTCTTGGACACGTCTTTGATTTTGCCTTTACCGTCGCCGCCCGATTACTTGGCGATGAAGTGCCCGTTCGTGAACACGCGGAGCATATTTATTACCGCTGGTAAGTCAGGGATCTTCTGACTGCTGATATAGACTATTCTGCTAATCCCAGGGTGAATTGTCAGACAATTCACCCTTTATTTATGTCATTTTTCGCTGAATTTATGCACGTGATTACTGTAATTCTGCGGTGTGATGGCGCTCTCCTATGGATAATCAATTTCCCGCTATTAATGGTTCAGCGTCAATGCGCTTCCAGACGAAGCCGCTAATGCATTGTTTTACTGCTGAATAAAAAATGCTGTTCCGATATTCCCTACGAAAAAGAACATTAAAGCTGGAGTTAACCATGCACAAATTCACTAAAGCGCTGGCGGCCATTGGCCTGGCAGCGGTTATGTCACAATCAGCTGTCGCCGAAACGATGAAGCTCGGTTTTCTGGTCAAGCAGCCGGAGGAGCCCTGGTTCCAGACGGAATGGCGTTTCGCGGATAAGGCCGGGAAAGATTTAGGGTTTGATGTGATTAAAATTGCCGTGCCCGACGGTGAAAAAACGCTGAATGCCATCGACAGCCTGGCGGCTAACGGTGCAAAAGGGTTTGTCATTTGTACTCCTGACCCAAAACTGGGGCCGGCCATTATGGCTAAGGCTCGCAGCTATGACATGAAGGTCATTACCGTCGACGATCAGTTCGTCAATGCCAAGGGCAAACCGATGGACCAGGTTCCGCTGGTCATGATGGCGGCCAGCGAAATTGGCGCGCGTCAGGGGGATGAACTTTATAAAGAGATGCAAAAACGCGGCTGGGACGTGAAGGACACCGGGGTAATGGCGATCACCGCCGATGAGCTCGATACCGCGCGCCGCCGCACCACCGGTTCAATGGACGCGCTGAAAAAAGCCGGCTTCCCGGAAGCGCAAATCTACAAAGTGCCGACAAAATCCAACGATATCCCAGGCGCGTTTGATGCCGGTAACTCCCTGTTGGTGCAGCACCCTGGCGTGAAGCACTGGCTGGTGCTGGGCATGAATGACAACACCGTACTCGGCGGCGTGCGTGCCACCGAAGGACAGGGGTTTAAAGCTGCTGACGTGATCGGTATCGGCATTAACGGTGTGGATGCGGTGAACGAACTCTCCAAAGCGCAGGCTACTGGTTTCTACGGCTCCCTGCTGCCGAGCCCGGACGTGCATGGCTATAAAACCAGCGAAATGCTCTACAACTGGGTACAGAAAGACGCCGAGCCGCCGAAATTCACCGCGGTTACCGACGTGGTGCTGATCACCCGCGACAACTTTAAAGCTGAGCTGGCGAAGAAAGGGCTGTAAGGCCTGCCGTAGTCGCCCCCGGTTTTCATGCCGGGGGCAGAAAAGAAGGTGGAGTGCATATGCAACAGTCACAGCCTTATCTCTCATTTCGCGGCATCAGTAAAAGCTTCCCGGGCGTGAAGGCCCTCAGCGACATCAGCTTCGACTGCCATGCCGGGCAGGTTCACGCGCTGATGGGGGAGAACGGTGCCGGAAAATCGACGCTGCTGAAAATCCTCAGTGGCAACTACGCGCCCAACGGCGGGACGCTGGTGCTGAAAGGGCAGGAGGTCAGCTTCGCCGATACCACCGCTGCGCTGAACGCCGGGGTGGCCATCATCTATCAGGAACTGCATCTGGTGCCTGAAATGACGGTGGCGGAAAACATCTACCTCGGACAGATGCCGCATAAAGGTGGGATCGTCAATCGCTCGCTCCTCAATTACGAGGCGGGCCTTCAGCTGCAACATCTTGGGCTGGATATCGATCCAGGCACGCCACTGAAATACCTCTCCATCGGCCAGTGGCAGATGGTGGAAATTGCCAAAGCGCTGGCGCGCAACGCCAAAGTGATTGCTTTTGACGAACCGACCAGTTCGCTTTCAGCACGTGAAATCGACAACCTGTTTCGCGTCATCCGTGAACTGCGCAACGAAGGGCGCGTGATTATTTACGTGTCGCACCGCATGGAGGAGATTTTCGCCCTCAGTGATGCCATTACCGTCTTCAAGGACGGGCGCTACGTCCGCACGTTTGATGACATGGCGCAGGTGAATAATGATCAGCTGGTGCAGGCGATGGTAGGGCGCGAAATCGGCGACGTGTACGGCTGGCAGCCGCGCGAATATGGCGCAGAGCGGCTTCGCCTGGAGAACGTGAAGGCGCCGGGTGTCCGCCAGCCCATCAGCCTGTCGGTAAAAAGCGGTGAGATCGTCGGCCTGTTTGGCCTGGTCGGGGCCGGAAGAAGCGAATTAATGAAGGGGCTGTTTGGCGGGACCCGCATCACCGCCGGGCAGGTGAGCATAGAGGGTCAGCCGGTTGATATCCGCAAGCCCTCACACGCAATCCGCGCCGGGATGATGCTCTGTCCGGAAGACCGCAAAGCAGATGGGATCATCCCGGTACATTCGGTCCGCGACAATATCAACATCAGCGCGCGGCGAAAACATATCCGGGCCGGGTGTCTTATCAATAAGACCTGGGAAGCGGATAACGCGGCACACCATATTCAGTCCCTGAATATCAAAACCCCGGGGGCGGAACAGTTGATTATGAATCTCTCTGGCGGTAACCAGCAGAAGGCTATTCTTGGCCGCTGGCTGTCGGAGGATATGAAGGTGATCCTGCTCGACGAACCGACGCGCGGCATTGACGTTGGCGCGAAGCATGAAATCTATAACGTGATTTATGCGCTGGCGGCGTCCGGCGTGGCGGTGCTGTTCGCCTCCAGCGACCTACCGGAAGTGCTCGGCGTCGCGGACCGAATCATCGTCATGCGCGAAGGTGAAATCGCCGGAGAACTGCTGCACGAAAGCGCCAATGAACAGCAGGCGCTAAGCCTGGCGATGCCTAAAACCACTCAGGCTGTGGCCTGACGAGGAGTAAATGATGTCTTCAGTGACCACATCCGGCCCGCGCCGGAATACGTTTAGCGCCGGGCGCATTTGGGATCAGTACGGCATGCTGGTGGTGTTCGCCGTGTTGTTCCTAGCCTGTGCGATTTTTGTGCCGAACTTTGCCAGTTTCGTCAACATGAAAGGGCTGGGGCTCGCCATTTCGATGTCCGGCATGGTGGCGTGCGGCATGCTGTTTTGCCTGGCGTCAGGGGATTTTGACCTCTCCGTTGCCTCGGTAATTGCCTGCGCCGGGGTGACAACGGCGGTCGTCATCAACCTGTCCGAAAGCCTGTGGCTCGGCGTGTTCGCCGGGCTGCTGCTGGGGGCGCTGAGCGGCTTCGTCAACGGTTTCGTGATTGCGCGTCTGAAAATTAATGCGCTGATCACCACGCTTGCCACCATGCAAATCGTGCGTGGGCTGGCGTATATCATTTCCGATGGTAAAGCCGTGGGTATTGAGGATGAGCGTTTCTTCACGCTCGGCTATGCCAACTGGCTGGGGCTGCCTGCGCCCATTTGGCTCACGGTCGCCTGCCTGATTGTTTTTGGCCTGCTGCTCAACAAAACTACCTTTGGGCGCAATACGTTGGCTATCGGTGGGAACGAAGAGGCAGCGCGTCTGGCGGGCGTCCCGGTGGTGCGCACGAAAATTATTATCTTCGTCCTTTCCGGATTAGTCTCAGCGGCGGCGGGGATCATCCTGGCCTCGCGTATGACCAGCGGCCAGCCAATGACCTCGATGGGCTATGAGCTGATTGTGATTTCGGCCTGCGTGCTGGGCGGCGTATCGCTCAAAGGCGGGATTGGCAAGATTTCGTACGTGGTGGCGGGGATCCTGATCCTGGGAACCGTGGAAAATGCCATGAACCTGCTGAACATTTCGCCGTTCTCGCAGTATGTGGTGCGTGGCCTGATTTTGCTGGCGGCGGTGATTTTCGACCGCTACAAGCAGAAAGCGAAGCGTACGGTCTGATTTGATACCAACTTTTAAGTGTAATCCTAACCTTGCGCCAGGGGCTAATCCCCCTGGCGTTTTCATTCGAAAATGGCGAGGCCGGTCACACTGTCTATACTTAATCTGCTAACGTTTAATTAACATTTAATCGAAAACAGCAGTACTGAGGAGGTAGACAGGGTGACAGACCCGTTAACCGCTCCGCCGGTTTTGCGCGGAAACTTCGCATTTTTCTTCGACCTGGACGGTACGCTGGCGGAGATCAAGCCGCATCCCGATCAGGTTACGCTCCCCGAGCCCGTCCGCATCACGCTATACCAACTGGCGCAGCAGCAGGATGGGGCGCTGGCCTTGATCTCAGGGCGCTCAATGAGCGAACTTGACGCGCTTGCCGCACCGTACCACTTCCCGCTGGCGGGCGTGCACGGGGCTGAACGCCGTGATATCAGGGATCAGCTTCACCGGGTAACGCTGCCTGAGGCGCAAGCCGCGGCGCTATATCAGTGGCTAAGCGATCGGATGGCACCGCTTGCAGGCAGCGAGGTGGAAAACAAAGGGATGGCCTTTGCGCTGCACTACCGCCTGGCACCGCAGCATCAGCAGGCTATCGAGAAGCTGGCGCAGGAAGCCGTTTCCCGCTTTCCGGGCCTTGCGTTGCAGCCGGGGAAATGCGTGGTAGAGATTAAGCCTGAAGGCATCAGCAAAGGGGCTGCCGTGGCGGCCTTTATGCAGGAAGCGCCGTTCCAGGGCCGCCAGCCGGTGTTTGTCGGCGACGACCTTACGGACGAGGCCGGATTTGAAGCGGTGAATGCCGCAGGCGGGATTTCGGTGAAGGTCGGGCAGGGGGAAACACAGGCGCACTGGCGTCTGGCAAACGTGGCGGACACCCATCAGTGGCTGTTTCAGATCGCACAACTTCACGCGCTAACTGACAGGAGAGAAAGCTATGAGTCGCCTGATCGTGGTATCTAATCGTATTGCCCCGCCGGATGATAAAAAGTCCAGTGCCGGTGGGCTGGCGGTAGGGATTCTCGGCGCGTTAAAGGCCGCGGGCGGGCTGTGGTTTGGCTGGAGCGGAGAAACCGGGAACGAAGATCAGCCGTTAAAGAAAGTGACGCGCGGTGACATTACCTGGGCCTCTTTCAACCTAAATGAGCAGGATCATGACCTGTACTACAACCAGTTTTCCAACGCCGTACTCTGGCCTGCGTTCCACTATCGTCTGGACCTGGTGAACTTTCAGCGTGAGGCATGGGAGGGCTATCTGCGTGTCAATGCGATCCTTGCCGACAAGCTGCTGCCGTTAATTAAAGAAGATGACGTGCTGTGGATCCACGATTACCACCTGCTGCCGTTTGCCAGCGAGCTGCGCAAGCGTGGCGTGGATAACCGCATCGGTTTCTTCCTGCACATTCCTTTTCCAACGCCGGAGGTCTTCAACGCGCTGCCAACCCACGCCGAACTGCTGGAGCAAATGAGTGACTACGACCTGCTTGGATTCCAGACTGAGAACGACCGTCAGGCGTTCCTGGAGGGGGTTTCTGGCCAGACGAGGCTCACCAGCCGGGGCAGCAAAACCCACAGCGCCTGGAGCCACACCTTCAGCACTGAAGTCTATCCGATAGGCATCGATCCGAAGGAGATTGCCCGTCAGGCGCAGGGGCCGCTGCCGCCGAAGCTGGCGCAGCTCAAGGCTGAACTGAAGAGCGTACAGAATATCTTTTCGGTCGAGCGTCTGGACTATTCCAAAGGGCTGCCGGAGCGTTTTCAGGCCTATGAGACGCTGCTGGAGAAGTATCCGCAGCATCATGGGCATATTCGCTATACCCAGATTGCACCGACGTCGCGTGGGGATGTGCAGGCCTATCAGGAGATCCGTCATCAGCTTGAAACCGCCGCCGGGCGCATCAACGGCCAGTACGGTCAGCTTGGCTGGACGCCGCTTTACTACCTGAATCAGCACTTCGATCGCAAGCTGCTGATGAAGGTCTATCGCTACTCGGACGTGGGCCTGGTAACACCGTTGCGGGACGGGATGAATCTGGTCGCTAAAGAGTATGTGGCAGCACAAGATCCTGCCAATCCAGGCGTACTGGTTCTGTCGCAGTTTGCCGGGGCTGCCAACGAATTAACTTCGGCGCTGATCGTAAATCCTTACGATCGTGATGACGTGGCTGCGGCGCTCGACAGGGCGCTGAACATGCCGCTGACGGAGAGAATCTCCCGACATGCCGAGATGATGGAGGTGATTAAGCACAATGACATCAATCACTGGCAGGAGCGATTTACTCACGACCTAAAGCAGATTGCGCCGAGAACGGCGGAAAGTAACTTACAGAGCAAAATCGCGGCTTTTCCTAAACTCGCGTGATAAATGATTATTGCCCGGTGGAATTGGCCGGGCGATATTTATTCGTTCTCCAGCGACACCAGCAGCACATCCACACCGCTGTTTACTGCGACGGATTTGGCGCTGCACGTCGCCCGGGCAAAGAAGGTTTTGTTGTGATTTCCGCAGATGACCAAATCCACCTGCTGCTTCAGGCAAAAATCCTTAATGTGTTCGCTTAGCTCTCCACAGGCGATGGTCGCGTTGGCTATCGGGTAGTCGGCTCTCGCTTTCAGCTCATCAAGAAACTGGCGGGTTTCCTCCTGCATCAGTTCTCGTAAGTTTTCCAGCATCGGGGCAGCGAACTGGTTATACATTTCAGGATCGGCAGAGGAGGTCATCAGGCTGATGCGAGCGTTGACGGGTCTGGCGATGGACACCGCTTTGCTGACGAGTTGGTGACTTTCCGGTGTCGGTGCAACGGCAACTAACAGATGCGAGTACGTCATGGTGCCTCCTTAAAACGTGGCGATAAAACGCCCATTCATTCCTGTTACTCTTTTTTCTGGGTATCTGCAAGAGGGGGCGGCAGCCTGTACTGTGAGCTTTATCGAATATTCATTAATTATTCTTATATTAAGAATATCTCGTTTGCGCCGGTTTCATTGATTTTTTACGCACTTATCCTAAATCTGACAGATAAATAATAAACAGTTAACCAATTTCTTAATAAGATTAACAAAATGATAATAATTTCAACCTGTGATTATCAGGAATAAATAAAGATATAACTTACTGTTTTATATGATGATGATCACACTATCGCCCCGCCTATTTTCTGAGCTATTTGACTGGGGAGGGCAAGTCATTCTTATCTGCTGAAAAATAAAGCAACAGAACATGTTTTGCTTGGTTATTCACCTTAAAGGAATAGTCAAAATGTGGGATTGACCTTTTTTTACACAAATGACAATGGTAATTGATGGATTTGGTGATAAGAAACGGTCATTTTGTGTGATCTGCATCACATAATTTTCAAATTTAATGTAAGGCCACGTTGTATGTGCCATTACTGACGAGTAGAGTTGCGTCGAATTAGGAAAAATCTTAGTCAATTGTAAGAAATATTTAAAATGGCGGGCTTACCCTGTTTTAGCAGGGATCGGCCATGCAGTGCGCAGGGATCCAGCGCCTAAGTCAACTATGCATTTTGGCCTTTTCTTTTTTTACCGGGTCTTTTTACCCGGCGACATCACGGGGTGCGGCCTTGCCGCATAAAATAATGGTTGGTTATTCGGGATGGGAAAAATGCATACATCCGAGTTGCTAAAGCATATCTATGACATTAATTTGTCGTATTTATTACTTGCACAGCGTTTGATTAGTCAGGATAAAGCCTCTGCCATGTTCCGTCTCGGAATCAACGAAGAGATGGCCACCACGCTTGGGGAACTGACGCTTCCACAAATGGTTAAATTAGCGGAAACCAATCAACTGGTCTGTCAGTTCCGCTTTGATAGCCATCAAACCATCACCCGACTCACACAAGAGTCGCGAGTCGATGATCTGCAGCAAATTCATACCGGTATTCTGCTCTCTACACGCTTACTGAAGGAAGCCAGCCTCGCAGACGGCTCTGCACGGAAGAAAAGGGCCTGATCATGAGCGAAAAAAGCATTGTTCAGGAAGCCCGTGACATACAGCTGGCAATGGAACTGATTACGCTTGGCGCGCGTCTGCAGATGCTCGAAAGCGAAACCCAGCTGAGTCGTGGTCGCCTCATTAAGCTTTACAAAGAGCTGCGCGGAAGCCCGCCGCCGAAAGGCATGCTGCCGTTTTCTACCGACTGGTTTATGACCTGGGAACAGAACATTCACTCCTCCATGTTCTGTAATGCCTGGCAGTACCTGTTGAAAACCGGCCTGTGCAACGGCGTTGATGCGGTGATAAGAGCCTATCGTCTCTATCTCGAACAGTGTCCACAGCAGGAAGATGGGCCGATTTTAGCCCTGACCCGCGCCTGGACTCTGGTGCGTTTTGTTGAGAGCGGCATGCTTGAACTCAGCGGCTGCAACAGCTGCGGCGGCAATTTTATCACCCATGCTCACCAGCCCGTTGGGAGCTTTGTGTGTAGTCTCTGCCAGCCGCCATCGCGAGCAGTAAAAAGACGTAAACTTTCCGGCGAAGGTGCCGATATATCTCCACAACTGCTGGATGAACAGATAGAGCAAGCTGTTTAACCGAAAATCAGGTGTGGCAAAACACTCCAGCAGCGGACGCAGGTCCGCTGCTTTTTTTTTGCCACCGCTTCGGTGAAATGCTCTGTCGTTCTTCCCGGGCTTAACAACAGCGGAAGGATGATGTCGTGCTTATCTTATTAGGTTACCTGGTTGTTCTTGGTACAGTTTTCGGCGGGTATGCAATCACCGGCGGACACCTTGGGGCACTCTATCAGCCTGCAGAACTGATCATTATTGGCGGCGCGGGGATAGGGGCGTTTATCGTTGGCAACAACGGGAAGGCCATCAAGGGCACGCTGAAGGCGCTGCCGTTACTGTTTCGTCGTTCAAAGTACACCAAGAGTATGTACATGGATCTGCTGGCCTTGCTCTATCGCTTGATGGCCAAGTCACGTCAGCAGGGCATGTTCTCACTCGAACGTGATATCGAAAACCCAACGGAAAGTGAAATCTTCGCCAGCTATCCACGGATCCTCGCGGACAAACTCATGCTGGAGTTTATCGTCGATTATCTGCGGCTCATCATCAGCGGCAACATGAACACCTTCGAAATTGAAGCGCTGATGGATGAAGAGATCGAAACCCACGAAAGCGAAGCCGAAGTGCCGGCGAACAGCCTCGCGCTGGTAGGCGATTCCTTGCCTGCATTCGGGATTGTCGCCGCGGTCATGGGCGTGGTGCACGCGCTTGGCTCAGCGGATCGTCCGGCGGCGGAACTCGGGGCGATGATTGCGCATGCGATGGTCGGCACCTTCCTCGGCATTCTGCTGGCCTACGGTTTTATTTCACCGCTGGCGACGGTGCTGCGTCAGAAAAGTGCTGAAACCACCAAGATGATGCAGTGCGTCAAAATCACGCTGCTGTCGAACCTCAACGGCTACGCGCCGCCGATTGCGGTTGAGTTTGGTCGTAAAACGCTCTACTCCAGCGAACGTCCATCGTTTGTTGAGCTGGAAGAGCATGTGCGTGCGGTGCGTAATCCAACGGCACAACAGACGACCACCGAGGACGCATGAAAAATCAGGCCCACCCGATAATCGTCGTCAGGCGCAAAAAGCATAAAAGTCACAGCGGGGCAGGTCACGGCTCGTGGAAGATTGCTTACGCCGATTTTATGACCGCGATGATGGCCTTCTTCCTTGTGATGTGGCTTATCTCCATCTCCAGCCCGAAAGAGCTGATTCAGATTGCCGAATACTTCCGTACCCCGCTGGCAACTGCGGTAACCGGCGGCTCGCGCATTTCTGAAAGTGAAAGCCCCATCCCCGGCGGCGGCGACGACTACACCCAGCGTCAGGGCGAAGTGAAGAAAGAGCCAAATATTGACGAACTGAAAAAACGCATGGAGCAGAGCCGCCTGAAGAAGATTCGCGGCGAACTGGATCAGCTGATCGAGTCGGATCCGAAGCTAAAAGCCCTGCGTCAGTACCTGAAGATAGACCTGGTGCAGGAAGGGCTGCGTATTCAGATTATCGACAGCCAGAATCGGCCGATGTTTAAAACCGGTAGCGCGGAAGTGGAATCCTATATGCGCGACATCCTGCGCGCAATTGCGCCGATCCTGAACGAAGTCCCGAACAGAATCAGTCTTTCAGGCCACACCGATGACTACCCTTACGCCACGGGTGACAGGGGCTACAGCAACTGGGAGCTTTCCGCCGATCGCGCCAACGCGTCGCGCCGGGAGCTGGTGGCAGGTGGCCTGGATGACGGCAAAGTATTGCGGGTAATTGGCATGGCTAACACCATGAAGTTACAGCAGCACGGCGGAGATGACGCTATCAACCGCCGCATCAGTTTACTGGTGCTCAATACTCAGGCTGAACAGGCAATTCTCCACGAGAACGCCGAAAGCCAGAATGAACCCTTAAGCGTATTACAGCAGCCGGCGGCAGTGCCTCCGGCGGCCAGTCCCACATCGCCACAATCTCTACAGAGGTGATAGCGTGAGCATGGATATCAGCGATTTTTATCAGACATTTTTTGATGAAGCCGACGAGTTGTTGGCGGATATGGAGCAGCACCTGCTGGATCTCGTCCCGGAAGCCCCTGACGCCGAGCAGCTGAACGCCATTTTTCGTGCCGCGCACTCCATTAAAGGCGGCGCGGGCACCTTCGGTTTCAGCGTATTGCAGGAAACCACGCACCTGATGGAAAACCTGCTGGATGACGCCCGGCGCGGTGAGATGCAGCTCAATACCGACATTATCAACCTGTTTTTGGAAACGAAAGACATTATGCAGGAACAGCTCGACGCCTATAAAAGCTCGCAGGAGCCGGACGCTGCCAGCTTCGAATATATCTGCCAGGCCCTGCGCCAGCTGGCTTTAGAAGCCAAAGGTGAAGCGGCGACTCCGGCCCCGACTGCGGGCGCCAAACTGAGCGTCGTGGATAACGAAACGCCTGAGAGCGAAGTGGCGATAGCGCCCGCGCAGGCAGGCGGCCAGACCCGCATCGTGCTTTCCCGCCTGAAGGCCGGTGAGCCAGAGATGCTGCAGGAAGAGTTGAGCAACCTCGCTCAGATTAGCCAGGTGGTGAAAACCGCAGATTCACTCAGCGCGAACCTCGATGGCGCGGTGTCGCAGGACGATATCGTGGCGGTGCTCTGTTTCGTTATTGAAGCCGATCAAATCGCCTTTGAAACTGCATCAGCTGCGGTGACTGAAACCCCGGCGGTGGTGGTTGTGGAAGCGGCTGAAGTGCCTGCCGTGGTGAATGCTCCGGCGCTGAAAGCCGTGCCGAAAGAAGCGGCGGCAGCCCCGCGTGTGGAGCGTGAAAAACCGGCACGCGTGAGCGAATCAAGCAGTATTCGCGTGGCGGTGGAGAAGGTCGATCAGCTGATCAACCTCGTCGGCGAACTGGTTATTACCCAGTCCATGCTGGCGCAGCGTTCCAACGAACTTGACCCGGTGCAGCACGGCGATCTGATCACCAGCATGGGTCAGCTCGAGCGCAACGCCCGTGACCTGCAGGAATCGGTGATGTCGATCCGCATGATGCCGATGGAGTACGTCTTCAGCCGCTTCCCGCGTCTGGTGCGTGACCTGGCGGGCAAGCTGAATAAGCAGGTGGAACTGACGCTGATGGGCAGCTCCACCGAGCTGGACAAGAGCCTGATCGAGCGCATTATCGACCCGCTGACGCACCTCGTGCGCAACAGCCTGGATCATGGCATTGAATCGCCTGAAAACCGCATGGCGGCAGGGAAATCTGCCGTCGGCAACCTGATCCTTTCCGCTGAGCATCAGGGCGGCAATATCTGTATCGAAGTTACCGACGACGGCGCGGGCCTCAATCGCGATCGCATCCTGGCGAAAGCGCTGTCGCAGGGGATGGCGGTCAGCGAAAGCATGACGGATGAAGAAGTCGGGATGCTGATTTTCGCCCCGGGCTTCTCCACTGCCGAACAGGTGACGGACGTCTCCGGGCGCGGCGTCGGCATGGACGTGGTGAAACGAAATATCCAGGAGATGGGCGGCCACGTTGAAATTAAATCGAAGCAGGGCGCGGGCACCACAATCCGTATTCTGCTGCCGCTGACGCTGGCGATCCTCGATGGCATGTCCGTCAAGGTGAGCGGAGAGGTGTTCATTCTGCCGCTCAATGCGGTGATGGAATCCCTCCAGCCGCGTGAAGAAGATCTGCACCCGCTGGCGGGCGGCGAGCGCGTGCTGGAAGTGCGTGGCGAATACCTGCCGCTGGTCGAACTGTGGAAAGTGTTTGATGTCCAGGGGGCCAAAACCGAAGCCACCCAGGGCATCGTGGTTATCCTGCAAAGCGCAGGCCGCCGCTACGCGCTGCTGGTGGATCAACTGATCGGCCAGCATCAGGTCGTGGTGAAAAATCTGGAAAGCAATTACCGCAAAGTGCCGGGCATCTCGGCGGCGACTATCCTCGGCGATGGCAGCGTCGCGCTGATCGTCGATGTCCAGGCTTTGCAGGGTTTGAATCGTGAACAACGTGTGGCGTACAGCGCTGCCTGATGCTTAAGAAGGGAAAAAAATGACCGGTATGACGAACGTAGCAAAACTGGCGGGCGAGCCATCAGGCCAGGAGTTTCTGGTTTTCACGTTGGGCAATGAAGAGTACGGGATTGATATCCTGAAGGTGCAGGAAATTCGCGGCTACGACCAGGTGACGCGCATTGCCAACACACCGTCGTTTATCAAAGGTGTGACCAACCTGCGCGGTGTGATCGTGCCTATCGTTGACCTGCGCGTGAAGTTCAGCCAGGAAGACGTGGAGTACAACGACAACACGGTTGTTATCGTCCTGAACCTGAGCCAGCGCGTAGTTGGCATCGTGGTTGATGGCGTATCCGACGTGCTGTCGCTCGCCGCCGACCAGATTCGCCCGGCGCCGGAATTTGCCGTCACGCTCTCCACCGAATACCTGACCGGCCTCGGCGCGCTCGGTGAGCGTATGCTGATTCTGGTGAACATCGAAAAGCTGCTCAACAGCGAAGAGATGTCCCTGCTTGATAACGCGGCTATTAGCGCGGCATGATGGTTATCCCCCCGTAATTTCGGGGGGAAATTCCTTCAGATTTCACCCCCTCTAAACTCCCCGTAAGCCCCGCTAATATCTCCCTGAAAACGTTGTGTGATTCTGATCACAATACCTGCAATATATTCTCTGCAACCTGTCATTTTTTCCTGCCGCTGCGTTGTTAATTTATTGATATATAAAAGATAAATATGTAAATAAGGCGAAAGGCTTAATTTGTGTCATAAACTTGGTTGAATGAAATCTCCTGAACTAGATTTCAGTTAAGGCACCCGTGGGGTGGCCTGTTAACCGTCTGACGCAAAACAGAAAAGCGCCAGGACTTCTGACTCCGGAGACGCCCTATGAACAGAACTCGTCTTCTACTGACCGCCGCGAGTTTTCTGGCGCTGGCTGCCCCTGGCGCACAGGCTGTGACCAGCCTCGGCACCATCGCCGCAACCCTGACGCTGACCAACGGTTGCCTGATAAACAGCTCCCCAAGCCAGAGCGGGATCAACTTCGGTACCCTGGACTTTGGTACGCGGCCAGCCACCTTCTCGACGCTGACCACTCAGCTGACCGGGGCCAGCGGTGGGAACAGCTTCACCGTCCAGTGTACGACCAGCAGCTATACGGTGACGATCACCGGCAATGCCAACAGCACCGCGCCGGGCACGGTGGTGGGCACGCCTGGTACGCCTGGTCGCTACCTGATCAGCACCACCAATGCGGCGCAGGGTGTGGCCTACAGCCTCTATAGCGACAGCGGCTACAACAACATCATCACCAACGGTGCCGCGTTGCCGATTGCCTCGACAACCGGCAACGTGGACAGCTACACGCTCTACGGGCGCATTCAGGGCGGGGGCAACAGCGTGAGCGTGGTGCCGGGGACCTACACCGACACGATTAACGTCAGCGTCAATTATTAACTTCGCGAATGACATTGGGTATGACTGGCCTCCTGCAGGTGGCCCGGGAACGGCTACGCCTTTTTCTGCTGGTTGTGCTGCTGGTTCAGGGCTTTCCGGTGCAGGCGCTGACGGTCACGACCCAGTCATTTAAGGTGAACGCCACCATCACGCCGGGCTGTTCGGTGGCGACGGGCAGCGGTGGGGCGATGGGATCGCTGAGCTTTGGCAGCTACAGCGGCGTAAGGTCGGGGCAGGTGAGCACGCAGTTTGTGCCTAACGCGTCGTTAAAACTTGCCTGCACGCCGGGCGTGGCATTGAGCATGAGCATCAATGGCGGGCAGAACTACACCACGGTGCGCAATCTGCAGCGCTCCGGCGGAACGGACAGAGTGCCGTACCGGCTGTACACCAACAGTTCGCTGGCGGCGAATAGCGAAATTGGCGTGAATCAGGCCGTGTCGGTGAGTTACAGCAATGGCGACAACATCTCGCTGACGCTTTACGGCGCGGCGCAACTGACCGGGTTCAGCCCGGCGGGGACCTACAGCGATCAACTTACCGTGACGTTGTCATGGTAGACAGGGAGAAACAGCATGAACCAGAGTTGTCTGCCTCGCGCGCTCATCGCGCTGGCGTGTCTGAGCGGCCCCGGCCTGTTTTCTGCTGGCGCACAGGCCGCGGCTACTGTGCTTATCTGGCCCATCGATCCTTTTCTGACGGCAGACAAAAAAGCCACCGAGCTGTGGATTGAAAATCAGGGCACGAACGCCACCACCATGCAGGTGCGCATTGTGCGCTGGCAGCAGGAGGGTGGCCATGAGCGCTATCAGCAGCAGCAGGACGTGGTGGCGAGTCCGCCCATTTTGCGTATCGATCGCGGCGGCAAGCAGCTGATTCGTTTGATTAAGCAGGCTGATGTGCCGCAGGGTAAAGAGCAGGCCTACCGCATTATCATCGACGAAATTCCTCAACCCACCGAGACCGGCAAGCCGCAGATCGGCCTGAAGCTGCAAATGCGCTACTCCATTCCGCTGTTTGTCTACGGGCAGGGCATGCCGGTGGAAACGGAAGGCGCCAATCACGTGCTGGTCGATGGCCGGAACCTCAGCTGGAGCAAAACGACGCTCGACGGCAAACCGGCCATTGAGGTGCGTAACCGCGATTTAGTCCACGTGCGGCTGAGTCAGGTGTCCGTCCGTCAGGGCGGCAGCGAACGGGAAGTTGCGCCGGGCCTGCTTGGGTATGTGTTGCCCGGCCAGTCGCGCAGCTGGCCGTTGCCTGCCGGGGTAACAAACCCCACGGGCCTTAGCGCGACCATCAATGCCCAGGACGCGAAATGGCAGTCCGCCGCGGGCAACTGACGAAACTTGCCATGTGCACGCTGTTATTAAGCTCAGGTCTTTGTCAGGCGGAATCGGGCGACGATCTGCTGCCTCCGCCGCCGGACGCCCGCAGCATCAATCAGCAGGCTGTGTATCAGCTAGGGTTGGTCATCAACCACTATGACACCCAACTGGTGGTACCCGCCACGCAGCGTGACGATCACTGGTTTGTCGCCAGCCAGGATCTGCAGCGCGCCGGGCTTCCGGCCGCACAATTCCCGACAGGAGAGGTCGATCTTTCGGCGCAAAGTCAGGTCAAAACCGAATATGACGGTAACGGTCAGCGGCTGCTGTTAACCGTACCGTCAGACTGGTTTGCAGCCAAAGAGGCCGCATTTGACGGCGGCATTCAACGGGTGAAACCGCTGGACGGCAGCGGCGCCTTGCTCAATTACGACTTCTATACCAGCCAGACTGAGCACGGCATTGGCCAGGCGGCCATCTGGCATGAACTGCGCTTCTTTCGCGGCAAAAGCAGCCTCTCCTCAACCGGCTACGTCCGGCAAAATCTCAGTGGCGACAACCCGATCGACGATGGCTATATGCGCTACGATACCACCCTGAGCTACACCGACGACGATACCGCGCTGGAGTGGGAACTGGGCGATACGCTCAGTGATGCTCTGAGCTGGAGCAACAGCGTGCGCGTGGGCGGGGTACGTATCGGGCGTGACTTTACCCTGCGCCCGGACCTGGTTACCTGGCCACTCCCTGCCTTTACCGGCGATGCGGCGGTGCCGACCTCGGTGGATCTGTTCATTGATGGCTATCGGGCGGGATCGACGCAACTCCAACCCGGGCCGTTTACCCTCACCAATCTGCCCTACATTAACGGGGCGGGTAACGCCGTGCTGGTGACCACCGATGCCCTCGGTCGTCAGGTCAGTACCACGCTGCCGTTTTATGTCGCCAGCCAGATGCTGAAGCCCGGACTCAGCGACGGAGCCGCCACCTTTGGCGCGCTGCGCCGCAACTACGGCATTGAAAATTTTGACTACGGCCCGGCGGTGGGCAGCGGGACGTATCGCTACGGCGTGAATGAGTACCTGACGCTGGAAAGCCACGCTGAAGCCGCTGATTCGCTGGCGCTGGGTGGGGCTGGCGCGCTGGTGAAACTCGGGCAATTTGGTATCGTCAACGGCAGCTACACCCACAGCCAGATGTACGGCGAAGGCGGCCAGCAGCTGAACTGGGGCTACCAGTACAGCACCGGGGCGTTCAGCTTTATCACCCAGCACACCCATCGCGATAAAACCTTCGGCAACCTGGCGCTGTATGACATGCCGCGCCTGTATGACGACAATCACAACCCCATTGCCAGCCTCAGCCAGCGCAGCGACCAGTATTCGCTGTCGCTGAATATGGGAAATTACGGCAATATCGGCGCGGCATGGATAGGGGTGCAAAGCTTCGACAGCCAGAAGACCGAGCTGCTGAATCTCTCCTGGAGCCGCAACCTGTGGGGGAGCAGCAGTATCTATCTGGCGGCGAGCCGCGACCAGCAGCGCGGCGACTGGACGGTGGCGCTGTCGCTGCAAATCCCTCTCGGCGACAGAGACAGCGTAGCGGTCAGCACCGAAAGCACGCCGGATTCCGGCAGCACGCAGCGCATCAACTACAACCACACCATGCCGACGGACGGCGGCTTCAGCTGGAACCTGGCCTGGGCAAGGCAGTCGCAGTCGAACAACTACCAGCAGGCGACGCTCGGCTGGCGCAACAATAACGTCGAACTGCAGGGCGGTGGCTACGGCGAAGAGGATCAGATGACCTGGTGGGGCGAGGCGTTGGGCTCGCTGGTACTGATGGACGGCCAGGTCTTCGCCGCCAATAAAATCAACGACGCTTTTGTGGTGGTCAGCACCGACGGTCAGCCTTCCGTGCCCGTCAATTATGAGCATCAGCAGGTGGGCGAAACGAACGACAAAGGCTATCTGCTGGTCAGCGGAGTATCGGCCTGGTACCCGGCGAACTACAGCATCAACGCGCTGAATTTACCGGCGGATACGCAGCTTAAAGAGACGGAAAAACGCATTGCGTTACGGCGTAACAGCGGCTATCTGCTTGAATTCCCGATGGAACAGGAACGCGTTGCCAGCGTGATTCTGCATGACGAGCAGGGTCAGCCATTGCCGGTGGGCAGCATTGTTTCGCGTCCCGGCAAACCCGACGCGCCCGTTGGCTACGACGGTATCGGCTGGCTGGAAAACCTCAATGACATTAACCCGCTGACCGTTGTGGCGCCGGGAGGCAAGCGCTGTGCAGCCAGCTTCAGCACGCGGCCCAATCCGGATCACAAACTTCAGACCTACGGCCCGCTTATCTGCCGGGAGACAAAATAATGTGCCGCACGCTCGGATTGCTGTTCCTGCTCTGGCTGATAAGCGCGCCGCTGTATGCGGCCTGTACCGTGTCGATGGGGAATGCCTCGTACGCCAGCCAATCCTCTTTCACCGTCAACAGCACCGAGCAGCAAACGTCCGCCAACCTGGTGGTTTCCTGCGATACCGTGCTGAATCTGCTGACCGCAGGCGACACCGTGTCGATGAACGTGCTGAGCGCCACGGCTACCTCGGGCACGCGGGCGGCGATGAAGCGCACGGATAACACCACGGTGACGGATGTGATCCCGGTGCGGGTGTGCGGCACAGCCAGCTGTAGCAACAGCACCGAAACCCCCATCGGGCAAACTTACACCTGGAGTGGCAGCATGCTGCTGGGGCTGCTGACCTCCAAAACCTATACCTTGCCGATTTACTTCCGCACCGTGGCCGGGCAAAGCGTCAGCGCCGGGCCTTACCAGGCAAGCATCACGCTCAACGTCAGCTACAGCGTGTGTGCCCTGAGCGCGCTTGGGCTGTGCATCGGCACGCCGCAAACGGGTACGGTACCGGTGACGGTACAGCTCACCATGAACGTCACCACTGACTGCATCACCATCAGCGCGCCGGATGTCAATTTCGGCAGCGCGCCGCTGATAAGTGGCTTCTCCTCTGTGTCGCAGTCCGTCGCCATCACCTGCACCAAGGGCAGCACTTACACCGTTGGCATTGATAACGGGGCGAATGCAAGCGGCGGTTCGGTGCGCAAAATGGTTAACGGCAGCAACTCGATGAGCTATGACATCTATAAAGGCAGCACCAGCAGCCGCTGGGGGCCTGCTGGCACTGAGCGCTGGGCCAGCAGCGCTGCGAGCCTGACCAGCAGCGACGGTACGGTGAACACCTACAACTATACAGCGAAGATCCTGAGCGGGCAGAGCACACCGCCTGCGGGGACCTACACCGACACGCTGATCGTCGACATCGCCTTCTGAATAGGAAGTGACTTAACGTAAAGTTCCGTCACAACGTGCCGATAACACCGCTATCACGTTATTGAAAAGGTGTTGTATGTTGAACCGTCTGCGCGTTGTCACCCTGTTGATGCTGGTGCTGGTCGTTTTCGCACTGCTTCAGCTGCTGTCCGGTGGCTTTCTTTTCTCGTCACTTAAGCAAAACCAGCAAAGTTTCGCCCTCTCGAACGACCTGCGCACCCGCCAGACTGAGCTGAGCAAAACCTGGGAGCTGATGCTGCAAACGCGCATCAACCTCAGCCGCTCCTCAGCCCGCATGATGATGGATGCCGCCAACCAGCAAAGCAGCGCCAAAACGGACCTGCTCAATAACGCTAAAACGTCGCTTGCCGAAGCGGCAAAACACTATGCGGCGTTCACGCAAATAGCCGCGCAGCCTGAACTGACTGACGTCAGCGCCGTGGTTGACGCCAGCTACCAGAAATATTTCGCCGGGCTGACCGAGCTGGTTGGCTTCCTGCAAAACGGCAACATGGATGCCTATTTCGCCCAGCCGACTCAGGGCATGCAGAACGGCCTCAGCGACGCGATGACGCGCTACGCCGCGCAAAGCGAAACGCTCTATCAGCACGCCTTCACCACCAGCAAGCATGACTACAAGTTTGCCCAATGGCAGCTGGCGATCATCGCCCTCGTGCTGGTGACCATTCTGGCGGCGGCTTGGTACGGAATTCGCCATATTCTGCTCAATCCTCTGGCGGGCGTAATGAATCATTTGCGTCATATCGCTCAGGGAGATTTAACCCAGACGGTGACGGTCCGCGGGCGCAATGAAATTGCCGAACTGGCCGACACGGTCAACCACATGCAGCAGTCGTTGATCGACACCGTCACCCGTGTGCGTCAGGGCTCGGATGCGATTTACAGCGGCACCAGCGAAATCGCCCTCGGCAATAACGACCTCTCCTCACGTACTGAAGAACAGGCGTCCGCGCTGGAGCAAACCGCTGCCAGCATGGAAGAGCTGACCGCCACCGTGAAGCAAAACGCCGAAAACGCCCGCCAGGCATCGCAGCTGGCGCTGAGCGCCTCGGAAACGGCACAGCGCGGCGGCAAAGTGGTCGATGGCGTGGTGAAAACGATGCACGACATCGCCGCCAGTTCGCAGAAAATCTCCGACATTACCGGCGTTATCGACGGCATTGCCTTTCAGACCAATATTCTGGCACTCAACGCCGCAGTCGAAGCCGCCCGTGCGGGTGAGCAGGGGCGTGGCTTTGCGGTGGTTGCCGGGGAAGTGCGCAACCTTGCAAGCCGCAGCGCGCAGGCCGCCAAAGAGATTAAAGGCCTGATAGAAGACTCGGTGTCGAAAGTCGATACCGGATCGGTGCTGGTGGAAAGCGCCGGGGAGACCATGAACGACATCGTCAACGCCGTCACCCGCGTGACCGACATCATGGGCGAGATCTCCTCCGCCTCCGATGAGCAGAGCCGTGGCATCGATCAGGTGGCACTGGCGGTCTCGGAAATGGACAGAGTCACCCAGCAAAACGCCGCGCTGGTGCAGCAGTCTGCTGCCGCTGCCGCCGCGCTTGAAGAGCAGTCCAGCAGCCTGACCCGCGCCGTCTCGGCGTTTCAGATTGCGAGCGTCAATAGCAATACCGTCAGTAAAAAAACAAACGTGCTTCCGGTCAGCACCGTGCCGCAGCGTGCGCGTGCCGCCACCGGAACCGACGACAACTGGGAAACCTTTTAACTTTACGCGGCCTGTTGCCGTTTATCGGGAGTGGTGATGTTCAATCGTATTCGTATCTCGACCACCTTATTTGTGATTCTGGTGGTGTGTGGCCTGTTGCAGGTGGGTAGCAACGGGCTGTCATTTTTGGCGTTTCGCGATGGACAGCAAACTCTGGGGCAAGTGGAAAAGGGAAATCAGTTACTGAACAGCCTCGGCGATGCGCGCGTAGTGCTGTTGCAGGCGAGCACGGCGCTGAACAAGGCCGGAACGCTTACGGCGCTCAGCTATCCGCCTGAGGATATCAAGGCGCTGATTGCCGGGGCACATCAGAGCCTGAAGCAGTCGGACAAAGAGTTTGCCGAGTTTATGGCCATCCCGGCGATGAACGACGACGCTCAGGCCCTGAAGGATCAAACGAAAAAACGCTTTACCGACTGGCATGACGCGTTGACTCATCAGGTCGCGTGGCTTGAAAACAACCAGCTGTCGGACTTTATGACCGCCCCGGTGCAGGAGGCTCAGCAAGGGTTTGACGGCAGCTGGCACAACTGGATCCAGTTTATCGGCTCCCACGTTGAAGCCGCTCGTGAGGCAGGGGAAAGCAACTACCACCGCTCAGCGCTGATCTTCGGCGTGGTCGTGATTCTGGCCGTGCTGCTGGTCGGTGGGGCGCTGCTGTGGACGCGCAGGATGATTGTCCAGCCACTCGCCATCATCAGCGATCACTTTGAAAGCATCGCCAAAGGCAATCTCGCAAGGCCGATTTCGGTGTACGGCAAAAATGAAATCTCGGCGATCTTCTCCGGGCTGAAGGCGATGCAGATTGCGCTGCGCGGCACCGTGAGTCAGGTTCGTCAGGGCAGCCACGCCATGCATACCGGTATTTCAGAGATTGCGGCGGGCAACAACGACCTGTCTTCTCGCACTGAACAGCAGGCGGCATCACTGGCGGAAACGGCGGCAAGCATGGAGCAATTGACCGCCACGGTCGGGCAGAACGCCGACAACGCTCGCCAGGCATCCGGGCTTGCCAGCAGTGCTGCGAGCACCGCCAAACGCGGCGGTGAGCAGGCTTCGCACGTGGCAGAGACGATGCATGAAATTGCCACCAGTTCGCAGAAAATTGGCGACATTATCAGCGTGATCGACGGCATTGCCTTCCAGACGAACATCCTGGCACTCAACGCCGCCGTGGAAGCCGCGCGGGCAGGAGAGCAGGGCCGCGGATTCGCAGTTGTGGCAGGTGAAGTGCGTAACCTTGCCAGCCGCAGCGCCCAGGCCGCTAAAGAGATTAAGGGCCTGATAGAAGAGTCGGTCGCCCGCGTGCAAGAAGGTTCGGCGCTGGTGGATACCGCCGCCAATACCATGACTGAAATCGTCCGCTCCGTAACTCAGGTGAACGACATCATGGGCGAAATTGCCTCTGCATCGGATGAACAGCGTCGCGGCATTGAGCAGGTAGCGCTGGCGGTGAGTCAGATGGATCAGGTCACGCAGCAGAACGCCTCGCTGGTGGAAGAAGCCGCCGCGGCAACGGAACAGCTGGCCGGGCAGGCCGATAACCTGACCTCGCTGGTGTCCGTGTTTGAACTGGAAGAAAAGCACGTAACGCAGCACGAAGGGGGGCGGCCGACGGCCGTACCTGTTGTTTCCTGAAAGGACGTAAAAAGAAGGCGCTATGACAGCAACTCTGCCCCAAGGGCAATCGTCACTCCTCACGCAGATGACACAGCGCCTCGCGCTATCCGACGCGCAGTTTCGTCGGATTTGCCAGTTGATCTACCAGCGCGCAGGTATTGTGCTGGCCGATCACAAGCGCGACATGGTGTACAACCGGCTGGTGCGCCGTCTGCGCCAGCTTGGACTGGATGATTTTGGCCGCTATCTGGCGATGCTGGAGGCCAATCAGGATAACGCCGAATGGCAGGCGTTTATCAATTCCCTGACCACTAACCTGACGGCCTTTTTCCGTGAGGCGCACCATTTCCCGACGCTTGCCGAGCACGCAAAACGGCGTCAGGGCGAGTATCGCGTGTGGAGTGCGGCGGCGTCGACCGGGGAAGAACCCTATTCGATTGCCATCACGCTTGCCGACACGCTCGGCACCGCGCCGGGTCGCTGGAAGGTGTTTGCCAGCGACATTGATACCGAAGTGCTGAACAAAGCGCAAAGCGGCGTCTATCGTCAGGATGAGCTGAAAACGCTGTCGCAGCAGCAGCTTCAGCACTATTTCATGCGCGGTACCGGGCCACACAGCGGGCTGGTACGCGTGCGTCAGGAACTGGCGAACTACGTGGATTTCTCCCCGGTGAACCTGCTGGACCGAACCTACAACGTGCCGGGGCCGTTTGACGCTATTTTTTGCCGTAACGTGATGATTTATTTTGATAAGACGACGCAGCAGGACATATTGCGTCGCTTTGTTCCCCTGCTAAAGCCTGACGGATTACTGTTTGCCGGGCATTCAGAAAACTTCAGCAACCTCGTGCGCGAGTTCAGTCTGCGGGGGCAGACGGTGTACGCGCTGAGTAAGGATAAAGCATGAATAAAATCAGGGTGTTGTCTGTAGATGATTCGGCATTGATGCGTCAGATAATGACGGAAATTATTAACAGCCACAGCGACATGGAAATGGTGGCAACCGCGCCCGATCCGCTGGTTGCCCGCGATCTTATTAAGAAATTTAATCCTGACGTACTGACGCTCGATGTCGAAATGCCGCGCATGGACGGCCTCGATTTCCTGGAAAAGCTGATGCGCCTGCGCCCGATGCCGGTGGTGATGGTTTCTTCGCTGACCGGTAAAGGTTCAGAGGTCACGCTGCGTGCGCTGGAGCTTGGGGCTGTGGATTTCGTCACCAAGCCGCAGATCGGCATCCGTGAAGGGATGTTGGCCTACAGCGAAATGATTGCCGACAAAGTGCGGGCCGCCTCGCGCGCCCAGCTGAGTGCGCATAAACCGCTGGCTGCGCCCAAAGCGCTGAAGGCCGGGCCGATGCTGAGCTCGGAAAAGCTGCTGGTGATTGGCGCGTCAACGGGAGGAACCGAGGCCATTCGTCACGTCTTACAGCCTTTACCCTTGACCAGCCCGGCGATTCTGATCACCCAGCATATGCCGCCAGGATTCACCCGTTCCTTTGCTGAACGGCTGAACAAGCTGTGCCAGATAGCGGTGAAAGAAGCGGAAGACGGCGAGCGCGTACTGCCGGGGCACGCCTACATCGCGCCGGGCGACAAGCATATGGAGCTGGCGCGCAGCGGGGCGAACTATCAGATCAAAATTCACGACGGGCCGCCGGTGAACCGGCACCGTCCGTCGGTGGATGTGCTGTTTCATTCGGTGGCGAAAAACGCCGGGCGTAATGCCGTGGGGGTGATCCTCACCGGCATGGGCAACGACGGCGCCGCCGGAATGCTGGCGATGCACCAGGCGGGCGCCTGGACCATTGCCCAGAACGAAGCAAGTTGTGTGGTGTTCGGCATGCCGCGTGAGGCCATCAATATGGGTGGCGTCAGCGAAGTGGTCGATCTCAGCCAGGTAAGCCAGCAGATGCTGGCGAAAATCAGTGCCGGACAGGCAATACGTATTTAAGGGGAGTAAAAATAAATGGCGGATAAAGAGCTTAAATTTCTGGTTGTGGATGACTTTTCCACCATGCGTCGCATTGTGCGTAACCTGTTGAAGGAACTGGGATTCAACAACGTTGAAGAAGCGGAAGATGGCGTGGATGCACTGAACAAGCTGCACGCGGGCGGGTTCGGTTTTGTGATTTCAGACTGGAACATGCCGAACATGGACGGCCTGGACCTGCTGAAAACCATTCGCGGCGACGGTGCCATGGCGGCGCTGCCGGTGCTGATGGTGACGGCGGAAGCCAAGAAAGAGAACATCATCGCGGCGGCGCAGGCGGGTGCCAGCGGATACGTCGTCAAACCGTTTACGGCGGCTATCCTCGAGGAGAAACTGAACAAAATCTTCGAAAAACTCGGTATGTGAGGCCCTGACGATGACTCAACACCCCATGAAACCGAGTGACGAGCATTCAGCGGGCGACATTATCGCCCGAATCGGCAGCCTGACCCGCATGCTGCGCGACAGCCTGCGCGAGCTCGGTCTTGACCAGGCCATTGCCGAAGCGGCAGAGGCTATCCCGGATGCCCGCGACCGTCTGGATTACGTCGTGCAGATGACCGCACAGGCCGCAGAGCGCGCGTTGAACTGTGTGGAGCTTTCGCAGCCTCATCAAAACCAGATGGAAAAGGAAGCCAAAGCGCTCTCCGGCCGCTGGGATGAGTGGTTTGAAAACCCGCTCGAGCTGAGCGATGCCCGCGAGCTGGTGACCGACACCCGAAGCTACCTGTCGGAGGTACCAAAGCACACCAGCTTCACCAATGCCCAACTGCTGGAAATCATGATGGCGCAGGACTTCCAGGATCTGACCGGGCAGGTGATCAAGCGGATGATGGACGTTATCCAGGAGATTGAGCGCCAGTTGCTGATGGTGCTGCTGGAAAACATGCCTGACCAGAACGCACGCCAGAAGCGGGAGAACGAAAGCCTGCTCAATGGCCCGCAAATGGACACCAGCAAGGCGGGCGTGGTTGCAAGTCAGGACCAGGTGGACGATTTGCTGGACAGTTTAGGGTTCTGATTTGTCGGGCAGATTGCAGGATGGCGCTGATGCTTATCCGGCCTGCGGCCCGTACCTTGAAACACCGTAGGCCCGGTAAGGCGTAGCCGCCACCGGGCAGGAATGTAACGGGAGGCTTCGGCCTCCTGTTGCTTTTTATCGCGGCTGACACTGTTGCAGGATCGTGTTAAGCAGAGCGGCAGCGGCCGTGGAAAGCTGGCCGTGGGCCGTACGGATCACGCCAATCTGACGCTCAATTACCGGGTTTCCCAGCGGGACGCACACCGCGCCCAGCTCTCCCATTTGTGCTTCGCATAAGGCGGGCACGGCGCTGACGCCAAGCCCGTTTGCCACCATCCTGCCGACGGTGACCAGTTGATGGCTTTCAAACGCGACCTTCAGCGCATGTCCGTGCTGAATCAACGTCTCTTCCAGCAGGATACGCACGGCGGACGGGCGCTGGAGGGTGATGAAATCGGACATCAGCAATTCTCGCCAGGTGACGTGCGGCTTCTGTGCCAGCGGGCTGTGCTGTGGAACAACAGCCACAAAACGATCCACCCCTAATGGCGTAAATTGCAGGCTGGACGATGCCGCAGGCTCGAACGCCACGCCCATTTCCACGCGCCCCTCGCTCACCATTTCAATCACCTGCTCATTGATCACATCATGCACGGTCACGTTCACGCCACGATAGCGGTCGCGAAAGGTTTTCAGCACCGGCGGCAGGGCATTGGCGGCAAAGGAGGGCATCGCCGCCACGGATACTTTCCCGGTTTGCAGGGTAAAGCGCTGGCGCATGGCTTCTTCGGTGTTATCCCAGTCGGCCAGCAGCCGTCGTGCCATCGGGAAAAAGGCATCACCCTCTGCCGTCAGCGCCACGCGTCGGGTGGTTCGGGTGAACAGCATTCCGCCGAGGGCATCTTCCAGACTGTGGATAGCAAGGCTCAGGGCAGGCTGCGACATATTCAGTTTTTCACTCGCCAGAGCAAAGTTCAGAGTGTGAGCTACCGCTAAAAACGCGCGTAACTGTTTGATGCTCATTTTCATTTTTGTTTTTCTTAACGATATGAAAACATTGATTTAACAATTTATTGATTTAGAAAACTCATCAATCGCTCACAAATTCAAAATTAACAGATGAGTTCCTGCCCGTGATGATGCCTCCACCATAAAAGGAGGGCAGGCAATGGCAGGACTGGATAAACGCGTTGGCAGCTACGCCGAAGCGCTGGAAGGCATTACCGATGGCATGACCGTACTGGCAGGCGGGTTTGGCCTCTGCGGTATACCGGAAAACCTGATTGCAGAAATTCGTCGCCGTGCGGTGAAGAATTTGACCGTAGTTTCCAATAACTGCGGCGTGGACGGTTTCGGTCTGGGGTTGCTGCTGGAAACAAGGCAAATCAAAAAGGTGATCGCCTCTTATGTTGGCGAAAACGCGCTGTTCGAACAACAGGTGATCTCCGGTGAGCTGGAAGCAGAGCTCACCCCGCAGGGAACGCTGGCGGAAAAGCTGCGGGCGGGTGGGGCAGGCATTCCGGCGTTTTACACCGCCACCGGCTACGGCACGCCTGTCGCCGAAGGTAAAGAGGTACGCGACTTTGACGGTCGGCCTTATATCCTGGAGCAGGCTTTACGCGGCGACTTCGCCATTGTGAAGGGCTGGAAAGCGGACTGGTACGGCAACGTTATCTATCGCCACACGGCACAAAACTTCAACCCGCTGATGGCCTGCGCCGGGCGCATCACCGTGGTGGAAGTGGAAGAGATAGTACCTCCGGGCGAGCTAGACCCGGCCGCCATTCATACCCCGGGTATCTACGTCGATCGCCTCATTCAGGGGCATTTCGAAAAACGCATTGAACAGCGCACGCTGCGCACATAAGGAGCCAGGATGTTGACTCGTGAACAGATGGCGCAGCGTGTGGCACGCGAACTGCGCGACGGCTATTACGTCAATCTTGGCATCGGTATTCCGACGCTGGTGGCCAACTACGTACCAGACGGTATGGACGTGATGCTGCAATCCGAAAATGGCCTGCTCGGGATGGGGAGCTTTCCCACCGAAGCCGAGCTGGATGCCGACATGATCAACGCCGGAAAGCAGACCGTCACCGCTCGCCCCGGAGCTGCCATTTTTAACTCCGCCGACTCCTTCGCCATGATCCGCGGTGGTCACGTGGACCTTACCGTGCTCGGCGCGTTCGAGGTGGACGTTGAGGGCAATATCGCCTCATGGATGATCCCGGGAAAGATGGTGAAAGGGATGGGCGGGGCGATGGATCTTGTCGCGGGCGCGGAAAATATCATCGTGGTTATGACCCACGCGGCGCGCAACGGAGAGTCCAAGCTGCTTTCGCGCTGCACGCTGCCGCTGACGGGGGCGGGCTGCATTCGCCAGGTGCTCACCGATCTGGCGTGGCTTGAGATTCGTGACGGTGCATTTGTACTGAAAGAGCGTGCGCCTGGCGTCAGCGTCGAGGAGATCGTCAGCAAAACAGCCGGGCGGCTGGTCGTGCCTGACCACGTGCCGGAGATGCAGTTTGGTGAGGAGAGTCATTATGCATAACGTCGTCATCGTGGCTGCCACGCGCACGCCGATTGGCGCTTTTCAGGGCAGCCTTTCGCTGCTGGCGGCCAATGAGCTTGGGGCTATTGTGATTGGCGAACTGCTCAAAAAAACGGGCCTTGATACCTCGCTTGTAGACAGCGTGCTGATGGGGCAGGTGTTAACCGCGGGCTGCGGGCAAAATCCGGCTCGTCAGAGCGCTATTAAAGCAGGTCTGCCAGTCACAACGCCCGCTATGACGCTGAATCTGGTTTGCGGTTCAGGATTGCAGGCGGTCATTGAAGGGGCCCGTGCCATCGCGCTCGGTGATGCTCGTGTGGTGATTGCCGGGGGCCAGGAGAGTATGAGCAATGCGCCATACCTCCTGCCAGGCGCCCGTTCCGGGCTGCGGGCCGGGCATCGACAGATTCAGGACAGCATGATTCAGGATGGACTGTGGGATGCCTTTCACGATTACCACATGGGCATCACTGCTGAAAACCTGGCCTCGCGCTACTCGGTGAGCCGGGAACAGCAGGACGCCTTTGCCGTTGCCTCGCAGCAAAAAGCGGCTGCCGCACAGGAGGCCGGTCGCTTCAGCGCAGAAATCACGCCGGTCACTGTGCCTGTCGGAAAGGGCAAAACGCGAGTGATCGACGCCGACGAACAGCCGCGTAAAGAAACCACCCAGGAGAGCCTGGCGGTGCTGCGCCCGGCCTTTTTACCGCAGGGTGGAACGGTCACGGCCGGGAATGCCTCGACTCTCAACGACGGGGCCGCGGCGGTGATGCTGATGAGTGAAGATTTGGCTCGCGAGATGAAATTACCGGTGCTGGCGCGCATCGCGGGATATGCCAGTGCAGGCGTCGATCCGCAAATTATGGGCTTTGGCCCAGTGCCTGCCACGCAGGCTTGTCTGGCGAAAGCGGGCTGGAATATCGATGAACTCGATCTGGTGGAAGGCAACGAAGCCTTTGCCGTGCAGGCGCTGGTGGTGTTGCAAAGTCTTGGGCTGGATCCGCAGCGGGTAAACGTCAACGGCGGGGCGATCGCGCTTGGGCATCCGATTGGCGCTTCCGGCTCCCGCATTCTGGTCTCGCTGCTGTATGAAATGCAGCGCCGGGAGGCTCAGAAGGGGCTGGCGACGCTGTGCGTCGGTGGCGGAATGGGCGTGGCGATGGCCATCGAAAGAGGAGGGAACTGATGCAGCATCGTTACTGTGTGATTGGCGCAGGCCTGATGGGCGTGGGGATTGCCACCGCTTTTGCCCGCGCGGGGAAATCCGTATTGCTGCTCGATAACGACCTGGCCCGGCTGGCGGCGGTGAACACAACGGCGGCGGCCATCCTGGATGAGCTGAGCGATGCGGGCCAGTTTGAACCGAAGAACAAGGCCTCCGTGCTGGCCCGAATCGAAACAACGTCCTTCATGGACAGCCTGCGCGATTGTGAACTGATCGTCGAAGCGATTCCTGAGCAGCTCGAACTCAAGCACAAGCTTTACGCGATGCTGGAAGACTGCGTTTCGCCGCAGACGATTATTGCCAGCAACACCAGCGGCCTGCTGCCCGACAGGCTGGCAGAAAATATGCGTCATCCTGAACGCCTGCTGATCGCCCACTTCTGGCATCCGCCGCACTTTATTCCACTGGTGGAATTGGTACCCGGCAGCGCGACCGTCCCGGCTTACCTCGAGGGGCTCCAGACGCTGTTCAGCGAAATGGGCCTTGAAGCCGTGCGCCTGAATCGGGCCGCGCCGGGGTTTATTGGCAACCGGCTGCAGTTTGCGCTTCTGCGTGAAGCACTGCACATCGTCGGGAGCGGGATCGCCACGGCCGAGGAGGTCGATCGCGTGATGCGTGCTTCGCTTGGGCGTCGCTACGGCATGGTGGGCCCGCTGGAGGCCGCCGACATGACTGGACTGAATACCGTTGCCGATATTTGTGCCCACCTGCTGCCGGAACTCGCCAGCGGCGAAGAGATGATGGCGCTGGTTCGCGACAAGGTGGCGGCAGGCCAGACCGGTGAACGCAGCGGGCAGGGATTTTATCAATGGGATGAGGCGCGCAGGGAACGCATTCGTGAGCGACGGGTCTGGCAAATGCGCCACGCCCTGAAGCCGTAGTCACTTTATCTGTACCCACAATGACAATAATTCTGGAGTGATGATGAGCGTATTGATTGCCCTGGCCGCACTGGCCCTGCTGATGCTGGCCGCCTATCGCGGCTACAGCGTGATACTGTTTGCCCCGATAGCGGCGCTGGGTGCGGTGCTGCTGACCGAACCGAGCGCTGTGGCCCCGGCGTTCACCGGCCTGTTTATGGAAAAAATGGTCGGCTTTGTGAAACTCTACTTCCCGGTGTTTCTGCTGGGCGCGATTTTTGGCAAGCTGATTGAGCTGTCAGGCTTTTCCCGCTCGATTGTGGCCGCCGCCATCCGCATTCTCGGGCGCCGTCACGCGATTCCTGTGATCGTACTGGTTTGCGCGCTGCTGACCTATGGCGGAGTGTCGCTGTTCGTGGTGGCCTTTGCCGTCTATCCCTTTGCCGCCGAGCTGTTCCGCCAGAGCGGCATCCCGAAGCGCCTGATTCCGGCGACGGTCGCGCTGGGCGCATTCTCTTTCACCATGGACGCGCTGCCGGGCACGCCGCAAATCCAGAACATCATTCCTACCAGCTTCTTTGGCACTAACGCCTGGGCCGCGCCGTGGCTGGGGCTGATTGGTTCGCTGTTTATCATCGCCGTTGGGCTTTTTTACCTCGACGTGCAGCGCCGTAAAGCGCTGTCGCGCGGAGAAGGCTATGGCACGGATCTGCAAAACGAACCGGAAACCCCAGATAACATTGCTCTGCCCAACCCGCTGTTGGCCATTGCGCCGCTGATCCTGGTGGGGCTGTTTAACCTGCTGTTCACGCGCTGGATCCCCGAGTGGTACGGCGCGTCACATCAACTGGTGCTGCCGGGTCTTGCGGCACCCATTGACACTGACGTGAAAAAAATCACCGCGATTTGGGCCGTGGAAGCGGCTCTGGTCATCGGCATTCTGGTCGTGCTGATTGGCGGTTTTCGTCAAATTCGTGGGCGCATGGCCGAGGGGAGCCGAACGGCGGTGTCCGGGGCCATTCTGGCGGCAATGAACACAGCATCCGAGTATGGCTTTGGCGCGGTGATTGCGGCGCTGCCGGGTTTCCTGGTGCTGTCGAAGGGACTCGCGGCTATCCCTAACCCGCTACTGAACGAAGCGATCAGCGTCACCACGCTTGCGGGGATCACGGGGTCCGCCTCTGGCGGGATGAGCATCGCGCTGGCGGCCATGTCCGATACGTTTATCGCCGCTGCCCACGCCGCCAATATTCCGCTTGAGGTGCTGCACCGCGTAGCGTCGATGGCGAGCGGTGGCATGGACACGCTGCCGCACAACGGCGCGGTCATTACTCTGCTCGCCATCACGGGTCTGAGCCATCGCCAGGCCTACGGCGGTATCTTTGCTATCACCCTGATTAAAAGTCTGGCGGTGCTGTTCGTGATTGCCGTCTACTACACCACCGGGATCGTTTAAGGAGATTTCACATGCTGAAAGGCAAAACTGCGCTGGTGACTGGCTCTACCAGCGGGATTGGATTAGGGATCGCGATTGCGCTGGCAAAACAGGGCGCGGCAATTATCCTCAACGGCTTTGGCGACGTGGACGGCGCAAAAGCGCAGCTCGACGGGTTGGGCGTCAGGTATGGCTATCATCCTGCGGACTTAAGTTCGGCCGGGCAGATAGAGGAAATGATGGCCTGGGCGCGCGCTGAGTTCGGTGGGGTCGATATTCTGGTGAATAACGCCGGTATCCAGTACGTCGCGCCGGTGGATGAGTTTCCGGTAGATAAATGGAACGCCATTCTCGCCATCAATCTGTCGGCGGTGTTTCACACCACGCGGCTTGCGCTGCCAGGAATGAAGGCGAAAAACTGGGGCCGCATCATTAACATTGCCTCGGTGCATGGCCTGGTGGCCTCAAAGAATAAGGCGGCGTACGTGGCGGCGAAGCACGGCGTGGTGGGCTTCACCAAAACTACCGCGCTGGAGCTGGCGCAAACGGGCATAACCAGCAATGCGCTTTGCCCGGGCTGGGTGTTGACGCCGCTGGTGCAGCAGCAAATTGATGCCCGCATTGCCAAAGGGGAAAGTCCGGATGCCGCCCGCGACAGCCTGCTCGGTGAGAAGCAGCCTTCCGGGGCGTTCGTCACGCCCGAACAGCTTGGCAGCCTGACCTGCTTCCTGTGCAGCGACGCCGCCGAACAGGTTCGCGGTGCCGCCTGGAATATGGACGGCGGCTGGGTCGCGCAGTAATCCTCTTCGTGGGCTAATGCAGCCATTAGCCCACACATTTACCTCCTTTTCCGTCCATTGGCCTTTCCCTTCGCTGGCATTATGTCCTCAGAACTGTATTTGCAGGATGCTGTCTGTGGCAGACGAAAGCGACAACGAAGACAAAACAGAAGCCCCCACACCCCAACGGCTTGAGAAAGCGCGTGAGGAAGGGCAGATCCCGCGATCGCGCGAGCTGACCTCATTTCTCATTTTGCTGGTTGGCGTTTGTGTGCTGTGGTTCGGCGGTGAAGCGCTGGCCCGCAGGCTGGCGGGTCTGCTTTCATCGGGCCTGCATTTTGACCACAGCATCGTCAACGACCCGAACCTGATCCTCGGGCAAATCATTTCCCTGATTAAGCAGGCGATGCTGGCGCTGATGCCGCTGATTGTCGGCGTGGTGATTGTGGCGATCCTCGGCCCGGTGATGCTGGGCGGGCTGGTATTCAGCCCGAAATCGCTCGCGTTTAAATTCGACAAGCTCAACCCGCTGCCGGGAATTGGGCGCATGTTTTCCGCTCAGTCGGCGGCTGAACTGCTGAAGGCTATCCTGAAATCGGTGCTGGTGGGCTGCGTGGCGGGGCTGTTCGTCTGGATCCACTGGCCAGATATGATGCGGCTTATCAGCGAATCGCCGATGACCGCCATGGGCAATGCCCTGAACCTGGTGGGCCTGTGCGCGCTGCTGGTGGCGCTGGGCGTGATCCCGATGGTGGGTTTTGACGTCTTCTTCCAGATTTTCAGCCATATCAAAAAGCTGCGCATGTCCCTGCAGGATATTCGCGATGAATTCAAGCAGAGCGAAGGCGACCCGCACGTGAAAGGGCGCATTCGTCAGATGCAGCGAGCTGCCGCGCGTCGTCGCATGATGGCGGACGTGCCGAAAGCGGATGTGATTGTGATGAACCCGACTCACTACGCGGTGGCGCTGAAGTATGAAGAGAGCAAGATGAGCGCGCCGAAGGTGGTGGCCAAAGGGGCCGGGCTTATCGCGTTAAAAATTCGCGATCTGGGCGAGGAGAACCGCATTCCTGTATTGCAGGCGCCGCCGCTGGCGCGTGCGCTGTATCGCCATGCTGAGATTGGTCAGCAAATTCCCGGCACGCTGTACGCCGCCGTGGCAGAAGTGCTGGCCTGGGTCTGGCAGCTCAAACGCTGGCGTCTGGCGGGCGGTTCGCCGCCGAAAAAACCTGATCATTTACCGGTGCCTGAAGCACTGGATTTTTTGAACGAGACTGACACTGATGGCTAATTTGGTCGCAATGCTGCGCCTGCCCGACAGCTTTAAATCCACCCAATGGCAAGTTCTTGCCGGGCCGGTGCTGATCCTGCTTATCCTCTCGATGATGGTATTGCCGCTGCCGGCATTCGTCCTCGACCTGCTGTTTACCTTTAATATTGCGCTGTCGATCATGGTGCTGCTGGTGGCGATGTTCACCCAGCGCACGCTGGAGTTTGCCGCCTTCCCGACTATTCTGCTGTTCACCACGCTCTTGCGCCTGGCGCTGAACGTGGCGTCGACGCGTATCATCCTGATGGAAGGGCATACCGGGGCCGCCGCGGCGGGGAAGGTGGTGGAAGCCTTTGGTCACTTCCTGGTGGGCGGCAACTTTGCTATCGGCATCGTGGTGTTCGTCATTCTGGTTATCATCAACTTTATGGTTATTACCAAGGGTGCGGGCCGTATCGCCGAAGTGGGCGCGCGCTTTGTGCTGGACGGGATGCCGGGCAAGCAGATGGCAATCGATGCGGACCTCAACGCCGGACTGATTGGCGAAGATGACGCCAAGCGCCGTCGCGCGGAAGTAACCCAGGAAGCGGATTTCTACGGCTCGATGGACGGGGCGAGTAAGTTCGTTCGCGGTGATGCCATCGCCGGGATTTTGATCATGGTGATCAACGTCATCGGCGGCCTGCTGGTGGGCGTGCTGCAACATGATATGGATTTGGGGCACGCCGCAGAGTCTTACACCTTGCTGACCATCGGTGATGGCCTGGTGGCGCAGATCCCGGCGCTGGTGATCTCCACCGCGGCGGGTGTGATCGTGACGCGCGTGGCGACGGATCAGGACGTGGGCGAGCAGATGGTCGGCCAGCTGTTCAGCAACCCTCGCGTTATGCTGCTGAGCGCCGCGGTGCTCGGTTTGCTCGGCCTGGTGCCGGGCATGCCAAACTTTGTCTTCCTGCTGTTTACCGCCGCGCTGCTGGGCCTGGCCTGGTGGCTGCGCGGGCGTGAGCAGAAAGCACCTGCGGAAGCCGCTCCGGTGCGCACGCAGGAAAACCCACAGGCTGTAGAAGCCACGTGGAGTGACGTGCAGCTGGAGGACACGCTGGGCATGGAGGTGGGCTATCGGCTGATCCCGATGGTGGATTCCCTGCAGGACGGCGAGCTGCTGGGGCGCATTCGCTCCATTCGTAAAAAGTTTGCTCAGGAGATGGGCTTCCTGCCGCCGGTCGTTCACATCCGCGACAATATGGATCTCCCTCCGGCGCGTTACCGTATTCTGCTCAAGGGCGTGGACATCGGCAGCGGCGACGCTTATCCGGGGCGCTGGCTGGCGATTAACCCTGGCACTGCCGCAGGCACGCTGCCGGGTGAGCCGACGGTCGATCCGGCCTTCGGGCTGGCGGCCATCTGGATTGAGAGCGCGCTGAAAGAGCAGGCGCAAATCCAGGGCTTCACGGTGGTGGAGGCCAGTACCGTGGTTGCCACGCACCTCAACCATCTGATAAGCCTGCACTCGGCGGAACTCTTCGGGCGTCAGGAGGCGCAACAGCTGCTCGACAGGGTTACCCAGGAGATGCCGAAGCTGACCGAAGACCTGGTGCCGAGCGTGGTGACGCTGACCACGTTGCACAAGGTGTTGCAGAACCTGCTGGATGAAAAAGTGCCGATCCGCGATATGCGCACCATTCTGGAAACGCTGGCGGAACACGCGCCGGTGCAGACCGATCCGCATGAGCTGACTAACGTGGTGCGCGTGGCGCTTGGCCGCGCAATCACTCAGCAGTGGTTCCCCGGCAACGGTGAGGTGCAGGTTATCGGGCTGGATACGCCGCTCGAACGCCTGCTGCTTCAGGCGCTGCAAAACGGCGGTGGCCTGGAACCAGGCCTGGCAGACAGGCTGCTGGCGCAGACTCAGGAAGCGTTATCGCGCCAGGAGATGCTCGGCGCGCCGCCGGTGCTGCTGGTGAATCATGCGCTGCGACCTCTGCTCTCCCGCTTCCTGCGGCGCAATCTGCCCCAACTGGTGGTGCTGTCGAACCTGGAGCTGTCGGACAACCGTCAGATCCGCATGACCGCCACCATCGGAGGTAAATAATGCGTCGTTTACTCTGGCTGCTGCTATTCCCGCTTTGCGCGCAGGCAACAGGTGAGGGCGCCTGGCAGGCCAGTAGCCGCGGCATCATTCTTAGCCATCGTGGCGAATCCATGTCGTCACCGCCGCTGGTGCCTTCTCAGCCCGCCAGCGGCCTGGTGACGATGATTGCCTGGCGCTATACCCTGATCGGCCCGACGCCTGCCGGGCTGCGGGTGCGTTTATGTTCGCAAACCCGCTGCGTGGAGCTGGACGGGCAGAGCGGTAATACGTGGGGGCTCCAGAACATCCCGGCCTCCGAACCGCTGCGCTTTGTCTGGGAAGTACCGGGCGGCGGGAGGCTTATCCCGGCGCTGAATGTGCAAAGCAATCAGGTCATTGTGAACTACCGTTAAGCCTTTCTTATCACCTGCCTGTCGCGGTTATGCAGGCAGGCTCGCAATTTTGACCTCTCCTTTTGAATCAAACGAAACGTTGTTTTATAAATCAGTGAAGCTAATACGCTGACTCTTTGTATTTCTGCCAGCCGTCGTGATGGGCTGGCAAAAATGAAAAGGTTTCACCGCAGGCATCGCTCTACTGTAGCCGTGTAAGGACATCCTCAGCGCTGATGAGGCGGGCTTTCCTGATAAAAACACGGGAATTACGGCACATGAAAACACGTAAGATCGGATTAGCAAATTATCTTGCCTACGGGTCGGGCGATTTCCTCGGGGCAGGAACCACTGCGCTGACCGCCGCCTGGCTTTTGTACTTCTACACGACCTTCTGCGGACTCACGCCCATCGAGGCGACCTTTATCTTTGCCTCCGCCAGGGTGCTGGATGCGGTGGTCAGCCCGCTAATGGGATTCCTCACGGATAACTTCGGCTCCACCCGGCTTGGCAAACGCTTCGGTCGACGTAAGTTCTTTATCCTGCTCGGCATTCCCTGCGTGTTCAGCTACTCCTTTATGTGGGTCGGCGATATGGGATTCTGGTACTACCTGCTGACTTACCTGGTGTTTGACATCGTCTACACCATGATTCTGGTGCCGTACGAAACGCTGGTGCCGGAGATGACTGACGACTTCAAACAGAAAACCAAATTCTCCGGCGCGCGCATTTCGATGGCGCAAATGTCGGCGATTCTGGCCTCCTTCCTGCCGGGCATCCTGCTGACGCAGTTTGGCAAGGACAACGCCATCTCTTTCTTCTATGCAAGCCTGGTGTTCTCCGTGCTCTGCGCGCTGATGCTGACCTTCGTCTGGTTCTTCACCTGGGAACGCCCGCGTGAAGAGTGGAGCGAAGCCGCGCTGCGTGCCGAAGAAGAGAAGAAAAGGCTGAGCCTTGCGCAGAGCCTGAACCGGCTGATTATTGAGCTGACCTCGACGCTGCGCATCAAAATCTTCCGTCAGCATCTGGGCATGTATCTCGGTGGTTACATCGCCCAGGACGTATTCAACGCGGTGTTCACCTATTACGTGGTGTTCGTGCTGATGCAGGAGGCTTCTTTTGCCTCGAATCTGATGGGCACGATGGCGATTTTCCAGTTCATTGCGGTGCTGGCGATGATGCCGCTGTGTATCCGCTTCGGGCCTGCGCCGTCGTACCGGATGGTGGTGGTGCTGTTTGGTCTGAGCTCGCTCTCCTACGCCATCCTCTACTATGCGGGCCTCAGCGATATCTGGTCGCTGATGCTGATGGTTTCCGCGATTGCGGGCCTGGGGCGTGGCGGCATCAATTACGTGCCGTGGAACACCTACACCTATATTGCCGACGTGGATGAAGTGATCACCGGCCAGCGCCGCGAAGGGATTTTCGCCGGGATCATGACGCTCACCCGCAAGGCCTCACAGGCCGGGGCCATCATGCTGGTGGGGATCGTCATGCAGATGTCCGGCTTTGTCTCCGGGCAGAAAACGCAGCCTGCAGAGGTGAGCCACACCATTCTGATGATCCTGAGCTTTGGCACCATCGCGGTCCTGATTTGCGGCTTCCTGGTGTCGCTGCGCTTTAAGCTCAATCTGCAAACCCACAGCGTGCTGCGTGAAGAGACCGCCAAAATGCGCGAGTCCGGGCATGCCTTTGCCGAAGCGGCCACGCCGGAAGCGAGAGCCACGGTGGAGATGCTCGCTGGCATGCCGTTCGACTCGCTGTGGGGCAATAACAATATAGGTTATCTGAATCGCAACAAGCCTGCGGCCCCAACGCTGAAGCAGGGTACGCCACTCAATTCGACGTATAACAGAGGTTAATGAAATGAAAGTCTGGCCTGTCAAACATAGCCCATTGCTGTGTCAGCCGGAGCGCTTTATCGCCCGGGACGAACTGAAGGCATTGATCGAGAAAGTGACGCACAGTCTGGTCAACATCAAGGATGAAAGCGGCGCGTTTCTGCTGCGCCTCGACGACGGGCGGGTGATCGACACCAAAGGCTGGGCGGGGTGGGAGTGGACCCACGGCGTCGGCCTCTACGGCATTCATCAGTATTTTCAGCAAACCGGTAACCCGCAGATGCGCGACATCATCGACGGCTGGTTTGCCGACCGTTTCGCCGAAGGGGCCACCACCAAAAACGTCAATACCATGGCGCCCTTCCTGACGCTGGCATACCGCTACGAAGAGACAAAAAATCCGCAGTATCTGCCGTGGCTTGAAAGCTGGGCAGAGTGGGCGATGCACGACATGCCGCGCACCGAACATGGCGGCATGCAGCACATCACGCTGGCGGAAGAGAATCACCAGCAGATGTGGGACGACACGCTGATGATGACGGTGCTGCCGCTGGCGAAAATCGGCAAGCTGCTGAACAGGCCTGAATACGTGGAAGAAGCGGTCTATCAGTTCCTGCTGCACGTGCAAAACCTGATGGACCGGCAGACCGGGCTGTGGTTCCACGGCTGGAGCTATGACGGAAAGCATAACTTTGCCAATGCGCGCTGGGCGCGGGGCAACAGCTGGCTGACCATCGTGATCCCGGACTTCCTCGAACTGGTGGATTTGCCGGAAAACAACGCTGTGCGCCGTTACCTGGTGCAGGTGCTGAATGCGCAAATCGCCGCGCTGGCGAAATGTCAGGACGACAGCGGCCTGTGGCATACGCTGCTCGACGATCCGCATTCGTATCTTGAAGCCTCGGCAACCGCAGGGTTCGCCTATGGCATTCTGAAAGCGGTACGTAAGCGCTATGTCTCTTCGGAGTACGCTGAGGTTGCCGAGAAAGCGATCCGCGGCATTGTGGCGAATATTTCGCCGGAAGGGGAGTTGTTACAGACTTCGTTCGGCACAGGGATGGGCAGCAATCTGGAGTTTTACCGCCAGATCCCGCTGACCTCGATGCCGTATGGCCAGGCGATGGCGATTTTGTGTCTGACGGAGTATTTGCGGAAGTACTTCTGATAATAAAAAACCGGCAATAATTGCCGGTTTTTTTATGGACTATTTTGGCGCTTACATACGCTCTACGGTTTCGATGCCGAGGGTATCCAGACCGAGCTTCAGCGTTTTCGCCGTCAGCAGCGCCAGCTTCAGGCGGCTGTTGCGCACCTGTTCGCTTTCCGCGCTCAGGATTGGGCAGTGTTCGTAGAAGCCGGAGAAAAGGCCAGCCAGATCGTACAGGTACGCACACATCACATGCGGCGTGCCTTCACGAGCAACTACGTTCAGGGTTTCTTCGAACTGCAGCAGGCGGGCAGCCAGCTGGGCTTCGCGATCTTCGTTGATAACCACTTCGGCATTGATGATGGCGCTTTCATCCAGCTCCGCTTTACGGAACACGGACAGCACGCGGGTGTAGGCATACTGCATGTACGGCGCGGTATTGCCTTCGAACGCCAGCATGTTGTCCCAGTCGAACACGTAGTCGGTGGTGCGGTTTTTGGAGAGATCCGCGTATTTCACCGCGCCGATACCCACTGTGTTCGCCAGTTTTTCCAGCTCATCTTCAGGCATGTCCGGGTTCTTTTCGGCAACCAGTTTACGGGCACGTTCGAGCGCTTCGTCCAGCAGATCGGCAAGCTTCACGGTGCCACCTGCGCGCGTTTTGAACGGCTTGCCGTCTTTGCCCAGCATCATGCCGAACATGTGGTGCTCCAGCGGCACGCTGTCCGGTACGTAACCGGCTTTGCGCACGATGGTCCAGGCCTGCATCAGATGCTGGTGCTGGCGGGAATCGATGTAATAGAGCACGCGGTCGGCGTGCAGGTTTTCATAGCGATATTTCGCGCAGGCGATATCGGTGGTGGTGTAAAGGTAGCCGCCATCCTTTTTCTGGATGATGACGCCCATCGGGTCGCCGTCCTTGTTTTTGTACTCATCAAGGAACACCACGGTCGCGCCTTCGCTTTCGGTCGCCAGACCTTTGGCCTTCAGATCGGCCACAATGCCCGGCAGCATTGGGTTGTACAGGCTTTCACCCATCACATCGTCACGGGTCAGGGTGACGTTCAGGCGATCGTAGGTGATCTGGTTCTGCTTCATGGTGATGTCGACCAGCTTGCGCCACATCTCGAGGAAGTATGCGTCGCCACCCTGCAGTTTCACCACGTAGTTACGGGCGCGCTCGGCAAAGACTTCGTCTTCGTCGTAGTGCTTCTTCGCGTCACGATAGAAGCCTTCGAGATCGGCCAGCGCCATTTCACCGGCGTTGTCCTGCTGCTGTTTTTCCAGGTAGGCGATCAGCATGCCGAACTGGGTACCCCAGTCGCCAACGTGGTTGGCGCGGATAACTTTATGGCCGAGGAACTCCTGAGTACGGACGGCAGCGTCGCCAATGATGGTGGAGCGCAGGTGACCGACGTGCATCTCTTTGGCCACGTTCGGCGCAGAGTAGTCGATAACGATGGTCTGGGCTTCAGGCTTCGCCACGCCGAGACGATCGGATTTCAGCGCATCGCTCACGCCCTGCGCCAGAAACGCCGGGTCGAGGAAAATATTGATAAAGCCCGGGCCGGCAATTTCAATCTTGCTGGCTATGCCGCTGAGATCGAGGTGCGTCAGAACCTGCTCTGCAAGCTGTCGGGGTGCCATGCCCAGTTTTTTGGCGACGGCCATCATGCCGTTGGCCTGATAGTCACCGAACTGAACTTTGGCTGACTGGCGAACCTGAGGTTCGCAATCGGCAGGGGCGCCCGCCGCAATCATCGCCTGACTGACTTTTTCTGAGAGAAGAGCCTGAATATTCACCGGAATACCTTACGTTTATGGCGCGGCGAACGTGTTCATGCCGCGCCGAAATGGGGAGAAATTAAGCCCGACAGTATACTGCATTTGCGCCATGCCGTCAGCCCTGGCGCGGTGGGTTAATCAGCAGTTGGTTGCGGCGGGGCAACAGGGTAAATTAGCGGCCTGCAAAAAAGAGCAAAGGTGAACGTGTGAACTGGCAAACCATCGAGGCATTACAGGATATTCAGGCAGATTTGCCGCGTTTTGAACAGGCGCTGGGTGAGCTGGCGGCGCGGCTGGGGCTGGAAACCGGAGAGCTTGCCGCCGACCATATTTCGCTGCGCTGCCATCAGAATACCACCGCAGAGCGCTGGCGCAGCGGCTTTGAACAGTGCGGCGAGTTGCTGTCTGAGAACATCATCAACGGCCGCCCGATTTGCCTGTTCAAACTGCATGAGCCGGTTTGCGTGGCGCACTGGCGGTTCACGGTGGTTGAGCTGCCGTGGCCGGGTGAAAAGCGCTACCCGCATGAGGGCTGGGAGCATATCGAAATTGTCCTGCCGGGCGAGCCTGAAACGCTGAACGCCCGCGCGCTGGCGCTGTTGTCTGACGACGGATTAAGCCAGCCGGGTATTTTCGTCAAAACCAGCTCACCAAAAGGCGAACGTGAACGCCTGCCAAACCCGACGCTTGCGGTGACCGACGGCAAAGTGACAATCAAATTCCACCCGTGGTCCATCGAAGAGATTGTTGCCAGCGAAGCAGGCGACACAACAATGTGAGCTTACGCGGCATCTGCGCCATAAGAGTGTGTCATGATGTCGCACCCGATGAAAAAGGAGAAGGTAATGGCTTTGCTGGAAGTGTGCTGTTACAGCATGGAGTGTGCCCGCGAGGCGCAGAACAGAGGTGCTGACAGAATTGAACTCTGTGCCGCGCCGCTGGAAGGGGGCTTAACGCCGTCTCTCGGCGTGCTTAAATCAGTGCGTGCGCAGGTGACGATCCCTGTGCATCCGATTATTCGCCCGCGCGGCGGTGATTTTTGCTACACCGACGGCGAGTTTGCCGCGATGCTGGAAGATGTGCGAACCGTGCGTGAACTCGGGTTCCCTGGGCTGGTTATCGGTATTCTCGACCCTCAGGGCAACGTGGATATGCCGCGTATGCGTCAGGTGATGGAAGCCGCAGGCAATCTGGATGTTACTTTCCATCGTGCGTTTGATATGTGTGCCGACGCAGGGCAGGCCTTTGATAATCTTGCCGAACTCGGCGTGGCGCGCGTGCTGACTTCCGGGCAACAGCCGTCGGCGGAAAAAGGTCTTTCACTTCTTAGGGAACTTATTGCCAAGGGCGATGCTCCAATCATTATGGCGGGTGCAGGCGTGAGGGCGAACAACTTGGCGTTGTTCCTGGAGGCAGGCATCAGCGAGCTTCACAGCTCGGCCGGGCAGTGGATACCTTCGGTGATGGAGTATCGCAATCCGGGGTTATCCATGTCGACGGACCCGACGGCAGATGAGTATTCGCGATACGCCGTCAACGGCGAATCGGTAGCGGAGATGAAGGCGATCGTTGACCGTTACAGACCACAGTGATTTTTACCGTGCATCATGTCGCCCAATGTGATGCGTATTTGTACCAGGCCCCTGCCTTTTAAACAGGGGCCTTTTTTTCGCCGTCATATTTCAGGCTGCAGCTGCGTTGGCAGCCTTATAGAGGCGAATGACTAATGGGCAATTTACGGTTTTTTCGCCACAATCACCGCCCGCAGCGGGGCAGGGTAGCCTTCGATGGTTTTGCTGCTGTCGTTCGGGTCGAGGAAGTCGGCGAGCGACTCGGTGACCATCCACTCGGTGCGGCGCTGCTCTTCGATGCTGGTGACGTTCATGTCCACGATTCGCACGTCAACAAAGCCGCATTTTTCCAGCCACTGCTTCAGCGCCGGGGCAGAAGGAATGAAGTACACGTTGCGCATCTGCGCATAGCGATCGCCCGGCACCAGCACCGTGTTTTCATCGCCCTCAACAACCAGCGTTTCGAGCACCAGTTCCCCTTCGCTGACAAGCTGATCTTTCAGCTGCCACAGGTGTTCCAGCGGCGAGCGGCGGTGATAGAGCACGCCCATCGAGAAGACGGTATCAAACGCGTTGAGCGCAGGCAGTTGCTCGATGCCGAGCGGCAGCAGGTGCGCACGCTGATCGTTACCCAGCAGCTTGCGCACCGCTTCGAACTGGCAAAGGAAAAGCTGCGTCGGGTCGATACCCACCGCGAGCTTCGCGCCAGCGCCAATCATGCGCCACATGTGATAGCCGCTGCCGCAGCCCACATCCAGAATGGTGCGGCCGGTTAAGTCAGACAGGTGCGGAAGCACGCGATCCCATTTCCAGTCGGAGCGCCATTCGGTGTCGATATCCACGCCGTACAGCGAAAACGGCCCTTTGCGCCACGGCATCAGGTTACGCAGCAGCACTTCCATGCGCGTCTTCTGACCTTCGCTTAACGGCGTTTCGCTTTCTGCCGTCACGCTGTGCAGCAAATCCAGCTTCCACGGCTGAATTTCCGGCATAAATTCCACGGCACGGGACCACTGCTTCATCAGGCCGTGAACGCCTTCACGCTGCCAGGCACCAATCTGCGCAGGCAGCGTTTCCAGCCAGCGGGCGAGCAGCGGATCTTTGGCAATCAGCTGATAAAAATTACCGAACTCGATCATTCTTCTGCCCCGGCTTTCAGTGCGATCAGTGAACCAAAGTTAAAGCACTGGAACCACAGTTCGCTGTGGGCAAACCCGGCGGTGTGCAGGCGCGCTTTATGGGTTTCCACCGAATCGGTGAGCATCACATTTTCCAGCATGCTGCGCTTCTGGCTGATCTCCAGCTCGCTGTAGCCGTTCGCGCGTTTGAAGTCGTGGTGCATGTTGAACAGCAGTTCGCCCACGTTTTGATCTTCAAAACTGAATTTCTCCGACAGCACCAGCGCCCCGCCAGGGTTCAGGCCCTGACAGATTTTGGTCAGCAGCGCCTGGCGTTCTGCAGGCTCGAGGAACTGCAGGGTGAAATTGAGTACCACCATCGAGGCGTTCTCAATCTGCACGTCGCGAATATCGCCTTCGATGATTTCTACTGGCGTCGGCGCTTTATAAGCGTCGATATGGCGACGGCAGCGTTCCACCATCGCCGGGGAGTTATCAATGCCGATGATTTTGCAGCCGTCCACGGCGATATTACGACGAATCGACAACGTCGCCGCACCGAGCGAGCAGCCGAGGTCATAAACCTGCGTGTTGGGCTGGACAAAGCGCTCCGCCAGCATGCCAATCATCGAAATGATATTGGAGTAGCCCGGGACGGAACGCTGGATCATGTCGGGGAACACTTCGGCTACCCGTTCATCAAAGGTCCAGTCGCCCAGGCTTGCGATCGGGGCAGAAAAAAGCGTGTCGCGATGGGGCATAACGTGATTCCAGAAAATAAAAAACGGCGTATTGTGCGCTAACGCAGGGAGAAAACCAACTCCCAGGGCAGATACCAGAGGTTTGCCAGCACCATCAGCACCAGCGAGCACCAGGTGGCGCTCATGGCGGAACGCCGCCAGCGAAACAGCCGATGGTGGAAACCGTAATAGTGCATCAGGCGTCCGGCAATCAGCAGCAGCCCGCAGACGTGCACCATCCAGGTTTCCGCGCCGTTCATCTCCATAAACAGCAGCAACAGCAGGCCGATGGGAATATATTCCACCGCGTTGCCGTGAATGCGAATGGCGCTTTGCAGCTCGCTGAAGCCGCCATCACCATAGGCGACGCGATACTGCAGACGCATACGTACCACATCGAAAGAAAACTTAATTAACAGCAACGCACCCAGGACGGCGTAAAGCGCGCTTACCATACAAACTCCCTTTTACCTGGCAGATGGTTTTGACTCTGGGCTGAAGGATAACTCAAAAAAGTGAAGTTTGCTGCGGGATGGAGGGCGCGGGACCTATCTCCGGCAGCGCCTGGCGTAAATCGTGCCACAGCGCATCGACAAGTTCAGGGGCTTGCGCAATATCCGGCGTGTGCAGGAAAAGATAAGGTGTCGTGCTTTGAGCCCACGTCGGCAGCGCTTTCAGCCAGACGGCGAACAGCTCACGGTTTTGCAGCATGTTGTCGCTGCCGATAAAGCGCACCATCGGGTTCTGTGCTGTCACAACGGCATGCACAGGCACCTTCGGTTTTTTACGCTGGGCGTCAATAATCGCCTCGCTGTGCGCTATGGCGCTGTGAACCGGGCGGCTGTCGAGAATAACCCGATTCACGCCTCGCTCGTGCAGACCGCGATTGAGCAGTTGTTCCTCTGCGCCTTTAGCAAAGAAGCGTGGATGACGCACTTCGACGCCATAGGTGAACTCTTTCGGTAAACCATCCAGAAAATGCCACAGCGCGGGCAGGTCGGCGGGCGAAAACGTCGCGGGCAGCTGCAGCCAGTACTGACCGATGCGGTTTGCCAGCGGTTCCATGCGATCGAAAAACTCAGTGGTTAAATCATCGCAGTGCTGCAGCGCGGCCTGATGGCTTATGGTCGACGGAAATTTGAAGCAGAAGCGAAACGCGTCTGTGGTCTGCTCGCGCCAGCGCTGAACTATTTCGGCGCGGGGCAGGGCATAGAGCGTGGTGTTGCCCTCCACACAGTTAAAGTGGCGGGCGTATTCTTCCAGACTGGTGATACCAAGGCGCACCCATTTAGGGTGCGACCATTGCGGCAGACCGATGTAGATCATAACGCTTTGAGGATTTCCTCTGTGCTGCGCACGCGGCCCAGGCGCGGGAAGATGTTTTTCATGCTGCCCTCGTGCTGGTCGGCGCTTGCTGCGCTGCACGCGTCTTCGGCAATCACTAAGTTAAAGCCCAGTTCCCACGCGTTACGGGCGGTGGATTCCACGCCGATATTGGTAGATATACCGCAGAGGATAATGGTGTCGATGCCGCGACGGCGCAGCTGCAGCTCGAGATCGGTGCCGTAAAATGCGCCCCACTGGCGTTTGGTCACTTCAATGTCGCTCTCTTTTTTGCTCAACGCCTGCGGGTAAGTCCACCAGTTATCCGGCAGCGCATGTGCGCCCGCCTGGGCATCCACGGGTTGCTTCAGCGCTTCGGCGAAATCCGCAGACCAGCCGACGCGCACCATGATGACGGGCGATCCCTGCGCGCGACATTTCTCAGCAAGCTTCGCCGATTTTGCGACCACGTCGTTGGCCGTATGCGGGCCGCCGGCAAAAGGCAGAATGCCTTCCTGAAGGTCAATGACGACCAGCGCGGTTTTTTTGGCGTTCAGTTCAATCATGATAATCCCCGTTAAATCACTTGATTAGGCCGCTAACCATACGCTGAGACGCGGCGGGCATGCGTCACAAAATTTGTTAATTTTTGTGAGTCCCCGCAACAAGCGTACAGCAAACGTGCGGCTGGTGCGCGACGGACTTATCCTGAGCCAGAATTTCCAGTATAATAGCCCCCTTTTTTCATCCAGTTGTGACATTCAGCAAAGCTGCGACAGGTGTGCCTGCGGCTAAGTTAAGGGAACTCATATGCGTACAGAATATTGCGGGCAGCTGCGTCAGTCCCACGTTGGGCAGCAGGTGACTCTGTGTGGTTGGGTCAACCGCCGCCGTGACCTCGGCAGCCTTATCTTCATTGATATGCGCGATCGCGAAGGCATCGTGCAGGTGTTTTTCGATCCGGACACGGCAGAAGCCCTGAAGCTGGCTTCCGAACTGCGTAATGAGTTTTGCATTAAAGTCACCGGCACCGTGCGTGCGCGTGATGCGAAAAACGTCAACGCCGACATGGCGACCGGCGAAATCGAAGTGCTGGCCTCTGACCTTGAGATCATCAACCGTTCAGACGCTCTGCCGCTCGATTCCAACCACGTGAACACCGAAGAAGCGCGACTGAAGTACCGCTATCTCGACCTGCGCCGTCCGGAAATGGCCAACCGCCTGAAGACTCGTGCCAAAATCACCAGCTTCGTGCGCCGCTTTATGGATGACCACGGTTTCCTCGACATCGAAACCCCGATGCTGACGAAAGCCACGCCGGAAGGCGCACGTGACTATCTGGTGCCATCCCGCGTACATAAAGGCAAGTTCTACGCGCTGCCGCAGTCTCCTCAGCTCTTCAAACAGCTGCTGATGATGTCCGGTTTCGACCGCTACTATCAGATCGTGAAATGCTTCCGTGATGAAGACCTGCGCGCCGATCGTCAGCCTGAATTTACCCAGATTGACGTCGAGACTTCCTTCATGACCGCGCCACAGGTGCGTGAAGTGATGGAAGCGCTGGTGCGTCAGCTGTGGCTGGAAATCAAGGGCGTGGATCTGGGTAATTTCCCGATCATGACCTTTGCCGAAGCCGAGCGTCGTTACGGTTCCGATAAGCCAGACCTGCGTAACCCAATGGAACTGGTGGACGTTGCGGACCTGCTGAAAAGCGTGGAATTCGCAGTGTTCTCTGGCCCGGCAAATGATGCTAAAGGCCGCGTAGCCGCGCTGCGTGTGCCTGGCGGGGCAGCGCTGAGCCGTAAGCAAATTGACGACTACGGCAACTTCATTAAGATCTACGGTGCGAAAGGCCTGGCTTACATCAAAGTCACCGAGCGTGCGAAAGGTCTGGAAGGCATCACCAGCCCGGTGGCCAAATTCCTGAACGCAGAAATCATCGAAGAGATCCTGACCCGCACCGGGGCACAGGATGGCGACATGATCTTCTTCGGCGCGGACAAAAAGAAAGTGGTTGCCGACTCAATGGGCGCGCTGCGTCTGAAAGTGGGCAAAGACCTCAGCATCACCGACGAAGCCAAATGGGCACCGCTGTGGGTTATCGACTTCCCGATGTTTGAAGACGACGGCGAAGGCGGCCTGACCGCGATGCACCACCCGTTCACGTCACCAAAAGACATGACGGCTGCTGAGCTGAAAACCGCTGCGGAAGACGCGGTAGCGAACGCTTACGATATGGTTATCAACGGCTACGAAGTGGGTGGCGGTTCAGTCCGTATCCACAGCGGCGAAATGCAGCAGACCGTGTTCGGCATTCTCGGCATTAACGAGCAGGAACAGCGCGAGAAGTTCGGCTTCCTGTTAGACGCCCTGAAATACGGCACGCCGCCGCATGCAGGTCTGGCGTTTGGTCTGGATCGCCTGACCATGCTGCTGACCGGCACCGACAACATCCGTGACGTTATCGCCTTCCCGAAAACCACCGCGGCGGCCTGCCTGATGACCGAAGCGCCAAGCTTCGCCAATCCGGCTTCCCTGAGCGAACTGGGTATTCAGGTTGTGGCGAAAGAGACAAAAGAGTCTGCGGAGAACAAGTAAGATGACATTCAAACGCCCGGTTTCGGTTTTAGTGGTGATTTATGCCCAGGACACGAAGCGGGTGTTAATGTTGCAGCGGCGCGACGATCCGCAATTCTGGCAGTCGGTGACCGGCAGCCTGGAAGAGGGGGAAACCGCGTTGCAGGCCGCCGCGCGTGAAGTAAAGGAAGAGGTCGCCATTGATGTTGACGCAGAGCTTCTGGCCTTAATTGACTGTCAGCGCACGGTGGAGTTTGAAATCTTTACGCATTTACGTCATCGCTATGCTCCGGGCATCGAGCGCAATACCGAATTTTGGTTCTGTCTTGCGCTTCCCCATGAACGTCAGCCAGAGATCAGTGAACATCTCGCCTGGCGTTGGGTCGCCGCCCCTGAGGCGGCCGCGCTCACCAAGTCGTGGAGCAACCGGCAGGCGATTGAAGAATTTGTAATTAAAGCGGCCTGAGGGCCGCTCTTTTCGGAGAACTTTTTATGGCAGGTCATAGTAAGTGGGCCAACACCAAACACCGCAAAGCAGCACAGGATGCCAAGCGCGGTAAGATTTTCACCAAAATCATTCGCGAGCTGGTTACCGCTGCGCGTCTGGGCGGCGGCGATGCGGGTTCCAACCCACGTCTGCGCGCGGCTATCGACAAAGCGCTGTCCAACAACATGACGCGTGACACCTTGAACCGCGCCATCGCGCGTGGCGTGGGCGGTGACGAAGACGCGAACATGGAAACCATCATTTATGAAGGTTACGGCCCTGGCGGCACGGCAGTGATGATCGAATGCCTGTCTGACAACCGTAACCGTACCGTGGCCGAAGTCCGTCACGCCTTCACTAAAACCGGCGGCAACCTCGGTACCGACGGCTCCGTAGCCTATCTGTTCAGCAAGAAAGGCGTGATTTCCTTCGAGCAGGGCGACGAAGACGCGATCATGGAAGCGGCGCTGGAAGCCGGTGCAGAAGACGTTGTGACCTTCGACGACGGCGCGATTGACGTATATACCGCATGGGAAGAGATGGGTGCCGTGAAAGACGCTCTGGAAGCGGCTGGCCTGAAGGCGGACAACGCTGAAGTCTCCATGATCCCATCTACCAAAGCGGACATGGATGCGGAAACCGCACCAAAACTGCTGCGTCTGATCGACATGCTGGAAGACTGTGACGACGTGCAGGAAGTCTATCACAACGGTGAGATCTCTGATGAGGTGGCGGCTACGCTGTAATGGCGGGCTGTAAATCTTCTTCAACCGGAGACGCGTGATGGCTATCATTCTCGGCATTGACCCGGGCTCACGCGTGACCGGTTACGGCGTGATTCGTCAGGTCGGACGGCAGTTAACCTACCTGGGCAGCGGCTGTATTCGCACCAAAGTTGAAGATTTGCCGTCGCGCCTGAAGCTGATTTACGCCGGCGTGTCGGAAATCATCACCCAGTTTCAGCCGGATTTCTTTGCCATCGAGCAGGTCTTTATGGCGAAGAACGCGGATTCCGCGCTGAAGCTTGGGCAGGCGCGTGGCGTGGCCATTGTCGCCGCAGTAAACCAGGATCTTCCTGTGTTTGAATACGCGGCGCGACAGGTGAAGCAAACCGTCGTCGGCAACGGCGGCGCGGAAAAGAGCCAGGTGCAGCACATGGTGCGAACCCTGCTCAAGCTTCCGGCCAACCCTCAGGCGGATGCCGCCGATGCACTGGCGATTGCCATCACCCATTGCCACATCAGCCAGAACGCGATGCAGATGAGTGAATCAAGGCTCAACCTGGCTCGCGGAAGATTACGCTAGATTAAGAGAATAGAGGCTGGATATTCATCCAGCCTTTTTTTATGATAGCGCATTGGTTTTTTCTCTTACGCAGGAGCGTCACGTGATCGGCAGACTCAGAGGCATCATCATTGAAAAACAACCCCCGCTGGTGTTACTGGAGGCGGGCGGCGTTGGCTATGAAGTGCATATGCCGATGACCTGTTTCTACGAACTGCCGGATCAGGGCCAGGAGGCCATCATCTTCACCCACTTTGTGGTGCGTGAAGACGCTCAGCTGCTGTTTGGTTTCAACAATAAACAAGAGCGCACGCTGTTCAAAGAGTTGATTAAGACCAACGGCGTCGGACCAAAACTGGCGCTGGCCATCCTCTCAGGCATGTCCGCCCCGCAGTTTGTGAACGCCGTTGAGCGTGAAGATTCCGCCGCGCTGGTGAAGCTGCCTGGCATCGGCAAAAAAACTGCAGAGCGTCTGGTGGTCGAAATGAAAGACCGCTTCAAGGGCCTGCACGGCGACCTGTTCACCCCGGCTTCCGATCTGGTGCTGACCTCTCCGGCAAGCGAGTCTTCGGACGACGCCGAGCAGGAAGCGGTTGCTGCGCTGGTGGCGCTGGGCTATAAACCACAGGAAGCCAGCCGGATGGTGAGCAAAATTGCCACCCCGGGCGCCAGCAGTGAAACGCTAATCCGCGACGCGCTTCGCGCCGCGATGTGAGGTAACGGATGATTGAAGCTGACCGCCTGGTCTCCGCAGGCAGTATTACCCCTGATGATGTTGTCGATCGCGCGATCCGCCCGAAGCTGCTGGAAGAGTATATCGGCCAGCCGCAGGTGCGCTCGCAGATGGAAATCTTTATTCAGGCGGCGAAGCTGCGCGGTGAAGCGCTCGATCATCTGCTGATTTTCGGCCCGCCAGGGCTCGGGAAAACCACGCTTGCCAACATCGTCGCCAACGAAATGGGCGTGAACCTGCGCACCACCTCCGGCCCGGTGCTGGAAAAAGCAGGCGACCTGGCGGCAATGCTCACCAACCTCGAACCGCACGACGTGCTGTTCATCGATGAAATCCACCGTCTTTCCCCGGTCGTCGAAGAAGTGCTCTACCCGGCGATGGAAGACTATCAGCTGGATATCATGATTGGCGAAGGGCCTGCGGCCCGTTCGATCAAAATCGATCTGCCGCCCTTTACCCTGATTGGCGCAACCACCCGTGCGGGCTCCCTGACTTCGCCGCTGCGCGATCGTTTCGGTATTGTTCAGCGTCTCGAGTTTTATCAGGTGCCGGATTTGCAGCATATCGTTGGGCGCAGCGCCCGCTTTATGGGGCTGGAGATGAGTGATGAAGGCGCGCTGGAAGTGGCCCGCCGCGCGCGCGGTACGCCACGTATCGCCAACCGTCTGCTGCGTCGCGTGCGTGATTTCGCCGAAGTGCGCCACGACGGCACCATTTCTGCCGATATCGCCGCTCAGGCGCTGGACATGCTGAACGTGGATGCGGAAGGCTTTGACTATATGGACCGCAAGCTGCTGCTGGCGGTGATCGACAAATTCTTCGGCGGCCCGGTCGGGTTGGATAACCTGGCGGCGGCGATTGGCGAAGAGCGTGAAACGATCGAGGACGTGCTGGAGCCGTATCTGATTCAGCAGGGCTTCTTACAGCGCACACCGCGCGGGCGCATGGCGACGGTGCGGGCCTGGAATCACTTCGGCATCACGCCACCGGACATGCCTTAAGTTGCTGCATAAAAAAACCGCCTACGAGGCGGTTTTTTAAATGCTACTCCTGAATAAAAAACCGCCTACGAGGCGGTTTTTTTCATCATGCTGAAGATAAACAGCACGGCGGCACAAAGCACCACCGAAGGCCCGGCGGGCGTATCATAGAATGCGGAGAAGGTCAGACCGCCGGTCACCGCTATCATCCCCACACCTACGGCGATACCCGCCATCTGCTCTGGCGTGCGTGCAAAACGACGTGCGGTGGCGGCAGGTATAATCAGCAGTGAAGTGATAATCAACGCGCCGACAAACTTCATCGCCACGCCGATGGTCAGCGCGGTGACCAGCATCAGCAGCAGCTTCACGCGCTGAAGTTTGACGCCATCGACAAAGGCCAGATCCGGGCTGATGGTCATCGACAGCAAGTTGCGCCATTGCCAGAGCAGGATCGCCAGGACAATGACAACCCCGATGGCAATCGAGATTAAATCTTCCGGCGTGACGGCCAGCAAATCCCCGAACAGATACGCCATCAGATCGACACGCACGTTGGACATCAGGCTCACTACCACCAGGCCGAGAGACAGGGCGCTGTGCGCCATAATACCCAGTAAGGTATCAACGGCAAGATGTGGACGGCGTTCAAGCCACACCAGACCTGCGGCCAGCAGCAGGGTGATGGCAATGACCGCATAAAAAGGATTCACGTTCAATAAAAGACCAAAGGCCACGCCAAGCAGAGAGGCATGGGCAAGGGTATCGCCAAAATAGGACATCCGACGCCAGACCACGAACGATCCCAGCGGCCCTGCGGCGCAGGCCAGCATGATCCCGGCGAGCCAGCCGGGGAAAAGTAATTCAATCATTAACGGTCGTTCCCTCTGCGCAGAACAATGCGGCCCTGCAAATCGTGGCGGTGATTGTGCTGATGGCGATAAATGCCGAGTTGCTGTGCGCCGCGTGGGCCAAACATCGAAATAAATTCAGGATGTAAAGACACGACTTCCGGGGTGCCTGAGCAGCAGATGTGATGATTCAGGCACAGCACTTCGTCCGTTTTTGCCATGACCAGATGGAGATCGTGGGAGACCATCAGCACGGCGCAATTGAGTTCGCTCCGGAGCTGATCGATGAGGTCATACAGGGCGACCTGGCCGTTAACGTCAACACCTTGTGTGGGCTCATCAAGCACCAGCAACTGAGGGCTGTTGAGCAGGGCGCGAGCCAACAGGACGCGCTGGGTTTCCCCGCCGGAAAGCTTCTGCATCGGGGCACCTAACAGATGCCCCGCCTGCACGCGTTTCAGCGCGGGCAGGATCTCATCCTTGCGGGTTCCGGGGCGAAGACGCAAAAAACGTTCCACGGTTAAGGGCAGGGTGGCATCGAGGTGAACTTTCTGCGGGACATAACCGATTCGCAGTTTTCCGTCGCGCTTGATCGTCCCCGAATCTGGTGCTATCAGTCCGAGCACCACGCGTACAAGCGTCGATTTTCCCGCGCCATTTGGCCCAAGAAGGGTAAGAATTTTGCCCGGTTTCAACGTCAGTGAGACATCAGACAGCACGCGACGCTGGCTGAAAGAGACTGAGATATTTTCGAGCGTTACAAGATTCGTCATCGCATATTTGAGGTTGCATAAGTCAGTGAATGTTATAATATCACATTCAATTCATTCATTACGATGGTTAGACGTATTATGTTACATAAAAAGACGTTTCTTTTCGCGGCACTTTCCACCGCGCTTTTAGGTACTTCCCTTCCTCAGGCAAATGCCGCTGTCGTCGCCTCGTTAAAACCCCTTGGATTTATTGCGTCCGCCATCGCCGATGGCGTTACGCCCACGGAAGTTTTACTGCCGGATGGCGCCTCTGAACATGACTATGCCTTACGCCCAAGTGATGCAAAACGCTTACAGAACGCCGACTTAGTGGTGTGGATTGGTCCGGAGATGGAAGCATTTATGGGCAAGACAGCCACCGCGTTTCCTGAAGCAAAAAAGGTGACGATTTCTACACTGCCGGGCGTGAAACCGTTACTCATGAAAGGCGCTGACGACGACGATCATGACCACGGTCACGAGCACGGTGCGGCGGAAAAAGGTGATGAAGATCACCATCATGGCGAGTACAACATGCACCTGTGGCTGTCGCCTGAGATAGCGCGCCTGTCGGCGGTTGCAATCCACGATAAATTAGTGGAACTTATGCCGCAAAGTCGAGCCAAACTAGACGCCAACCTGAAGGATTTCGAGGCCCAATTGGCCGCGACCGACAAGCAGGTGGGTAACGAGCTGGCACCGTTGAAAGGAAAAGGGTATTTCGTTTTTCATGACGCCTACGGCTACTTCGAAAAACACTACGGAATGACCTCGCTGGGGCATTTTACCGTCAACCCTGAGATCCAACCCGGTGCGCAGCGTTTACACGAAATCAGAACACAGTTGGTTGAGCAAAAAGCGACCTGCGTTTTTGCTGAGCCACAATTCAGGCCAGCCGTGGTAGAAGCGGTTGCCCGCGGAACAACCGTTCGCATGGGAACGTTGGATCCGTTAGGCACCAACATCCAGTTGGGTAAAGCGAGTTATCCCGCTTTCCTGGCCAAACTGGCGAACCAGTATTCGAGCTGCCTGAAAGGAGATTAACGAGGAAGTGAATACGTGCAACAGGTAGCCCGCTCTGTCGCCCTGGCATTTAATAATTTGCCGCGACCCCATCGCGTTATGCTGGGGTCGTTGACTGTACTAACCTTAGCGGTCGCCGTCTGGCGACCATACGTCTACCACCCCGATTCAGCCCCTATCGTTCGAACCATTGAGCTTGAAAAGAGCGAAATTCGTTCTCTGCTTCCTGAAGCCAGCGAGCCTATCGACCAGGCGGCGCAGGAAGATGAAGCCATCCCTCAGGATGAGCTGGACGACAAAGTCGACAACGAAGCGGGTGTCCACGAATATGTCGTCTCAACGGGCGATACGCTCAGCAGCGTGCTCAACCAGTACGGCATTGATATGGGCGATATCAGCCAGTTGGCCAGTGCAGACAAAGATCTACGCAACCTGAAAATTGGCCAGCAGCTCTCCTGGACGCTGAACGCCGATGGCGATCTGCAACGCCTGACGTGGGAGATGTCCCGCCGCGAAACACGTACCTACGATCGTGCTGCAAACGGTTTCAAAATGAGCGCCGAAACGCAGCAGGGTGACTGGGTGAACAGCGTGCTGAAAGGCACCGTCGGCGGCAGCTTCGTTACCAGCGCGCGCAATGCAGGCTTAACCAGCACTGAAGTCAGCGCGGTGATCAAAGCCATGCAGTGGCAAATGGACTTCCGCAAGCTGAAAAAAGGCGATGAGTTTTCGGTGCTGATGTCCCGCGAAATGCTGGACGGCAAGCGTGAGCAGAGCCAACTGCTCGGCGTGCGTCTGCGTTCAGGCGACAAGGATTATTACGCCATTCGCGCGGAAGACGGCAAGTTCTACGATCGCAGCGGTACGGGTCTCGCGAAAGGCTTTATGCGCTTCCCGACTGCGCGTCAGTTCCGTGTTTCGTCCAACTTCAACCCACGTCGTCTGAACCCGGTCACAGGCCGCATCGCGCCGCATAAAGGCGTCGATTTCGCCATGCCGCAGGGGACACCAGTGCTGGCTGTCGGTGACGGCGAAGTGGTCGTAGCGAAGCGCAGTGGGGCAGCAGGTTATTACGTGGCGCTGCGTCATGGTCGCACGTACACCACCCGCTACATGCATTTGCGTAAGCTGCTGGTAAAACCGGGGCAGAAAGTGAAACGCGGTGACCGTATTGCGCTCTCGGGCAACACGGGGCGTTCAACTGGCCCACACCTGCACTATGAAGTATGGATTAACCAGCAGGCGGTCAACCCGCTAACGGCCAAACTGCCGCGTACCGAAGGGCTGACAGGCTCCGATCGTCGCGACTACCTGGCGCAGGTTAAAGAGGTTGTGCCGCAGCTGCAGATTGACTAATCACTGCGCTCATAAAGCCGATACCGTAAGGGTGTCGGCTTTTTCTTTTGTGTCACGCCTGGCACGTCGCTAAACTATCTGCATCTCACTTATTCCCGGCACGACTCTGGAACAGGCATGGAAACGAAAAAAAATAACAGTGAATTTATTCCTCAGTTCGAAAAAGCTTTTCTACATCCACGCTACTGGGGCTCCTGGCTCGGCGTGCTGGCATTTGCAGGTATTGCGCTGACGCCACCTTCGTTTCGCGACCCGATTTTAGGTGCGCTTGGCAAGAAGGTCGGGCGTCTGGCTAAAAGCTCCCGTCGCCGCGCGCAGATCAACCTGCTTTACTGTTTCCCTGAAAAATCGGAAGCCGAGCGTGAGGCTATCATCGATGAGATGTATGCCACCGCGCCGCAGGCGATGGTGATGATGGCCGAGCTGGGTCTCGGCGATCCTAAAAAGATCATGAAGCGTGTCGACTGGAAAGGCCTCGAAATCGTCGAAGAGCTCCAGCGCAACGACGAGAAGGTGATTTTCCTAGTGCCGCACGGCTGGGGCGTGGATATTCCGGCGATGCTGATGGCCTCAAAAGGGCAGAAGATGGCGGCGATGTTCCACAATCAGGGCAACCCGGTCTTCGACTACATCTGGAACACCGTGCGCCGTCGCTTCGGTGGCCGCATGCATGCACGTAACGATGGCATTAAGCCATTCATTAAATCCGTGCGTGAGGGCTACTGGGGTTATTACCTGCCGGATCAGGATCACGGTGAAGAGCACAGCGAGTTCGTGGACTTCTTCGCTACCTACAAGGCAACGCTGCCGGCCATTGGCCGCCTGATGAAGGTTTGCCGTGCTCGTGTGGTGCCGTTGTTCCCGATTTACGACGGTAAAACGCATCGCCTGACGGTGGAGATCCGCCCGCCGATGGACGACCTGATGACGGCCGATGACACCACTATCGCGCGCCGGATGAACGAAGAAGTGGAAATCTTTGTCACGCCACACACCGAGCAGTACACCTGGATCCTCAAGCTGCTGAAAACCCGCAGGCCTGGCGAAACTGAGCCGTATAAGCGAAAAGAGCTGTTCCCGAAGAAATAAAAAAAGCGCCGAAAGGCGCTTTTTTGTTGTCAGCGTTACGCAGGCTTATTCAACGGTCAGAACACGCGTGGTGTTCGTTGTGCCTACGGTGCTCATCACGTCGCCCTGAGTGACGATCACGATGTCACCAGAGACCAGGTAGCCTTTGTCACGCAGCAGGTTTACCGCGTCATTGGCAGCGGCTACGCCGTCAGTGGCGCTGTCGAAGTGAACCGGCGTCACGCCGCGATAGAGGGACGTCAGGTTCAGCGTGCGCTCATGGCGGGACATCGCGAAGATTGGCAGGCCGGAGCTGATACGGGAAGTCATCAGCGCGGTACGGCCAGATTCGGTCATGGAGATGATCGCGGAGACGCCTTTCAGGTGGTTAGCCGCGTACATCGCAGACATCGCAATGGCTTCTTCCACGTTGTCGAACTGCACGTCCAGGCGGTGCTTGGAGACGTTGATGCTTGGGATTTTTTCTGCGCCCAGGCACACGCGCGCCATAGCCGCGACGGTTTCAGAGGGATACTGCCCAGCGGCGGTTTCCGCAGAGAGCATTACCGCATCGGTGCCATCCAGCACGGCGTTTGCCACGTCCATGACTTCGGCACGGGTTGGCATTGGGTTGGTGATCATCGATTCCATCATCTGGGTGGCGGTGATCACCGCGCGGTTCAGTTGACGGGCGCGGCGAATCAGCGCTTTCTGGATGCCGACCAGTTCCGGGTCACCAATTTCCACACCCAGATCGCCACGGGCAACCATTACAACGTCGGAAGCAAGAATGATGTCGTCCATCGCATCCTGGCTGCAGACGGCTTCCGCACGCTCCACTTTGGCGACGATTTTCGCGTCGCAGCCTGCGTCACGCGCCAGACGGCGAGCATAGTTCAGGTCTTCCCCACAGCGAGGGAAGGAGACGGCCAGGTAATCGACGCCAATCAGCGCCGCGGTCTGGATATCCGCTTTATCTTTTTCGGTCAGCGCTTCCGCAGAGAGGCCACCGCCGAGTTTGTTAATGCCTTTGTTGTTGGAGAGCGGGCCGCCGACGGTGACTTCGGTGAACACTTTCATGCCCTGAACTTCCAGCACCTTCAGCTGCACACGACCGTCGTCCAGCAGCAGGATGTCGCCAGGTACAACGTCAGCAGGCAGGCCTTTGTAGTCGATACCGACTTTATCTTTGTCACCTTCGCCTTTACCGAGGTTGGCATCGAGCAGGAATTTGTCGCCAATGTTGAGGAAAACTTTGCCTTCTTTGAAGGTGGACACGCGGATTTTAGGCCCTTGCAGATCGCCGAGGATAGCGACGTGGCGACCCAGCTTGGCCGCGATTTCGCGGACTTTATCGGCACGAAGCTTATGGTCTTCAGCTGTGCCATGGGAGAAGTTCATGCGGACAACGTTAGCGCCCGCCGCAATCACCTTCTCAAGGTTATTATCGCGATCGGTGGCCGGGCCTAAGGTGGTGACGATCTTAGTTCTGCGAAGCCTTCTGGACATGTAATACTCCGTTGCTGAAACAATTTTGGTGTTGCGTGAACAGGAAGTCGGCGATTTCCAACTCTGCTGTAGCCATATGCTGGAACTTAACCGAATGTATAAATAGGTTACAAGCTTGTTATAAACATTTAATGATTATCGCTGCGAATCCGCAGCTCCTTATCAAACCGCGATTCCTTCAGCGCTTCCTTGACCCGCTTCAAGTTATCCCGGAATTTTGCCCCGCGCCGTAAGGTAAAACCGGTAGCAAGAACATCGATAACCGTCAGCTGCGCCAGCCTGGAAACCATCGGCATATAAATGTCTGTATCTTCTGGTACATCCAGCGTGATGGCGAGCGAGGCCTCACGTGCCAGCGGCGTGCCTGCCGAAGTAATGGCGATGACCATGGCATCGTTCTCACGCGCCAGCTGTGCCAGTTCAACCAGGTTTTTTGTTCGACCGGTGTGCGAAATGAGCACTACCACGTCGTCGTCGCTACAGTTCATACAGCTCATACGTTGCAGTACGACGTCATCGGAGTAGATAACCGGCACGTTGAAGCGGAAAAATTTGTTCATCGCATCGTGTGCCACGGCCGCGGATGAGCCTAAGCCAAAGAAGGCGATTTTTTTTGCCTGAGTCAGCAAATCCACGGCGCGGTTCACGGCCGCCATATCCAGCGAGTGGCGAACGTGGTCCAGACTGGCCATGGCGGACTCGAAAATTTTACCGGTGTAGGCCTCAACGCTGTCGTCTTCATCGACGTTACGGTTCACGTAAGGTGTGCCGTTGGCGAGACTTTGCGCCAGATGCAGCTTAAAATCAGGGAAGCCACGGGTGTCCATGCTGCGGCAAAATCGGTTGACGGTCGGTTCACTGACCGCTGCCTGAAGCGCAAGCGTCGCGATGCTGGAGTGAATTGCCTGAGAAGGGGCGGCGAGGATCACTTCCGCCACTTTACGCTCGGATTTGCTAAGGTTTTCCAGATGGGACTGGATTTTTTCCAGCATGTTCATGGTTAACAGGCGCTCATGGGTGAAAGCGATTCCACTCTTTACCCGGAAAGGGGTGAAATCGGCGTGCAATTTAGTGAGAATATACCCCTGTGAATTGTCCAATGCTGAAGTAAAAAGGGCAATTTACGTTGTTTTTTTTCATTACATGATCACAGTCGACTTTTAATCAGGTGCGACTGGTGAAATGACGAACAAAATGAGGCTGTTGCCCGGCGCTGAAGGCGCTTTTTTTCCCGAGAAATGCCTTTATCTGGCCTCGACCGGGCCCGGGGGTTTCGGCATTCACGTAAACACAGTACAGTGCAGCGTAAGAAAATTACAAATAGCGCCTGGCGGACGTACCAGGCAATCCAACTGAGGAGAATGACATGGCGGTAACGCAAACGGCCCAGGCATGCGATCTGGTCATTTTCGGCGCAAAGGGTGACCTGGCGCGTCGTAAATTGCTGCCTTCCCTGTATCAACTGGAGAAAGCGGGCCAGATCCATCCGGACACGCGTATCCTTGGGGTAGGACGTGCCGACTGGGATAAAGATGCATACACCAAAGTGGTGCGCGAGGCGCTGGAAACCTTCATGAAGGAGAAGATTGACGAAAGTCTGTGGGACACCCTGAGCGGGCGCCTGGACTTCTGCAATCTGGATGTTAACGACACCAAAGCCTTCACCCGTCTGGGCAAAATGCTCGACCAAAAAGATCGCGTCACCATCAACTATTTCGCCATGCCGCCAAGCACCTTCGGTGCCATCTGCAAAGGCCTCGGCGAAGCGAAGCTGAACGCCAAACCGGCGCGTGTGGTGATGGAAAAGCCGCTGGGCACGTCACTTGCTACCTCCCGCGAGATCAACGATCAGGTTGGCGAATACTTCGAAGAGTGTCAGGTATACCGTATCGACCATTACCTCGGTAAAGAGACAGTGCTGAACCTGCTGGCGCTTCGTTTTGCTAACTCTCTGTTCGTTAATAACTGGGACTCCCGCACTATCGATCACGTGGAAATCACCGTGGCGGAAGAAGTGGGCATCGAAGGTCGCTGGGGTTACTTCGATCAGGCCGGGCAGATGCGCGACATGATCCAGAACCACCTGCTGCAGATCCTCTGCATGATCGCCATGTCTCCGCCGTCCGATCTGAGCGCCGACAGCATCCGTGATGCAAAAGTGAAAGTGCTGAAATCCCTGCGCCGCATCGACCGCTCAAACGTGCGTGATAAAACCGTGCGTGGTCAGTACACCGCAGGCTTCGCGCAGGGCAAAAAAGTGCCTGGCTATCTGGAAGAAGAGGGCGCGAATAAAAGCAGCAACACGGAAACCTTCGTGGCTATCCGTGTGGATATCGACGACTGGCGCTGGGCGGGCGTACCGTTCTACCTGCGCACCGGGAAGCGTCTGCCGACGAAATGCTCTGAAGTTGTTGTCTACTTCAAATCGCCGGAGCTGAACCTGTTCAAAGAGTCCTGGCAGGAACTGCCGCAGAACAAGCTGACCATTCGTCTGCAGCCGGACGAAGGCGTGGATATTCAGATCCTCAACAAAGTGCCGGGTCTGGATCACAAGCACAATCTGCAGACCACCAAGCTGGATCTGAGCTATTCCGAAACCTTCAATGAAACGCACCTGGCAGATGCCTACGAGCGCCTGCTGCTGGAAACCATGCGTGGCATTCAGGCACTCTTCGTGCGTCGTGATGAGGTGGAAGAGGCGTGGAAATGGGTCGACTCAATTACCGAAGCCTGGGCCGCCGATCAGGACGCGCCAAAACCGTATCAGGCAGGCACCTGGGGACCGGTCGCCTCCGTCGCGATGATCACCCGTGATGGCCGCTCCTGGAACGAGTTTGAGTAAAACCTGAAGCTACCACGATCTGGGTATTTTACCGGTAACATGATCTGACACAGAAACTCGTGCGTTAGTTGCATTTTTAAGCCCTGGGTGGTTCACCACCGGGGCTTTTTTTATTACACTGGCGCAAGATGATTATTCCCCTGAGCTACAGCACAAGCGCGTTTCAGCATTGTTAATGACTGCTGGATCTCATGTTAATGCCAATGCTCAGGCACTCAGAATCTGTGGAGCTATTATGAATCCTGCAATGTTACGCGTAACAAATCGCATTATCGAGCGTTCAAAAGAAACCCGAAGTGCCTACCTCGCCCGCATTCATCAGGCAAAGTCTGACACGGTCCAGCGCTCCCGCCTGGCATGCGGTAACCTGGCGCACGGTTTTGCGGCCTGCCAGCCAGAGGACAAAGCCTCGCTTAAAAGCATGCTGCGTAACAATATCGGGATTATTACCTCCTACAATGACATGCTCTCAGCGCATCAGCCCTACGAGCGCTACCCGGATGTTATCCGTAAAGCGCTGCATGGCGTGAATGCCGTGGCGCAGGTCGCCGGTGGCGTGCCTGCCATGTGCGACGGCGTGACCCAGGGTCAGGACGGCATGGAGCTTTCCCTGCTCAGCCGTGAAGTCATCGCCATGTCAGCGGCAGTGGGGCTGTCTCACAACATGTTTGACGGCGCGCTGTACCTCGGCGTGTGCGACAAAATTGTCCCGGGTCTGGCGATGGCGGCGCTGTCGTTTGGCCACCTGCCGTCCATTTTCATTCCGTCTGGCCCGATGGCCAGTGGCCTGGCAAACAAAGAGAAAGTGCGTATTCGTCAGCTGTATGCGGAAGGCAAAGTTGACCGCATGGCTTTACTCGAATCCGAAGCTGCGTCCTATCATGCGCCTGGCACCTGCACCTTCTACGGCACAGCCAACACCAATCAGATGGTGATTGAGTTTATGGGCATGCAGCTGCCGGGCTCCTCCTTCGTTCACCCGGACGCGCCATTGCGTGATGTGCTGACCGCCGCGGCGGCCCGCCAGGTCACCCGTCTGACCGGAAACGGCAACGAGTGGATGCCGCTGGGTAAAATGTTTGACGAAAAAGTGGTGGTCAACGGCATCGTGGCGCTGCTGGCAACCGGTGGCTCCACCAACCACACTATGCACCTGGTGGCGATGGCTAGGGCGGCGGGCATTATCATCGACTGGGATGATTTCTCTGAGCTTTCAGAAGTGGTGCCGCTGATGGCGCGTCTCTATCCGAACGGCCCGGCAGATATTAACCACTTCCAGGCGGCGGGCGGCGTGCCGGTGCTGATCCGCGAACTGCTGAAAGGTGGGCTGCTGCATGAAGACGTTGAAACCGTCGCAGGTCATGGTCTGCACCGCTACACGATGGAACCGTGGCTGAACAACGGCGAGCTGGACTGGCGCGAAGGGGCGCAGAAGTCACTGGATGAGGCCGTCATCGCCTGCATCGAGAAACCATTCTCCCACCACGGCGGCACCAAAGTGCTGAGCGGGAACCTGGGCCGTGCGGTGATGAAAACCTCCGCTGTGCCGGTGGAAAACCAGATTATTGAAGCGCCAGCCGTGGTGTTTGAGAGCCAGCACGACGTCTTACCGGCGTTCGAAGCGGGCCTGCTGGACAAAGATTGCGTCGTGGTCGTGCGCCTTCAGGGGCCAAAAGCGAACGGCATGCCAGAATTACATAAACTTATGCCGCCATTAGGTGTATTATTGGACCGCTGTTTCAAAATTGCGCTGGTGACCGACGGACGCCTCTCAGGTGCATCCGGTAAAGTACCGTCTGCAATCCACGTCACGCCTGAAGCGTACGACGGCGGGCTGCTGGCAAAAGTACACGATGGCGACATGATTCGCGTGAACGGCCAGACCGGCGAGCTGACGCTGCTGGTGGATGAGGCCGAACTGGCCGCACGTAAGCCGCATCTGCCGGATCTCAGCGCATCACGCGTTGGAACAGGGCGAGAACTGTTTAGTGCGCTACGCGAGAAGCTTTCTGGTGCTGAGCAGGGCGCGACCTGCATCACCTTTTAACACGACAAGATTACTCATTCTGGCGAGAGAAAAACTCTGATGAAAAACTGGAAAACAAGTGCAGAAGCAATCCTGACCAACGGCCCGGTTGTCCCGGTTATCGTGGTGAACAAACTGGAACACGCTGTGCCGATGGCCAAAGCGCTGGTTGCTGGTGGCGTACGCGTCCTGGAAGTGACCCTGCGTACTGCCTGTGCAATGGACGCTATCCGCGCTATCGCCAAAGAAGTGCCGGACGCTATCGTCGGTGCAGGCACCGTGACCAACGTGCAGCAGCTGAAAGAAGTGACCGAAGCGGGCGCACAGTTTGCTATCAGCCCGGGCCTGACTGAGCCACTGCTTAAAGCGGCGACCGAAGGCACCATTCCGCTGATCCCAGGTATCAGCACCGTATCTGAACTGATGCTCGGCATGGACTACGGCCTGAAAGAGTTCAAATTCTTCCCGGCGGAAGCTAACGGCGGCACCAAAGCGCTGCAGGCGATCGCGGGCCCGTTCGCCCACATTCGTTTCTGCCCAACCGGCGGTATCTCTCCGGCCAACTACCGTGACTACCTGGCGCTGAAAAGCGTGCTGTGTATCGGCGGCTCCTGGCTGGTACCGGCGGATGCGCTGGAATCCGGCGATTACGACCGCATCACCAAAATCGCTCGCGAAGCGGTGGAAGGCGCAAGGTAAACTGCAAAAACCTTCTTTTTAGGAAGGTTTTTTAGTGTTTGCACCCTCTCCCGTGGGAGAGGGTATCAAACGGCATCGAACTCTGATAAGCCCGCACTGTCTGGCCCGGTAAGCGTATACGTCACCGGGCTTTTTTATGCCTTCACGCTGACCGCGTCAGCCGCCACTTTTGCACGTTCTACCGCCGTTTCCACATCGTCTGCCACGGCTAACGCCACGCCTAAACGACGGGTACCGTCGATCTCTGGTTTACCGAACAAACGAAGCTGCACGCCTGCGCCCACGACGGCATTGAGATTGCCGAACTGCACGTTGGTGCTTGTCAGCTGCGGCAGGATCACCGCCGAAGCGGAAGGGCCGTACTGGCGGATGGCACCGACAGGCAGACCGAGAAAAGCGCGAACGTGCAGTGCGAACTCGGAGAGATCCTGCGAAATCAGCGTCACCATGCCGGTGTCGTGTGGGCGAGGGGAGACTTCGCTGAAAATCACTTCATCACCACAGACGAACAGCTCCACGCCAAACAGCCCGTAGCCTCCGAGCGCCAGCACCACGTCGCGGGCAATGGCCTCGGCACGCTCCTGCGCCAGCGCACTCATCTGCTGCGGCTGCCAGGACTCACGGTAGTCGCCGTCTTCCTGTCGGTGGCCAATCGGGGCGCAGAAATGGACGCCATCTGCTGCGCTGACGGTGAGCAGCGTGATTTCAAAATCAAAATTTACCACGCCTTCGACAATCACTCGCCCGGCGCCTGCGCGACCACCCTGCTGGGCATACTGCCAGGCATCGGCTAATTGTGCTTCGCTGCGGATAAAGCTCTGGCCCTTGCCGGAGGAGCTCATCACCGGTTTGACGATGCACGGCAGGCCGATTTCTGCGACGGCCTGACGGAAATTGTCTTCGCCATCGGCAAAGCGGTAGCTGGACGTCGGAAGTTTCAGCTCTTCTGCGGCAAGACGACGAATGCCTTCGCGGTTCATTGTGAGCTTTGTGGCGCGGGCACAGGGCACAACGCGCTGCCCGGACTGCTCAAGCTCAATCAGCATATCGGTGGCGATGGCTTCAATTTCCGGCACGATATAGTCAGGCTTTTCCCGTTCAACCAGGGCTTTAAGCGCCTGTCCATCCAGCATATTGATGACGTGGCTGCGGTGCGCCACGTGCATTGCCGGGGCGTCCGCATAGCGATCGACGGCAATCACTTCGATCCCTAAGCGCTGACATTCAATTGCGACCTCTTTTCCCAGCTCGCCAGAGCCTAATAACATCACGCGTGTTGCTGCCGGACGCAGCGCGGTGCCAAGTACAGTCATCACAAAATTCCACAGTAAAAAAGTGGCCGTCAGTATATACGAAAACGTTTGCGTCTGTCTTGCAGGTAAAAATGGCTGACGGCATTCGCTGATTTGCGCATCTTTATCCTGCACAGACATTTCCTGACATCGCCTCGCTTAGGCTGAACAAATTAATCACTGTGCCGCGAGGGTAAAATGGCAAACTGGCTCAATCAACTTCAGTCAATGCTCGGTCAGGCGTCCGCTAAGTCATCGGGTGAGCAGGGGCTCAGCAAAATGCTGGTACCGGGGGCGCTCGGCGGTCTTGCCGGGCTGCTGGTTGCCAGCAAATCTTCCCGCAAGCTGCTGGCGAAATACGGCACCGGGGCGCTGCTTGTCGGTGGCGGCGCGGTGGCAGGCAGTGTGTTGTGGAACAAATACAAAGACAAAGTTCTCACCGCACATCAGAACGAACCTGAATACGGTCAGCATACGAGCCCCGTGGATGTGCGCACCGAACGTTTAATCCTGGCGCTGGTTTTTGCGGCAAAAAGCGACGGGCATATCGATGACAAAGAGCGGGCGGTAATCGACCAGCAGCTTCGCGAGGCGGGCGTGGAGGCACAGGGGCGGCAGCTGGTGGATAAAGCGATAGCTCAGCCTCTGGACCCTCAACTGCTTGCCAAAGGTGTCCGAAACGAGGAGGAAGCCCTGGAACTTTATTTCCTGAGCTGTGCGGCGATCGATGTCGATCATTTTATGGAACGCAGTTATCTGAATGCGCTGGGCGATGCACTGGCGATCCCACAGGACGTGCGCGACGGCATTGAGGCCGATTTAAAGGCGCAAAAACAGGCACTTTAACCGCAACATCGCATGTTTCGCTTGCATCGTTCTGCACATTTGCCACCCTTAGGGGAGGTAATTTGCAGAAGAACAACGACATGCCACCAAAAGCAAAACGTATCCCCCACGCCATGACGCTTCATGGCGATACCCGCATCGACAACTATTACTGGCTGCGTGACGACGAACGCACGCAGCCTGCCGTGCTCGATTATCTCAAACAGGAAAACGACTATGGTCGCGAGGTGATGGCTTCGCAGCGTAGTTTGCAGGATAAGGTACTGAAGGAGATTGTTGACCGCATCCCGCAGCGCGAGGTGTCCGCCCCGTACAGCAAAAACGGCTATCGTTACCGGCAGATCTACGAACCGGGCTGTGAATATGCCGTTTATCAGCGTCAGTCGGTGCAAAAAGAGGCGTGGGATGAGTGGGAGCTGCTGCTGGACGGCAACGAGCGTGCGGCCCACAGCGAGTTTTATACCCTCGGTGGCCTCGGCATTTCTCCTGACAATAAACGGATGGCGCTGACGGAAGATTATCTCTCCCGCCGTCAGTATGCCCTGCGTATTCGTCATCTGGAAAACGCCAACTGGTATCCTGAAGTGCTTGAGAACGTTGAGCCAGGCTTTGTGTGGGGCAACGATTCGCATACGCTTTATTACGTGCGCAAACACCCGACAACACTGCTGCCGTATCAGGTCTGGCGGCACACTGTCGGGAGTGCTGTCACGGAGGATGAACTGGTATACGAGGAGCGGGACGATACGTTCTACGTCAGCCTGCATAAGACCAGTTCAAAGCACTACATCACTATTCATCTGGAGAGCGCCACAACCAGCGAAGTGCTGCTGCTGGATGCCGAACTTCCGGACGCACAGCCGCTGTGCTTCCTGCCTCGTCGTAAAGATCATGAATATAGCCTCGACCACTTCCAGAATAATTTTTACCTGCGTTCGAACCGTGAAGGGAAAAACTTTGGCCTGTACCGCACGCCCGTCCGTGATGAAAGCCGATGGGAAGCGTTGATCCCTCCGCGTGACGAAGTGATGCTGGAAGGCTTCACGCTGTTTACCGACTGGCTGGTGGTGGAGGAACGTCAGCACGGCCTGACCAGCCTGCGGCAGATCAACCGTAAAACCCGCGAATCTACCGGTATCGCCTTTGATGACCCGGCGTATGTCACCTGGCTCTCCTACAATCCTGAGCCCGACACAGCGCGTCTGCGTTATGGCTACTCGTCGATGACGACGCCGGACACGCTCTTTGAGCTGAATATGGATACCGGCGAGCGAACGGTGCTCAAACAGCAGGAAGTGCAGGGGTTTGATGCCAGCCGCTACCGCAGCGAGCATCTGTGGATCACAGCGCGCGACGGCGTAGAGGTGCCCGTGTCGCTGGTTTATCACCGCGAACATTTCCGCAAAGGTAACAACCCGCTGCTGGTTTATGGGTATGGATCTTATGGCGCCAGTATGGATGCCGATTTCAGCAGCAGCCGTCTGAGCCTGCTCGACAGGGGCTTTGTGTTTGCCATCGCCCATATTCGCGGCGGCGGTGAACTGGGACAACAGTGGTACGAAGACGGAAAATTTTTGCTGAAGAAAAATACCTTCAACGACTACCTCGATGTCTGCGATGTGCTGCTGGCTCAGGGGTATGGCAACCCGACACTGTGTTACGGCATGGGCGGCAGCGCCGGTGGCATGCTAATGGGTTCCGTGATCAATGCGCGACCGGCGTTGTTCCACGGCATTGTTGCCCAGGTGCCGTTTGTCGATGTGCTGACCACGATGCTGGATGAATCCATCCCGTTGACCACCGGGGAGTTTGAGGAGTGGGGGAACCCTCAGGAGCCTGAGTATTACCACTATATGAAAAGCTACAGCCCCTACGACAACGTGGAGTCGAAAGCGTATCCGCATTTGCTGGTCACAACGGGTTTACACGATTCTCAGGTGCAGTACTGGGAACCGGCGAAATGGGTGGCGAAGCTGCGTGAGCTGAAAACCGACGACAACCTGTTGCTGCTTTGCACCGACATGGATTCCGGGCACGGAGGAAAATCAGGACGTTTTAAAAGCTATGAAGGCGTGGCGCTGGAGTACACGTTTCTGATTGCGCTGGCCCAGGGCACGCTGCCGGGCCAGGCGCCGCGATAGCTATTCGCCCAGCCAGTGCTTAAGCGTCAGGCGCAGCTCCGGGCTCATTGAGTTAAGATTATTAAACAGCCAGCGGAGGTAGCCGGGATCTTTCTCGGCAATCTCTGCCACCGGTTTTCCGCGGTACTTACCAAAGGTGAAGGTGGTCATTAAGGCCGGACGGCCGGTAATGTCGGCCATCTGATCGGCGTTCCAGCCGGAGACGCTCATGATATCAATCAGCAGGGCGGCAGTGATGTAGCAGTCGTATAACGCACGGTGATGATGCAGGCCGGGCGGTGTCGCGACGCTGAGCTTGCGGGACTTATACAGCGCCATATTGCTGTATTTGATGCCCGGCCACAGGCGGCGGGCAAGCTTCATGGTACAAATCCACTCGCCGTTCATTTCAGGCAGCACCCGGCGGTCAAAGCTGGCGTTGTGCGCCACGTACCACGCGCTGCCCTGATAACAAGGCACCACGTCCTCAATCCAGGGTTTGTCGGCGACCATCTCTTCCGTAATGCGATGGATGGCCATTGCCTGCGGGCTGATTGGCCTGTCGGGTCGGACCAGGTGGCTCATGGGATTCGTTATCTTGCCGTCAACAATGTCGACTGAGGCGATTTCAACCACGCCTCCCTGTAAATCGCAGGTTTCCGTATCGATAACGCGTAACATGGTGCTCTCCCGGCTGAAAAGAGGCAGGTTATGCGTCGCAGAGGCTTTCGTCAATGGCGTAAAGGCTTTCCCGCATTGGAATGATCTCGCCTTCCCAGCCGCCTTCGTATTTGCGTCCGGTCAACAGCAGTTCGCCAGCGTCTGCGCGGACGATAAGCTGCCCGTGCTCATCCCAGAGCGCGCTGCCGCCTGCATAATTGGACTTCAGCACGGCGATGGCATACTTATGCGCCAGCCGCTGCAGTTGCTGCACGGATTGCTGCTGCTGAAATTCGTGGGTACAGGTGCCGGTTGCCAGCAGTGAGGCGTCAGGATCGAGTTCGCTGCCTTCATCTTCTGGTGCAAGAGTGCTGATATGGCGGGCCTGTGGCGTCAGACAGATGCCTGTTCCCTGGTAAAGGGTGAATGGCGACGTTAGGCCCGGCATGAAAATTGCCACGCCTTTTTGACTCACGCCGTTATGTTCAACCGGTAGCCCGGCGACAATCGTCATCCCGTGGCGGCAAGCAGCAAAGCTCAGGGGCTGGAGCAGGTCGTTATCGGGCGGCGGCGGAAGTGGTGCGGGGATATCCGGACCGGTCAATGACAGTTCCGGAAAGACAATCAGCTGACACTTAAGTTTTGATGCGGCTTCGATAAAACGTAAATGATGGGCAATATTTTCCGCAACGTTCCTGTTGCGGGCCTTGTACTGTGCTGCAGCAATAGTCCATGCGGGCATAGTGGCTTCCTTACACTTTTCCCCGACTCAGCGTCCGTGAGTCACACTTAAGAATTTTCCAACAACCATTAAGAAGTGTAGCAGGGTGAGTGTAAGGAAGTGTAACGCCCGGTAAGAGTTATTTGGGCTTGGGTTCGTACGGCAGGCGAGACAGATTTACCGATGCCAGCCGGTGAGCAATCAGCCGCTCGCGAAACCAGTCACGCAGATGGGCGGGCTGTTCGCGCTCAACCACTTCGGCGACGATTGGCATGTTGTAGCGCTCTTTAAAAGCGACCCCGGCGGCGGCTAAATCGACGTTGACCTTGTCCATCTCGTCCTGGGGGATTTTTGCCAGATTGGTTTGCATTACGGACTCCTTCAGATATCGCGGCTGAAAGTACTAAGCGCGTCGCGAAAAAGCAAGCGCTGAGGCCTGGAATCTCGACGTCTTCATTATAGGGCGTTATCCTTTGCGCCAGATAAATAACAAAAGGGAATAAAGAGAATGAAACTTTACGCCTCCCGCGCGCTGCGCGTCGGTATTTTGCTCACCAGCGTATTCACGACTTCCGCCGTATTCGCTCACGCTCATCTCAAAAATCAGACCCCGGCCGCCGACGCGCAGGTCACCGCGGTGCCTCAGGCGCTAACGCTGAACTTCTCCGAAGGTGTTGAAGTGAAATTCAGCGGTGTGACAGTGACAGGCCCACAGCAGACGCAAATTCCTGTTGGCGCCGTCAAACTCAACGAGAAAGACAATACTCAGCTTATCGCGCCGCTGGAGCAGCCTCTTAAGTCCGGTGATTACACAGTGGACTGGCACGTGGTGTCCGTTGATGGGCACAAAACCAAAGGCCAGTACCATTTCAGCGTGAAATAACCATGCTGGCGTCGGTTTATGTCGCGCTGCGCTGCCTGCACTTTGTCGCCATCATGCTGTCCTTCGGCATTGTGCTATACGGTGCCTGGTGGGCAATACCCTCGCTGCGTCGCCTGATGATGCAACGTTTTCTGCCCGTGCTGCGTGGGGCGCTGCTGATTAACGCCTTCTCCGCCACGCTGATGCTGATGTTGCAGGGTGGGCTGATGGGCAACGGCTGGCCTGATGTGGTTCAGCCGGATATCTGGCTTGCCGTGCTGGAGACGCGCTTTGGCAGCGTGTGGCTCTGGCAGATTCTGCTGACGTGGACTGCGTTGCTGGTGGCCGTCATCCGGCCAGCGCGACTGGCTCCGTTGCTGCTTATCCTGTGCGTCGCTCAGTTTATGCTGATGGCAGGCGTGGGGCATGCCGCAATGCGGGAGGGCATCATGGGCGTTTTGCAGCGCAGCAATCATGCGATACATCTGTTATGCGCGGGTGCCTGGTTTGGCGGGCTGCTGCCGTTTCTCTATTGCCTGCGGCTGGCGCAGGGGCACTGGCGAAGCCCGGCGATTCACACCATGATGCGCTATTCCCGTTATGGCCACGTGGCGGTAGCGGGCGTGGTGCTGAGCGGGATCGCGAATGCGTGGTTGGTTCAGGGTCAGCTTATCGCCGACTCCGGGTATGGCCAGTTGCTGTTGGTGAAATGTGCGCTGGTGGCGCTGATGGTGGCAATCGCGCTGGTGAACAGGTATGTTCTGGTGCCGCGGATGACGGCAGAGCGGCAGCGGGTTCAGATGTTGTTTCTGCGTACCACCCAACTGGAAATTATTTTAGGGGCTCTGGTTTTAGCGTCAGTCAGCTTGTTCGCAACCTGGGAACCGTTTTGAATTAAGTGGCGATATCATGAAAAAACTCGTTCTATCAATGCTGTTTTTAGCAACATCCGGAAATGTCCTGGCGGCACCGCAGGTGATTACCGTCAGCCGTTTTGAAATTGGCAAAGCTCAGTGGGCGTTTAATCGTGAAGAGGTGATGCTGACCTGCCGCCCGGGGAACGCGCTGTATGCGATCAACCCGAGTACGCTGGTGCAGTATCCGCTTAACGCCGTTGCAGAGCAGGAAGTGAAAGAGGGCAAAACCACGGCTCAGCCGATTTCGGTGATTCAGGTTGATGACCCGGCCCATCCGGGGCAAAAGATGAGCCTCGAGCCGTTTATCAGTCGCGCAGAGAAACTCTGTTAACCGAAGCGTTAACCTGCTGACTGGCAATAAAAAACCGCAACGTTTTCGGCTGAAAACCTGCGGTTTTTGCGTTTTGTGACGCTTTGCTCACGGTTTTTTTCTGACCACTTTCGTCGCGGACTGGAAAACCTGGCATGCTCATCTATTCTTAAAGGGCAAGGCGACTTTAGCCTGCATTAATGCCAACTTTTAGCGCACGGCTCTCTCCCAAGAGCCATTTCCCTGGACCGAATACAGGAATCGTATTCGGTCTCTTTTTATCTGTAAGCCATATCAGCGACTTACAGATGCCACCCCGAAAATTTCCCACACTTTCACGAGCGGCCTGACTGCTGTTATATCACATCAATATCGTTCTTAACATTTTTTTTACACCAAAAATGGAGATCAGCACGAAATGGATCGGGGGCAACATTCGCATGTCCTTGATCGGCCTGATACTGGCTGTACCAGGCCCAGTGGTATGGGGGCGGAATGAGCCTGTGGGTACTGATAAGCTATTACCTGCGATCAACTACATCGTAAACGAGTATCTATTCTGTAACTGATTTATCGGCTGAAATTGCCGATTTGTGCTATGCTCCGACCATTCAAAAGTTAATGGTGCCAGGCTGATGTTTGTTGCTAAATTTTTAAATTGGGATGAGTGCTCGCAAAAAGAATATGAGGACGCTTGTTTGGCATATGGCTATAACTGTGAGTCATCACCTGAATTTCTTTCTTTCATGATCCGTAATGGTGCTCCCTTAAAATTCTACGCATACAAAAAGAAGGGGCAATTACAAGGTTCTGTTTGCGTTGACGGGGGATGGATTGCTAATGATGTTAAAAACAATAATAGATCAATTAAAACGCTCCCTATCCCAAAATATTCCATTTACCTGCCCGTAAATGAAAGCATAAACAATATCTTAATACCGTTTAAATCAAAATGCGTGCATCATCTGCAGCGTAACAAATTTTCTAATGTTTCTTACCGCTTATTCAACGATCGCAATGCGGCTATGTCAAAGGATCTGGGCTCTGATTTTTCTAAGAAAACAATCAGTACCAGGGAAAGAGAGGCCCGCAAATTTTTAAGCAGCGGTGGGTCTTTTGTTGATGTTAAAGAACTGAATCCTTCTGATATTTTTGATATTTACAATTCGCTATATTTTTTACGCCGGGGAGTGGAAACCAGCGATCGAGAAATAAACAAAAAATTCTTTCTGGAATTTCATAAGAACCTGAAGGGAGAAATAATGTTTATTAATGATGAGCCGCTGGCGATTCAACTTATTTTGGCTGTGAAAAGCAAGGCAGGTTTTTTTGCCGATTATATTAACGTCGGCTACAAGCAGGATTCGGCTATTAAGTCAGTAGGGACTATTTTGATGTGGAATAATTTAAAATGTCTGAATGATGAGGCCGAGGCTGAAAAATTGCCATTGCATTATTCCTATGGATTTATGTCCGGCGAGTATAAAGAAAGATGGTGCAACCCTGAAAAAGTAGGGCGCGTTATTATTCCGTGAAGACATTTTTGGCAATGCAAAAAAAAATCCCCTTCACTTCGCAGGGTAAAGGGGATAAAACTTGCAATGAATATTATTCGGACTCACTTTGGCGATTTACAGGGATATGCAGTGCCGCCAGTGGTTGGCCTGAAAGTTGCGCGTCCAGAGAATGGAGTCAGTCAGACCTGAAACGAAACCTGAAGAAGCGTGACGTTTCGCGAGTAATAGTAGGGAATGCGTGGCGAGCCTTCAAACAACAACTTGTTTATTTTTGAATATGTTAAGGCAACATTATTCCGGTGTAACGATATCGGGATACAACAGCGTTTCAAGGTAGCTGACCAGGGCCCAGATTTGATCGCTCAGAATAAACCAGATGCTGAAGCACAAAATCACCAGCACCAGTAATATGAGAAGAATTTCAGTTTTGCTCATAGTCAAGCGCTGCCGTCGCTGAAGAGTCAAGGAGTTAACAGGATGATAGCGGAACATCCTCGACGGCTGCAAACGCATCATGCGTTAGCATCTACCCGACGGCGGGGCAGATGCCGTATTCCGATATCAGGATTGCGGAAAGAGGGCCCGGAACTGTTCGGCCATCCCATCCAACAGGGCGAAACGGCGACGGTATTCCGCCCGTTTCTTGCTCGCAATCTCTTCAATGGACTTTCGTTCCTGCTGAAGCGGTAATTGCCAGCGGAAGTCGCTGGTTTTCCTACCGTCAATCGAAGCCCAAAACTCATCATAGCTGGCATGGAAATGTCGGCCTTTGCTGAAGCGATAGCGCAGGGCGCGGAACACATGGCCCTGATCGCTGACGCCAGAAAGGGTGGTGATTCCACATTCAGTGGCCATCAGGCCAAAAAATTCCACCAGGATTCTCTTAGGGAACAGCCCGTAGCAGGCGCGAGTGGCTGTTTTGATAGCGTCATGCGAAACGGTACGACGAGGGCCTTGCAGCCCGCCCACGATAAGCTCCCGGCCGTCAGGCGTGCGTTTGACGCTGAAGGTGGCGCTGGCAAGCACGGTGTCATCTTCGCTACAAAACCAAAGCGTACTTTCACCTTCACGCTCCGCCTTACTTGCGCAGGAGGCGTACAGCGTGAATTTGGCGTCATCTTTGCCGCTGAAGGTCAGCAGCGGCGTCGGCTCCGTGGCCGTCAAAGCAGCGGCAAGCAGCGGACTTTTCAGTGAATCAATGAACTGATAGTGACCAACAATCGCCTCGGCACGCTGTGTGGAGGAGAGACCGCGGGCAAGATACTGGCGATGCGTTTTGCTCGGCAAGGTCACCTGGGCATTCAGCAGGCGCATAAAATCGGGTCGCTGGCCAAGGTTGTCGAGCATCAGTCGGGTAGAGCGATAGAAAATCAGCGTGCGCAGCAAGAATTTCAGACGGTAATCTGCTTTCTTCCAGATAGGTGCCGGAGCCAGTTCGCCAGTAACCAGTTCGGAAATAATCTTAGCCCGTGGTGCGGGCGTAATTAGGGTGTGCAGGGAGTTGTCCGTCACGATAATAGCCTCATTCTATATATGTGAATATTCTAGCGACAGATATGGCGGAACTTAATGCAGCTGCGATATTTATTGCTGGCGTGTTTAGGGTTGATTTAAGTTTACAGAAAATACCGACGACCGCTTTTTTCGCCCTCTATAATTACATGCAGGGGGAAATTATGTATCAGCGCGTGGACGGTAATTCGTGGCAGCATATCTGGCTGACGGGCGACCTGCATGGTTGCTTCGCACTGCTGATGTCCGCGTTGAAGGCCCGGCAGTTCAATCCGTATAAGGATTTGCTGATTTCAGTGGGTGACCTGATAGATCGTGGCCCGGACAGTCTGAAGTGTCTTGAACTCCTCGATGAAAAATGGGTGCTGGCCATCCGCGGGAACCATGAACAAATGGCAATGGACGCACTGACGCATCAGCAGCTGTCGCTCTGGGGGCTTAACGGTGGTGAGTGGTTTGAACACTGCCCGGCGTCTGAACGGGCGTCGGCGAGAAGGTTGTTAGAAGCCTGCCAGGCGTTGCCGTTTATTATTGAGGTCCTGACCGGGGAGGGGACGCACGTCATCGCTCATGCAGATTATCCGGCGTCGCACTATCGCTGGCAGCAGGCCGTTGACTGGCATCGGGTGCTCTGGGACAGGCAGCGCCTGAGCGATCACCTTGCGGGTCAACACAATTCCATTGATGGCGCCGATCACTTCTGGTTCGGCCACACGCCCCTCAAGCGCCGATATGATGCGCTGAATCAGCACTATATCGACACTGGCGCGGTTTTTGGTGGGACGCTAACGCTGGTTCAGCTGCAATAATTATAAATCGCTGTAGGCCTGAGCGGGCCGCCAGAACCCATCAATAAAATCTTCCACCGGAAAGCAACCGCCATAGCGAATACGTTGGTCATTCATGGCGCGCACGCATTGCGGTTCAGTGTTATAGACGTCCACGACAATGTCTTCACAGCCTCCGTCGAGATAACAGATAAATAGCACCAGAGCGAACATGACTTCCCCACACCTGAAGAGCGTATCTTAAGTGTAAGAGAGATAAGCGAAACGGGAAATAATTAACCCGCCTGCGGGCGGGTTACGTTGGTATCAGGCTAAGCGCATGACCCAGGCGTCGGACTGACGATCGTAATGCTGGCGGTAAAGGACGGAGTGTTCGCCATCGAGAATGGCGGGCACGCTGGTTTCGGCATCCCATGCATCAAGCTGCATGCACAAATCAGGATCGGATTTACAGGGAATGCTTAACGTTCGCTCCCCTTGCTGCTCACCGTGCAGCTCGGCGTCGTCAATTTCGAACGCGCCGATTCGTACGCTGGTTTTGGTCATAATGCTCTCCGGTTGTCTGCTCTGTTGTGGTACGACCAGTTAGGTCACCCATTTTTCAGCGTAGACAACGGCGAGCATTTTGCCAGTCAGAACGTGCTTATTTTTATTCTCCGCTATGCCTTGCCAGCAAAGAGTTTGCCGTCGCGGACCAGTTCACGCGGGTAGCTGTTCTTAAGCCGTGTGCCCACTTTTTTCGCCAGCCCCAGCGGATGTCCCTGAAAGGTCACGATAACATCATCACGTGCAGGTGGGTTTTCCGGCCAGACATCACGGCCCCGATACCACTCTTCTGCTTCTGCGAGCGTCAGTTCGAAGTGCGTACTTTTTTCACTCGCCAACGCGATGACGGCTTCATGCTGCCAGCGATAGCCTTTGTTGAACGTTTCTGCGAGGCGAAGGCCGAGGCGAGAAAAACGCACTTTACCGATCAGTGGTTCGATTTCCGTCGGGAACAGCCAAATCTCTTTATCACGCTGCCAGAGATGTAGGCTTTCATCCCATTCAAGACCGACCGCCGCCGCAGCCTGAACAACGGCCTGCGCTTCGCGATTTTTCATCGGCGTAAACGGAAATTTACCGACCTTATAGCCAGGGGCCGGGAGCCCTTCGATAGCCGATGTTTTTTGCAGTCGGGCGACGAAAAAACCTTCACAGTCGTAAATTTGCGGGAAGACATGCAGGAAACCTTCCGGCGTGAGGGCGAGTTCTGCCCCGGCAAAAAGATGGCTGAGCGGAGTAATTTCCACAGCCTGCGGATAGCGCGCAAGCAGCCACGCCAGCACGTCTTCGTTCTCTTCACGGTTGAGGGTACAGGTGGAATACACCAACGTCCCGCCGGGTTTCAGGGCATGAAAAGCGCTGTCGATAAGTTCCCGTTGGGTTGCGGCTATCTCGCTGTTGCTTTCGGCTGACCAGTTTTTCAGCGCATCCGGATCTTTACGCACGACGCCTTCGCCGGAGCAGGGGGCGTCCAGCAGGATGGCATCAAAGCACTCCGGCAGCGCGGCACCGAATACGCGGCCATCAAAGTGAGTGAGGGCAACGTTGTTGATGCCGCAGCGGCTGATGTTGGCGTGCAGCACTTTGACGCGGCTGGCGGAATACTCGTTGGCAAGAATAGCGCCCTGATTGCCCATTCGGGCGGCGATTTGGGTCGTTTTAGACCCTGGTGCGGCGGCCACGTCCATCACCCGCTGCGGCTGATTGCCGTGAGCGAACAGCGCCGTCACCGGCAGCATGGAGCTGGCTTCCTGAATGTAAAACAGTCCACTCAGGTGCTCGGCCGTGCTGCCAAGCGGCAGGGAATCTTCGTCATCACGCTCTATCCAGAATCCTTCCTCACACCAGGGGACCGGCGTCAACTGCCAGCCATAAGGCGCAACCAGCTGTAAAAATTCCGCAACGGAAATTTTGAGGGTATTCACGCGAATGCTGCGACGCAAAGGGCGCTGGCAGGCTGCGATAAAGTCATCAAAGGAGAGGTGAGACGGCATTGCCGCACGCATCGTCTCAAGGAAGGAGTCAGGAAGATAAGCCACGGAACGTACCAGATTCAGAAACGGACGCGCAGTTTAGCACAGCGACGCTGGCTTCTTACAGCCAGCGTCGCTAAGGCTTATCGTGGCAGGGCCGTGCCCCATTCGCGCCACTCTTTCGGCTCTGAGTCCTGCAACAGGAAGTGTTTATTGTCCTGTGCTTTCGGTGCCAGAGGCGTGCCAGGTGGCGTGGCGAAGGCGATACCACCGCGAATGAACTGGTTAAATGTCCCGGTTTTCACCACGCCACCGATGATACCGAAATCAAGGTTATACCCGGACGCCAGCCAGAATACAGAGTTGTTGCGTACCAGATGCTGATAGCGCTGGCTGATACGCAGGGCCACCATTACGCGATCGGAGAGCGAACCCAACTGCAGACCCGTGACGGTGCCGACTTCAATCCCGCGGAACAGCACAGGTGTGCCGATATTCAGCGACCCGGCTTCCGGTGCTTCAACGATAATGCTCAGGCCATCGAGATAGCGTGAATCGGTAATCGTGGCTTCCTGCAGTTCGAAATCACGGCGCGGGTTGCCTCCACGGCCGGGTTCAACGTTGATGTACGGCTGCAAAATCGTATCCAGATGCTCAACGCCTGCGGCAGATATTTGCGGCGTGACCACGGAAAAACGAGTTCCGCCTCTCGCAAACGTGTTCACGTATTCGGGATACAACACCGCTTTGGCCTGCACTTCATTGCGGGAGGTGATGAGTTCCAGGGTCTGGATTTGGCCGATATCAATACCGAGATAGCGGATAGGCATTCCTGCTGCGAGTTTACCCGCATCAAAGGCATGCAGAGTGATTTGCCCACCCACGGCGCGCGCCGCCGTTTCTGAAGGATAGAGAATGCGCTTATCCCCTTTACGGGCACCCGCGCCAGCGCCACTCAGGTTATCGAAGCTGATAGCGCCGCGTAGCGCGCGGGAGAGCGGGGAGGCCTGAACCGTCAATCCGCTGCCGTTGAGCTGCACTTTCGCGCCACCTTCGGCCCAGAAGACGCTGTTCTGTGTCAAGAGCTGTCGGTATTCCGGCTTGATGTGCAGTTCGATATCAAAGGCATTGGCGCGCGGACGCACGGTGATAACTTCGCCCACTTCAAACTTGCGATACAGCACGACTGAACCTGCCTGAACGTCCGGTAACGCGTCTGCCGTCAATGTCAGGGTGGTGGTCGGCAGATCCCCCAGGCTGTTCTCCAGGGCTTTTTCCAGATTGGCATAAAGGGGATAGTCCTGCTTCATCGGGCCTTTCTCGCCGGGCAGAATGCGGATCCCGCCGCTCAGCCACTCGCTGGCGCTGGCGCCGAGGAATTCAACGCCGTCGAGACCCACTTTGACGTCAACGCGGCTGTTCACCACGAATTTCGTATCGCCGTGAACGAGGTCGCGATATTGCGGATCAATGGCGACCGAGAAAGACACGCCTTTGCCCGCCAATGTACGCTCCAGCACCTGCCCAATCTTAATGCCGTGCAGAATGACGGGCTGGCCTGCGTCGATGCCATAGGAGTCTGGGGCGTTCAGCGTCAACGTTGCAACGCCCGGTTCCTGCAGCAAGGTTTTATCGGCAGGGACCACCACGAAACGATCGCGCGGTTCGCCTTCACCCGGCACCAGTTCAAAGGTGCTGCCAGTCAACAGAGAGCTGAGGTTGGTGTTTTCGAGCGACAGCTTAGGATTGCGCAGCTCTATGCGGGTTTTATCACGCAGCAAATTCACGACGCCAGGATCGACCGTCATCTCGCCGCTGACCGCTCCGCCTGGGTTGAGATCCAGTTTGGTGAGCTGTCCGACTTCCAGCCCCTGATACATCAGGGCGGTGGAACCCGCTTTCAGGCCGTTGCCGTCGGGCAGATCCAGCTTAACGATCACGCCACGCTGGCTGTGGGCCAGGTCGGCATACAGGCCAAACTCATCGTTCTGACTGGCGGCTTTTGAGTCGTCCGGCGAGTCGAAGGCAATTGCGCCGTTGACCAGCGCGGCAAGGCTTTCAAGCTGCACCTTCGCACCGCTCAGCCCGACATCCGCCTTAATGCCGGAGACATTCCAGAAGCGGCTGCCTTTTTTCACCAGGTTGGTAAAGCGCCTCTCGATCAGGATATCAATGGTTACGCCCTGCTTATTGGCGTTGATGGCATAATCATAAACGCGACCGACGGGGATCTTGCGGAAGTACACCAGCGAACCGCTGTTGAGAGAGCCCAAATCTGGCGCGTGTAAATGGATCATCAGATCGCCGTTGTTCAGGCGATATTTCGGCTGCGTATCCAGCGCCGTGAAGTGATCTTTGGCATCGCCTTTGCCGGGCATCATGCCGATGTAGTTGCCGCCAACCAGGGCATCAAGTCCTGAAACGCCTGCCAGTGAGGCTTTCGGCGTGACAAGCCAGAACTGCGTTTCTTCGCGCAGGGCGTCTTTCATATCGCTTTTAATGCTGGCTTTGACCTCAATGTGGTTAAGGTTTTTGGCAAGGTTGATGGACTCCACGGTGCCGACTTCAACGCCCTGATAGCGAACTGGCGTACGTCCTGGCACGATGCCATCGGCCGAAGTAAAGTCGATGGTAATGGTGGTGCCGCGATCTTCGAAGCTGTTCCAGATCAACCACCCGGCTATCAGAAAGGCGATGATCGGCAGAAGCCAGAAAGGGGAAATACGGCGTTTAGTTTTAATTCTCGCTTCAGTCGGTGAAGCGGGCGTTTCCTGACTCATGTGCATCCCAAAGTAAGCGGCTGTCCAGCCATTCAACAGCAAGAATAGTCAATATTACCGCAGCGCCGAAGTAAAACGCAGCGGGTCCCATGGTAAAAGCCAACAGCTGGTCGCGGTTGATAAGCGACGTCATCAGCGAAATCACGAACAGATCCAGCATTGACCAGCGGCCAATCCAGGTCACAAAGCGCAGCAGCAGAATACGGGTTCGCAGCCCCTGTTCGCACTTAAAATGAATGGAGACCAGCAGAGTGAGCAGGACCAGCACCTTGGTAAAAGGCACCAGAATACTGGCGATGAACACCACCGCCGCCACCGGGATATTACTGCTGGCGAGCGACAGAATGCCGGAAAGAATAGTGTCTTCCTGACGCGCGCCGTTGACATAAATAATGGAGATAGGCAGCAGGTTCGCCGGGAAGAGGAAAATCAGGGACGCAATCAGCGCGGCCCAACTTTTTTGCAGGCTTAACGGGCGGCGGTGGCGCAGCGGAATATGACAACGGCGGCAGCGGCCTCGCGCATCAGAAAAACCGGTGTGATGACAACCGAGACACACCTGCAGGCCCGGATCGGGGCGCTGGGCCGGACGCTGAGGATAGAAACGGTCCCAAAGCTGTTCCACGTTCAGATGAATCAGCGTCAGAATGCTCAGCAACACGAGAGAGACGAAGGCCACCAGACCCACACCCGGCTGGAGGAAGGCATAGTCCTGCACTTTGATGGATGCCACGCCCACGCCCACCAGATAGATATCGAGCATCACCCACTCTTTAAGCTTCTCCAGCATCAACAGTACCGGCCGTAGATTCATGCCGAGGATGTTGCCGAGCCACAGATAAGCAATGGCGATGACCAGCACCAGAGGCGCGCCAACGCTACAGAAGAACACCATCGCGGCCGGGATCGGATCGCCCTGATCGGTCATTTGCCAGATGCCCTGCAGCAGATTGGCATCAATACGTACGCCAAGCAGATGGAGGCGCAGCAGGGGTTCACTCCAGGCGAAGGGCATTAACAGCATCATCGTTATCGCCATTGCAGCCAGGCGCGTCAGCGACCAGTCTCGTCCGTCACGGATTTTTGCATCACAGCGAGGGCAGTAAGCGCTTTGAGAGGCTTTAACTACGGGCAGGCTAAACAACGTGTCGCATTGCGGACAGCGATGATATTCCGTGGGCGTCAGCGGGTTGCCAATCGCCTGGATAGTGAGTTTTTTGCCAGGCGCAATTTGAGAAGCTCTAAGTGCCATTTATTAGCTTTTGAAATGAATGTATAACTCTATCTTAACCTATGAACCGAATCATCTTGAGCCCGAACGCATTTAATGTTTATTTTAAGCGGTTATGCGTCGGCGATGGCCGGCTTCGATGTAAGACAATAAGCGATTGAATAATGAACAAATCAGAGTTTTACGCGGACCTTAACCGCGATTTTCAGGCATTAATGGCAGGTGAAACCAGTTTTTTAGCAACCCTCGCTAATACCAGCGCGCTGCTGTATGAGCGTTTGTCGCAGGTTAACTGGGCAGGTTTTTATCTTCTCGAAGGCGATACGCTGGTGCTGGGGCCGTTCCAGGGCAAAATTGCCTGCGTGCGTATTCCTGTCGGCCGTGGCGTGTGCGGCACTGCCGTGTCGCAAAATCAGGTGCAGCGTGTGGAAGATGTTCACGCTTTTGATGGCCATATCGCTTGTGACGCTGCCAGCAATTCAGAAATTGTTTTCCCGCTGACTGTTAACGGGCAAATCATCGGCGTGCTGGACATCGACAGCCCCGAGCTCTCCCGCTTCCTGCAAGAAGATGAGCAGGGTCTGCAAACGCTGGTCAGCCATCTCGAACAGCTGCTTGCGGCGACCGATTATCACAAATTCTTTCAGCCTGTCGCAGGATAATCAACGGATAACGTAGCAATTACCGATGGCGTCATTATAATGACGCCTGTTCATGCCCGCGGTATGTTGGCTACGTCCGTTGTAATCAGGAAATTTCATGGAAAATCAACCTAAGTTGAATAGCAGTAAAGAAGTTATCGCATTTCTGGCCGAACGATTCCCTCAGTGTTTCAGCGCTGAAGGTGAAGCACGTCCGTTAAAAATTGGCATTTTTCAGGATCTGGTGACGCGCGTTGAGGGTGAAATGAACCTCAGCAAAACCCAGCTTCGTTCTGCCTTACGTCTTTATACTTCCAGCTGGCGTTATCTGTACGGCATTAAAGCGGGTGCGACCCGTGTCGATCTCGACGGCAATCCGTGCGGTGAGCTGGATGAGCAGCATGTGACCCATGCACGCCAGCAGCTTGAAGAAGCCAAAGCGCGTGTTCAGGCACAGCGTGCTGAGCAGCAGGCGAAAAAACGCGAAGCGGCCATTGCCGCGGGTGAACCGGTCGATGCGCCACGTCGTGAGCGTAAACCACGTCCATCAGCACCTCGCAAAGATAACGCGAAGCCGCGTAACACGCCTAAACCAGCAGCGGCAAAAGCACCACGTCCAGTACGTGAAGAGCGTCTGACGCCGGTTTCAAACATTTCCGAGCTGAGCGTTGGCCAGTCTCTGAAGGTGAAAGCGGGCAACAACGCAATGGACGCCACTGTACTGGAAATCACCAAAGATGGCGTTCGTGTACAGCTGACTTCTGGTCTGTCAATGATTGTACGCGCGGAACATCTGGTGTTCTGAAACGGAGGCCGGGCCTGGCATGAACAACTTTTTTAAGGTCACTGCGCTCGCTGGCATGCTGTTACTGGCAGGCCAGTCGTACGCCGTGGACGACATCACGCGTGCTGACCAGATTCCAGTTCTTAAGGAAGAAGCGCAGCACGCCACTGTTAGTGAGCGTGTGACGTCTCGCTTTACTCGTTCTCATTACCGCCAGTTTGATCTCGACAACGCGTTCTCGGCGAAGATTTTCGATCGCTATCTCAATCTGCTGGACTACAGCCACAACGTGCTGCTGGCAAGCGACATTGCGCAGTTTGAATCGCGCAAGTCCCAGGTCGGTGATGAACTGCGTAGCGGTAAGCTGGACGCTTTTTACGATCTCTATAATCTGTCGCAAAAACGTCGCTTTGAGCGCTATCAGTATGCGCTGAAGGTGCTGGAACGTCCGATGGACTTCACTGGCAACGACACCTACAACCTTGACCGTAGCAAAGCGCCATGGCCGAAGGATGAGGCAGAGTTGAACGCGCTATGGGACGGTAAAGTCAAATATGACGAACTGAGCCTCAAGCTTGCCGGGAAAGATGAAAAAGAGATTCGTGAAACGCTGACCCGCCGCTACAAGTTCGCCATTCGCCGTCTGGTGCAGACCAACAGCGAAGACGTGTTCTCCCTGGCAATGACCGCGTTTGCTCACGAAATCGACCCGCACACCAACTACCTCTCCCCGCGTAATACCGAACAGTTCAATACCGAAATGAGCCTGTCTCTGGAAGGTATTGGTGCTGTGCTGCAAATGGATGATGACTACACGGTCATTAATTCCATGGTGGCAGGTGGTCCGGCGGCGAAGAGTAAAGCGATTAGCGTAGGCGATCGCATCGTTGGCGTAGGCCAGACAGGCAAAGGGATGGTCGATGTGATCGGCTGGCGCCTGGATGACGTCGTCGCACTGATCAAAGGCCCGAAAGGCAGCAAGGTTCGCCTCGAAATCCTGCCTGCCGGTAAAGGCACCAAAACCCGTATTGTCACACTGACCCGCGAGCGTATTCGTCTTGAAGACCGCGCCGTGAAAATGTCAGTGAAAAACGTCGGTAAAGACAAAGTTGGCGTGCTGGACATTCCTGGCTTCTACGTTGGCCTGACGGATGACGTTAAGGCTCAGCTGCAGAAGCTGGAAAAACAGAACGTCAGCAGCATTGTTATCGATCTGCGCAGCAACGGCGGCGGGGCACTGACGGAGGCGGTATCGCTTTCCGGTCTGTTCATCCCATCCGGTCCGGTAGTGCAGGTGCGTGATAACAACGGCAAAGTGCGCGAAGACAGCGATACCGACGGCGTGGTGTATTACAAAGGCCCGCTGGTTGTGCTCGTTGACCGCTTCAGTGCTTCCGCATCAGAAATCTTTGCTGCGGCGATGCAGGATTATGGTCGCGCGCTGATCGTCGGTGAACCGACCTTCGGCAAAGGTACCGTGCAGCAGTATCGCTCACTAAACCGTATCTACGATCAGATGCTGCGTCCTGAATGGCCGGCGCTGGGTTCTGTGCAGTACACCATTCAGAAGTTCTACCGCATCAATGGCGGCAGTACGCAACGTAAAGGTGTTACGCCGGATATCATGATGCCAACCGGCAGCGAAGAGACGGAAACCGGTGAGAAGTTTGAAGACAACGCTCTGCCGTGGGATAGCATCAATGCTGCTACTTACGTTAAAACGGGCAGCATGTCGCCGTTTGGCCCGGAGTTGCTGAAACGTCACAACGATCGTATTGCCAAAGATCCTGAGTTCCAGTACATCGTCAAAGATATTGCGCGTTTCAATGCGCTGAAAGAGCGTCGCAATATCGCTTCTCTGAATTACGCCCAGCGTGACAAAGAGAATGAGGAAGATGATGCAACTCGTCTGGCTCGCATCAACGATCGCTACAAGCGTGAAGGCAAGCCGCCGCTGAAAAAACTCGACGATCTGCCGAAGGATTATCAGGAACCCGATCCGTATCTGGATGAAACGGTTCATATTGCTGATGACCTCGCCGGAATGGCAAAAGAGAGTCCGGCGGTCACCCCTCCCGCAAGCAAGTAACCCCCAACAGGCACAAGAAATTGTGCCTGTTTTTTTACCTGCCTTTAGCCCGCGTCAGCGAGTCGCAACAGAATGTAAAGTTGTGTTTTTCTCGTGACTTAGCGCCCTCAGATAGTTGAAAATTGTTGTAAGACCCATACGATATGGGTAATCGCATAGTGCGTTTTGTTACAACGAGGTTAAAGAATATTATGATGCGAATCGCGCTTTTCCTGATGACTAACCTGGCGGTTATGGTCGTTTTCGGGCTGGTGCTAAGCCTGACAGGAATTCAGTCAAGCAGCATGACGGGGCTGCTGATTATGGCGCTGCTCTTCGGTTTTGGCGGCTCGATTGTCTCGCTGATGATGTCGAAATGGATGGCGCTGAAATCAGTGGGCGGTGAGGTTATCGAACAACCGCGCAATGAAACCGAGCGCTGGCTGATGAATACCGTCGCGCAGCAATCCCGCCAGGCGGGTATTGCCATGCCGCAGGTGGCGGTGTATCACGCGCCGGATATCAATGCTTTTGCCACCGGTGCTCGTCGTGATGCATCGCTGGTGGCGGTCAGCACTGGCCTGTTACAGAACATGAGCCGTGATGAAGCCGAAGCGGTTATCGCGCACGAAATCAGCCACATCGCCAACGGCGACATGGTCACCATGACGCTGATCCAGGGCGTGGTGAACACCTTCGTTATCTTTATTTCACGCGTGATTGCGCAGATTGCCGCTGGTTTTCTGGGCGGCAACCGCGATGAAGGAGAGAGCAGCAACGGTAACCCGCTGATTTACTTCGCGGTCGCTACGGTTCTGGAACTGGTGTTCGGTATTCTGGCCAGCATCATCACCATGTGGTTCTCCCGCCATCGCGAATTCCACGCTGATGCGGGGTCGGCCAAACTGGTCGGACGCGAGAAAATGATTGCTGCTTTGCAGCGCCTGAAAACCAGCTACGAGCCGCAGGAAGCCAGCAGCATGATGGCGTTCTGCATCAACGGCAAAGCGAAATCCATGAGCGAGCTGTTCATGACGCACCCGCCGCTTGATAAACGTATCGAAGCGTTGCGCAGCGGCGAATACCTGAAATAACAGAATTCACAGCACGACACTAATGCAAAGCGCCTCACTCGAGGCGCTTTTTTTATAGATAGCGTCAGGCCGCCGCGCGAGGTTGCGTTACGCGTAACCCACTGACTATCGCTGCGACGACCGCCAGTGAACCCGCGAGCAAAAGCGATGTATGCGTGCCCTGGGTGCCGAAAAGGTTAAACATCAGTGCGACAAGTGCCGCGCCGGTACTTTGCCCTAACAGCCTCGCGGTACCGAGCATCCCGCTGGCACCGCCGCTGCGATGACGCGGTGCGGACGAGACAATCGTATGATTGTTCGGTGACTGGAACAGGCCAAATCCTGCGCCGCAGAGCATCATGCGCCAGATGATATCCGCATCGTGCGGCGATGTGGGCAGAAGCGCCAGGGCAAATAACCCACTTGCCATCACCGCCAGCCCCAAAGCCCCGAGCAGTCCCGCATGCACTTTTTCGATAAGATAACCGGCAAGCGGGGCCATCACCATGGTGGCCAGCGGCCACGGCGTCAGCAGCAGGCCGGTTTCGACTTCGCTGCGCCCGATCACGGATTGCAGGAAGAAGGGGAGAGAAACGAGCGCCAGCATCTGCGCGCAGAAGGAGCAGATTGAGGTGCAGATCGACAGCGAAAACAGCGGAATACGGAGCAGGTCAACCGGCAAGAGCGGAACCGGAAGCCGCAGCTGGCGGCGAACGAATAAGTACCCGACTATCAGCATCACGGCCAGCTCACCCAGAATCAGCGCTGTAGACTGACCTTGCGCAAATCCGCTGAGCGCGGAGATGAGCAGCCCGAAAGTGAGGGCGTTCATGACGGCACTCGGCAGATCAAAACGTGAGGCCTGGGCGCGGGGCGGGTTGGCAGGCAAAAAGCGCATGGCCAGGAAGAACGAAACAATCCCCAGCGGGACGTTAATCAGAAACAGCCATTGCCAGGAGGCGACGGAGAGAATCGCGGCGGCGATGGTCGGGCCCGCCGCAGAGGAGACGGCAACAATAAACGAATTGATGCCCATCCCGCGACCCAGAAAGCGCTGCGGATAAATCAGGCGAATGAGGGCCGTATTCACGCTCATCAAAGCCGCGCCGCCGAGGCCCTGCGCGACACGTGCGAGAGTCAGCATCTCCAGGGAATGCGACAGAGCACAGAGGAGTGAAGTACAGGTAAACACGACAAGGCCGCACTTATAGATGCGTCGGTAGCCAAACATATCGCCCAGAAAAGCGAGCGACAGGAGAGAGATGACGATCGCTATCTGATAGGCGTTCACAATCCAGATCGATGCCGCGGGAGATGCGTGCAAATCGCTCGCAATCGTGGGAAGCGCCACGTTGGCGATGGCACCATCAAGTACCGCCATCGAAATACCGAGCACGATCGTCAGGATCGCGCCGTAACGCTGCGGCAACGGCAGGCCATCAGGAGCTTTGTTATCCATGTGGGAAATAAGTCTACGTTGAAATAATTATGCAGGTAATGATTCTAGCATTGATTATTCGGCAGTATGTCGCAGATTTGTAACGAAGTAACAGAAGAGATATTGCGATGGGTGCGCCGTGAAATTATAATAAAAACTCGTTCTGATTTTTATAAAACAGTCACGGTGAGGTGATTAATGGCAATTGCAGATTTGGATAAACAGCCAGATTCTGTCTCTTCTGTATTGAAGGTTTTTGGCATTCTGCAGGCGCTGGGCGAAGAGCGTGAGATAGGGATTACTGAATTATCACAGCGCGTGATGATGTCGAAGAGCACGGTTTATCGCTTTTTACAGACCATGAAATCCTTGGGCTATGTCGCGCAGGAAGGTGAGTCTGAAAAATATTCCCTGACGCTAAAACTGTTTGAATTAGGGGCTCGCTCCCTGCAAAACATCGACCTGATCCGCAGTGCCGATATTCAGATGCGTGAACTCTCGCGCCTGACGAAAGAGACTATCCATTTAGGGGCGCTGGACGAAGACAGCATCGTGTACATCCACAAGATCGACTCGATGTACAACCTGCGTATGTATTCGCGGATTGGCCGTCGTAACCCGCTCTACAGCACGGCCATCGGCAAAGTGCTGCTGGCCTGGCGCGATCGGGAAGAAGTAAAGCAGATCCTTGAGCATGTGGAATACAAACGCAGCACCGAGCGTACGATTGCCGATACTGAAGAGCTGCTTCCGCTGCTGGATAAGGTTCGCGAGCAAGGCTATGGTGAAGATAACCAGGAGCAGGAAGAAGGGCTGCGCTGCATCGGCGTGCCGGTCTTCGACCGCTTTGGTGTGGTGATCGCCGGTCTGAGCATATCCTTCCCGACGCTGCGTTTTTCTGAAGAGCGCCTGCACGAATACGTCAGCATGCTGCACACGGCAGCGCGTAAAATTTCCGAACAAATGGGTTATAACGATTATCCGTTCTGATTTCCTCAAACAGAATGCAAAAACGCCGCATTAAGCGGCGTTTTGTTTGGAACGTCAGGGGTGATTAACCGTTATCCACCACGGTCTGACTTTTACGCAATAGCGGACAATCCGTCAGGCCGATGAGCCCGCTGCTACTATGAACGTATTGCGCGGTGCTGGTGCCACGAGCCGTCAGGTATTTACACTGCAGTCCAAGCCCCCCCACATTTTCATTGCTGCCAATCAGTACGCCATAGCCGCTTAACAGTAAGCCAATCCAAAGCAAAGCCAGTACAATAATTGTACGAAGAGTGAAGCGCATTGTGAACCTCATTATTGTTGTTTACCTGTACAAGGTTAGTTTGTTCACGCCCTGAAACAAGTCGATGATTCCTAAAATGAACAGACTTCTTTACAGTTAGCAGCCGTTTAAGATTAGCGTGCTAATCTGTTCTCAAATAAGTAAAGCGGAGCGTGGAGTGAAAAAATTAAGGTGGGCTGTTCTGATTGTGGTGCTTCTGGTCGTCTGCCTTTTGCTGTGGACGCAGACCCTTAACATCTTATGCGATCAGGATGTTCAGTTTTTCAGCGGTATCTGCACCATCAATAAATTTATCCCCTGGTAAGCTTTTTTCTCATAGGACATTTCCTTCCTCAGGCCGAGTGATAGAATGATGCCTCCAATTTGAGGTGGTGAAATGGTTGATCTAATGAATTCCGGAATGTTGAATCTGGCGTCCCTGGCAGTCTCCCTGCTGGTGTTGATTTTTGGTCTGTTGCTGTGGTTTTTCGTTAATCGGGCGAGCTCCCGTACAAATGAGCAGATCGAACTTCTGGAAGCCCTGCTGGATCAGCAGAAACGTCAGAACGCCTTGCTGCGTCGTCTTTGTGAAGCAAATGAGCCGGATAAAGAAGAACCGGTGAAAGCAGCTGAACAGCCTGAGGTGCAGGAAGAGGCGGATGATTTTATCCGTCTGGTGGCGGAACGCTGATCGAAGTCCCGGCGGCGACACAGGTTACTGCCGGGTCCTGAGTGCTATAACGGTTTATTATGAGTTAGCACAAACTTATCTCACCCTTTCCTCGCTTTTTGAGTTGACAGTCACCAAAAATTTTTAATTCTTAATAAAGTTATCAGACCATTTCTTCCGATTAATCAGCGAAACGTTTTTATTGCCTCATGATGAGGCAGCGTCATTTGATTTTCATTATTCTGGTGCCTCGTCATTAATATTTAATATTTAATATTTGTGACCTGACCTGCCATTTATAAGCAGTATGTACTTCGGATGAAGCATAGTTATGCAGAAAATCGCCAGAGTTTAGAAAAATGTTGCATTTGGATGCCTGCCACGTGGCGGAAGCGAAACCGTTGAGCTATGGTAAAAAAGTCGCATTAATCCGTCAGTTGTGCGGTATTTTCTCAGGGCGCTGGCGGGCATGGATGTGCGTAAGCGATCGCATATTTGTGCAGACGATAAGCACTCGCTTCGAGGATTTGTGCGACCGATCGAGACATGCTTAAAAATGGCTTGCCATTATTAACGTTGTATGTGATAACACGTTTTGGGTTAAACGAGGTACAGTTCTGTCTATGTGTGGCATTTTCAGTAAAGAAGTCCTGAGTAAACACGTTGTCGTTGAATACCGCTTCTCTGCCGAACCTTATATTAGTGCCTCATGCAGTAATGTCTCAGTTTTAGCTATGTAAGTGCCCACGGGCGAAGAAAACACTCTAAGGAATTTTGCAAATGGCAAAGATTAAAGGTCAAGTTAAGTGGTTCAACGAGTCTAAAGGTTTTGGTTTCATTACTCCTGCTGACGGCAGCAAAGACGTGTTCGTACACTTCTCTGCAATCCAGGGTAACGGCTTCAAAACTCTGGCTGAAGGCCAGAACGTTGAGTTCGAAATCCAGGACGGCCAGAAAGGTCCAGCTGCGGTTAACGTAACTGCTATCTGATTCGAATCCACTGATCTCATTTGACATCAGCCATAAAGCCTCGCGTTAGCGGGGCTTTTTACATTTATGACAGAATGTTTCCTCTTTCCTCTCCTGTCTTGCTTTGTTGCAAAACCACATCGTTATTAGCATTGTTTCGCGGTTATCCCGGCCTCTTTTCACGTTAAATCATTGGGTTGTAAATTATAACCGGGAGCCGGAGTGCAAAACCATCGCCGCCATTTTACCCCAGTCCGTTTTGGCCTGGTGTGCTTAGGTATTTGTTGTTGTCTTGGGCTGCTGCTGGCCCGCGTAGGCTGGCTGCAAATTATCTCACCCGATAACCTGGTTAAGCAGGAAGACATGCGATCGCTGCGTGAGGAGCCCATTGCGGTACCCCGTGGAATGATAACGGACAGGGAAGGGCGGCCTTTAGCCGTCAGCGTGCCCGTCAGCGCCGTTTGGGTCGATCCTCAAACGCTGCTGTCAAAAGGCGGCGTGGGGTACAACGAACGCTGGCAGGCGCTCGCCAACGCGCTGCATATGTCGCTTGCTGACCTGACGACCCGAATTTCAGCGCATCCACACTCCCGCTTTCTTTACCTTGCGCGCCAGGTTGATCCGCAGCAGGCTAACTGGATCGACAAGTTGCATTTGCCGGGCATTAATCTGCGTGATGAATCCCGCCGTTTTTATCCTGCCGGACACGTTGCCGCGAACCTGATTGGCTTCACCAACATTGATGACCAGGGCATTGAAGGCGTGGAAAAAAGCTTCAATGCGCAGCTTCAGGGCAAACCCGGACTGAGGCTGGTGCGTAAAGACCGTCATGGGAATGTGATTGAAAACCTCACTGAGCAGGCGGCAGTGCCCGCACATAACCTGCAGCTCAGCATTGATGAACGTCTGCAAACGGTCACCGAAGATGCGCTCGACAATGCAGTGCGCTGGAACAAAGCGGAATCCGGCGCGTCAGTGCTGATAAAAATCGACACCGGCGAAATTCTGTCGATGGCAAACTACCCGGACTTCAACCCGAATAACCGTGATAAAGCCACGCTGAATGATTTTCGCAATCGTGCGATAAGCGATACCTTTGAGCCAGGTTCTACGGTCAAACCGCTGGTGATCATGACGGCGCTCCAGCAAGGAATTGTTCAGCCGGACAGCGTGGTCGACACGCACCCGTACACGGTGGACGGCCATCGAATCCGCGATGTTGGCTTCTATCCGGAGCTGAGCCTCACCGGAATCCTGCAAAAATCGAGCGATACCGGCGTGTCACATTTGTCACTTGCCATGCCAATTCAGCGTCTACTGGACACCTATAAGGGGTTTGGATTTGGTGAACCGACGGGACTTGGTTTAACCGGGGAAAGCCAGGGGCTGATGCCGCAACGTCGTTTCTGGGGGCAGCTCGACCGCGCTACCTTCTCTTTCGGCTATGGTTTGATGGTGACCCCGCTGCAGCTTGCACATGTCTATGCGACTATCGGCGGCTTCGGTATTTCTCGCCCGCTGTCCATTACCCGCATTGACCCGCCGGTGATGGGCCATCGCGTGATGTCCGATCAGATTGTCCATCAGGTTGAGCATATGATGGAAAGCGTTGCCCTGCCGGGAGGCGGAGGGACCAAGGCGGCGGTGCATGACTACCGTGTTGCCGTGAAAACCGGGACAGCGAAAAAAATCGGCCCGGACGGTAAGTATGTCGATAAATACATTGCCTACACGGCGGGCGTAGCACCCGCGAGTAACCCGAAGTATGCGCTGGTGGTGGTGATTAACGATCCGTCAAACGGCAAATACTACGGCGGCGCGGTGTCAGCGCCAGTATTCAGCCAGATTATGGGCGACGTGCTGCGTCTGGAGAACGTGATGCCGGACGGCATTGCCCCGGGCTCGGAGAACTTAATCGTCATGCAGCCTCACGACTCGCTCGCCCCGGCGCTGTAATCCATTCACCTGAAGGGCGAATAGCGTTACACTTTCGCCCTTTCAATCAGACCGGAGTCATCATGTCCTGGAGTTGTCCTCTCTGTCACGCGCCGCTCGAGCGCCACAACAACAGCTATATTTGCCCGCAGCGTCACCAGTTCGACCTGGCGAAAGAAGGGTACATAAATCTGTTGCCGGTGCAGCACAAGCGCTCGCGCGATCCGGGTGACAGCGCGGAAATGATGCAGGCGCGACGTGCATTTCTGGATGCCGGCCATTATCAGCCGCTGCGCGAAGCGATCGGTTACATCCTGAAAGCTGCTGCCCCGCAAAACCTGCTCGACATCGGATGCGGCGAGGGTTACTACACCCATGCTTTCGCCGCGGTCGCCGGGAAAACCTGGGGGCTGGATGTGTCGAAAGTGGCGGTACGCTACGGTGCAAAACGCTATCCGCAGGTCGATTTTTGTGTGGCCTCAAGCCAGCGTCTGCCGTTTAGCGATGGCTGTATGGATGCGGTGGTGCGAATTTATGCCCCGTGCAACCCGCAGGAGCTGGAGCGAGTCGTAAAACCTGGCGGGCTGGTCATTACCGCTACGCCGGGACCACGTCATCTGATGGAGTTGAAAGGGCTGATTTACGACGAAATCCGCCTGCACGATGAGAACAGTGAAATCTTGCCTGGGTTCGAAAAAATCACGCAGCAGCAGGTGGCGTATCCAATGCGCTTGACGGGGGCTGAGGCGACGGCGTTATTGCAGATGACGCCTTTTGCCTGGCGGGCAAAACCGGAAGTGTGGGAAAGACTGGCAGGGCTTGAGGCGTTTGACTGCCAGACCGATTTTCTGATTCAGGTCTGGCAGCGAAATCATTAACCGGCGAAGTGGCTCCAGAGGATCTGCACGCCAATGCCAATCAGCACCAGGCCGCCGAGAATTTCGGCGCGTTTCCCCAGAAGCGGGCCAATAAAGCGGCCGACCATCATGCCGATGGTGGTCATAATCAGCGTGGCGCAGCCAATCATTAGCGCCGTGAAGATGATATTGACCTGCAGGAAAGCAAGACCGACGCCCACGGCCATGGCATCAAGGCTGGTGGCGATAGCCGTGGTCACCAGCAGCCAGAAGCCGTGACGGCTCGGGGCTTTCTCTTCTTCAGCTTCATTTCCACGCCAGCCTTCAATCAGCATTCGACCGCCGAGGAAGACCAGCAGAACGAAGGCGATCCAGTGGTTCCACTCCAGCACGAACTGGCTGGCAAGCATGCCGAGGCCCCAGCCAATCAGCGGCGTGATAGCTTCAACGGCGCCAAAAATCAGGCCCGTGCGCAACGCTTCAGAGAATTTAGGTTTGTGGAGTGATGCACCTTTACTGATCGAGACGGCAAACGCGTCCATCGACATACCAAAGGCTAAGAGGATAGTGGCTGAGAGAATCATCGCTTGTCCTGACCGGGGAGATATCCATATGACATACCGCTGCCCCCAGTAAACATACGCCACGTCCGGCGTATAGCAGTGATATGCCTATGGTCTCGCCTGCTCATCTGCTGATGAACCGTACGTGCCACGTTTTGCAACGAGTATGTTGACACGTACATTTCCGGGAAAGGAAATCGGCTACTCCCCAACGACGGGCGCAACCTTAACATAATTTGAGAAAATAAAACAATAACAAAAAACAAATATGTCAACGGCTAATTGATAACGATTTTCATTTAAATTTAACGGTAATGAAAACGTTAAGAAATATGAGGGGGAATGTCTGGAAATATAGCCATGGCTATAAAGTCATTTGCCTAAAATAACTTCATATATAGCAATGGCTATAATTATAACTCACTGTGATGAAAGGAGTTTGTAGATTCTTTCGAGGTCGTCGATATTTCGTACGCGTATCAGCAGGCGGCGCTGCTCTAATTGCATCACCAGCACACCGTCTTCAGATAAATTGATGGATTTAATTCTTGGATACGCAATCCATACGCTGGAAAAGTAAAAACCTTCTTGTTTAAAAATGATTGTTGGCGTGCGGATCCAGAACAGATACAACCCCATCAGTGCCAGCGCACATAATAACCATGTGGTTATTAATTGCCCATTGGCGGTCAGGTTTTGATAAATAAGAATCGCCACCAGGCCGACGAAAATGATCCCATCAACTCGCCCGCGACGGAGCAGGGGGATAGCGAGCAGCACGGGGCCCTTCAGGCGCGGCATGATGAATTGATCGTAAATGGCGAAGGCCAGCAGCGCCACAATAAACAGAACCAGCACCCAGTCCGTGATAGTCATTACCCCTCCAGAAATAAAAACCGGGGCCAAAAGGCCCCGGCAGAGTACAGCAGAATTACAGACCCAGCAGGCCTACAGCATAACCCGCGATACCGATGACGAAGAAGCCAACGATGATCCACAGTGGGTTCACTTTCTTACGCAGCAGCCACATACAGGCGAAGGTCAGCAGCAGCGGCACCAGGCCCGGCATCAGCTGGTCAAGGATAGTCTGCACGGTGGTCACACGGGTCTGACCATCCTGGCCTGTGATGGTCGACACCACCAGCGGGATGTTCACGTGCGTCCACTTGTTAACCAATGCCCCCATGACAAACAGGCCGAGGATTGACGCCCCCTCAGTCAGTTTCTGCAGGAAGCCGCCGCCCATATCTTTAACGATGTCCACGCCTTTACGGTAGCCGTAAGCCACGCCGTAGTAACGGGTTGCCAGACGCACGGCGTTGAACAGGATAAAGAACAGCAGAGGGCCGAGTAGGCTGCCGCTCATCGCGATACCTGCACCGAGCGCTGCGAAGACCGGACGCACGGTACCCCAGAAGATTGGGTCGCCCACGCCTGCCAGCGGACCCATCAGACCGACTTTGATACCGTTGATGGCACCATCGTCAATCTCTGCGCCGTTCGCACGCTGCTCTTCCATCGCCAGCGTTACGCCGAGAACCGGAGCCGCAACGTACGGATGGGTGTTGAAGAATTCCAGGTGACGCTTAATTGCCTGACGGCGCGCTTCGTTGTTTTCCGGATACAGGCGTTTGATGGCCGGTACCATGGAGAAGCAGAAGCCCAGCGCCTGCATACGTTCGAAGTTCCATGAACCCTGGAACAGGTTAGAACGAAGGAACACGCCACGGATGTCACTCGGAGTGAGTTTTTTCTCGGTGGTAGTTTTAGTGATATCAACCATTTCGCTCACCTGTTAGTCCAGTTGGTTATCGAGATCGTTGTTAGCAGCCTGTACCTGGCCACCCGCAACACGATTGTATTTAGGGCTCAGCTGGATATACAGAATTGCCATGACTGCACCAATCACACCCAGAGCAACCAGGTTGAAGTTGGTGAATGCTGCGGTAACGAAGCCGAGGTAGAAGAACGGCATCAGGTAGCCGGCACGCATCATGTTGATAACCATTGCGTAACCAACAACCACGATCATGCCGCCTGCGATGTTCAGACCGCCGGTCACGACTTCAGGAATCGCGTTCAGCATGTTCTGGACTTCGCTGGTACCGACAGAGATAGCAACGATAACCGCAGGGATCGCGATACGCATCGCCTGCAGGAACAGGGAGGATACGTGGATCCAGGACAGGGCTGTCAGGTTGCCGTTATTCGCCGCTTTATCCGCCGCGTGCTGGAAGGCCACGGTGATAGTACGCACGATGATGGTCAGAACCTGGCCTGCTGCCGCCAGTGGGATAGCCAGCGCGATACCGGCACCGATGCTTTGGTGACCCGCGATAACCAGAACGGTAGAGATGATGGATGCCAGGGCCGCATCTGGTGCAACTGCGGCACCGATGTTCATCCAGCCCAGGGCGATCATTTCCAGGGTACCACCGATGATAATACCGGTTTTCATGTCGCCGAGGACTGCACCAATCAGGGTACAGGCCACCAGCGGACGGTGGAACTGAAATTCATCGAGTACGGATTCCATACCCGCGATACACGCGACGACGAACACCAGCACAATTTGAAGAACGGTAATCTCCATTGTACTTCTCCTATAACTTAAGCCTTAAGTGTGAAAATTCAGCAATGGGCAGGGCGGGTTATTTACCCACCTTACCGATCAAATCCATCATTTTCAGTCTCTGGTCGGTAGACACTTTACGTGCTTCCAACTCGATGCCGCGGGCGTTCAGTTTATTGAACGCTTCGATATCTTTTTCGTCGACTGAAATGGCGTTATTGACCTGTGTTTTACCCTGGCGGAAAGCCATACCGCCGATGTTGACGGTGGTGATTTTCACACCCTGTTCAACGATACGTTCGACGTCAGTCGGGTTGGTGAACAGCAGCATCACGCGTTCGCCTGCGTACTGTGGGTTGTTGTAGACGCGAATCATTTTGGCAATATCAACCACGTGCGCGGTAACGCCCGGAGGAGCAACCTGCGTCAGCAGCGTTTTACGCACGGTGTCGGCGGCAACTTCGTCGCTGACCACGATAATGCGGGTGACGTTGGTTTCTTTAGTCCAGCGAGTCGCGACCTGGCCGTGGATCAGGCGGTCATCGATACGCGCAAGGCCAATCACCATGTAGTCGTTCGGGCCCATAGGTTTTGCCGGAACGTTCGCTTTTGGTGCCGCAGCAACGGCGGCCACAGGTGCCGCTTTCTCGACGGGTTTTGCCTTCAGCGCTTTCACGCCTTCACGACCGGTTTCCACCGCCAGTGCGACCAGTTCGTCGAAGCTTGGGTTGTCGTCACGCGCCATCAGCGTTTCGACCAGCATTGGGATGTTTACGCCGGCGATAACTTCATGATGCTCTTTATCGACGACAATGCGGCTTGCAGCGTTGAACGGGCTGCCGCCCCAGGTATCGACGAGAAACAGCACACCTTTACTGGTATCCAGTTTCGCCAGCTGCGCGTTGTATTTCTCGATAAGCGTCTCTGCATTCTCGCCTGGAACGAAATCGATCCAGCCGACGTTCTCCTGCTCGCCCAACAGCATTTCTGCCGTTTTCAGAAGTTGTTCTGCAGCCCAACCATGTGTGCCTATAACAATAGCAATCGTCACTTGCTACCTCCTTTATTATCGTTACGACAAAACCACTGCCGTTTGATGAACCGCTGGCTCTCACCGAATCGATTCAGATAGGGGTTAGAGATGAATGACTCATTACATCCGTGAATTATTTTAGATAGTGAAAAAATAATTAATGTGATGAAGATCCGTAATTTACTCATCCAAAATCAATAATTTTGAAGCGCAAAAAATCATCCTGTAAACCTATCGGATGAATGCAAAAAGACGTAAATATTTTTCCAGTTATCCATTCTGTCTGATATGTTTACGTTCCGTTTAAACATTCAGGAGTATAGGGCATAGCCCAAGTATGGACCGTCACCGACGTCAGTTTCCCCTCAGGCACACCGCTGCCACTTGTTCACCCCTTTTTTATCGCACCGAAATAGTCACGTCTGTTTTTGACAAGGCGATGACAGGTTTTGCCTGTAGCAGGAGTCATTCATGGAACTGTTAATGGATCCCTCAATCTGGGCGGGCCTGCTGACGCTGGTTGTCCTGGAGATTGTGCTCGGTATTGATAACCTGGTGTTCATCGCCATCCTTGCAGACAAGCTGCCGCCGAAGCAGCGTGATAAGGCTCGCCTTATCGGCCTGTCGCTGGCGCTGGTCATGCGCCTGGGTCTGCTGTCGGTTATTTCGTGGATGGTCACGCTGACGCAACCGCTGTTTACCGTCTGGGATTACTCGTTCTCAGGGCGTGATTTGATCATGCTGTTCGGTGGTATCTTCCTGCTGTTCAAAGCCACGACGGAGCTCCACGAAAGGCTGGAAAACCGCCAGCACGACGAAGGGCACGGCAAAGGCTATGCCAGCTTCTGGGTGGTTGTGGCACAGATTGTGGTGCTTGATGCGGTGTTCTCCCTCGACGCGGTGATTACCGCCGTCGGCATGGTGAACCATCTGCCGGTGATGATGGCCGCGGTAGTGATCGCGATGGCCGTGATGCTGCTGGCCTCGAAGCCGCTGACTAACTTCGTCAACCAGCACCCGACGGTGGTGGTACTCTGTCTGAGCTTCCTGCTGATGATTGGCCTGAGCCTCGTCGCGGAAGGTTTTGGCTTCCATATTCCGAAAGGCTACCTGTACGCCGCGATTGGCTTCTCGATTATCATCGAGCTGTTTAACCAGATTGCCCGTCGTAACTTTGTTAAGCATCAGTCGAACGTGCCGTTGCGCGCCCGTACTGCGGATGCGATCCTGCGCCTGATGGGCGGCCGTAAGCAAAGCGTGGTGCAGCATGACGCTGAAAACCCTGTGGCGGTGCCCGTGCCAGAAGGGGAGTTTGCGGATGAAGAACGTTACATGATTAACGGCGTACTGACGCTGGCCTCGCGCTCATTGCGCAGCATCATGACGCCACGCGGTGAGATTAGCTGGGTGGATGCGAACCTGAGCGTCGACGAAATTCGCCAGCAGCTGCTTTCCTCTCCACACAGCCTGTTCCCGGTCTGTCGTGGTGAACTGGATGAAATTATCGGTATCGTCCGCGCCAAGGAAATGCTGGTCGCGCTGGAAGCAGGTGAAGACGTGATTGCCATGGCGTCTGCTTCTCCGGCGATTGTGGTGCCGGAAACGCTTGACCCGATTAACCTGCTGGGCGTGCTGCGCCGTGCCCGTGGCAGCTTCGTGATCGTCACCGATGAGTTCGGCATGATTCAGGGGCTGGTTACGCCGCTGGACGTGCTGGAAGCCATCGCCGGTGAGTTCCCGGATGCCGACGAAACGCCTGAAATCGTCACCGACGGTGAAGGCTGGCTGGTGAAGGGCGGAACAGATTTACACGCGCTACAGCAAACTCTGGGGCTCGAAACGCTGCTCAGCACAGACGATGATATTGCCACCGTGGCAGGCTGGGTTATCTCCCACAACGGACATATTCCGCAGGTGGGTGATGTGCTGAATATGGCCCCGCTCGAGATAACGATTGTCGAAGCCAATAACTACCGGGTCGACCTGGTTCGGGTCGTGAAGCAACCTTCGCTTCACGACGAAGAAGAGGAGTAATCCTCAAAGTATAACGGGCAGCACATGCCCGCTATGCTCCTTCGGTGGGGGAGTTCCGCCTTGAAGCCAGCGCGGGAACTCCGCCAGCGGCATTGGTTTCGCATACAGATAACCCTGCAAAATAGAAACGCCGTGCTGACGCAGATAGTGTGCCTGCTGCGGCGTTTCCACCCCTTCCGCAACCAGTTCAATATTCAGCCTGTGACCCAGGGCGATGATAATGTCCGTCACCGTGGAGTTCACGGCATCTGTGCCAATGGCATTGGTGAAGGATTTGTCTATTTTAAGAATGTCCGGCCGCAGCTGTTCAAGCCAGGAGAGCGCACTGCTGCCGGTCCCGAAATCGTCGATTGCCAGCCGCACGCCTTTGCGGTGCAGTTCACGGACCAGCCGATAATCCACGCCCATAAGATTATCCCGTTCAGTTATCTCCAACACCAGCTGCTGTTTTGGCCGCGCGCTGAACCAGAACTGATTCACATCCCGCAGCAGTGCCCCCTGCAAAAAGTGGCTGGAGGCAACGTTGATGCTGATGTGAAACTGCGGATCTGCCGGGAAGTAGCCAATCTGGCGAATGGTTTCCACCAGCACATAGCGGGTCAGTGGCGCAATCAGGTTTTCACGTTCAGCCACAGGGATAAAGACATCAGGTGAGATCCAGCCCAGACGTGGGTTGTTCCAGCGCAGTAAAATCTCCACGCCGGTGCACTGCTGAGTGCGGGTATTCAGCTGTGGCTGGCAGTAAAGCTCAAATTCCCGCTGTGCCATGCCGTGAGTGATTTCGCGGTTAAAACTGACGCGACCGGCGGTGGCAAGCCACGCCACGGCACTCAACACCAGGGCTAAGATCACCGCCAGCGGTGCCTGAGAAGGTAGATCCTCCAGGGCAAGCATCGCCGCACCTGGCGTGGTGACGCTGATGCTGAAGGGGAAGAGTTCTGACTGACGGGTGAGCATTTCTTCCCCGTCGGCAAGCTGAATGCTGTCGCTGATGCCCTGTGATTCGCTGTAATAGCGGTTGCCGACGGAGACTACCACCCGACGAATGTCCGGCGTCTGAGGCTCCAGCAGCAGTGAGCTTAGCAAATGAATATTGATGGTCAGCATGACGCCGTCTTCACCGTCCTGCGAGGCGGGATACCACTGGATCAGAATAGGTGAGCCTTTCACCAGCGATTCATCCGTTGCCAGCAGCAGCTTAGGCTGTGGATCGGGTAACGTCGGCTGGCGGTCACGTAACACAACATCCCGGTTGCCAAATACGCTGGAGCAATAGAGCACGCCAGATTTGACGAGGGCAATGGATCGCAGCGTTTGCAGGGCGGCGGCCTGTTTGCGGATCGGTAAATGCACGTTTTCGCAGGGCTGGCCGACGAGGCTCACAAGCTCGTGGCGCTTCCCGGCGATAGGAATGAGAATTTTATCGAGGCTGTTCACCGCATGAATGGCGTAAGTCTCGAGACGATCCTGAATTAAGTCGCGCTGTGAAATAAATCGCAGACCAAAGGTCAGCAGCAAAACGAACAGCGCAACCATCAGGCAAACGATAATTCGCTTCCGGCGGTACGCCTTGATCAGATTCTGGGCTGTTTGCATGACTGACGCTCACTGGGCAACCGCCAACTTAATTGTTAGCGCCAACAGAGCAAGTGTAGTGCGCCACAGAGTAAAAAAGAGGGGAACGCAAAAAAATCGCCCATCTGTAGGAGATGGGCGATGAGGTATTAGTCACACTGTACTTTGATGGCCAGGCCGCCCCGCGATGTTTCGCGGTATTTGGCGTTCATATCTTTGCCGGTTTCATACATGGTTTCGATGACTTTATCGAGGGACACGCGTGGCTCGCTGGTGCGGCGTAATGCCATACGCGCGGCGTTGATCGCCTTCACGGAGGCGATGGCGTTACGTTCGATGCATGGCACCTGTACCTGTCCGGCGACCGGGTCGCAGGTTAGGCCCAGGTTGTGCTCCATACCGATTTCCGCCGCCACGCAAACCTGTTCCGGGCTTGCCCCCAACAGTTCTGCCAGACCGGCTGCCGCCATGGAGCAGGCCACGCCCACTTCACCCTGGCAGCCGACTTCCGCGCCAGAAATGGAGGCATTCATCTTGTACAGCGCGCCAATCGCCCCGGAGGCCAGGAAGTAGCGAATGTAGCTTTCCGGGGTGACGGGTTGGATAAAGTGATCGTAATAGGCCAGCACGGCCGGAACGATACCGCAGGCTCCGTTGGTCGGTGCCGTCACCACGCGGCCGCCGGCAGCGTTCTCTTCGTTCACCGCCAGCGCGAACATGTTGACCCAGTCGACCACGGTCATCGGATCGCTGTTGGTTTTGTCCTGGCTTACCAACATGCGGCGCAGCGCAGCAGCACGGCGCGGCACGCGCAGGGGACCAGGCAGAACGCCTTCGGTGTTCAGACCACGGTCGATACAGGCCTGCATGGTTTGCCACACGTCAGCAAAATAGTCTTCAATTTCTTTTTTGCTGTGCAGCGCCAGTTCGTTTTGCATCACCATGCCTGAAAGTGACAGGCCGGTTTCTTTGCAGTAGTCGAGCATCTCTTTGGCGGAATTGAACGGGTAAGGGACGGTGACGTCGCCGCTGGTGTCCTTGCCGAAATGCTCTTCGTCGACGATAAAGCCGCCGCCGATGGAATAGTAGGTTTTGCTGTAGATAACCTTATCGCCCGCGAAGGCGTGAATGGACATGCCGTTCTCATGCAGCGACAGGTTGTCACTGCGAAAACGCATGCCGTCGTCCTGCGGGAAGTCTACCTCTCGGCGACCATTGGCCAGCAGCAGACGACCGCGGGTTTCCACATCGCGAATAAACGCCGGGATGGCGTCGATGTCGACGGTGGCCGGCATGTTGCCTGCCAGACCCATAATAATGGCGATATCGGTATGGTGGCCTTTGCCGGTCAATGACAGTGAACCGTAAACGTCAACCGCCACGCGGGTCACGTCATCGATCATTCCCTTTTCGACCAGGTCATCGACGAACTGCTTTCCGGCCTTCATCGGGCCTACAGTATGGGAAGATGAGGGGCCAATCCCCACCTTGAACATGTCGAATAGACTAATCACTTTAACACTCCTGACAGGGTTACCGGAAAGCTCCGATAACGATGTAATAACTGCGCATAGTGTAAGAGGGAACCGGTAACGCAGCTTAACTATTCACATGAATTAAACTAATGCTTCACCCCGATTTTACTAATAAAGCGGGGTGGATCGCATAAGCCGTTATCCACAGTATAGCTAAGGTTTAACGCCTATTTGCAGCGCCAGTTCACGAATGATGCCGGCAGTCATGCCCCAGACAAAATAATGCTGATACCAGGAGAGCCACACGCGGTGCGAGTTACCGCGACGGTGGATGTCGAGCGGGTGATAGCGGCCAAGGCGCAGGGCCTCGGCCAGCGGCATTTCGAACACCGCAGAGACTTCATCGACGCTGGCGTGATAGTGCAAATCGGGTGGAATAATGCCGACGACGGGCGTCACCTGAAAACCCGTCACGCTGTCAACGGGCGGCAGTACGCCTAGAATTTCCACTGATTCAGGGGGGATCGCCACTTCTTCCTGGGCTTCACGCAGGGCGGCAGCAATCAGCGAGGCGTCACTGTCGTCGACTGCGCCTCCGGGGAAGGCTACCTGCCCGGCGTGTTTTCGCAGCTGCGACGAACGCTTGGTCAGCAGCAGGCCGGGAACGTCTCTGCGAACAATGGGGATCAGCACGGCGGCCCTGCGCTGATTTAACGCAGCCTTTGTGGGCTGCGGGCGCAGAAGCTGAAAGCGGGAGATGAAATCATCAAGGCTGAGTTCCGGGTGCGGCATCGGTTAGGGCTCCAGATGTTGCAAAATGCGATTCACTTTATCAAAGGTTTCCTGATATTCCGCCTGCTCGTCGCTGTCGGCCACGATACCTCCGCCCGCCGAGCAGACGATTTTGCCGTGGGTTGCCGTCAGCGTCCGGATGGTGATGCTGGTGTCCATGTTGCCGCACAGGCTGATATAGCCGATGCTGCCGCACCAGGCGTTACGGCGGTGTGGCTCCAGTTCGTCGATAATGCTCATCGCCTGCACCTTTGGCGCGCCGGTGATTGAACCGCCGGGAAAGGCCGCGCGCAGCAGGTCAGTGGCGTGCAGCGATGCCGGCAACTCGGCGGTAATCGTACTCACCAGATGATGGACCGCAGGGAAAGGTTCAACCACAAACAGTTCTGGCACACGCACGCTGCCGGGCACCGCCACGCGGCCAATGTCGTTCCGCATCAGATCGACGATCATCAGATTCTCGGCCCTGTCTTTCGGTGATATCCGCAGTTTTTCTGCCTGAGCGGCGTCGGCAATCGGGTCGCTCAGGCGTGGCAGGGTGCCTTTGATTGGGCGGGTCTGAATCTGCTGGCCTTCAAGTTGAATGAAACGCTCCGGGGAAAGACTCAGAATGGCGCTCTCTTCAAGACGAATAAAGGCGCTGAAGGGCGCGCGGTTGACCTGATTGAGCAGGCGGAACGCCTGCCACTCGTCACCGCTGTAGTGGGCTTCGAAACGCTGGGCGAGGTTGACCTGATAGCAGTCGCCGCTTTGCAGATACGCCTGCACCTGACGAAACTTCTCGCCATAGCTTTCGCGTGTCATATTGGAACGCCAGGCCGAAGTCAGCGTAAACGGTCCGGGGGCGGTGATTTGCTGCGCTTCAAGCCATGTCAGGCGTGCATGAGGATCGTCATGGCTAAGCAGCGACACGGCCTGGCGCTGGTGGTCAACAATCAGCGCCCAGCGATAAATCCCGACGGCCATATCCGGTACATCAACGTCGGCCCGCGCACGTTCAGGCAATGATTCGAAACGCCGACCCAGATCGTAGCCGAACAGGCCGAGCGCACCGCCCTGGAAGGGGAGATTGGGATGTGAGGCAGCCGGTAATTCGCAGGCCGCCAGCGTTTGCTTTAATAACGCAAGCGGATCGGCTGTCGATTCTGTTGTTTCATCCTTGCGGGTAATCCGTGTGAGTGCCCCGCGCGTTTCCAGGGTTACAACCGGGTCGGCGACCAGTATGTCAAAACGATTGTGCGCGTGTTCGGCAAAACCGGAGTGCAGCAGCATCGCCCAGGGCTGAGCGGAAAGGGGAGTGAAATAGTGTTCGGCGGCGTCGGCGCGCCAGGGCAGCGAAATCACAGCAGGGGACAACATCGACCTCAATCCATCTGACGCCGCCCGCTGGCTAATGCGCAGGCGGCATGAAATAATAAGCGCCCACAATGTAGCAGGAGTTCACCATGTTTGCAGGATTACCTTCACTGAGCCACGACCAGCAGCAGAAAGCGGTCGAACGTATCCAGGAGTTAATGTCTCAGGGAATGAGTAGCGGGCAGGCGATTGCGTTAGTGGCCGAAGAGCTGCGGGCCAACCACACCGGCGAGCGGATAGTGGCGCGTTTTGAGGACGAAGACGAGTAACAGATGACCGTCAGGCCTGATGCCCTCATCTCAACCCTCTCCCACAGGGAGAGGGCGCAAACATAAAACCCTTTTGCGAGAAAAGGGTTGCGGCTTATACCGCCGCGATAATCTTAATCTCAACTTTATACTGCGGCTTCATCAGCCCGGCCTGCACGGTGCAGCGCACTGGCGCATGACCGGCAACCACCCACGCATCCCAGGCTTTATTCATCGCGGCGAAATCGGCTTTATCAGCCAGGAAAATCGTGGCATCCAGAATGCGTGATTTATCGCTGCCCTGTTTTTCCAGAATCGCATCAATCTGCGCCAGGGTATTCGCGGTTTGCTCGCACGCATCGGCGTCGAGATTAGACGGCACGCCGGTGTAATAGATTGTCTGGTTGTTGATCACCACATCAGACCAGCGGGCTTCGGCATCAATTCGAACGATTGTCATCTTTTTATCCTCTTTAAAATCCTTTCAGCGCCCGCAAGAGTGCCACAATGTCGGCGGCACGTCATCCGCCAGACTGGCACAACTCGTCCCGCGCTGACATAATCACTGTCCAGATTTACAGGGGGCAGTGTGACGGACGATTTTGCAACAGACGGGCAGTTAGCCAAAGCGATACCCGGATTCAAGCCGCGTGAACCGCAGCGACAGATGGCGCAGGCGGTGGCAAAAGCCATCAAAGAAACGCGTCCGCTGGTGGTGGAGGCGGGTACCGGTACGGGCAAAACCTACGCTTACCTGGCCCCTGCGCTGCGTGCAAAGAAAAAGGTCATTATTTCCACTGGCTCAAAAGCGTTGCAGGATCAGCTCTACAGCCGCGACCTGCCGACCGTCGCAAAAGCCCTGAAATATACCGGCAGGCTGGCGCTGCTGAAAGGTCGCTCCAACTACCTGTGCCTTGAGCGTCTTGAACAGCAGGCCATTGCCGGGGGCGATCTCCCCGTTCAAACGCTGAGTGATGTCATCATTCTCAGAAGCTGGGCGAACCAGACCGAAGATGGCGACATCAGCACCTGCGTGAGCGTCGCCGAAGATTCCCACGCCTGGCCGCTGGTCACCAGCACCAACGACAACTGCCTCGGCAGTGACTGCCCACTGTACAAAGACTGCTTCGTGGTGAAAGCCCGAAAAAAGGCGATGGATGCCGACGTGGTGGTGGTCAACCATCACCTGTTCCTCGCCGATATGGTGGTGAAAGAGGGCGGTTTTGGCGAACTGATCCCCGAAGCGGAAGTGATGATTTTCGATGAAGCCCATCAGTTGCCCGATATCGCCAGCCAGTATTTCGGCCAGTCGCTCTCCAGCCGTCAGTTGCTCGACATGGCGAGGGACATCACCATCGCCTACCGCACCGAACTGAAAGACACCCAGCAGCTGCAAAAGTGCGCCGATCGTCTGGCTCAGGCAACGCAGGATTTCCGCCTACAGCTCGGCGAACCGGGCTACCGTGGCAACCTGCGTGAACTGCTGGCAGACAACGGCATTCAGCGCGCGCTGCTGCTGCTCGACGATGCGCTGGAGCTTTGCTATGACGTGGCGAAGCTCTCACTCGGCCGCTCGGCATTGCTCGACGCTGCCTTTGAACGTGCCACGCTGTACCGCGCCCGCCTCAAGCGCCTGAAAGAAATTAACCAGCCAGGCTTCAGCTACTGGTATGAATGCACGTCGCGGCATTTCACCCTCGCGCTGACGCCGCTGACTGTCGCCGATAAATTCAAAGAGGTAATGGCGCAGAAGGAGGGCAGTTGGATTTTCACCTCGGCGACCCTGTCGGTGAACGACGACCTGCACCATTTCACCGCCCGTCTCGGGATTGATGAAGCGGAGTCGCTGCTGCTGCCAAGCCCGTTCGATTACGCCAAACAGGCGCTGCTCTGCGTGCCGCGAAACCTGCCGCTGCCCAATCAACCCGGCGGCGCAAAACAGCTGGCGAATATGCTGCGCCCGATGATAGAGGCCAACAACGGCCGCTGTTTTATGCTCTGCACCTCGCACGCAATGATGCGCGACCTTGCCGAACAGTTCCGCGCCATTCTCGATCTCCCGGTGCTGTTACAAGGGGAAACCAGCAAAGGTCAACTGTTGCAGCAGTTTGTCCGCGCGGGCAACGCCCTGCTGGTGGCGACCAGCAGCTTCTGGGAAGGGGTGGACGTGCGAGGCGATGCGCTCTCACTGGTTATCATCGATAAACTGCCGTTCACGTCACCTGAAGACCCGCTGCTGAAGGCGCGGATGGAAGACTGCCGCCTGCGGGGAGGCGATCCGTTTGACGAGGTGCAGCTTCCGGATGCGGTCATTACGCTCAAGCAGGGCGTCGGGCGTCTTATCCGTGACGTTGATGACCGTGGCGTGCTGGTTATCTGCGATAACCGTTTGGTGATGCGACCTTACGGCGCGGTGTTCTTATCCAGCCTGCCGCCCACGCCGCGTACCCGTGATATCAGCCGGGCCGTGCGTTTTCTTGCGGGGCTCTCGGTGGGGTAATTTGTGCCGAACTGTGGTAAGATGCGCGCCATTTTGTTGACCCGCTATTGCGAGAGCGCGACGTCCTATGCGAATTCTGGCTATTGATACCGCCACAGAAGCCTGTTCTGCGGCTTTGTGGAATGACGGTGCCACCACGGCTCACTTCGAGCTATGTCCCCGCGAACACACCCAACGTATTCTGCCGCTGGTGCAGGATATTCTTACCGAAACGGCTACAGATCTGACTGAACTCAACGCGCTGGCGTTTGGCCGTGGGCCGGGCAGCTTTACCGGCGTGCGCATCGGCATTGGCATCGCGCAAGGCCTGGCGCTGGGCGCGAATCTGCCAATGATTGGCGTGTCTACGCTGGCAACCATGGCGCAGGGTGCCTTCCGCAAAACTGGCGCAACGCGCGTGCTGGCCGCCATTGATGCCCGCATGGGCGAAGTGTACTGGGCAGAATATCAGCGTGATGAGCAGGGTATCTGGCACGGCGAAGAGACGGAAGCGGTGCTGAAACCTGAAGCCGTTAACGACCGCTTGAAGCAGCTCGAGGGCGAGTGGGCGACAGTGGGGACAGGCTGGCAGGCGTGGCCGGATATGGCGAAAGACACGTCGGTCGCGCTGGCAAATGGTGATACGCTTCTGCCGGAGGCTGAGGACATGCTGCCGCTGGCCTGCCAACTGTTTGCTGCACAGAAAACGGTTGCCGTTGAAAACGCCGAACCGGTTTATTTACGCAATACCGTAGCGTGGAAGAAACTTCCCGGCCGGGAATGAATCTTAGTGTCATAAGCACTGAGAAATAAAGGAGTCTCATCATGGCAAGTCGCAAACAGGTCGTACGTGGGGTACTGGCTGGACTGGTCATTGCCGCACTTAGCGGATGCGTGTCGGTACCGGATGAAATCAAGGGTACCAGCCCAACGCCACAGCAGGATCTGGCCCGCGTAATGGCTGCCCCGCAGCTGTACGTCGGTCAGGAAGCCCGCTTCGGCGGCAAGGTGGTCAATGTCAAAAATGAGACGGGCAAAACCCGTCTGGAAATTGCGACCGTGCCGCTTGATGAAGGCGCTCGCCCGGGCCTCGGTACGCCATCGCGTGGCCGTATCTATGCGGACGTAAACGGCTTCCTCGATCCGGTTGATTTCCGCAATCAGCTGGTGACCGTCGTCGGGCCCATTACCGGCACCGCGAAGGGTAAGATTGGCGACACCGAATACACTTATATGGTGATGCAGGCGAACGGCTATAAGCGCTGGCGCGTCACGCAGCAGGTGGTGATGCCACCGCAGCCGATTGACCCATACTGGGGCGGCGGCTGTTATCACCATCGCTGTGGTTACGGCTATGGCGGCGTGGGCTGGGGCTGGTATAACCCGGGCCCGGCGCAGGTGCAGACTATCGTCACCGAGTAACATATTATTTTTAAAGTAGTATGAGACAGCGGCTTGTCCGCTGTTTCTTTTTGTAGGAATGGACTCCCGTTCATAAGAAAAATAAATAGTGACGCGCTTCGCAACCTTAAATCCGATTAATTAATAAACTGGTACGATAAGTTAATATGTTGTTAACGGCTTGTTTATTAACAGGGGTTGTGATGACGACGAATTCTCATTTCAGAGGTGATGCATTGAAAAAGGTTTGGCTTAACCGTTATCCCGCCGATGTACCGGCGGAGATCGATCCTGACCGCTATCAATCCCTGGTAGATTTGTTTGAACAGGCGTCGACCCGCTTCGCCGACCAGCCTGCGTTTGTGAACATGGGCGAAGTGATGACCTTCCGCAAGCTCGAAGAGCGCAGCCGCGCATTCGCCGCTTATCTTCAGGAAGGTCTGGGGCTGAAAAAGGGTGACCGGGTCGCGCTGATGATGCCGAACCTGCTGCAATACCCCGTGGCGCTTTTCGGTATCCTGCGAGCCGGAATGATTGTGGTAAACGTGAACCCACTTTACACCCCGCGCGAACTCGAGCATCAGCTCAACGACAGCGGTGCCAGCGCCATTGTGATTGTCTCCAACTTTGCCCACACCCTTGAGAAAGTGGTTGAAAAGACCCAGGTGCGGCACGTGATCCTGACCCGCATGGGCGATCAGCTCTCCACGGCGAAAGGCACCCTGGTTAACTTTGTGGTCAAATACGTTAAGCGCCTGGTGCCAAAATATCATCTGCCGGATGCCATCTCCTTCCGCCGCGCGCTGCAGCAGGGCTACCGGATGCAGTACATCAAGCCTGAAGTGGTCACTGAGGATCTGGCGTTCCTGCAATATACCGGCGGTACTACCGGCGTAGCGAAGGGCGCGATGCTGACCCATCGCAACATGCTGGCGAACCTCGCGCAGGTTCATGCCACTTACGGGCCGCTGTTCCGTCCCGGCAAAGAGCTGGTGGTTACCGCGTTGCCGCTGTACCACATTTTTGCGCTCACCATGAACTGCCTGCTGTTTATTGAGCTTGGCGGGCAGAACCTGCTCATTACCAACCCGCGCGATATTCCAGGCCTGGTGAAAGAGCTGGCGAAATACCCGTTCACCGCCATGACCGGCGTGAACACGCTGTTCAACGCGCTACTGAATAATAAAGAATTTCAGCAGCTCGATTTCTCCACGCTGCGCCTCTCTGCGGGCGGCGGCATGCCGGTTCAGCACGCGGTGGCGGAGCGCTGGGTGAAGCTAACCGGTCGCTATCTGCTGGAAGGTTACGGCCTGACGGAGTGCGCGCCGCTGGTGAGCGTCAACCCGCATGATATCGACTACCACAGCGGCAGCATTGGCCTGCCGGTGCCGTCCACCGAAGTGAAGCTGGTGGACGACGACGACAACGAAGTGCCGCCGGGCGAACCGGGTGAGCTGTGCGTTAAAGGTCCGCAGGTCATGCTGGGCTACTGGCAGCGTCCCGATGCGACTGACGAAATCATCAAAGATGGCTGGCTGCATACCGGTGATATCGCGGTAATGGATGAAGAGGGCTTTCTGAAGATTGTCGATCGTAAAAAGGACATGATTCTGGTCTCCGGCTTTAACGTCTATCCAAATGAAATCGAAGATGTGGTCATGCAGCATCCTGGCGTCCAGGAAGTGGCCGCTGTTGGCGTTCCGTCCGGCAGCAGCGGTGAGGCGGTGAAAATCTTCGTGGTGAAGAAAGACCCGGCGCTGACCGATGAGGCGCTGATCACCTTCTGCCGCCGCCAACTGACCGGATACAAAGTGCCGAAGATGGTGGAGTTCCGCGACGAACTGCCAAAATCGAACGTCGGAAAGATTTTGCGACGAGAACTGCGTGACGAAGCGCGCGCTAAAGTGGACAATAAAGCCTGAACTACGCGTGAGTCGCCTTCAGACGCCGGTTAAGCCGGCGTTTTTTATGGGCGCAAACCATAGAGAATACAGATTGAATTATCAGATGATCACTGAGGACGCTGCGCTGAAGGCCGCCTGTGACGAGGCCCGCAACGTACCCGCCATTGCGCTGGACACCGAATTTGTCCGCACCCGTACCTATTACCCGCAGCTGGGCCTGATCCAGATGTTTGACGGCCAGACGGTGGTGCTGATTGACCCGCTGACGATTAATGACTGGCGGCCGTTCAAAGCGTTGATGAGTGACAAAAATGTCACTAAATATTTGCACGCCGGCAGTGAAGATCTGGAAGTGTTCCTGAATGCTTTCGGTGAATTACCGGAGCCGCTCATCGATACCCAGATTCTGGCGGCGTTCAGTGGTCGCCCAATGTCCTGGGGCTTTGCGGCGATGGTGGAGGAGTACACCGGCATTGCCCTCGACAAAAGCGAATCCCGCACCGACTGGCTGGCCCGCCCTTTGACTGAGCGCCAGTGCGACTATGCGGCGGCGGACGTCTGGTACCTGCTGCCCATCGCAATAAAACTGCTGGCGGAAACAGACACCAGCGGCTGGCTGCCTGCGGCGCTCGACGAATGTCGCCTGATGCAGCAGCGCCGTCAGGAAGTGGTTGATCCGGCTGAGGCCTGGCGCGATATCACCAACGCCTGGCAGCTGCGTACGCGCCAGCTGGCGTGCCTGAAACTGTTGGCCGACTGGCGTCTGCGTAAAGCCCGCGAGCGGAACATGGCGGTTAATTTCGTGGTGCGCGAGGAGCATTTGTGGAGCGTGGCGCGCTATATGCCAGGCAGCATGGGCGAACTCGACAGTCTTGGACTCTCAGGTAGCGAAATTCGCTTCCACGGCAAAACGCTGCTGAGCCTGGTGGAAAAAGCCAAAGCCCTGCCGGAAGAGGCGCTGCCTGAACCTCTGCTGAACCTCATGGACATGCCGGGCTACCGCACGCTGTTCAAAGAGATTAAAGCGCTGGTGCAGGACGTCAGCAAAGAGAAGGGCGTGAGTGCGGAACTGCTGGCTTCCCGTCGTCAGATTAACCAGCTGCTGAACTGGCACTGGAAGCTGAAGCCGCAAAACGGTCTGCCGGAGCTTGTGGCGGGCTGGCGTGGCGAATTGATGGCCGATCGCCTGAATGCTCTGCTGGCGAATTATCCGAGGTAAACAGCAAAATCCCTCTTTCAGAGGGGTTTTACCGTCTGCTCTCTCTCCTTGTGGGGGAGAGCCGGGGTAAGTGTATCAGACCGCATTGCACCAATAAAAAACCCCGGAATTCCGGGGTTTATCACATCAGGACTTCGATTCTTCCGCTTCGGGAAGCGTCACGTTGAGCTCAAGAATCGATATATCCCCGTCTTTTTGCTCCAGCTGCACGGTCACCATTTCCGGGTCAATCTGAATGTACTTGCAGATCACTTCCAGAATGTCTTTACGCAGCTGCGGCAGGTAGTGTGGCTCTGCGTCACTGCGGCGGCGTTCCGCGACGATAATCTGTAAACGTTCTTTCGCGATGTTGGCGGTGTTCTTTTTTCGTGAGAGAAAAAAGTCGAGTAATGCCATAACTTATCCTCCGAACAGGCGTTTGAGGAAACCTTTCTTCTCTTCTTCTATGAAGCGGAAAGGACGTTCTTCTCCCAGCAGACGATCAACCGTGTCGGCGTAGGCTTTGCCCGCGTCGGCTTCGGCATCGAGAATCACCGGTTCACCCTGGTTAGAGGCGCGAAGGACTGACTGATCTTCCGGGATCACGCCAACCAGTTTAATGCGCAGAATTTCCAGCACGTCTTCCATGCTCAGCATGTCGCCTTTGCTGACGCGACCCGGGTTATAGCGGGTGAGCAGAAGATGTTCTTTGATCGGGTCTTCGCCTTTCTCAGCGCGGCGCGATTTGGAGGCCAGAATGCCGAGGATGCGGTCCGAGTCACGCACGGAAGAGACTTCCGGGTTGGTGGTGATCACGGCTTCATCGGCGAAGTAGAGCGCCATCAGCGCACCTGTTTCAATGCCTGCCGGGGAGTCGCAGACAATGAAGTCGAACTCCATCTTCTTCAACTCTTCCAGCACTTTTTCCACGCCTTCGTAGGTCAGCGCGTCTTTGTCGCGGGTCTGAGAAGCCGGGAGAATATAGAGATTTTCAGTGCGTTTATCTTTAATCAGCGCCTGGTTCAGCGTGGCATCGCCCTGAATCACGTTCACGAAATCGTAAACCACGCGGCGTTCACAGCCCATGATCAGATCGAGGTTACGCAGGCCGATGTCAAAGTCGATGACGACAGTCTTTTTTCCCTTCTGGGCCAAACCAGTAGCGATGGCCGCGCTGGAGGTGGTCTTGCCGACGCCCCCTTTACCCGAAGTCACAACAATAATGCGTGCCATAAAAATTCCTTGTTAAAAGGGATCAGTTTAACGGTTCAATTGTCAAAGCCGCTTCGTCCAGACGCAGACGAACCGCTTTGCCATAATAGTCGGCGGTGATGTTCTCACTCAGCCAGTATTCCCCTGCGATAGACACCAGTTCTGCCGCAAGATGAGTACAAAATATTTGTGCTTCTCTGTCACCGCTGGCACCTGCCAGCGCGCGCCCACGCATCATGCCGTAAATGTGAATGTTGCCGTCGGCGATAAGTTCTGCGCCCGCACTCACGTGACTGGTGACAATCAGATCACAGTTTGGCGCATAAATGCGCTGACCGGAACGAACCGGGGTATCAATCAATCGCGTTTTTGTGACGGGAGTTGCAATTGGTGCAGGAGCAGTGGCCTCAACGGGCACCGGACGAGCGACTTTTTCTTTCCCTTCAGTGAGTAAGGGAATACCGGCCCGATCGATTTCAGCCTTCAGTTGCGGATTTTTACAACCGCTGACGCCCATAATGCGTAAGCCCGTTGCAGAGATCGCCTGCTGCAGCGGTTTCCACTGAGTCACCTCAGCCAGGCTGCTGATGTTGACCACCACCGGTGCGTGTTTGAGAAAAGCGGGAGCCTGGGCGATTTTGTCTTCTAACGCCTGACGAATAACCTCGGGTTTTGCCTCGTGCAAATGAACCACTGATAACGTGAAGCTACTGCCTTTAAGTTCGATGGGCGTGTTTGACATCCTGGCCTTACTCAATTTTCAATTTATCCACCGCAGGGCTGCGGTAATATTCCGAAGACTACAGGGCATGTTATAGTCACTAATATAGAGTGGCAAGTCGCCACGGTCCAATTCAGAGTAAAAGTCATGTTTTGTGTGATCTACAAAAGTAATAAGCGCGACCAGACCTACTTATATGTCGAAAAAAAAGACGATTTCTCCCGCGTACCGCAGGAATTAATGCAAGGATTTGGTCAGCCCCAGCTTGCCATGATTCTGCCCCTGGACGGGCGTAAAACATTAGCCAATGCCGATCTGGAAAAAGTAAAAAAGGCCTTAACTGAACAAGGCTATTATTTGCAGCTGCCGCCTCCGCCGGAAAATTTACTCAAGCAACATCTCCAGGCGAGCGGAAAACAATAACGCAACGACAGGAGCAGGCATGTATCAACATCATCACTGGCAGGGCGCGCTACTGGATTACCCGGTCAGTAAAGTGGTTTGTGTAGGGAGCAATTACGCCAAACATATTCAGGAAATGGGCAGCGCCACGCCGGAAGAGCCAGTGCTGTTTATCAAACCTGAAACGGCGCTGTGCGATATTCGTCAGCCGCTGGTGCTGCCGGAAGGTCTGGGCTCGGTGCACCATGAAGTTGAACTGGCGGTGCTCATTGGCGGCACGCTGCGCCAGGCATCAGAAGATCACGTGCGCAAAGCGATTGCTGGCTACGGCGTGGCATTAGATCTCACGCTGCGCGATTTGCAGGGCAAGATGAAGAAAGCGGGTCAGCCGTGGGAGAAAGCCAAAGGCTTCGATAATTCCTGCCCCATCTCCGGTTTTATTCCGGCAGGCGATTTTCAGGGCGATCCGCAAAACACCTCCCTCAGCCTGAAAATCAACGGCGAAGTACGCCAGCAGGGCAGCACCTCAGACATGATCCACAAGATTGTGCCACTGATTGCCTATATGAGCCGCTTCTTCACCCTGAAAAGCGGGGATGTCATCCTCACTGGCACGCCGGAAGGCGTCGGCCCGCTGGCAAGCGGCGATGAGCTGGAAGTCAGCGTCAACGGCCATTCGCTCTCCACCCGCGTACTGTAAGCATCTTTTGCCGCCGCAGTCGGGCGGCAAAACTTGCATCCGCATGCCAGACTGGTTATAAGGTGCCCCTGGTTTTTAATGGCGGATTTTTTTATGAGCGACACACCCTTCTGGCAGAGCAAAACGCTCGAGCAAATGACCGACGCCGAGTGGGAATCGCTGTGCGACGGCTGCGGCCAGTGCTGCCTGCATAAGCTGATGGATGAAGACAGCGACGAAATCTACTTCACCAACGTTGCCTGTCGTCAGCTGAATATCAAAACCTGCCAGTGCCGAAACTACGAACGCCGTTTCGAATACGAGCCAGACTGCATCAAGCTGACCCGCGATAATCTCCCGACCTTCGAATGGCTGCCGCACACCTGTGCCTACCGTTTGCTGGCAGAAGGTAAGCCGCTGCCGACGTGGCACCCGCTGCTGACGGGTTCAAAGGTGGCCATGCACGGCGAGCGTATTTCCGTGCGCCATATTGCGGTGAAAGAGTCTGACGTGGTGGACTGGGAAGATCACATCATGAATCATCCTGGCCGCGGCTGATGCCCGCCAGGATGCTGAAGAAGCCAGCGTACTGAACGGTGGCTTTTTTGTATCAGAAGAGGACCGAGTAGTTCAGGCCAAATGTTCTGCCACGGCCTTTGTACGTATACAGGCCAGGCGCGCCGTAAGTCGGGCTGTAAAGTCCCGGTGCACGCTGCCCCCAGACGGTGGTGTACTCCTCATCCAACAGGTTTTCGACGCTGAAGCTGACTTTCCCCACCGGCAGGGTATAGCTGCCGAGGAAATCGACGGTGTTGTAGCCATCAATTTTTTTGCCGTCTGAATCAGACAGGTCAAACGTTTGTGTGCTCTGCACGCGCAAACCCCAGTCGCCCGGAGCCCAGTTCACCCAGGCGCTGACTTTTGATGGACTGGCGCTGTCTACGGTCAGCTTCTCCCACTTGCCGTTCTCACGGGTTTCCGACTTGATGGCGTTAAAGTTAGAGCCGAGACTCCAGTCACTGGCGCTGAAGTAGTAATCCACCTGACCTTCGACGCCATAAATCCGACGCTGATCGTCGTCGAGCGTAATGGTCATGTCGGTTTTATTGATGTTGATGGTTTTATCGGACAGCGAGTAATAGGCTGCAATCTGCGTGCGCAGGCTGTCGCCGGTGAAGCGCCACCCCAGCTCGTAGGCATTAACCTTTATGCCGTCGAGCTTCGAGTCGTTCACGTTCACGCTGTTGTTCAGCTGGTAATGCCCGTTTGCCAGCGTGTAGCTACCGGAGCCGTAATACTTGGCGAGATCGGGAATTTCAAAGCCCTGGGAGAAGTTAAACCACAGCTGCTGACGGTCGGTCAGATGGCCCAGAATGCCTGCGTTGAACAGCAGATTGTTGTAGTCGGTTTTACCGCCGGGCACTGCGTCGGCAGATGTCGCTTTGCCCGTGGCGATGGCCTGCTGCTGGGCGTAACCAACAAAATCATCCACCTTATTTTCGGTGTACTGATAGCGCACGCCGCCGCTCAGGGTAATGGCGCTGATGTCGTAGCTTGCCTGCATGAAGGGGGCGAGGTTGGTGATGCTGTATCCCGGATAGCGCCCGACGTTATAGTCGTTGTCCAGCGTCATCCCGCCGCTGGCGGCGGCTTTGCTTAAATCGAAGAACTGCTGGTTGGCGTTGAAGGTTTCATGATCGACGTCAACGCCCCAGGTCAGATTGAGATCATCCAGCGGTTTGCTGTTCAGCGTCAGCTTGCCGCCGTAAAAATCGGTTTTCTGTTGCGAGGCACCGATGCTGGTCACCGTGCCTTTGCTAAGCGTCGGGAACGGGTAGAAGGTCAGGCTTTCGTCGCGGTAGTAAATCTGCGCCACTAAATCCTGTCCCCAGACGTCGGTATTAGAATATTGCAGGTTGATCAGATGACGTTCGGTACCGGGCAGACGATCGGAATCGAGGTTGTCTTTGTTGTACGCCCGGCCATCGCCGGTCACCGCCGAAAAGTTCTCGCCAAGGAACAGGCCGTGTTTGCCGTCGGACTGACTTTTAAAATACTGCGTGGTCAGCTGGAGCTGCTGATGGTCGTCGATGTTCAGCGTGCCGGTGCCCATCACGTCGATACGATCGGAATACTGTAACCCGGTCTGAGTGTTATCAATAATCACCTCATCGCCGTTGCCGTCGTACCAGCCGCCGAAGCGCTGATACGCCACGGAGAGGCGCCCGGACGCATTGTCATTGCCGCCGCTGACGGAAGCCGCCACGTTTTCGTCGTGATCGTTATGGCTGTTGAAGCCGCTTTTCGCCCCGGTCTGGAACTCGACTTCGGTTTCCGGCTGACCTTTTTTGGTGACGATATTGATGAGCCCGCCGGTGCTGCCGCCGCCGTAGAGGGACGTGGCGCCGGAGATAACCTCGATGCGTGAGATGTTGAAGGGATCGATGGAGTCGAGCTGGCGGCTGTCGCTGCGGGAGGAGTTAAGGCGCACGCCGTCCACCATTACCATCATCGAGCGGCCACGCATGTTCATGCCGTAGTTGGTGCGTCCCTGGCTGCTGACGTCCATGCCCGGGATCAGCTGCGCCAGCACCTCTTTCAGCTCCTTACCGCCCTGAACCTGCTGTTCAATTTCCTGTTGTTCAATGACCCAGGTGGTTTGTGCCATATCGGCGACGGTGTGGTTGGCGCGGCTGGCGGAAACCACCAGCGTTTCTTCTTGTTTGTCTTCGGCCGCAGCGCCAGCGGAAAGCATGGCGAGCAGGCAGGGGTGAAGTACCCAGAGCGTGGAGCGTTTCATAATCTGCAGAGTCCCAAATAGAAAATAACAGTGAAAAAAGTGTGACAATATTGATAATAATTATCGTTATGATATTCATTCTGTTTACTACGGCAACACTTTTTGACATATTTGTTTTCATTATCTCCCTGATTTACCCACACTTTGTGCCGGTATCTGCCTGCAGGCCGGTTACGCTGCGTTCACACAGGAGCCTCAGATGGCCGCTGGCTACCGTATTTTTAACGTCATTCTTACCCACCGCATCCAGGTTTCTCCCTCGCTGTTACGCTGCGTTTTCACGGGTCCAGACGTGGCGCAGATGAAACATGAATCCCCGGACCAGCGCATAAAACTGCTGTTTGACGAAGAGGGCGGGAAGGCAACCAGAATGGCGGTCAGCGACAGCTGGTATCAGGATTACCTGGCGCTGCCGAAGGCCGAGCGTCCGGTGATGCGGACCTATACGCTGCGGGCGTTACGCAGGGAACAGCTCGAGGTTGATGTTGAATTTGTGCTGCACGGCGACGGCGGACCAGCATCGCGCTGGGCCACGCATGCCAGACCGGGTGACGTACTTCAGATGGTGGCACCCAATGCGGAATCGCCTGAAGACAGCGGCGGCTACGAGTGGCTGGACAGCGACAGCGTACGTCAGGCGCTGCTGATTGCCGATGAAACGGCGTTGCCTGCGGCTATCGGCATTCTTGAACAGCTGGCAAAGAAAGCTGAGCCGCCGCGGGTGCAGGCGTTTTTCTCGGTGCCGCTGGCGGCGGACGTGCAACCCCAGGCGTTTCCGTTTGCGGCGATCCACTGGCTACCGCGCGAGCGCAATGAGGACTTACTCAATGGGGTCAGGCAATACGTACAGATCCCGGAATATGCTTTAGCCCACGAACAATCGACGCAGGAGCAAAGCCTGAGTGACACGCTGCTTTGGGAAAGAGCCACGGAGGCGAAAGGCTTTCAGGCGTGGGTTGCGGGGGAGTCCAGAGTGGTGAAGTCGCTGCGCCGAGAGCTGATTGAGGTGCAGGATTTGAACCGCGACTGCGTGAGTTTTATGGCCTACTGGTCTCAGGGCAAGGCATAAAAAGAGCAAACATTAAAAAAGGCAACCGAAGTTGCCTTTTTGCAATCGGGAGCAGTGCGGTCTGATCCCCTCACCCCGACCCTCTCCCAAAGGAGAGGGAGCAAACACTA
>NZ_OBEF01000012.1 GCF_900215375.1 Enterobacter sp. CC120223-11 | reverse complement strand
CAAATTTTGGAGCGGGAAACGAGACTCGAACTCGCGACCCCGACCTTGGCAAGGTCGTGCTCTACCAACTGAGCTATTCCCGCAAATTTGTTGCTGTCGTAACGCGTAATTCTCTGTCGTTACGGGAGGCGCATTATACGAGAAATCCTTTGAGCTGCAACCCCCCTACAACCGATTTTTTTTGATTTTTGCTTAAGTGCTGAATTATTCGGCAAACTGCTTATTTTTACGGCGAATGCCCGGCAGTTCTACGTTTGCCGGGCCTGTGAAGCCATTTAACGCCGTTACAGCTTAATAAAATGCTCGCGGTAATAAGACAGCTCGGCCACGGATTCACGGATATCGTCCATTGCCTGGTGCGTGCCCTGCTTTTTAAAGCCGTCGAGAATTTCCGGCTTCCAGCGACGCGCCAGCTCTTTCAGCGTGCTGACGTCCAGATAACGGTAGTGGAAGTAGGCTTCCAGCTCCGGCATGTACTTAAACAGGAAGCGGCGGTCCTGGCCGATGCTGTTGCCACAGATAGGTGATTTACCTTCCGGCACCCACTGCTTCAGGAACTCAATCGTTGCCAGTTCAGCGGCGCGTTCGTCCTGAGTACTCGCCTTCACGCGATCGACAAGGCCGCTGCCGGTATGGGTACGCACGTTCCAGTCATCCATTAGCGCCAGCTGTGCATCCGACTGATGAACGGCAATGGTCGGCCCTTCTGCCAGGATATTGAGGTTCGCATCAGTCACCAGCGTGGCGATTTCAATAATGCGATCGCGCTCGGGATCGAGGCCTGTCATTTCCAGATCGATCCAAATGAGGTTGTTTTCATTTGCACTCATGCTATTTTCCACCCTTCTCGCGTCACAACGACAGTGACTATATTCATCTAAAATAGCGTGTATCATAGAGGTTTTGCCCCTTTTGGGCGACCAGGAGTCAGCACGATTGAGTAAAAATAAACTCTCCAAAGGTCAGCAGCGTCGGGTTAAGGCCAATCACCAGCGCCGTCTCAAAACCACTGCGGAGAAGCCCGATTTCGATGACAACCTGTTTGGCGAAACGGCTGAAGGCATTGTCATCAGCCGCTTTGGCATGCATGCCGATGTTGAATCCGCCGAGGGCAGCATTCACCGCTGCAACATCCGTCGCACTATTCGTTCCCTGGTAACGGGCGACCGCGTGGTCTGGCGTCCGGGTAAAACTGCAGCCGAAGGCGTAAAGGTCAAAGGTATCGTTGAGGCGGTGCATGAACGCACCTCCGTGCTGACGCGACCGGACTTTTACGACGGCGTGAAGCCGATCGCCGCGAACATCGATCAGATCGTTATCGTTTCTGCGATCCTGCCTGAACTGTCACTGAATATTATCGACAGATATCTCGTCGCCTGCGAAGCGCTGAGCGTTGAGCCGATCATCGTCCTGAACAAAATCGATCTGCTTGACGATGAGGGCATGGCCTTCGTCAATGAGCAGATGGATATCTACCGCAAAATTGGCTACCGCGTGCTGATGGTTTCCAGCCACACCCAGGACGGCCTCAAGCCGCTGGAAGAAGCGCTCACCGGGCGGATCAGCATCTTTGCGGGCCAGTCTGGCGTGGGCAAATCCAGCCTGCTGAACGCCCTGCTCGGCCTGCAGGAAGAAATTCTCACCAACGATGTCTCTGATAACTCGGGCCTCGGTCAGCACACCACGACCGCCGCACGCCTGTACCACTTCCCGCACGGCGGCGATGTGATTGATTCTCCTGGCGTGCGCGAATTTGGTCTCTGGCATCTGGAGCCGGAACAAATCTTCAATGGCTTTGTCGAATTCCACGACTATCTGGGCGCCTGCAAATACCGCGATTGCAAACACGACAACGATCCGGGCTGCGCCATCCGCGAAGCGGTGGAAAAAGGTGAAATCGCCGAAACGCGCTTTGAAAACTATCACCACATTCTCGAAAGCATGAAGCAGGTGCAGGTAAAAACGCGTAAAAGCTTTTCTGAAACCGACGACTGACAATTAAGCTGAACGTCGCTAGAATCAGCCCCTTTTTTGAAAAAGGCTCCGCCGAGAGCCTGAAACAATGAATATGGCCTGGAGGCTATCTTGTTAAATTCATTCAAACTTTCGCTGCAATACATTCTGCCGAAACTGTGGCTGACGCGCCTCGCGGGCTGGGGCGCAAGCAAACGAGCGGGCTGGCTGACAAAGCTGGTCATTGACCTGTTCGTGAAATACTACAAGGTCGACATGAAAGAGGCGCAGAAGCCGGACACCGCCAGCTACCGCACCTTTAACGACTTCTTTGTGCGCCCGCTGCGCGACGACGTGCGCCCGCTCGATACCGACCCGAGCGTACTGGTGATGCCAGCCGACGGGGTAATCAGCCAGCTTGGCAAAATTGAAGACGACAAAATTTTGCAGGCCAAAGGCCATAACTACAGCCTGGAAGCGCTGCTGGCGGGCAATTACCTGATGGCGGATCTGTTCCGCAACGGCTCTTTCGCCACCACTTATCTTTCCCCGCGCGACTACCACCGTGTACACATGCCTTGTAACGGTATTCTGCGTGAAATGATCTACGTGCCTGGCGATCTGTTCTCCGTCAATCACCTGACTGCGCAGAACGTCCCGAACCTGTTTGCCCGTAACGAGCGCGTTATTTGCCTGTTTGATACCGAATTTGGCCCAATGGCGCAGATTCTGGTGGGCGCCACCATCGTGGGCAGCATCGAAACCGTCTGGGCGGGCACCATCACGCCGCCGCGTGAAGGCGTGATCAAACGTTGGACGTGGCCTGCAGGCGAAAGCGAAGGCTCCGTGGCGCTGCTGAAAGGCCAGGAAATGGGCCGCTTCAAGCTGGGCTCCACCGTAATCAACCTCTTCGCGCCGGGCAAAGTGCAGCTGGTCGAAAAACTGGCGAGCCTGTCAGCAACTAAAATCGGTGAACCGCTGGCGCTCTCCACCGAGACGATCGTCACCCCGGAAGCTGAAGTTGTTCCCGCAGTAGAAGATGAAATCGTTGCTGCGGAAGTGATTACGCCGCAGGCTGACGATAAAACCGACCAGGTCTAACCACAAGGATCGCTGACGTGCGCCTGATTATCACTTTTCTGATGGCCTGGTGCCTCAGCATGGGGGCGTACGCAGCAAGCGCCCCCGACGCCAAACAGATCTCACAGGAGCTGGAACAGGCAAAAGCGGCCAAGCCCGCCCAGCCAGAAGCCGTCGAGGCGCTCCAGTCCGCGCTGAACGCGCTTGAGGAACGCAAAGGTTCTCTCGAGCGCGCCACGCAATATCAGCAGTCCATCGACAACTTCCCCAAGCTCTCACAAACTCTGCGCACGCAGCTTGCTCGCCTGAGCGATGAGCCACGCCAGGTGCCAACGGCCCTGACGACGGACGCACTTAATCAGGAGATCCTGCAGGTCAGCAGCCAGCTGCTGGAGAAGAGCCGTCAGGCGCAGCAGGAACAGGAGCGCGCCCGTGAAATCGCCGATTCCCTGAATCAGCTCCCGCAGCAACAGACCGACGCCCGCCGTCAGCTTAATGACGTTGAACGCCGCGTCGGCACCGCCACGGGCAACACGGCCCAGGCGCAAAACCTCAGTCTGCAGGCGGAATCCGCCAAGCTGAAAGCGCTGGTGAATGAACTGGAGCTTGCGCAACTTTCGGCGAACAACCGCCAGGAGCTGGCGAGAATGCGCTCGGAGCTGGCGCAGAAGCAGAGCGAACAGCTCGACACCTATCTGCAAGGCCTGCGCAATCAGCTCAACAGCCAGCGCCAGCGCGAAGCCGAAAAAGCGCTGGAAAGCACCGAATTATTAGCCGAAAACAGCGCTAACCTGCCGCCGGACATCGTGAAGCAGTTCACCGTCAACCGTGAACTCTCCCAGGCGCTGAACCAGCAGGCGCAGCGGATGGACCTGGTTGCTTCCCAGCAGCGTCAGGCCACCAATCAGACGTTGCAGGTGCGTCAGGCACTCAATACCCTGCGCGAGCAGTCGCAATGGCTGGGCTCCTCGAATCTGTTGGGCGAGGCACTTCGTGCCCAGGTCGCCCGTTTGCCGGAAATGCCGAAGCCGCAGCAACTCGACACTGAGATGGCCCAGCTGCGCGTGCATCGCCTGCGCTATGAAGATTTACTCAGCAAGCAGCCGCAGCTGCGTCAGGCCAACGGGCAGCCGCTGTCGGCGGAAGAAAACCGCATTCTGGATGCCCAGCTACGCACCCAGCGTGAATTGCTGAATTCTCTGCTGCAGGGCGGCGATACGCTTATCCTTGAGTTGACCAAACTGAAGGTGGCGAACGGCCAGCTGGAAGACGCGCTGAAGGAGATTAACGAAGCGACCCACCGCTATCTCTTCTGGACGTCAGACGTCAGCCCGATCACCTTCGCCTGGCCGCTGGAAATTGTGCAGGATCTGCGCCGCCTGATTTCACTGGATACCTTCAGCCAGCTCGGCAAAGCCTCGGTGATGATGCTGACCAGTAAAGAGACGCTGATCCCGCTGTTTGCCGCGCTGATTCTGGTGGGTTTCAGCATCAGCTCCCGCAAACACTTCACCCGCTTCCTCGAGCGCTCCAGTAACCGGGTGGGCAAAGTCACCCAGGATCACTTCTGGCTGACGCTGCGCACGCTGTTTTGGTCGATACTTGTCGCCTCACCGCTGCCGGTGCTGTGGATGACGCTCGGCTACGGTCTGCAGGAAGCCTGGCCTTATCCGCTTGCCGTCGCCATTGGCTACGGCGTGACAGCCACCGTACCGCTGCTGTGGGTGGTAATGATTTGCGCGACGTTTGCCCGGCCAAATGGCCTGTTTGTGGCCCACTTCGGCTGGCCTCGCAACCGCGTGGCGCGGGCGATGCGCTATTACCTGATGAGTATCGGGCTAATCGTGCCGTTGATAATGGCGCTGATCATGTTCGAGAATCTCAACGACCGCGAATTTTCGTCATCACTCGGCAGGCTCTGCTTTGTGCTGATCTGCGGCGCGCTGGCGATTGTCACGCTCAGCCTCAAGCGCGCAGGCATCCCGCTGTTCCTCGACAAAGAGGGCAGCGGCGACAACATGATTAACCGGATGCTCTGGAGCCTGCTGGCGGGTGCACCGCTGGTCGCCATTCTGGCCGCACTGGTGGGCTATCTGGCAACGGCTGAAGCCCTGCTGGCACGGCTGGAAACCTCCGTCGCCATCTGGTTCCTGCTGCTGGTTGTCTACCACGTGATCCGCCGCTGGATGCTGATTCAACGCCGCCGCATCGCTTTCGATCGTGCCAAACACCGTCGTGCCGAAATGCTGGCTCATCGTGCACGTGGTGAAGAAGATCCTCACCACACCACCAGTCTGGAAGGAACGCCGGAAGTAGACATCGCCGAAGTCGATCTCGACACGCTAAGCGCCCAGTCGCTGCGGTTGGTCCGATCGATTCTGATGCTGATCGCCCTCGTGTCGGTGATTGTACTGTGGTCAGAAATCCACTCGGCGTTTGGCTTCCTGGAAAACATCTCGCTGTGGGATGTGACCTCTACGGTGCAGGGCGTGGAGAGTCTGCAGCCGATTACGCTTGGCGCGGTGCTGATAGCCATTCTGGTGTTTATCATCACCACCCAGCTGGTACGTCACTTCCCTGCTTTGCTCGAGCTGGCGGTGCTGCAGCACCTCAGCCTGACGCCGGGCACCGGCTACGCCATTACCACCATCACCAAATATCTGCTGATGCTGGTCGGTGGCCTGGTGGGCTTCTCGATGATCGGGATTGAGTGGTCGAAGCTGCAATGGCTGGTGGCCGCCCTCGGTTTTGGCCTCGGCTTTGGTATGCAGGAGATCTTCGCCAACTTTATCTCCGGCCTTATCATTCTGTTCGAAAAACCGATCCGTATCGGCGACACGGTGACGATCCGCGATTTGACGGGCAGCGTCACGAAGATCAACACCCGTGCGACAACGATCAGCGACTGGGATCGCAAAGAGATCATCATGCCGAACAAGGCGTTCATCACCGAGCAGTTCATCAACTGGTCGCTGTCGGACTCCGTCACCCGCGTGGTGCTGAGCGTGCCGGCACCGTCCGATGCCAACAGCGAAGAGGTCACGCAGATCCTGTTGTCCGCTGCAGAACGCTGCTCGCTGGTTATCGACAACCCGGCGCCGGAAGTCTTCCTGGTGGATTTGCAGCAGGGCATTCAGATTTTCGAGCTGCGTATTTATGCCGCTGAGATGGGCCATCGTATGCCGCTGCGCCATGAAATTCACCAGCTGATTCTGGCGGGCTTCCGTGAACACGGCATTGATATGCCGTTCCCGCCTTTCCAGATGCGTCTGGAAAGCCTGGACGGGCGTAAGACGAGCAAAACGATGACGTCAGCAGGACGCGGGCGTACGGTGGGGAGTTTGTAATATTCAGGGGAGTGCGGCCTGATGCTCTCTCCCCCAGCCCCTCTCCCACAGGGCGAGGGGTGAAAATACTAAAAAACCCTCTTGATGAGGGTTTTTGCAGTTTACCTAGGCCCGATCGACCGTGAAGGCAATCACGTCACTTATTTGCTCTGCGCCCAGCGCCAGCATGACCAGGCGATCCACACCCAACGCCACGCCGGAGCAATCCGGCAAACCTGCCTTCAGGGCTTCAAGAAGATTCACGTCAATCGGCTGCTGCGGTAAATCACGGGCGGCGCGCTTGCGGTTGTCCTGCTCAAAGCGCTGCTGCTGCTCGCGGGCATCGGTCAGTTCGTGGAAACCGTTCGCCAGCTCCATGCCTTTGTAATAAACCTCGAAACGCTCCGCGACACGGTGATCTTCAGTGCTGATCTGCGCCAAAGATGCCTGACTTGCCGGGAAGTGATAGACGAAGGTCGGGCGATCTTTGCCGATGTGCGGCTCCACGCCAAACGCGAACAGCATCTGCAGCAGGGTGTCGCGATCTTCTTCGGTATCGGCAATGTTGCTGAGATCGAGCTTCGCCGCCGCTTCGCGCAGCAGTGTTTTATCCGCTGACAGTGGATCGATTTCCAGATGGCGCTGGAACGCCTGCTGATAAGAGAGGCTTTCCGCGGGCTGGCACTCGAGCACCTGCTGCAGCAAATCATCCACTTCGTTGATCAGGCGATACATGTCGTAGTGCGGGCGATACCACTCCAGCATGGTGAATTCCGGGTTGTGGTGACGCCCCATCTCTTCGTTACGGAAGCTTCTGCACAGCTGGAATACCGGACCACAGCCTGCGGCGAGCAGCCGTTTCATATGGTATTCGGGGCTGGTCATCATGTAGAGATTGATTCCCTGAGAGTGGCCCGGGCCGACAAAACGCGTCTCAAACGGCACCAGATGAATATCGGTGACCGTCGCCTGACTCATGCACGGCGTTTCCACCTCCAGCACGCCGCGGTCGGTAAAGAAGCGGCGGATCTCCGCCATAATGGCCGCGCGTTTTAACAGGTTGGGGATGGAGGCGCTCGGCTGCCAGGTGGCCGTTTCGCTCATGGTAACTCTCTCCGAATACAAACAAAGGCCCGAAGTCTACCCGCAAGCGCAGCACGAGACAAATTTTGCCCGGCAAAATCCGCCGTTTCCGGGGGAAAGCCAATTCCGTGACGCAGTCCATCAATTTCGATGATAAATGCGCAGACGGATCAGCAAAAAAATCGAACGCGTCAAATTTCCCCCCAGATCATAAGGCTATACTGCGATACCCATAAAGGAGCAGTGGAAAACGCTTTCGTCACCCCTCACCCCAACCCGGTGAACTACCTTTAGTCAGGCGGGTGATGAAATAACAACAATTCTGGAGGAATGTCGTGCAAACCTTTCATGCCGATCTGGCCGTTATAGGCGCTGGCGGGGCGGGATTACGGGCTGCCATTGCCGCAGCACAGGCCAATCCCAATGCCAAAATCGCACTGATTTCAAAAGTCTATCCCATGCGTAGCCATACCGTTGCCGCAGAAGGCGGTTCAGCGGCGGTCGCACAGGATCATGACAGCTTTGAGTACCATTTTCACGATACCGTTGCCGGGGGTGACTGGCTCTGCGAGCAGGACGTCGTGGACTACTTCGTCCACCACTGCCCGACAGAAATGACCCAGCTTGAGCAATGGGGATGCCCATGGAGCCGCCGCGAAGACGGTTCCGTGAACGTGCGCCGCTTCGGCGGAATGAAAATCGAACGTACCTGGTTTGCCGCGGACAAAACCGGCTTCCATATGCTGCACACCCTCTTCCAGACTTCCCTGCAGTTCCCGCAAATTCAGCGCTTTGACGAACATTTCGTCCTCGACATTCTGGTGGACGACGGCCAGGCCCGCGGCCTGGTGGCGATGAATATGATGGAAGGCGAACTTATCCAGATCCGCGCCAACGCGGTGGTCATGGCGACCGGCGGCGCGGGCCGCGTGTATCGCTATAACACCAACGGCGGCATCGTTACCGGCGACGGTATGGGCATGGCGCTGAGCCACGGCGTACCGCTGCGCGATATGGAATTCGTCCAGTATCACCCAACCGGTCTGCCAGGTTCCGGCATCCTGATGACCGAAGGCTGCCGCGGCGAAGGCGGCATTCTGGTCAACAAAGACGGCTACCGCTATCTGCAGGACTACGGCATGGGCCCGGAAACCCCGCTCGGCGAGCCGAAAAACAAATACATGGAGCTTGGCCCACGCGACAAAGTCTCGCAGGCTTTCTGGCACGAGTGGCGCAAAGGCAACACCATCCCCACGCCGCGCGGCGATGTGGTGTACCTCGACCTGCGTCATCTGGGCGAGAAAAAGCTGCTCGAGCGTTTGCCGTTCATCTGTGAACTGGCGAAAGCCTACGTCGGCGTGGACCCGGTCAAAGAGCCGATTCCGGTCCGTCCAACCGCGCACTACACCATGGGCGGGATTGAAACCGATCAGCAGTGTGAGAGCCGCATCAAGGGGCTGTTTGCCGTCGGCGAATGCTCCTCTGTCGGCCTGCACGGAGCGAACCGCCTGGGTTCCAACTCGCTGGCTGAGCTCGTTGTCTTCGGTCGCATGGCGGGTGAACGCGCCATGGAGCGTGCGTCAACGGTCGGCGAAGCCAACGGCGCCGCGCTGGATGCCCAGGTCGCCGATGTCGAAAAACGCCTGAAGGCACTGGTGAACCAGGAAGGCAACGAAAACTGGGCGAAGATCCGTGACGAAATGGGTATGTCGATGGAAGAAGGCTGCGGCATTTACCGTACGCCGGAGCTGATGCAGAAAACCGTCGACAAGCTGGCGGAATTGCAGGAACGCTTCAAGCGCGTGCGCATCACCGACACCTCCAGCGTCTTCAACACCGATCTGCTGTACACCATCGAACTGGGCCACGGCCTGAACGTCGCCGAGTGTATGGCGCATTCTGCCCTTGCGCGTAAAGAGTCTCGCGGCGCACACCAGCGTCTCGACGAAGGCTGCACCGAGCGCGATGACGTTAACTTCCTCAAGCACACGCTGGCGTTCCGCGACGCCGATGGCACCACGCGTCTTGACTACAGCGACGTGAAAATCACCACGCTGCCGCCGGCAAAACGCGTGTACGGTGCCGAAGCGGAAACAGCCGAGAAGAAGGAGACGACCCATGGCTGAGATGAAAAACCTGAAAGTCGAGATCGTGCGCTACAACCCGGAAGTGGACACGGCCCCGCACAGCGCGTTTTATGAAGTCCCTTACGATGAGCAAACGTCGCTGCTGGACGCGCTCGGCTATATCAAAGATAACCTTGCGTCGGACCTGAGCTACCGCTGGTCCTGCCGCATGGCCATCTGCGGCTCCTGCGGCATGATGGTCAACAAGGTGCCGAAGCTCGCCTGTAAAACCTTCCTGCGCGAGTACGAGAACGGCCTGAAAGTTGAGGCGCTCGCTAACTTCCCGATTGAGCGCGATCTGGTGGTCGACATGACCCACTTTATCGAAAGTCTGGAAGCGATTAAGCCGTATATTATCGGCAACCCGCGCACGCCGGATCAGGGTCCGAACACGCAGACGCCTGCGCAGATGGCGAAGTACCATCAGTTCTCCGGCTGCATCAACTGTGGCCTGTGCTACGCCGCCTGCCCGCAGTTTGGCCTCAATAAGGAATTTATTGGCCCGGCAGCCATAACCCTGGCGCATCGCTACAACGAAGACAGCCGCGACCACGGCAAAAAGGAGCGCATGGCGCAACTGAACGGCAAGAATGGCGTCTGGAGCTGTACCTTTGTCGGCTACTGCTCGGAAGTCTGTCCGAAGCACGTCGACCCGGCCGCCGCCATTCAGCAGGGCAAAGTGGAAAGCTCGAAGGACTTTCTTATTGCGACCCTGAAACCACGCTAAGGAGTGCATCATGACGACAAAACGCAAACCCTACGTGCAGCCAATGACCTCCACGTGGTGGAAAAAACTGCCCTTCTACCGTTTCTACATGATTCGTGAAGGGACGGCGGTGCCCACGGTCTGGTTCAGCATCGTATTGATTTATGGCCTGTTCGCGCTGAAGCACGGCGCTGAATCCTGGGCCGGGTACGTCGGCTTTCTGCAAAACCCGATCGTGGTGATCCTCAATCTCATCACGCTCGCTGCCGCGCTGCTGCACACCAAAACCTGGTTCGAACTGGCACCAAAAGCGGCAAACGTGATTGTAAAAGGCGAAAAAATGGGGCCAGAGCCGGTTATCAAGGCGCTGTGGGCGGTGACGATTTTGGCCACCCTGGTTATCCTGTTTGTCGCACTGTTCTGGTAAGGAGACCGAGATGATCAATCCAAATCCAAAACGTTCAGATGAACCCGTCTTCTGGGGCCTGTTTGGCGCAGGCGGCATGTGGGGCGCGATTATTGCGCCAGTGATGGTGCTGCTGGTCGGCGTGCTACTGCCGCTTGGCCTGGCACCGCATGATGCCTTCAGCTACGAGCGCGTGCTGGCCTTTGCCCAGAGCTTTATTGGCCGCGCGTTCCTGTTCCTGATGATCGTCCTGCCGCTGTGGTGCGGCCTGCACCGTATCCACCACGCTATGCACGATCTGAAAATCCATGTGCCGAACGGCAAATGGGTGTTCTACGGCCTGGCAGCTATCCTGACCGTTATCACGCTGGTTGGGGTGATTTTCATCTAAACCTGAGATGCCCGGCACACGCCGGGCATATTTATTTCCGCGGCCCGCACATTTTTCTCGCACGGTTCTACACTTACAAAAAATCCTGCAAGGACATTGCCATGCGTCTGCTGCCCATCATTGCGACTGTTGCTGCTGCGTTTTTGGTTGTTGCCTGTAGTAATCCTGTGCCGCCGTCCGGCGTCACCGTCGTTTCCCCTTTTGATGCCAATCGTTACCTCGGCACCTGGTATGAAATTGCCCGCCTGGACCACAATTTTGAAAGCGGCCTGGAGAAAGTCACCGCCACCTACAGCTCGCGCAGCGACGGGGGCATCAACGTGCTGAATAAGGGCTGGAATCCCGACCGCGGGATGTGGCAGAAGACCGACGGTGTGGCTTATTTCACAGGATCGCCCGACAGGGCCGCGCTGAAAGTTTCGTTCTTCGGCCCGTTCTACGGTGGCTATAACGTCATGGCGGTCGATAAAGAGTACCGCCACGCGCTGGTCTGCGGGCCGGATCGCGACTACTTGTGGATCCTCGCCCGCACGCCAACCATCTCCCCGGAAATGAAGCAGCAGATGCTGGACATCGCGACCCGGCAGGGTTTCCCCGTGCAGAAGCTGATTTGGGTGAACCAGACCTATCAGTGAGCGCTGAGCTTCAGGCCGATAATGCCGCAGACAATCAGCGCGAGGCTAAAAATTCGCGCTGCGCTGGCGGATTCGCCCAGCAGCAGAATACCGGTGATGGCGGCACCGACTGCACCGATACCGGTCCAGATAGCGTAGGCCGTACCGACCGGCAGCGTTTTCATCGCCCATGACAGCAGCGCGATGCTGGCTATCATTGCCGTCGCCGTAATCACGCTCGGTACGAGGCGCGTAAAACCATGGGTGTATTTCAGGCCGACAGCCCAGACCACTTCAAGAAGACCGGCAACCACCAGAATTAACCAGGACATTTTTGACTCCGTATTGGGGTCGTCCCCGGCTTTTGAGATACGCTTGCGGGTCGTCCCACAAGGTGATGAAGAGACTCTATTCTAGCTTCCCGCCTCGGGGATGCAAGAAATTTAGATTAAGTCACTTTTCTACGCTGATAGGGTGAATTAGGCGCATTTAACTGCGGAGATCGCCTTTTTATCCGCAGGTAACCTTCTCTATGATGGCTTCATGGCGTCTTGCCCCACAACTATGAAGTACTCATCGACCCGGCATGTATAAAATCCTGATTATTGATCGCTGTTGCTTTACCCGCCTCGGGCTGGAGAAATGGCTACAGCAGGTCAATGGCGATCCCTCGTCGTTTTTAGTCACCCATCTGAACAGCCTGTTACTGGCGAAAGCCCACATTGAAAGCTGGATGCCGCATCTGGTTATTGCCGATTTCGCCGGCTTTCAGGACGATATTCAGCAATCACATTTTCTGCCCGCACTGCTCGCCACCTGTGAACAACGCTCGCGCCTGATACGCTTTCAGAGTGGGCCACTGGCGTTCAAAAATGTCGGGCGGGAGGTCGCAAAGAAAGCTTCGCTCGAGGATCTGGATAGTCACATCATGGCGGTCTTAAACAGCGGCCCCGTGATTCACCCGACACGCTCCGCCACGCCTCTGCTGACGCGTCAGGAAGAAAAAGTGTTATCGCTGTGGATGGAGGGTGCCAGCAATCAAGCCATTGCCAGCGAAATGCAGATTACGGGGAAAACAGTCTATACCTACAAGCGTAATATTCGCGTGAAGCTCAACGTTGAAAATCGCTTTTCGCCTTTTATTCCGACAGCCGAGTGCGTGGAATAGCGGTACGGCCAGCAAGCCGTACCGAACAGCTTTAGTTCTGGGCTTTGGTTGCTGCACCTGAAATAGCCTGACCCCCACTGGAAATGTCTTCGCCCATACCCTTCGTCGTATTACAGGCAGTCAGAGCCGAAGAAAGCACCAGGAGAGTAAAAAACGCAGCAATGGTCTTCTTAATCATGATGTCATCCTTTTATTGCCAGAGAATAATTGTGTTGTAGCAACATAAGCATAGACAAGATCCCCGCGTATGGACGGAAAGGATCGACTTTTAAGACGATGGGAAATTATTTGCTGGCAGCGTGGGAGATTGAGTTGCCAAGATGTTCGACATCCTGACCAAAGCCGTGAAAGGTATTACAGCCGGAAAGCAGTACACTGCTGAACAGCAGCGCAAAGAAGAGTTTGAATAAACGGTTCATCATCCCTGCCCTTAAAGAAAAAACGGCACAGCATTATTGCCGTGCCGAATTTTATAGCATGAATTACTTCACGCGAGAAACGTATTCGCCAGAGCGGGTGTCAACTTTGATCACTTCGCCAATCTGCACGAACAGTGGAACTTTAACCACAGCGCCGGTGCTCAGGGTCGCTGGCTTGCCGCCGGTACCTGCGGTATCGCCTTTCAGGCCTGGATCGGTTTCAACGATTTCCAGCTCAACGAAGTTCGGTGGGGTGACGGCGATTGGGCGACCGTCCCACAGGGTCACGATGCACTCAGCCTGATCCAGCAGCCATTTGGCGTTGTCGCCGACGGCTTTCTCATCGGCAGCCAGCTGCTCGAAGGTTTCGTTGTTCATGAAGTGATAGAACTCACCGTCGTTGTAGAGGTAAGTCAGGTTCATGTCCACTACGTCTGCGCCTTCGGCGGAGTCGGTGGATTTGAAGGTTTTCTCAACGCGAGTACCGGTCAGCAGACGGCGCAGCTTAACGCGTGCGAACGCCTGGCCTTTGCCTGGTTTTACGAACTCGCTGGCTTCAACCGAGTACGGTTCGCCATCCATCATGATTTTAAGACCGGCACGGAAATCGTTGCTAGAATAAGTCGCCATAAGGCCCTCTAAATTTGTTAACTGGTAGCTAAGCCACAAAATGGCGCATATTGTAACCCTAAACACCCCATCCAGAGAAGATTGGTTATCGCAACTTGCCGATGTAATCACCGATCCCGATGAGCTGCTGCGTCTCTTAAATGTAGACGCTGATGAAAATTTGTCCGCTGGACGCGAAGCGAAGCGTTTATTCCCCCTGCGCGTGCCGAGAGCATTTGCCGCTCGCATGGAGAAAGGCAACCCGAACGATCCCTTGCTGCTGCAGGTGCTGACTTCACAGCAGGAGTTTGTTGCCGCTCCCGGTTTCAGCACCGACCCACTGGAAGAACAGCACAGCGTGGTGCCCGGCCTGCTGCACAAATACCGCAACCGTGCCCTGCTGCTGGTGAAAGGTGGCTGTGCGGTCAACTGCCGCTACTGCTTCCGCCGCCATTTCCCTTACGCCGATAATCAGGGCAACAAACGCAACTGGCAGGCGGCGCTGGATTACATCAGCGCTCACCCGGAACTGGATGAGATTATCTTCTCCGGCGGTGATCCGCTGATGGCGAAAGACCATGAATTGACCTGGCTACTCGACGCGCTGGAGGCCATTCCGCACATCAAACGCCTGCGTATCCACAGCCGCCTGCCGATTGTTATTCCGGCGCGCATTACGGATGTGCTGACGGAGCGTTTTACACGCTCTTCATTGCAAATCCTGCTGGTGAATCACATCAATCATGCCCAGGAAATTGATGATGAATTCCGCCAGGCAATGCGCAAACTGAAAACGGCTGGCGTAACGCTGCTGAACCAGAGCGTGCTGCTGCGAGGGGTGAACGACAATGCGCAGACGTTAGCCAACCTCAGCAATGCCCTGTTTGATGCTGGTGTGATGCCTTACTACCTGCACGTGCTCGATAAAGTGCAGGGCGCGGCGCATTTCATGGTGAGCGATGATGAAGCCAGAGCCATTGTGCGCGAGTTGCTGACGCTGGTTTCAGGCTATATGGTTCCCAAACTGGCCCGCGAAATTGGCGGCGAGCCGAGCAAAACGCCGCTGGATTTGCAGCTGCGGCAGAGCTGATGTCAGTGTACCGCAGATAACAAAACGCCCTCACAATGGAGGGCGTCATTATCACGATCGAGCGAAGTCACTCAGTTCGGGCATTTATAAACCTGGCCGATCATTTCGCTGTCGGTCGGAACGAAGCTGGACAGCATTCCCTGAGTCGGGCTGCTGACGCCGTAAATCACGTTGCCGCCCATGGCTGCCGCCTGGTTGCGCAGTGCGTTCGCCGCTCCGCGCATTGAACCGCCCTCTTCACCCTGCTGACCAGAGAGCCAGTTGCTCTGCTTGCCCGTTGCGGTGCCGACCAGCTGGCATTCAGTGCCCGGCTTATCTTCAACAAAGCGAACATTCTGCCCGCCCGCGGTCAGTTCATTACTGGAACTGCAGCCTGCCAGTACTAAAGCGGCACCGACGATCCCTGCACAGACTTTTACGCGCATGTTATTCCTCGTTATTAATGGGCTGGACACGACTTGTCCGTTTGAACGTTATACTAAAAAGATGACCAAAAGAAAAACCCCCGTGGCATGTTCTGCCACAGGGGTTTATTAATACATAACGTTTCCCTAAATCATTCTGGTTGCAGGAAGGCGGAAAGTTCGTGAATCCCCAGGAGCTTACTCAAGTAAGTGACTGGGGTGAGCGAACGCATCCAACGCGACTGCAGCCTGAAGGATGACGGGAAATTACATCATGCCGCCCATGCCACCCATACCACCCATACCGGCTGCGCCTAAGTCAGGTGCGTCGCCTTTTGGCAGGTCGGTAACCATGCACTCGGTGGTGATCATCAGACCAGCAACAGAGGCCGCATACTGCAGTGCAGAACGGGTCACTTTGGTTGGATCCAGGATACCCATGTCGATCATGTTGCCATACTCTTCGGTAGAAGCGTTGTAACCGTAGTTACCTTCACCGGCTTTAACGGTGTTAGCAACAACAGACGGCTCTTCACCGCAGTTCAGCACGATCTGACGCAGAGGCGCTTCCATCGCACGCAGGGCAACTTTGATACCCACGTTCTGATCTTCGTTCACGCCACGCAGGTCGCTAAGCTTGGAAGCTGCACGGATCAGCGCAACGCCGCCGCCTGCTACCACGCCTTCTTCGACCGCAGCACGGGTCGCGTGCAGGGCATCGTCAACGCGCGCTTTCTTCTCTTTCATTTCAACTTCAGTCGCCGCGCCAACTTTGATAACGGCTACGCCGCCAGCCAGTTTAGCAACGCGTTCCTGCAGTTTTTCACGGTCGTAGTCAGAAGTTGCTTCTTCGATCTGCTTACGGATCTGAGTCACACGACCCTGGATCGCCGCTTCTTCACCCACGCCATCGATGATGGTGGTGGTGTCTTTGTTGATCAGAACACGTTTCGCCTGACCCAGGTCTTCCAGCGTCGCTTTTTCCAGCTCCATACCGATCTCTTCAGAGATAACGGTACCACCGGTCAGAGTGGCGATGTCCTGCAGCATCGCTTTACGACGGTCGCCGAAGCCAGGTGCTTTAACCGCAGCCACTTTCACGATGCCGCGCATGGTGTTAACAACCAGAGTCGCCAGCGCTTCGCCTTCAACGTCTTCCGCGATGATAACCAGCGGCTTGCCTGCTTTCGCCACGGCTTCCAGAACTGGCAGCATTTCACGGATGTTAGAAATTTTCTTATCAGCCAGCAGGATGAACGGGCTTTCCAGCTCAACTGCACCGGTTTCCGGCTTGTTGATGAAGTACGGAGACAGGTAGCCGCGGTCAAACTGCATACCTTCAACCACGTCCAGTTCGTCTTCCAGACCGGTACCGTCTTCAACGGTGATCACGCCTTCTTTACCGACTTTATCCATCGCTTCAGCGATCAGTTTACCTACGGTTTCGTCGGAGTTAGCGGAGATAGTACCAACCTGTGCAATCGCTTTGGTGTCAGAGCATGGCACGGACAGGGTTTTCAGTTCTTCAACGGCCGCAGCGACAGCTTTGTCGATACCGCGCTTCAGATCCATTGGGTTCATGCCTGCCGCAACGGCTTTCAGACCTTCAGTGATGATCGCCTGAGCCAGTACGGTTGCAGTGGTGGTGCCGTCGCCCGCTGCGTCGTTCGCTTTGGAGGCCACTTCTTTCACCATCTGTGCGCCCATGTTCTCGAACTTGTCTTCCAGCTCGATTTCACGCGCTACGGATACGCCATCTTTGGTGATGGTCGGTGCACCGAAAGATTTATCCAGAACCACGTTACGGCCTTTCGGGCCCAGGGTCACTTTCACTGCATCTGCCAGTACGTTTACGCCGCGCAGCATTTTCACACGGGCGTCGTTACCGAATTTTACGTCTTTAGCTGCCATTGTTCTTTCCCTTAAATTCGTTTGTCAGTGTGCGAATGGATTACGCTTCAACAATTGCCAGGATGTCGCTTTCGGACATGATCAGCACTTCTTCGTTGTCGATTTTCTCGGACTTCACGCCGTAGCCGTCGTTGAAGATCACGATGTCGCCCACTTTAACGTCCAGCGGCTGCACGGAGCCGTTATCCAGGATGCGGCCTTTACCGACAGCGATGATTTCGCCACGAGTTGATTTGCCTGCTGCGCTTCCGGTCAGCACGATGCCGCCCGCAGATTTGGATTCAACTTCTTTACGTTTGACGATCACACGATCATGTAACGGACGAATACTCATTGATAGCTCTCCTTTGAGAAAGTCTTTATCAGTTATGGTGACGCCGGGCCGCGGTCGGTTTTCCGGCTAGTGACCAGAGAGATGGGGGTGGGGGCAAACCCCTTCAAGGGGCAAAATCAAAAAAAATTTTGAAATGGGCATTCGTCACAAAAGGTCGCCAACAACATCAATGCTACGATGATCGCTTTTGTGCAACAGGGTGAGGCGATGAGCGGTTTAAAACAGGAGCTGGGGCTGGCGCAGGGGGTAGGTTTATTGTCCACCTCGCTGCTGGGCACCGGCGTTTTTGCGGTTCCGGCGCTGGCCGCGCTGGTCGCGGGCGACAACAGCCTGTGGGCATGGCCCGTACTGATTCTTCTGGTGTTCCCGATAGCCATCGTCTTTGCGCTGCTGGGCCGCCATTATCCGAGCGCGGGCGGCGTGGCGCATTTCGTCGGCATGGCGTTTGGCCCTCGCCTGGAACGCGTCACCGGCTGGCTGTTTCTCTCGGTGATCCCGGTGGGTTTGCCTGCGGCGCTGCATATTGCCACCGGGTTCACTCAGGCGCTGTTTGGCTGGCACGACGAGCAGTTGCTGCTGGCAGAGCTCGGCACGCTGGCAATCGTCTGGTGGGTTGGCTCTCGCGGCGCCAGCACCAGCGCCAACCTGCAAACCCTTGTCGCTCTTCTTATCGTCGGGCTGATCGTCGTGCTTTGGTGGGCCGGCGGCATCACCCTTTCGGCGATCCCTTTCCCGCCGGTCGCAGAGGTTGACAGCTCACAGCTTTTCGCCGCGCTGTCGGTGATGTTCTGGTGTTTCGTCGGGCTGGAAGCCTTCGCACACATGGCCTCTGAGTTTAAACAGCCGGAGCGCGACTTTCCGCGTGCCCTTATGATTGGCCTGATGCTTGCCGGGGCAGTGTATTGGGCCTGTACCGTGCTGGTGCTGCATTTCCACGCCTTCGGCGCAGAGAAAGCCGCAGCGGCGTCGCTGCCTGAAATCGTCGTGATGCTGTTTGGCGTGAAGGCGCTGTGGGCGGCAAGCGTGGTGGGCTTTCTGGCCTGCTTCGCGAGCCTTAATATCTATATTCAAAGCTTCGCCCGCCTGGTGTGGTCCCAGGCGCAGTATCGTCCGCACGGTCGTCTGGCTCAGCTCACGGGCAGACAGATTCCGCTCAACGCGCTGAATGCGGTACTCGGCTGCTGCGTACTGAGCACGCTCTGTATTTATGCACTGAATATCAATCTCGAGGCGCTCATCATCTACGCCAACGGCATTTTCATTATGATCTATCTGCTGTGCATGCTGGCGGGCTGCCGGTTACTAAAAGGTCGCTTCAGGGCGCTGGCGATAGTGGGCGGAATATTGTGCCTGTTGCTGTTGGCAATGATCGGAGTGAAAAGCCTGTATGCCATCGTGATGCTGGCAGCACTGTGGCTATTTTTGCCTGAGCGGAAGAACAGCTGATGGTCGGATGCGGCCTATAAATGACCGCATAACTTCACGGGCCCGGCAAGCGGAGCGCCACCGGGCTGCAAGATTAATCGTGACGATTGTCTTTATCTTCTAAACGCTCAGGCCGTTCATCCTTACGCTGATACTCCCCTTCAAAGGTATCGCCGCCGACATCAGGCGAGGTGAAACCACCGCCCGGCGTGCGCGCAAAGCGCAGGTGCGGCATCAGCTTCAGCGTCAGGTGCTTTTGCACCGGCGGCAACAGCAGAAGCAGGCCGAGGAAATCGGTGAAGAAGCCTGGGATCACCAGCAGCAGGCCGGAAATAATCAGCGACACGCTCTTAATCATCTCTGCCGCCGGGCTTTCACCCGCCTGCATTTTCTGCTGCATCAGCAGGAAGTTTTTGAAGCCCTGATTACGAATCAGCGACATCCCGATTACCGAGGTGAAAATCACCAGCATCAGCGTCAGGAAGACGCCCAGCACGTGCGCAACCTGAATAAAAATCGAGATCTCGATGTAAACGTATAAAAAGATGGCAATGAGCGGTATCCAGCGCACTGGTTTCTCCTGTTGAAAACCGCCGCTCGTGGCGACGGTTTGAATGAGTTTGCGATTCGCGTGTTCAGGAGATGGAGGCTATTTCACCGTTTTCAATCCACCACATCACGCTTTTTTCCCGCACGGTTTTTGCGGTGATTCATTTCACAGATTAATAAATCTAATTCCTGTGGGCACATTTTAAGTGATCCAGATTACGGCAATTCGCTATGATCAGCATATGATCGTGGGCATCGGGCCGATTAAGGAAATTATCGTCGGTCAAAAAACACACATGACCTTACTCATCCTGTGTGTACGGTGAAATCATTGGCAGATTAATCAAGAAGGTTCACATGTTAAACAACATTCGTATCGAAGAAGACTTGTTGGGTACCAGGGAAGTTCCAGCGGACGCGTATTACGGTGTCCACACTCTGAGAGCGATTGAAAACTTCTACATCAGCAACAGCAAAATCAGCGACATTCCGGAATTCGTTCGCGGGATGGTGATGGTGAAGAAGGCCGCTGCGATGGCGAACAAAGAGCTGCACACCATTCCAAAAGGTGTCGCTAACGCCATTATCGCCGCATGTGATGAAGTCCTGAATAACGGCAAATGCATGGATCAGTTCCCGGTTGACGTCTATCAGGGCGGCGCGGGCACCTCCGTGAACATGAACACCAACGAAGTGCTGGCCAATATTGGCCTCGAGCTGATGGGCCATCAGAAGGGTGAATATCAGTATCTGAACCCGAACGATCACGTCAACAAATGCCAGTCCACCAACGACGCCTACCCAACCGGTTTCCGCATCGCGGTATACGCTTCCGTGGTAAAACTGATTGATGCCATCAATCAGTTAGGCGACGGCTTCCAGCGCAAAGCGGTCGAATTCCAGGACATCCTGAAGATGGGCCGCACCCAGCTGCAGGACGCGGTGCCAATGACCCTCGGTCAGGAATTCCATGCCTTCAACGTGCTGCTGAACGAAGAGACGAAAAACCTGCTGCGCACCTCTGAACTGCTGCTGGAAGTGAACCTCGGCGCGACGGCCATCGGTACTCGCCTGAATACCCCGGACGGCTATCAGCAACTGGCGGTACAGAAGCTGGCGGAAGTCTCCAACATGCCGGTGGTGCCTGCCGAAGACCTGATCGAAGCCACCTCCGACTGCGGCGCGTATGTGATGGTTCACAGTGCCCTGAAGCGCCTGGCGGTGAAGCTGTCGAAAATCTGTAACGACCTGCGCCTGCTCTCTTCCGGCCCGCGCGCTGGCCTGAACGAAATCAACCTGCCGGAGCTGCAGGCGGGTTCTTCTATCATGCCAGCCAAGGTGAACCCGGTTGTACCGGAAGTCGTCAACCAGGTGTGCTTCAAGGTTATCGGCAACGATACGACCGTCACCATGGCCTCCGAAGCGGGTCAGCTGCAGCTGAACGTGATGGAGCCAGTGATTGGCCAGGCGATGTTTGAATCCATCCACATCCTGACCAACGCCTGCTACAACCTGCTGGAAAAATGCATCAACGGCGTGACCGCCAACAAAGAAGTGTGTGAGAGCTATGTCTACAACTCCATCGGCATCGTCACCTACCTCAACCCGTTCATTGGCCACCACAACGGCGATATCGTCGGCAAAATTTGTGCGGAAACCGGCAAGAGCGTGCGTGAAGTAGTGCTGGAGCGCGGCCTGCTGACCGAAGCAGAGCTGGATGATATCTTCTCGCCACAGAACCTGATGCACCCGGCCTACAAAGCTAAGCGTTTTACCGATGAAAGCGAACAGTAATAATTCAGGTTAAAATCAGGCAAGGCACGTCGGCTGACGTGCCTTTTTTCTTTTCTGGAACATCAAAAAAATAACATTTAAGTATCCAACATCTAACAATCAAGGGAAGCGATCATGATAGTCATCGAACTTATCATTGTATTAGCGGCGATCTTTCTTGGCGCCAGGCTGGGAGGAATTGGTATAGGCTATGCGGGTGGCCTGGGCGTACTGGTTCTTGCCGCGATTGGCGTGGAGCCTGGCAAAATTCCATTCGACGTCATCTCCATCATCATGGCAGTGATTGCGGCGATCTCCGCGATGCAGATCGCCGGTGGTCTTGACTACCTGGTCAACCAAACGGAAAAGCTGCTGCGCCGTAACCCGAAATACATCACCATTCTGGCCCCGATCGTTACCTACTTCCTGACCATTTTTGCGGGTACCGGCAACATCTCGCTGGCCACGCTGCCGGTTATCGCTGAAGTGGCGAAAGAGCAAGGCGTCAAACCTTGCCGTCCGCTCTCCACCGCCGTTGTCTCCGCGCAGATTGCGATTACCGCTTCCCCGATTTCCGCTGCCGTGGTGTATATGTCCTCCGTTATGGAAGGCCACGGCGTCAGCTACATTCATCTGCTTTCGGTAGTGATTCCATCCACGCTGATGGCGGTGCTGCTGATGTCCTTCCTCGTCACAATGCTGTTTAACTCAAAGCTCTCTGACGATCCGGTGTACCTGAAGCGTCTGGAAGAAGGGCTGATTGAGCTGCGCGGTGAACGCCAGATGGAGATCAAACCGAAAGCAAAACTGTCGGTGTTTCTGTTCCTGCTGGGCGTGGTGTGCGTGGTGGCCTATGCCATCATTAACAGCCCCAGCCTCGGTCTGGTCGCCAAACCGCTGATGAACACCACCAACGCGATTCTGATCATCATGCTGAGCGTTGCCACCCTGACGACGATTATCTGCAAGGTCGAAACCGACAGCATTCTGAGCTCCAGCACCTTTAAGGCCGGGATGAGCGCCTGTATCTGTATTCTCGGCGTGGCCTGGCTCGGCGACACTTTCGTTTCCCACAATATCGACTGGATCAAAGAGACGGCGGGCAGCGTGATTCAGGGCCATCCGTGGCTGCTGGCGGTGATCTTCTTCTTCGCCTCCGCCCTGCTCTACTCCCAGGCGGCAACGGCGAAAGCCCTTATGCCAATGGCGCTGGCGCTGAACGTCTCCCCGCTGACCGCCGTGGCTTCGTTTGCTGCCGTATCGGGCCTGTTTATTCTGCCGACCTACCCGACGCTGGTTGCGGCGGTGCAGATGGACGACACCGGCACCACGCGCATTGGCCGCTTTGTGTTTAACCATCCGTTCTTCATTCCAGGCACCATGGGCGTGATTTTCTCAGTCTGCTTCGGTTTCCTGCTCGGCAGTTTTATTCTGTAAAATTACTTAAAGTCGGGCCGCTCAGCGGCCCGCGTCGTTCATGTCTCCTCCCCGCATCGTGCTATAGTGCCTTTTTTCGCCGATACGAGGTTGCCGATGACCCAGCCAGAAGCCGTTGTTGTTCTCTGTACCGCCCCGGACGAAGCCACTGCCCAGGATTTAGCGGCCAAAGTGCTGGCAGAGAAACTCGCCGCCTGCGTGACGCTGCTGCCCGGCGCGACCTCTCTCTATTACTGGGAAGGCAAGCTGGAGCAGGAGTATGAAGTGCAGATGCTGCTGAAATCTGACACCGCTCATCAGCAGACGCTGCTGGACTGCCTGAAGGCTCACCACCCGTATCAGACCCCGGAACTGCTGGTTTTACCCGTTTCTCACGGAGACAACGATTACCTCTCATGGCTCAACGCATCCTTACGCTGATCCTGCTGCTGTGCAGCACATCGGCCTTCGCCGGGTTGTTTGACGCCCCCGGCCGCTCAAACTTTATTTCTGCCGACCAGGCTTTCGCCTTCGATTTTCAGCAGAACGCGCACGACCTGAATCTGAGCTGGCAGATAAAAGATGGCTACTACCTGTATCGTAAGCAGGTGAGCATCACTCCCGCTCAGGCTTCCGTGTCGCCATTATTGATGCCAAAAGGCGAATGGCATGAAGATGAATTCTTTGGCAAAAGCGAAATTTATCGCCATCAGCTGACGCTGCCCCTCACGGTTGAACAGGCCAGTAAAGGCGCCACGCTGACGGTGACCTATCAGGGCTGCGCCGAGGCCGGTTTCTGCTACCCGCCTGAAACCAAAGTGGTGCCGCTGAGCGCGGTGACGGCTTCCCCTCAGTCCACCGAAGCATCACCTGCTGTTCCCCCTCTCCCCTCTGGGGAGAGGGCCGGGGTGAGGGGAGAAACCAACACCGAACTCCCCTTCTCCGCTCTCTGGGCGCTGCTGATCGGTATCGGCATCGCCTTCACGCCCTGCGTGCTGCCGATGTACCCACTCATCTCCGGCATTGTCCTCGGCGGCCAAAAGCGCCTGTCTACAGGGCGCGCGCTGCTGTTGGCATTTATCTACGTTCAGGGTATGGCACTGACCTACACGACACTGGGCCTCGTGGTCGCTGCGGCAGGTATGAAGTTCCAGGCAGCGCTCCAGCACCCTTACGTGCTGATTGGCCTCTCTGCGGTCTTTATTCTGCTGGCGCTCTCCATGTTTGGCCTGTTCAGCCTGCAGCTACCGTCATCGCTGCAAACCCGCCTGACGCTGATGAGTAATCGTCAGCAAGGCGGCTCCGCAGGCGGCGTGTTCGCCATGGGTGCCATCGCCGGGCTGATTTGCTCGCCCTGCACTACCGCGCCGCTGAGCGCCATTCTGCTATACATCGCCCAGAGCGGTAACCTGTGGCTCGGGGGCGGCACGCTCTATTTGTACGCACTCGGTATGGGCCTGCCGCTGATTTTGGTCACCGTCTTTGGCAACCGCCTGCTGCCGAAAAGCGGCCCGTGGATGGCGCAGGTCAAAATTGCCTTCGGGTTTGTCATTCTGGCGCTCCCCGTATTCTTACTGGAACGCATCATCGGTGACGTCTGGGGCTTACGCCTGTGGTCGATGCTCGGCGTCGCCTTCTTCGGCTGGGCCTTTATCACCAGCCTTTCGGCGAGCAAACCCTGGCTGCGGATGATGCAGATTATCCTGCTGGCCGCCGCGCTTATCAGCGCTCGTCCGTTGCAGGACTGGGCATTTGGCACCACGCAAACGCAGCAGCAGGCACACCTGAATTTCACGCGCATCAGCAATGTGGATGAACTCAATCAGGCGCTCATCGCGGCCAAAGGTAAACCGGTGATGCTCGATTTCTACGCAGACTGGTGCGTGGCCTGTAAAGAGTTTGAGAAATACACCTTTAGCGATCCGCAGGTGCAGCAGGCGTTAAAAGGCAGCGTTTTGCTTCAGGCCGACGTGACGCGTAACACAGCCCAGGATGCTGCTCTGCTAAAACAGTTGCACGTTCCGGGTCTGCCGACCATTCTGTTTTTTGATACCGCAGGTAAAGAGATCCCAGCCATGCGGGTTGCCGGATTTATGGATGCCGCCGCGTTTCATGCGCATTTGCAGAAACTGGCCCGGTAAACGACACTTTTAAAGGGATAAACGGAGGATAAAGCCGTGCAACGCGAAGACGTATTGGGGAAAGCCCTGCAATTACTTGAGATTAAAGGGATTGCCGACACAACGCTGGACATGGTGGCCGAAGAGGCCTGCATGCCGCTCGACGACCTGAAGCGCTTCTGGCCCGACAAAGAAGCGCTGCTGTATGACGTGCTGCGCTATCTCAGCCAGCAAGTCGATATCTGGCGTCGCCAGCTGATCCTCAATGAGGAGCTGAGCCACGAGCAAAAAATACTGGCCCGCTACGGCGCGCTGACCGAATGCGTCAGCAATAACCGCTACCCTGGCTGCCTGTTTATCGCAGCCTGTACGTTCTACCCGGACCCGGAGCACCCGATTCACCAGCTCGCGGATCTGCAGAAACGTGCCGCGCATGAGTTCACTCATGAGCTGCTGTCAAAGCTTGAAGTGGATGACCCGACGATGGTCGCAAGGCAAATGGAGCTGGTGCTGGAGGGCTGTCTGAGCCGCCTGCTGGTCAAACGCAGCCAGCAGGACGTCGACACCGCGCAGCGGCTGGCAGAGGATATTTTACGCTTCGCCCGTTGCCGTTCAGGTGGCGCACTCACCTGATTTCACGCTGACCGTCGCGAATAGCAGCCAATTTGCGCAAATTGCCGCAAACTTAAGCAAACGCGCCGGTTTTCGGTGATTTGGGTTGACGGGCTTCCCCCGATTAGGGTTTAATACGCCCCGTTGCCCGGATAGCTCAGTCGGTAGAGCAGGGGATTGAAAATCCCCGTGTCCTTGGTTCGATTCCGAGTCCGGGCACCACTATTTAGAGAAACCAGCCTACGGGCTGGTTTTTTGCTTTTGGCGTTTGGACTCTGCATCGAACGGGTTCGATGATTCGCCGCAAAGCGGCTCACCCCTTCGGGGCCAACGCGACGAGCGCGTTGTTCAAACTCCTTCGGCGTTAGTCCGAGTCCGGGCACCACTAATTTAAAGAAACCAGCCTACGGGCTGGTTTTTTACTTTTGTACTCCCCCATTTCCCCTCCCCCTTCCACAGGCGTATCCTACACTTACAACGTCAAGTTCTTCAGGGAACCTGCTCTGTTTGTGTCATTTACAAGAGATAATGCCATGGAATTAAAGGATTATTACGCCATCATGGGCGTGAAGCCGACGGACGATCTCAAGACCATCAAGACCGCCTACCGCCGCCTCGCCCGCAAATATCACCCTGACGTCAGCAAAGAGCCCGATGCCGAAGCGCGCTTTAAAGAAGTGGCTGAAGCCTGGGAAGTACTGAACGATGAACAGCGCCGCGCCGAGTACGATGCCATGTGGGCGCACCGCAACGATCCGCAGTTCCGCCAGCAGCCACATTCCGGCGGTCAGCAGCAGGGCTACAGCCAGGAAGATTTCGACGACATCTTCTCTTCTATATTTGGCCAGCGCGCTCAGCAGTCGCATCAGCGTCATTCGGCGCGTGGTCACGACGTGGAAATTGAAGTTGCCGTGTTCCTTGAGGAAACGCTCGAAGCCCACACGCGCCCCATCAGCTATAAACTGCCGGTGTACAACGTGTTTGGCATTGTCGAACAGGAAATCCCCAAAACGCTCAACGTCAAAATTCCGGCAGGCGTCGGCGACGGGCAGCGCATTCGCCTGAAAGGCCAGGGCACGCCGGGCGATAACGGCGGGCCTGCGGGCGACCTGTGGCTTATCATCCGCATCGCGCCGCATCCGCTGTTTGATATCGTCGGCCACAATCTGGAAATCGTGCTGCCACTTGCGCCGTGGGAAGCCGCGCTGGGGGCGAAAGTCACGGTACCGACGCTCAAAGACTCCATTCTGCTGACTATTCCGCCGGGCAGCCAGGCCGGGCAACGGCTGCGCATTAAAGGCAAAGGCCTGGTGAACAAACAGCACACCGGCGATCTGTTCGCGGTGATTAAAATCGTGATGCCACCAAAAGCGGATGAGAAAACCGCCGCGCTGTGGCAACGGCTGGCAGAGGCCCAATCCACCTTTGAGCCGCGCCAGCAGTGGGGTAAAAATCATGGCTAATGTGACCATTACTTTCACCGTAACGGAGTTTTGTCTGCATACCGGCGTCTCCAGAGAGGAGCTCGACGAAATCGTCGGGCTGGGCGTCATTGAACCTGATACGGGTGCCGACAAGGGCTGGCAGTTTGACGACCGTGCCGTGACCGTCGTGCATCGTGCGCTCCGCCTGCGCCGTGAACTGGCGCTCGACTGGCCGGGCATCGCCGTGACGCTGACCCTGCTGGATGAAAACGAACGCCTCAGGCAGGAGAACCGCCTGCTCCTCCAGCGGCTCGAGCGCTATCTGTAGCAGACACCCTTTGACACAAAGCCAGCCTGCGGGCTGGCCCCTTTTCGCCACCCTTCCCTTATACTTGCCCTATTCCTTTGCTGACGACGCATTCTGATTATGACGACTTCTGTTGCCCGGCGTGACTGGCGTATCCCCACGGCCATACTGCTTGCCGCCGTACTGCTGGCCTTTGCCTTCCAGCTGCATGCCCACTGGCCCGCCTTTATCCAGTGGTGCCTCGCCACCCAAATCACGCTGCACCGCTACCTGGTGATGTACCTGTTGCAGCTCAATAACCACCAGTACAGCGGTGGTCTGTGGCTGCTGGTCGGCTCCTTCATTTATGGTGTGCTGCACGCCATCGGCCCCGGTCACGGCAAATTTATTGTCACCACCTATCTCAGTACCCACGAAGAAAGTCTGCTTGCCGCGCGGGTGGTGCCGTTTATCGGCAGCCTTATGCAGGGCGTCAGCGCCATTTTGTTCGTGTTCATTCTCGCGGTGGGGATGAATCTGGCTTCCGGCGATCTCAGCGAAAGCCGTTGGTACATCGAAAAAATCAGCGCCGTGTTGATTGGCAGCTTCGGCGCGTTCGTTATCTGGCAAGCGCTCAAAAGCCTGAAACCGAAAGCAATGCGTATTCGCCGACTCACACCCGTGCAGGAGCACGCGCACGGCGCAGACTGTGGCTGTGGGCATCACGGCGTAGGTGCGGATATCACCCATGCCGACTGGAAAACTCGTGCGGGGATCGTGCTCGCTATCGGCGCACGCCCGTGCAGCGGTGCAATTATGATCCTGCTGTTCTCAAACGCACTCGGGATCGTCACCTGGGGGATAATGGCGGTCATGACGATGGCTTTTGGCACGGCGCTGTCGATTCTTGGCCTGTCGCTGGCGGTGCGCTACGCGCGCGAGCGTGCAGTGGCGTGGTTTGGTGAAGGCACCAGCCAGATCCGTTGGCTGATGCCTGCGGTGAAAATCATCGGCGGAGCGCTGATAATCCTGTTTGCCGTGGTGCTGTTTTTAACCGTCATCCCGATCAGCGCCAACGGCGATTACATTGCCGCCGGGTGCTAATCGGGCATAAAAAAACGCCTTCCGGCTGGAAGGCGTTTCGTCAGCTTCAAAACCCAATCTTATTCGTTAATGCGCGGATGCTGATCCACGAGGGTGGAACGCTTCGCCTGCAACGCTTCAATCTCCGCATCAATATCTTCGATTTTCTGTTCGATATTGTCGTGATGCTCGCGCAGAATTTCCTTCGCTTCCTGAATATCAGACGCGGCTGGCGTGGCGCCTTTCAGCGGTCGGTTAGCCGTTTCCTTCATGGTGATACCTGTCAGCAGGCCAATCACCGCGATGACCATCAGGTAATACGCAGGCATCATCAGGTTCTGAGTATACTCCACCAGCCATGCGGCCAGCGTCGGGGTCAGACCCGCAATCAGTACCGAAATGTTAAACGCACTTGCCAGCGCGCTGTAGCGGATATGGGTCGGGAACATCGCCGGCAGCGACGATGCCATTACACCGATAAAGCAGTTGAGGATCACCGCCAGCAGCAGCAGGCCGGAGAATATCAGAGCGATAACATCGCTGTTGATCATGATAAACGCCGGAATCGAGCACACAAACAGCAGCACGCTGCCGATCAGAATAAACGGACGGCGGCCAAAACGGTCACTCAGCATACCGATAATCGGCTGCACGAACAGCATCCCGACCATGATGGCGATGATAATCATCACACCGTGGTCTTCGGAATAATGCAGGTTGTGCGACAGGTAGCTCGGCATGTAGGTCAGCAGCATGTAGTAGGTGACGTTGGTAGAAATCACCATCCCCACGCAAACCAAGAGCGCACGCCAGTGTTTGGTGGCAATCTCTTTAAACGAAACCTTCGGCCCTTCCTGCAGGCCCTGACGATCGCCCTGCTCAAGCTTTTCGACGTGCTGCTGGAAGGCGGGTGTCTCTTCCAGCGCGTGACGCAGATACAAACCGATAATGCCTAATGGCAGCGCCAGGAAGAACGGCAGACGCCAGCCCCAGTCGAGGAAGTTGTCTTCGCCGACGATGGTGGAAATCAGCACCACCAGGCCCGCGCCAAGGACGAAGCCCGCGATCGAACCGAAGTCGAGCCAGCTGCCCATAAAGCCGCGTTTACGGTCAGGCGAATACTCGGCAACGAAGATAGAAGCCCCCGTGTACTCACCGCCCACCGAGAAGCCCTGCGCCATCTTACACAGCAGCAGCAGGATCGGTGCCCAGATGCCAATGGTGGCATACCCCGGGATCAGACCGATACAGAAGGTACTGAGCGACATGATGATGATGGTGATAGACAGGATTTTTTGGCGACCGTACTTATCGCCTAGCATTCCGAAAAACAGGCCGCCAAGCGGGCGGATCAGGAAGGGAACAGAGAAAGTCCCTAAAGCGGCAATCATCTGAACGCCGGGATCGGCATCCGGGAAGAAGACCTTACCAAGGGCGTAGGCCACAAAACCGTAAACGCCGAAATCGAACCATTCCATCGCATTACCGAGCGACGCGGCGGTGATCGCTTTGCGCAGCTTGCTGTCGTCGATGATGGTGACATCGCCCAGCGTAATCGGCTTAACTTTTTTCCTTTTTAGCATGTTGTCCTCGTTAACTATCGCCGTGAGCGCACGCCAGGGGTAACGAACGCAAAGGTTCGTGCGGGTGCGGTAGCGGGGCGGTAAAATGGCCGGGCCCCACATTTCAAGCGTAGCAGGTTTACTTACACTGGCTGCTCACAGCCTGTACAACCGAACCTGTTGACGCCTGCTCTGGCAGTAAAAGATTCTGACCAAAACCTCTGTGTGTAGTGATACTTTCTTTCTTACCCTAACAGCGTTTATATGTGTGATCAACTTCACGGAAAATATTGCTTACTGTTAAGTTGATTCATGAAACGTCAATAAGTTCAAATCGGATTTAGTCCCTTTCTTATATGCGGACTTGTCTCTGCGGCAGATAAAACCCTTTTCCATCCTCGATTTGCACATCATCCAGCCTGAATGTAATTGCTGTGCTAACGAATTTCACTCGACATTTATTTACATATAATTCACAGCCCCACTCATTATTAATGGCGGCCATCGCCTTTCCTCTGAATATGTGATCCACACAACTAAAACACCGTTTTATTTTCATTGAATCAATATTCCAATGATCGCATTATAACGCCAGAGCATCACCCCGCTGCGGACAGCAGCACACCAGACAGGCTACCTCTGCTTAGTTTTGCTCAGATAAACAAACAGATACCCGATTTTCTCATCGGCTAATTTGTTGAGACTCTTTTTCATGTCTTCCCGGTCTGCGGGCTTCAGGGAAGTGAGGATAGAAAATGAAAATTAAAGCCACGATTGAACGTATCCCCGGCGGGATGATGTTAGTCCCGTTACTGCTCGGTGCCGTATTAAATACCTTTGCGCCGGATACCGGGAATTATTTTGGTTCATTCACGAAAGGGATGATCGGCGGAACGGTACCTATTCTGGCGGTCTGGTTCTTCTGCATCGGGGCTTCCATTGATTTACGCGCCACCGGCACGGTTTTACGCAAATCAGGCACGCTGGTCATCACGAAAATTGCGGTTGCCTGGGTCGTGGCAATGATTGCAGCCTCCTTTATTCCTGACGAAGGTATTCAGACCGGTTTCTTCGCCGGACTCTCCGTACTGGCACTGGTGTCCGCCATGGACATGACCAACGGCGGCCTGTACGCCAGCCTGATGAACCAGTACGGTTCTAAAGAAGAATCGGGTGCGTTCGTGCTGATGTCGCTGGAATCCGGCCCGCTGATGACCATGGTTATCCTCGGTTCCGCAGGCCTCGCCTCTTTTGAACCACATCACTTCGTCGGGGCTGTGCTGCCGTTCCTGATTGGCTTTACGCTGGGTAACCTCGACCACGATTTCCGCGCCTTCTTCAGTAAGGCAACTCCGGTGCTGATTCCGTTCTTCGGCTTCGCACTCGGTAACACCATTAACCTGGGCGTCATCATGGACACCGGCCTGCTGGGTATCGTGCTGGGCGTGGCAGTGATTGTTATCACCGGTATTCCGCTGATTATTGCCGACCGTGTGATTGGCGGTGGGAACGGGACGGCAGGTGTGGCCGCGTCTTCAGCGGCAGGTGCTGCGGTGGCAAACCCGGTGATTATCGCGCAGATTAACCCAGCCTTTGAACCGGTTGCCGCTTCGGCAACGGCGCTGGTCGCAGCGAGCGTCATCGTCACCGCCATCCTGGTACCGATTATCACGGCACTGTATGCCAAACGTTTTGGTAAGGTTCAGGCAAAGCAGCCGGAGGCTGTGGCGGCAGAATCCCTGCACCATTAAGCAGACAAATGCCGGGCGGCATCTCGCCCGGCAATCAAACTTCATCCACGAACAACTCTTCAATCATCGCATCCACCAGCCTCGTTGCCGAACAAAGCCGCGGCATCCCCAGCGCCACCGGCTGCCAGGTTTGCGTCACCGACCAGCACACAGGCTGCAGCACCGCATCACAACGACTCCCGAGCCACGCCAGCATCTCTTTATGATCCATCAGGCCAACGGACGTCGGTGAGGCCAGCCACTGATGATAAAAATGCCGCGTTTCCTTTGCCGCGCCTATGCCCTCGCCAAGGTACTGGGAGGCCATTGAACGCAGACTGTCCTTCAGCAAGGTACGCACTTCGACGTTTGCCAGCCGCCACGCATCGCCGAAAGCGCCCCAACGCAACTCCTCCAGCACGATAAAACAGCGGCCCGCCAGCGACCACCCGTCATACTGACCGGCGTGCCAGCGGGTAAATACCTCATCACTGTGAATACCCGATTCCACCATGAGCCCGCGCTGCGTCAGCGCCCGCAGCTTGTACTCTGCACGCTGGCTGAACTGCTCACTGATAAGCACATACTGCTGTCGCAGCTCAGGCGAGCCCTGGCTTCTGGCCTGCAAAAGCCGCAAATAATGGCTCATGCGATCCAGCGCCAGATGGCCAGGATCGAACTGACTGGCGAGCTTCTCCGCAAGCCCGAGGCGCATGGCGGGATTATCGCTGAACAACCCCGCCACCGACCAGGGGCGCAGCTGCGTTTGTGCCAGAATTTCATTCATCAGGCGTTCGCGAAACTGTTGCTGTTGCGGGGCGAGCCTGTGCTGCCGGGGGTTTTCAATCCCCAGCACAAGATCCACTATAAATCGGGCATGGAGGGATTCCAGACAGCGGCCCGGCCCCTCCAGCAATCGCGTGTTCATCTTTGTTCAGCCGCAAAAAGGGTTTGAATGTCATCGCGCAAAAGGCGCGCATCCTCTTCAATCCAGCGCACCGTCGCGAGGCCCTGCGTGAGCTGCTGGCAGAGCGCGTTAACCGTGGATTGATGCTGCTGGCGTAACGTCAGGCTCTCCTGCAAACTTTTCTGTAGGCCGCTGAGGCTCTGCGAAAACTCTGCAAAGAAGGTCTCCATTCCCGCCGTAACAGAGACATCGACTTGCGTAGCCAAAGCTTTAAGGATTTGTGCACAGAAGGTCGACACGCTGTCGACAATTCGCCCCTTAATGGCATTTACATCAATGATATAACGCGTTTTGGTCAACACATAGTCGTCCCAACCCCAGTTGGGATTGTTCAGCCAGCGGCTGACGGTTTCCCGCATCCCGCCGCGCACGCTGCCCACCGGCAAATCTTCCGTCTCGATGGTGCCGTTAAACCAGTGCGGCATAGTGATTTGCAGTGCGCCGGACTGAAACACCGGCAGCGCGATCCGCGTGCGGAACCCGGCACGATGCAGCTCTTCCTTCACGTGAGATTCAATCGGCTTGAGGGCATCGTCCAGCGAACGGCTGAGCGACGTTTCCAGCTGGCTGAAGCGCAACGACAGCTCGCGGATAAGGGTCTGCTGGCAGGCAAACACCGTACTTTCGCAATCCGCACGGATGATATTGAGCAGGCGAGTGGCCTGCGCTTCGTCTTCAAGGATAAGCTCACCGCTGCCAGCCTGCTGCGACCAGTTGAGTTCCGCCCCGTGAGAAAGGCTCATCAACCTCAGGTTGTCGGGGCTGAAACTGCTGTCGATAAGCTGCAAAATCTCCTGCTGCTGCCCGGCGATAAAGGTTTCGGCGGCCTCCATCGCCTGGCCGACTTCGTGATGAATCTCTTCGCTGACCACCCGCTGACGCACGCCAAACTGCGCCATGTCCTCTTCCAGCCGCGCGATATTCTCCTGCAGCTGCCCGGCGGCCACCGTCAGCCCCTGCAGGCGGAACTCCAGAAAATCCCTCGCGTTTTGCGCATAATTGAGCAGCTTGTGCGAAGCGGAACGCAGCGCGAACAGGGAAGCATTGGCATGTGCCGCATGCAGCAACCTGTTAATCGGCTTTTCAAACAGCGAATCTTCCCACAGTAAATCCGCAGCGTGGCGAATGTGGGTGACGTCATCCAGATCGGCGGTGCGCCAGCGGCGGCCCAGCGCCGCCTCGGCAAAATCCTGCACCCAGCGCTGCTCCTGGTGATCGGGCAGTTTGCCGTGGATGTTCAGCTCATGGCGGGCGCGATTAGCCAGATAGCCCCACATCGACGACACCGGAAAAATCTGCCCCGGCGTAATAAAGCCCTTCATCAGGGTGCCGGAAATCATCGCCCGCACCTGATCTTCATCATCGCTGTTACGGTCCTTCTGATCGAACTTGTTGACCAGCGCGTAGAGCGGTACCGACTTGCTGACCGCGGCAATGGCCTGCCGCACTTCCTGATCGGAAATTGACTTCAACTGGGTGTAATCCATCACCGCCAGCACTGCCGACGCGCGGGCGAGCTGCTCATTGAGCATTTTTTGCAGATGCGGCTGTCCGGCCTCGTTAGGCCCCGGCGTGTCCAACAGCGTCAGCTGTCCGGCGTTTTCGCCCAGCCCCGCCAGATGAACAAACTCCACCTCAATCACCGGAATGTGCTCAATCGCGGCGTAGTCGGCGAAGGGAAAATCAACGTCCAACGCCCGGGAGAGCCGCACCAGATCGTTGAGGCTTTTCAGGCACTGAAATATCGGCTGTGCGCCGAGGTAATGTTTTTCAAACGCGACGCCGCCGATAATACGGTCGAGCAGCACGTTCATGTCTTTATCCATTTCCAGCCTGAGCGCCAGTTTTGCCCGATCGATACTGCAAAGCTTCTCCTGCAGTTCGTGCATTAAGCGCTCTATAGGTTCAACATGAATAAAATTCAGCACCGGCTCTTTTTGGCCCTGGGTGTGACGAATAAGGGTTGGTAATGCCGTCATCGGGCGATTGCGGTTCGGTAGAACCTCCGTCCCCACAATGGCATTAATGGTGGTCGATTTCCCGGCTTTCATTGTGCCGACAATTGCCAGCACCATTTCAAGGCGAGTAATTTTGCGCAGCTCGTTATTCAGCGTGCCCTGCTGGGTACTCAGTAAATGATTCCCCGGATGACGGCTATGCGCCCCCCCAGGCGCCTCCGACAAGGCCTGCAAATCGCTAAACGAGTGGCCCGGAAGCCCGTTCAGAGTAGCGAGATGTTGCAACGCCAGAGCGAGCAGGCGCTCGGCTTCCTGACTCAATTCAAATATTGTCTGTGTGTACATGGTTAAAGTATTCCCTTAACGCAAATTTTATAACTTTTATTAGTCAGACTTTTTTATTTCCCGATTTTAATTTCTTATATAATTATCGACCCACAACGGATTCCGCAGGGCTTAAAAAATCAGGAGATATACAGATTAGCGCCATAAGCAACATTCGACAGGATATATTGCATATAAATTTCCTGCCTGATTTAGTAGGGATAAGGTAGCGCCGGGTAATAATCAGATATGTGATCTTCACCATAACGTAAACTGCATTCATCGGCAATTTCGAAACGTCAAATTTGTACCGGCAGACGTTTGCTGTACAGGCTTATAGCAAATAGTCCCGACAAAATTGTGGACATGCAGTATAATGAGCCATACTTTTAGCGCTCAGCGGCGGTTTTCATGGTCTGTGGCGCATTTTCAATTATTACGAGGTTCCTATGTCTCTGCCACATTGCCCAAAATGCAACTCTGAATATACCTATGAAGATAACGGCGTATTTATCTGCCCTGAATGCGCCCATGAGTGGAACGATGCCGAGCCTGCGCAGGACAGCGACGCGCTTATTGTAAAAGATGCTAACGGCAACCTGCTGGCCGACGGCGACAGCGTCACCGTGGTGAAGGATCTGAAAGTCAAAGGCAGCTCTTCGATGCTGAAAATCGGCACAAAAGTGAAGAATATCCGCCTTGTAGAAGGCGATCACAACATCGACTGCAAAATTGATGGTTTTGGCCCGATGAAGCTGAAATCTGAGTTCGTGAAAAAGAACTGATTTCACCTTTTTTGCCCGGTGGTGGCTGCGCCTTACCGGGCCTACGAGGTAATGCTGGTTTTGTAGGCCCGGCAAACAACGTGCCGCCGGGCTATTTCCTCCCCCCCAACTCTTACCGCTTGGTTACTTTCACGCCGCGTAACTACACTTATCGGGTCAATTCAGACCGAGGTCATCGTTATGCCTTTAAGTCCCTACATCTCTTTTGCCGGTAACTGCAAAGAAGCCCACGCGTTTTATCAACAGGCGCTGAACGCAGAAGTCGGTTACACCATTACCTTTGGCGAAATGCCCAAATCAGAAAACAGCGAAGAAGGCTGCCCCTCAGGCATGAGCTTCCCGCCTGACGCCATCGCCCACTCTAACGTCCGTATTGCGGGCAGCGACATCATGATGAGCGACGGGATGACCAGCAGCGTCAGCTACTCCGGCTTCACGCTGGTGCTCGACACTCAGGACGTGAACGAAGGGAAGCGCTGGTTCGATGCCCTGGCGCAGGGCGGCAACGTCGAAATGGACTGGCAGGAAACCTTCTGGGCGCACGGGTTTGGCAAAGTCGCTGATAAGTTCGGCGTGCCCTGGATGATAAACGTCGTCAAACAGCCGCAGTAATCCCCTTCAGGGCGAGGCCACTCGCCCTGTCACACGACTCACCTCAACTCTTCATCTCTCAGTCACCGTGCCTTAACGGCGCTGTCATATTGCCTCGTCAGGATGTGGGCAGTTTCCCCTCACCCCGGCCCTCTCCCCTGAGGGGCGAGGGAGAAAAACCACTGCACCTTGTTATACCGAAGCGCCTTGCTGTTCCCTCTCCCTTACAGGGAGAGGGTTAGGGTGAGGGTTACAGGCGAGGCATACGTTGAAGAGGTCTACCTTATGATCCACCTGTCCAGACATCCGACCAGTTACCCGACGCGCTATGAGGAAATTGCCGCGAAGCTCGAACAGGAGTTGCGCAGCCAGTACCGCTGCGGAGACTACCTCCCGGCTGAGCATCAGCTGGCGGCCCGCTTTGAGGTCAATCGCCACACCCTGCGCCGCGCCATCGATCAGTTGGTGGAAAAAGGCTGGGTGCAGCGCCGTCAGGGCGTGGGCGTACTGGTGCTGATGCGGCCATTTGACTACCCGCTCAACGCTCAGACGCGCTTCAGCCAGAATCTGCTCGACCAGGGCAGCCATCCTACCAGCGAAAAACTGCTGTCGGTGCTGCGCCCGGCCTCCGGTCACGTGGCTGATGCGCTGGGTATCCAGGAGGGCGACAACGTTATTCATCTGCGCACCCTGCGCCGCGTCAACGGCGTCGCGCTGTGCCTCATCGACCACTACTTTGCCGACATGCAGTTCTGGCCTGCCCTGCAGCGCTTCAGCAGCGGCTCGCTGCACGATTTCCTGCACGCCGAGCTGGGCTTAAGCCTGACGCGCACCCAGACGCGCATCAGCGCCCGTCGCGCCCAGGCGAAAGAGAGCAAAGTTCTCGAGATCCCGAATATGGCGCCGCTGCTGTGCGTGCGCACCCTGAACCATCGTGAAGGCGAGGCCAATGCGGCGGAGTACTCCGTCAGCCTGACCCGCGCCGACATGATTGAATTCACCATGGAGCACTGAATGCCCTTCGATACCGCAACCCGCCAGCGCTGGATGTCGGCGCTGGCCCACAGCGAGCCCGCTACGCTCGCCGCACGCATGCAGGCCCTGAAGCTAGCGCCTGAATATGAAACCCTCCGTGCGCCCGAGAGCGGTCTGGTGCAAATTCAGGCCCGGATGGGCGCCACGGGTTCCCGCTTCTTCGCCGGAGATGCAACGCTGACCCGCGCCGCCGTGCGCCTGACCGACGGAACAATCGGCTACAGCTGGCTCCTCGGGCGTGACAAAGCACACGCTGAACGCTGTGCACTGGTGGACGCCCTGCTGCAAAACGACGCCCACTTTCAGACCCTGATGGAAACCTTAATTGCCCCGCTGGAAGCCGAACGCGAGGCGCGTATAAGCGCGCGTCAGGCTGAACTGAACGCCAGCCGGGTGGACTTCTTTACCTTAGTGCGTGGAGACAACGCATGACCCTACAGACCGCTTTCCCTCTTCCGGTGCAGGATGCCCAGCACAGTTTCCGCCGTCTGCTGAAGGCCATGAGCGAGCCCGGCGTGATTGTGTCCCTGCATCAGCACAAGCACGGCTGGCAGCCGCTCTCCCCCGCGTCCACCAGCGTGCTGCTGACGCTCGCCGACAACGACACCCCGGTGTGGCTGTCGGCGGCCATGGACAACGACATCGCCCGCCAGAACCTGCGCTTTCATACCAACGCCCCGCTGGTTGAGCAGCCGCACCACGCGCTGTTCGCCGTGACCGATGCCTCCATCAGCACCGAACAGCTGAACGCGCTCTGCGCTGGCAGCGCCATCGCCCCGGAAACCAGCGCCACGCTGATTGTCCAACTGAGCAGTCTGAGCGGTGGTCGCATGTTGCGCCTCACAGGCGCGGGCATTCTGGAAGAGCGAATGATCGCCCCGCAGCTGCCGGAATGCATCCTGCATGAGCTGACCGAACGCCCGCACCCGTTCCCGCTGGGCATTGACCTGATCCTGACCTGTGGCGACCGGCTGCTGGCCATCCCGCGCACCACTCACGTGGAGGTTTGCTGATGTACGTTGCCGTCAAAGGGGGCGAAAAGGCCATCGCCGCCGCGCACGCTTTGCAGGAGCAAAAACGTCGTGGCAATCCGGCTTTGCCGGAGATCGCCGTCGAACAAATCGACCAGCAGCTCAATCTCGCCGTTGACCGGGTGATGACCGAAGGCGGCATCGCCGATCGCGAACTGGCGGCCCTGGCGCTGAAGCAGGCGAGCGGCGATAGCGTCGAAGCCATCTTTCTGCTGCGCGCCTACCGCACTACGCTTGCAAAATTCGCCGTCAGCGAGCCGATTAACACCGCCGACATGCGCATCGAGCGCCGCATTTCCGCCGTCTACAAAGACGTGCCCGGCGGACAGCTGCTCGGCCCGACTTACGATTACACCCATCGCCTGCTGGATTTCACCCTGCTGGCTAACGGTGAAACGCCTGAAGTTCGCACCAGCGATGAACAACCTGCCGCCTCGCCGCATGTGTTCAGCCTGCTGACTCGCCAGGGACTGGCGAAGGCCGAAGAGGACACCGGCGACACGCCGGACGACATTACCCGTACGCCGCCGGTTTACCCGTGCTCGCGCGCCTCACGCCTGCAACAGCTGATGCGCGGCGACGAGGGCTATCTGCTGGCGCTGGCCTACTCCACGCAGCGCGGCTACGGGCGTAACCATCCGTTTGCCGGGGAGATTCGCAGCGGTCACGTTGACGTAGAAATCGTGCCGGAAGAGCTTGGTTTTGCGGTGAACGTCGGCGAACTGCTGATAACCGAATGCGAAATGGTCAACGGCTTTGTCGACCCGGAAGATGAAGCGCCGCACTTTACGCGCGGCTACGGGCTGGTGTTTGGCCTCAGCGAACGTAAAGCGATGGCGATGGCGCTGATGGACCGCGCGCTACAGGCACCAGAGTACAGCGAGCACATCGCGGGCCCGGCGCAGGACGAAGAGTTCGTGCTGGCCCACGCCGATAACGTCGAGGCCGCAGGCTTCGTCTCGCACCTCAAACTGCCCCACTACGTCGATTTCCAGGCCGAACTGGAACTGCTTAAACGCCTGCAACAGGAGCGCAACCGTGGCTAATCTCAGCGGCTATAACTTCGCGTATCTCGACGAACAGACCAAGCGCATGATTCGCCGCGCCATCCTGAAAGCCGTCGCCATTCCGGGCTATCAGGTACCCTTCGGCGGGCGTGAAATGCCGATGCCTTACGGCTGGGGCACCGGCGGCATCCAGCTCACCGCCAGCGTCATCGGCGAAGCGGACGTGCTGAAGGTGATTGACCAGGGCGCCGACGACACCACCAACGCCGTGTCGATCCGCAACTTCTTCAAACGCGTCACCGGCGTCAACACCACGGAAAAAACCGAAGATGCGACGCTTATCCAGACGCGTCACCGCATTCCCGAAACGCCGCTGGTTGAAGATCAGATCCTGATTTTCCAGGTGCCAATCCCTGAGCCATTGCGCTTTATCGAGCCGCGGGAAACCGAAACCCGCACCATGCATGCGCTGGAAGAGTACGGCGTGATGCAGGTGAAACTGTACGAAGACATCGCCCGCTTCGGCCACATCGCCACCACCTACGCCTATCCGGTAAAGGTCAACGAGCGCTACGTGATGGATCCGTCGCCAATCCCGAAATTCGATAACCCGAAAATGGACAACATGCCTGCGCTGCAGCTGTTTGGCGCCGGGCGCGAGAAGCGCATCTACGCCGTGCCGCCGTACACCCGCGTGGAAAGCCTCGATTTCGACGATCACCCGTTCACCGTGCAGCAGTGGGATGAGCCCTGCGCCATCTGCGGCTCGCGCCACAGCTACCTCGATGAAGTGGTGCTCGACGATTCCGGCAAACGGATGTTTGTCTGCTCCGATACCGACTACTGCCGCCAACAGAGTGAGGCGCTAAGCCAATGAATCAGCCGTTACTTTCGGTCAATAACCTGACCCACCTTTATGCGCCAGGCAAAGGCTTCACCGACGTCTCCTTTGAGCTGTGGCCGGGCGAGGTGCTCGGCATCGTCGGCGAGTCCGGCTCCGGCAAAACCACGCTGCTGAAGGCCATTTCCGCACGTCTCGCGCCGCAACAGGGCGAAGTCATTTACGAAAACCAGTCGCTGTACGGCATGAGCGAAGGCGAGCGCCGCCGCCTGCTGCGCACCGAATGGGGCGTCGTCCATCAGCACCCGATGGACGGCCTGCGCCGCCAGGTTTCGGCGGGCGGCAACATCGGTGAACGCCTGATGGCCACCGGCGCGCGCCACTACGGCAACATCCGCGAAACCGCACAGCAGTGGCTGGAGGCTGTGGAAATTCCACCCTCACGCATCGACGAACTGCCCACCACCTTCTCCGGCGGCATGCAGCAGCGTCTGCAAATCGCCCGCAACCTGGTGACCCACCCGAGGCTGGTGTTTATGGACGAACCGACGGGCGGGCTGGACGTTTCCGTACAGGCGCGCCTGCTCGACCTGCTCAGAGGCCTGGTGGTGGAACTGGATCTGGCGGTGGTGATTGTCACCCATGATTTGGGCGTCGCGCGCCTGCTGGCCGACCGCCTGATGGTGATGAAAGAGGGTCAGGTGGTGGAAAGTGGATTAACCGACCGCGTGCTCGACGATCCACATCATCCGTATACCCAGCTGCTCGTGTCATCCGTGTTGCAGAACTGATTTTTGTCGGGTGGCAGCTTTGCCTTACCCGACCTACAGCGGCGTGTTTTTGTAGGCCGGGTCAGCGAAGCGCCACCCGGCAACCGAACCAAGAGGCCAACATGATTCGCGTTGAAAACCTGAGTAAAACCTTCGTCCTGCATCATCAAAACGGCATTCACCTGCCGGTGCTCTGGAAAGCTGAGCTGACGGTCAACGCCGGGGAGTGCGTGGTGCTGCACGGCCATTCCGGCAGCGGTAAATCGACGCTCTTACGCTCGCTTTACGCCAACTATCTGCCGGACACCGGCCACATTCACGTGAAGCACGGCGAGGAGTGGGTCGATTTAGTCACGGCTCCGGCGCGCAAAGTGCTGGAAGTGCGTAAAAGCACCATCGGCTGGGTAAGCCAGTTCCTGCGCGTTATCCCGCGTGTTTCAGCGCTGGACGTGGTCATGCAGCCCTTGCTGGATCTCGGCGTGCCACGCGAAGAGTGCTATGTCAAAGCCGCGAGCCTGTTAACGCGCCTGAACGTGCCGGAACACCTGTGGCACCTCGCGCCTTCAACCTTCTCCGGCGGCGAACAGCAGCGCGTCAATATCGCCCGTGGGTTTGTTGTGGACTACCCGATTCTGCTGCTTGATGAACCCACCGCCTCGCTGGATGAAAAGAACAGTGCCGCCGTGGTTCAGCTTATCGATGAAGCCAAAGCGCGCGGCGCGGCGATCGTCGGTATTTTCCATGATGAAGCGGTGCGCACCCGCGTCGCCGACCGTCTGCACCCGATGGGAGCCGCAGCATGATTATCAACAACGTGAAGTTAGTGCTTGAAAACGAAGTGGTTCACGGCTCAATCGACATTCAGGACGGCGTCATCCGCACCTTCGCCGAAACCCAAAGCCAGAACCCACAGGCGATGGACGGCGAAGGCGGCTGGCTGCTGCCCGGTCTTATCGAATTGCACACCGATAACCTCGATAAGTTCTTCACCCCACGCCCGAAAGTGGACTGGCCCGCACACTCCGCCATGAGCAGCCACGACGCATTGATGGTGGCGAGCGGCATCACCACCGTGCTGGACGCAGTGGCGATTGGTGACGTGCGTGACGGCGGCGACCGGCTGGAAAACTTAGAGAAGATGATCAACGCCGTCGAGGACACGCAAAAGCGCGGCCTTAACCGCGCCGAACACCGTCTGCACCTGCGCTGCGAGCTGCCGCATTTCACCACCCTGCCGCTGTTTGAAAAGCTGGTCGACCGTGAACTGGTGTCGCTGGTGTCGCTGATGGATCACTCGCCGGGCCAGCGCCAGTACGCTGACCGTTCCAAATACCGCGAGTATTATCAGGGCAAATATCACCTGACCAACGAGCAGATGGAACGCTTCGAGGCCGAACAAACCGCGCTGGCGGAGGAGTGGTCGTATCCGAACCGGATGGCGATTTCCGAAGCCTGCCGCGCACGCGACATCGCCCTGGCAAGCCACGACGACGCGACTCATGCACATGTGCTGGAATCGCATCAAATTGGCAGCGTGATCGCCGAATTTCCCACCACGTTTGAGGCAGCGGAATCTTCCCGCCTGCTGGGAATGAACGTGCTGATGGGCGCGCCGAACATCGTGCGCGGCGGCTCGCACTCCGGCAACGTAGCGGCTCACGAACTGGCCTCAAGAGGCCTGCTCGATATTCTCTCGTCTGACTATTACCCGGCGAGCCTGCTGGATGCCGCCTTCCGCATCGCAGACGACGATCGCAACGCGTTCAGCCTGCCGCAGGCGATTCACCTTGTGACGCGCAACCCGGCGCGGGCGCTAAACCTGGATGACCGTGGCGTGATTGCCGAAGGCAAACGCGCAGACCTGGTGCTGGTGCACCGCAAAGGCGAGCACGTCCATATCGACCACGTGTGGCGCCAGGGCAAGAGGGTGTTCTGATGACGGGAAGGCTTATCTGGTTAGTCGGCCCTTCCGGGTCAGGGAAAGACAGCCTGCTGGCAGCGCTGCGCCAGCGGGAGCACGCACGCATGCTGGTCGCGCATCGCTACATCACCCGCCCGGCCAACGCCGGAAGTGAAAACCATATCGCGCTCAGCGAGCATGAATTTTTCACCCGCGCCGAGCGTCAGCTTTTTGCCCTGAGCTGGCACGCTAACGCACTGTATTACGGCGTCGGCATTGAAATCGACGTCTGGCTGCACGCCGGGTTTGACGTGGTGGTGAACGGCTCGCGGGCGCATCTCCCGCAGGCCAAAGCACGCTACGCCGAGGCTCTGCTGCCGGTGTGCCTGCAGGTTTCACCCGACGTGCTGCGCAGCCGCCTCGAACAGCGCGGGCGGGAAACGCAAAAAGAGATAGCCCAGCGCCTGGACCGCGCCGCTCGCTACACGCCAGACAACTGTTTAATGCTGAACAACGACGGCAGTCTGCTACAGTCTGTGGACATCTTTTTGCAGATGATCCTCACCCATGGCAATCAGAAAGAGAATCAGCATGTCCTGTAACCTTCGTCCCGCAAGCCTCGCCGATACTGAAGCGGTTTATGGCCTGATATGTGAACTGAAACAGAAAGCGTATGACCGGCACACCTTCGCGGCGGGCTTTGCCGCCAACCTCAGTCACCTGCAGCAGCGCTATCAGCTGGCCGAGGTGAACGGCGAAATCGTCGGACTTATCGGCATCCAGATCATGTTCCCGCTGAACCTCAACTGCTGGATTGGTGAGGTTCAGGAACTGGTCGTTCTGCCACAGATGCGCGGCCTGAACGTCGGGAAAGCGTTGCTGGAGTGGGCCGAAGAGGAGGCCCGCAATCGCGGCGCAAGCCTGATGGAGCTGTCCAGCGGCAAGGTGCGCACCGATGCGCACCGTTTCTACCAGCGCGAAGGGTACGAGCAGAGCCATTTTCGGTTTAAGAAAGCGCTGTGAACAATTGCCCGGCGGCACTGCGCTTGCCGGGCCTACGGTTTTGTAGGCTGGGTAAGGCGAAGCCGCCACCCGGCGCACCCTGACGAGGAAAACCATGAACCTGTCCATCCGCCTTACTGGCACCGGCGGCGCGCAGCTGGTGCCCGCTTTTGGCTGCGAATGCAAAGCCTGCCAGCGTGCCCGACTCAACCCCGATTTTCGCCGTCGCCCGTGCAGCGCTGAAGTGCGCTACAACGACGCCGTCACTCTGCTGGATGCGGGCATTCCGGACCTGATGGACCACCATTCGGCGGGCAGCTTCCGCCAGTTTTTACTCACCCATTACCATATGGATCACGTCCAGGGCCTGTTTCCGCTGCGCTGGGGCGTGGGCGAGAAAATTCCCGTTTACGGCCCGCCAGACGAACAGGGCTGCGACGATCTCTTCAAGCACCCTGGCCTGCTCGATTTCAGCTTCACCGTCGAGCCGTTTGTAGCATTTGAGCTACAGGGCTTGCGGGTCACACCGCTGCCGCTCAACCACTCAAAGCTCACTTTCGGCTACCTGCTGGAATCCGCCCACAGTCGCGTCGCCTGGCTCTCAGACACGGCCGGGCTGCCGGAGAAAACGCTGAAATTTTTACTCAACAATCACCCGCAGGTGATGATCATCGACTGCAGCCATGAGCCGCGCGCAGAGCCGCCGCGCAATCATTGCGATCTGAACACAGTGATAAAGATCAACGAGATCGTCCGCTGCCCGCGCGTGGTACTGACGCATATCAGCCATCAGTTCGACTCGTGGATGATGGACAATCCACTGCCGGAAGGGTTTGAAGCGGGGTTTGACGGGATGGAGATTGCGCTTGAATAGCGCCAGGGATCGGCTTCAATATGGATTGTTTAACAAATCTTATTCTCTCTTAAATGTTTCACCAATGATTTTTATAGCTATTTTTATCGGCTCTGTGGGATTGCCATACCAGAATAAAACCAGCATTAGGATGCAATAACCAGATGACTAAGAAATACCTCCTATAGCCTAAGATGTGTCTTGCATACCTATCATATCTAATTCCCTGGCATATAAGTTAAAAAGTATCCCTGATATTATTGAGGCATCATCCCTTCCAACTATAGTTGGTGTTATGGTTAAAACTGTACTTATTGCGGACGATCATCCTGTTTGCTTACTTGGACTCAAGACATTGTTAAATACAAGGAAAGATCTTTACAATGTTGTTCATGAATCGATGAATTCGGATGACGTAATGATGAAGCTGGCGATTCAACCGGTCGATATTATTATTACCGATCTGTGCATGCCTGGAATTCATTTTCCTGATGGGATTACCATGGTGCGGAAGCTAGTGAGGGATTACCCGCAATGCATAATTGTGGTGGTAACCATGATATCCAATCCAGGGCTGCTGGCAACTATACGAAGTTTTGGCGTTAAGGTGTTGAGTAAAAACAGCATGTTGACCGATCTGCTGAAAATCCTGCGCTGTTCTTCGCGCAGTATGAAAATGGCGGAAAAACCTATAACCCAACTCACGCAGAGGGAAACTGAAGTGGTTCGTTTGTTACTGAGTGGCATGACCGTCAATGAGATAAGCGGCTATTTTAACCGAACTAAACAGACAATCAGTGCGCAAAAGAAGAGCGCGATGTGCAAACTGGGGGCGGCAAATGATTTCGAGCTTTTTCAGTGTGCTCAGACTGCCGGGCTGGGTACTGAGGTTAGCATGTCGTCTACCACCAAGAGCACTGTATTGCTGCCATAGCGCGGCGGCAGTATTTGAACAGAAACTCGCGATTATGCAGACTCAGTACCCTAAGGTTCGGCATCAACGAAATAAGTGCCTGGCCAAGACCTGGATTCTTGCCGAGCTCTGTCAGGAGGGTATCTCCAGAATTTAGTCATTTCTTAAAACTGTCCCCGGAAGGGGTTTTTAAAAAAGAGATCCCTGGTAAGATTTTAAGGAACTTCTTAGTAAGTGGTTAGCACATCCTATTGTTTTGTATGGCTTTGTTGGCAAAAATCGCTTTCATCAATCCAAAATAGAATAATACCAAACAAGGGATGTTATGAAACCAATAATGATAATGGATCATTGCTGCTATACTAAGAGTGGAATTATCAATCAAATAGGGAAAATAAAGTCCAGAGATATCATTCTCGATATCAGCTCAACAAACACCCTTGGTGATTTATTTAAAAACATAACTCCCCGTATCGTAGTGATTAATGAAGATATTATTAATGAGAACATCCCTTGTTTAAATGAAATTAAGAAAATAATATCAGAACATGTTGATGTTTTATTTGTCATCTTCGTTACCTCTTTTAACTTACGCTATCAGGAACTGGTATTGCTTGATGACAACGTGATTATTTGCTCTAAAGAGATTGATACTTTGACGCTGAACGCCCTGTTTTCCTCCAATTTTTTCAGTACCCCTGTCGCCGATAATATCTGCAAATTTATTCTGAGTCCAAAGGAGCGCATGCTGGTGAGTTTATGGATGGCAGGCATGAACACATCTGACATTAGCAAGGCTCTCAGTATTTGTTCAAAAACAGTTTCCACCCATAAAGGGAATATCAAGAAGAAACTAAGAACCCATAATATGCAGGTCATTTATAATGTGATGCGTATGTCGAAACTCCTGTTACTGACACCCTAGTCATATCACATCAACTTGCATGGATGGTTTAAGGTGCAATTACCCTAACCCACTGGGTTATCTCGCCTGATTGCAACTCTGATGACCGCCCTGCTCATTACCTTTCTCAATCAGGCAATCCGGAATGACACCCCAGTTAAACGCTAACGGTCGTAATCATCCCGCAGACGATTTTCTTCATCGTCCAGCTGACGGCGCTCCTGGTCGAGCTGGCGCTGCCTGTCATCTAACTGACGACGCCGGTCTTCAAGCTGACGGTAGCGGTCATCGTATTGACGGCTGCGCTCAGTATTTTGCGGACGATCGCTGTCATCGTCGTCGCGGTCGTCGTGATAAACGCGGTCGTTATCCGGTTTGTAAGCGTCATTGATCGCCTGCTGAATATTGCCGATCGCATCATCAATGATATCGGCATGGGCCAGCTGGCTTAACAGGGAGAGCGTACAAAACAGCAGCGCCGTTGCGGGTCGTTTCATCGGGTCAAACTCTGGAGTGAACTGACCTCAGCGTAATCAACGCCCACACCGGCGGGTAGCGGACGAATCTCAATTGCGCTGCTGCTCAATCGCAGCAATTGCCTCCACGCGCTTCTGGTGACGCCCGCCTTCAAACTCCGCATCAAGCCACGCGTCCACGATCATTTTTGCGAGCTCCGCGCCTATCACCCGCGAGCCAAATGCCAGCACGTTGGTGTTATTGTGCAGGCGCGAAAGCTGCGCCGAATAAGGCTCGCTGCACACCACCGCGCGGATCCCTGGAAACTTGTTCGCCGTAATGGAGATCCCAACTCCTGTGCCGCAGATCAGGATCCCGCCGTCCACTTCGCCGCGGCCAATCGCCTGAGCTACCGCACTGGCGTACTCCGGGTAATCGGTTCGCTCAGCAGAGTCCGTTCCCTTATCTATTACCTCAACGCCCCGTCCCTGCAGATGCGCGAGGATCTCCGCTTTGAGCTGAAATCCCACGTGATCGCACCCGAATGCAATTTTGTTCATGATTCGCCTCGTTGTCAGGTTAACTTTACGAACCCGGCGACTTCTGTGATTTCAGACCGGTTCACTGCCCATTTTGTCGGCAAAATCGCCGGGTTCGAGCTCACTTCTACACCGTTCAACTTTACGGAGCAACGCATTTATTCCGTAAACATGCTAAACACCAATCGCATGTTTGACGCCCATCAATAACATAACAACATGTTTTATAACGATAAAGTCAAAATATCGTCAACACATAAACTTCACAAAAAATAAAACTTTATGAATTTATAGTTTTTGTGAAGTTGCCAGCATATTTTCTGTCCGACCTGTGGTGATATAGTGTCGTCTTCATTTCAAGGACAAGAGAACCAGATGAGTCAGTCAGAAAGTGATGCACAACTGCCTAACGGGATCGGCCTCGCCCCCTGGCTGCGCATGAAGCAGGAAGGGATGACGGACAATGAAAGCCGGATCGTCGACTGGCTCCTGAAGCCCGGCAACCTGAGCGATGCCCCGGCAATTAAAGACGTGGCCGAAGCACTGGCGGTGTCGGAAGCGATGATCGTCAAAGTATCGAAGCTGCTCGGGTTCAGCGGTTTTCGTAATCTGCGCAGCGCGCTGGTGGCCTATTTCTCTGAATCAGAGCAGGTGCTGCCAACGGAGCTGGCCTTTGACGAAGCGCCGGAAGACGTGGTCAACAAGGTGTTCAACATTACGCTGCGCACCATTATGGAAGGCCAGTCGATCGTTAACGTCGACGAAATTCATCGGGCGGCCCGCTTTTTTGCCCAGGCCAACCAGCGGGATCTGTACGGCGTCGGCGGCTCGAACGCCATCTGTGCCGATATTCAGCACAAGTTTTTACGCATCGGCGTGCGCTGCCAGGCTTATCAGGACGCGCACATTATGATGATGTCCGCCTCGCTGCTCAAAGAGGGCGATGTGGTGCTGGTGGTCTCCCACTCCGGGCGCACCAGCGATTTGAAAGCGGCGGTTGAGTTAGCGAAAAAGAACGGGGCGAAAATCATCTGTATCACCCACAGTTACCATTCGCCGATTGCCCGCCTTGCAGATTTTATTATTTGTTCGCCAGCACCAGAGACCCCTTTATTAGGGAGAAACGCCTCCGCGCGTATATTACAATTAACATTATTAGATGCCTTATTTGTTTCCGTGGCTCAGCAAAATATTGAACAGGCTACTTTAAATATGCAAAAGACTGGCGCAATTGTGGATTTCTTCTCCCCGGGCGCGCTGAAGTAAAAAACAGGTGGCGCTGATATTCAGCGTCGCCGCTCTCACCCTACATTGAGAATATGACCATGAATAAATATCTGAAATATTTCAGCGGTGCGGCTGTGGGTATGATGTTGTCCGCCAATGCCTTTGCCGCCGCCGATTATGCCGTGGTGTTAAAAACCTTATCCAACCCGTTCTGGGTGGATATGAAAAAAGGGATTGAGGACGAAGCGAAAACGTTAGGCGTCACCGTCGACGTATTTGCCTCACCGTCGGAAGGGGATTTCCAGTCGCAATTGCAGCTTTTTGAAGACCTGAGCAATAAAAATTACAAAGGCATCGCCTTTGCGCCGCTCTCGTCGGTGAACCTGGTGATGCCCGTTGCCCGTGCGTGGAAAAAGGACATTTACCTGGTCAACCTCGATGAAAAAATCGATATGGATAACCTGAAAAAAGCGGGCGGCAACGTCGAAGCTTTCGTCACCACCGATAACGTGGCCGTCGGCGCAAAAGGCGCGGACTTCATTATCGACAAGCTCGGCGCTCAGGGCGGCGAAGTGGCTATTATTGAAGGAAAAGCGGGTAACGCCTCCGGTGAAGCACGCCGCAACGGTGCGACGGATGCCTTCAAGAAAGCGAGCCAAATCAAGCTGGTGGCAAGCCAGCCCGCCGACTGGGACCGCATTAAGGCACTCGACGTGGCCACTAACGTCTTACAGCGCAACCCGAACCTGAAAGCCTTCTACTGCGCCAACGACACCATGGCAATGGGTGTGGCTCAGGCCGTGGCCAACGCGGGTAAAACCGGCAAAGTGCTGGTTGTAGGAACCGACGGTATTCCGGAAGCACGCAAGATGGTGGACGCCGGGCAGATGACCGCCACGGTCGCGCAAAACCCGGCAGACATTGGTGCAACCGGCCTGAAGCTGCTGGTGGACGCAGCCAAAACCGGCAAGGTTATTCCGCTTGATAAAGCACCGGAGTTCAAGCTGGTGGATTCGGTGTTAGTGACGAAGTCATAGTTCAGTATCCCCTCTCCCCGGCCCTCTCCCGGAGGGAGAGGGAGATGACCAAACCTGCTCCGTTCTGTTCCCTCTCCCTTTGGGAGAGGGTTAGGGAGAGGGCGAATTACAACATGAGGTTCAGCTATGCTCACGCCATATATCTCCATGGCGGGGATCGGCAAATCCTTTGGCCCGGTTCACGCATTGAAGTCGGTTGATTTAACCCTTTACCCGGGCGAAATACACGCGCTGCTCGGGGAAAATGGGGCCGGTAAATCAACCTTAATGAAAGTGTTGTCGGGGATTCATGAACCGACCAAAGGCACCATCGTTATTAATGATATTTCCTACGACAAACTTGATCATAAGTTAGCGGCGCAATTAGGCATTGGCATTATTTATCAGGAACTCAGCGTCATTGATGAATTAACGGTGCTGGAAAATCTCTATATTGGCCGCCACACCACTAAAAAAGTGCTCGGCCTGAATATTATCGACTGGAAAGAGATGCGTATTCGCGCGGCAATGATGTTATTGCGCGTCGGCTTAAAAGTGGATCTCGATGAAAAGGTGGCGAATTTATCCATCAGCCATAAACAAATGCTGGAAATCGCCAAAACCTTAATGCTCGACGCCAAAGTGATCATTATGGATGAGCCCACGTCTTCGCTGACCAATAACGAAGTGGACTATCTGTTTCTGATCATGAATCAGCTGCGTAAAGAAGGCACGGCGATCGTCTACATCTCCCACAAGCTCGCCGAAATTCGCCGCATCTGCGACCGCTACACGGTGATGAAGGACGGCAGCAGCGTGTGCAGCGGCCAGGTCAGCGACGTCACCAACGACGATATCGTGCGCCTGATGGTGGGCCGCGAGCTGCAAAACCGCTTTAATGCCATGAAAGAGAGCACCGGCAACGTGGAGCGCGACACGGTCTTCGAGGTGAAAAACGTCACCAGCCGCGACCGCAAAAAGGTGCGCGATATTTCGTTCAGCGTAAACCGTGGTGAAATTCTCGGCTTCGCAGGCCTCGTCGGCAGCGGGCGCACCGAACTGATGAACTGCCTGTTCGGTATCGACAAACGCGCCAGCGGGGAGATTCACCTCAACGGCAAAAACATCTCTCCGCGTTCGCCGCTCGACGCGCTGAAAAAAGGCATGGGCTACATTACCGAAAGCCGCCGTGAGAACGGCTTCTTTCCGAATTTTTCCATCGCCCAGAACATGGCGCTCAGCCGCAGCCTGAAAATGGGCGGTTACAAGGGCGCGATGGGGTTGCTCGCCGAGGCGGAAGAACGCAAAACCGCCGAGGCGCAGCGCCAGCTGCTGGGGCTGAAGTGCCACAGCGTCGATCAGAACATCACCGAGCTTTCCGGCGGCAATCAGCAGAAGGTGCTGATTTCCAAATGGCTGTGCTGCAACCCGGAAGTGGTGATTTTTGACGAACCGACGCGCGGCATCGACGTCGGCGCGAAGGCTGAAATCTACAAAGTGATGCGCCAGCTAGGCGATGACGGAAAGGTCATCCTGATGGTGTCGTCCGAACTTCCTGAAATCATCGCCGTCTGCGACCGCATCGCCGTGTTCTGCGAGGGGCGACTGACGCAAATTCTGACCAATCGCGACGACATGAGCGAAGAGGAGATCATGGCATGGGCATTACCACAAGAATGAAGGCCGAACCGGGCGACAAAAAGCCGTTCAACTTCGCGCTGTTCTGGGATAAATACGGCACCTTTTTTATCCTCGCGATCATCGTCGGCATCTTCGGCACCCTGTCGTCGGAGTACTTCCTGACCGCCAACAACATCAGCGCCATCTTTGTACAAAGCTCGGTGACGGTGCTTATCGGCATGGGGGAATTCTTCGCCATTCTGGTGGCGGGGATTGACCTGTCGGTTGGCGCGATCCTCGCCCTTTCCGGGATGGTCACCGCCAAGCTGATGCTCGCCGGAATGGACCCGATTCTGGCCGCACTTATCGGCGGCGTGCTGGTCGGTGGCCTGCTCGGGGCGATCAACGGCTGCCTGGTGAACTGGACGGGGCTGCATCCGTTCATCATCACGCTCGGCACCAACGCCATCTTCCGCGGCGCAACGCTGGTGATTTCCGACGCCAACTCGGTGTACGGCTTTGACTTTGGCTTTGTGAATTTCTTTGCCGCCGCCCCGCTCGGCATTCCGGTGCCGGTAATTTTCGCCCTGCTAATCGCGCTGATTCTGTGGTTCATCACCACCCGCACGCGGCTCGGACGCAACATCTACGCGCTCGGCGGCAACAAAAACTCGGCGTTCTATTCCGGCATCGACGTGAAGTTTCACATTCTGGTGGTGTTCATCATCTCCGGGATCTGCGCGGGGCTAGCGGGCGTGGTGTCGACGGCGCGTTTAGGCGCGGCAGAGCCGCTGGCGGGCATGGGCTTTGAAACCTACGCCATTGCCAGCGCCATTATCGGCGGCACCAGCTTCTTCGGCGGCAAAGGGCGCATTTTCTCGGTCGTCATTGGGGGTCTTATCATCGGCACCATCAATAACGGCCTCAATATTCTCCAGGTACAAACCTACTACCAGCTGGTGGTGATGGGCGGGCTGATTATCGCCGCCGTAGCCCTGGACCGGTTAATCAGTAAATAAGGATCCCATGATGAAAATTTCCCCCTCTCTGATGTGCATGGATCTGGCGAAGTTCCAGGAGCAGATCGCCTTTATCGACCAGCACGCGGACTACTTTCACATCGACATCATGGACGGCCACTTTGTGCCGAACCTGACGCTGTCGCCGTTTTTCGTCGGCCAGGTGAAGAAGCTCGCCAGCAAGCCGCTCGACTGCCACCTGATGGTGACGCGCCCGCAGGACTACATCAGTCAGCTGGCACAGGCCGGGGCCGATTACATCACCCTGCACCCGGAAACCATCAACGGCCAGGCGTTTCGCCTGATTGAAGAGATTCGCCGCCACGGCATGAAGGTGGGGCTTATTCTCAACCCGGAAACCCCGGTCGAGGCGATGAAGTACTACATTCATAAGGCGGACAAAATTACGGTGATGACCGTGGACCCGGGCTTTGCCGGCCAGCCGTTCATTCCCGAAATGCTCGACAAGGTGGCGGAGCTTAAAGCCTGGCGCGAACGCGAAGGGCTGGAGTATGAAATTGAAATCGACGGCTCCTGTAACGCCGCCACCTATGAACGCCTCATGAACGCCGGGGCGGATGTGTTTATCGTCGGCACCTCCGGGCTGTTTAACCACGCTCAGAACATCGACGACGCCTGGCAGGTGATGAGTGAGCAGATCCTGGCGGCCCGAAACGAGGTCATGCCTCATGCTAAAAGCGCTTAACGTGGTGGCAGGTATTGATATGGGCGCAACCCATATCCGCCTGTGCCTGATGGATGACAACGGCGAAGTGCTGCACTGCGAAAAGCAGCGCACCGCCGAGGTGATTACAGGCGGCGTGGTCTGCGGCATTGCTGCGCTGCTCGGCGCCCCGCTGGCACGGCTGAAAGCGCGCTGTCGGGGCCTGGTGATGGGCTTCCCGGCGCTGGTCGGCAAAGACAAGCGCACCATTATCTCCACGCCCAATCTGCCGCTGCGGGCCGAGGAGCTGAACGAACTGGCGGGCAAGCTGGAAGACGCACTCGGCTGCCCGGTGGAATTTTCCCGCGATGTGAATTTGCAGCTCTCGTTCGACGTGGCGCAGAACGGCTTGCAGGAGAGTCAGGTGCTTGGCGCCTATCTCGGCACCGGAATGGGCTTTGCGGTCTGGCTCAACGGCGCGCCCTGGACCGGGGCGCACGGCGTGGCGGGCGAGCTTGGCCACATTCCGCAGGGCGATATGTCGCTCACCTGCGGCTGCGGTAACGCGGGGTGCCTCGAAACCGTCTGCTCCGGCATTGCGCTGAAGCGCTGGTATGACTCAGCGCCGCGCGACTATGAAATGGGCGAGCTGTTTGTCTTTGCGCAGAACGAGCCCTTCGTTACCGCGCTGCTTTCCCACGCCGCCCGCGCCATTGCCACCAGCGTGAACCTGTTCGACCCCGACGCGGTGATCCTCGGCGGCGGTGTAATGGACATGGCAGACTTCCCGCGCGAGGCGCTGATTGCGCAGATAAAACAGCATCTTCGCCGCCCGCTGCCGCATGACGCGGTGCGCTTTATCGCCGCCTCCTCTTCCGCCTTCAACGGCGCACAAGGCGCGGCGACGCTTGCCCGGAGCCAGCACCTGCCTGCGCCTGCCGTAGCGCCTGTGCGAGCTGCGTTCGGGTGAAAGGCTTTCGCAGCAGCTCCACGTCCGGCAGCTGAGGATTGTTTGCCGGACGCAAATCCTGACCGCTGATCATTAATACGGCTACCTGTGGATGATACGTGCGCGCGTGATTCACCACCTCCGCACCGCTCAGTTTGCCCGGCAGCATCAGGTCGCTTATCAGCATCGCTATCTCATCTGTTGCATCGAGCAGCGCGATGGCCTGCTCACCGTCGGCGGCCTCCAGCGTCAGCCAGCCCAGCTGGTGCAGCTGTTCACATAAGGTCTGGCGCACGTCGGCTTCGTCTTCCAGCACCAGTGCCAGACGCTCCTCGGGTACTTCATCGGCCACCACCGCTTCCGGCAATCGCTCCACCGCCTGAAGCGAAGAGCGTGGCAGCTGTAGACGTACCGTCGTGCCCTGCCCCGGCGCGCTCTCAATCTCTACCCGCCCGCCGGACTGGCGCACAAACCCGTACACCATCGACAGGCCGAGCCCGCTGCCGCTACCGGTCTGCTTGGTGGTGAAGAACGGCTCGAACACCTGCGCCTTCACCTCCTGCGACATGCCGCTGCCATGGTCAATCACCTCAATCGCCACCATGTCCTGCCTGCGCCCGTCGCTACGGGTGACGCGCTGGTTCCAGGTGCGGATTTTAATGACGCCGGACTGCCCGTCCATTGCATCGCGGGCGTTCATCACGAGGTTGATGATGGCGTTTTCCAACTGGCCGACGTCGATCCATGCCGACCACGCCGGGGTCTGGGCCTCAAGCTCCAGCGTGAGCGTCGACGGCAAAGAGTGGCGCATCAGCTCGCCGAGGTTCTCCAGCAGCCCTTTCATCTCCACGGCGTGCGGGTGTAGCGACTGCTTACGCGAGAACGCCAGCAGGCGTTGGGTGAGCATCGCCCCGCGCTCGGCGGCCTTCAGCGCCCTGGAGATGCGCGCCTCATCGGATTCATTCGGTTTTACCAGTTCGAGGCTGCCGATAATCACCGCCAGCAGGTTGTTGAAATCATGGGCCAGGCCGCCGGTCAGCTGCCCGACCGCCTTCATCTTCTGGCTGTGCAGCAGGGCATCTTCCAGCCCCTGGCGCTCAATGCGATCGAGCTCCATCTGCGTCGTTTTTTCTTTCAGCAGGCGCGAGGCATGTTCCAGCGAAGCCGTGTTGCGCGCGAATACGCTAAACGAGCGAGCCAGCTCCCCGAGTTCGTCGCGCCGCTGAAGCGCAGGCACGGAAACATCCTGCTCGCCGTGCGCCAGCCGCGACATCGCCGAAGAAATGGCGTTCAGATTCGAACCCAGATTGCGATAGATATACCAGCCTGCGAAGCCAGTGATGATCAGCGCAAGCAGGGCAAAGCTGACTATCAGATCGACAATTGAGCCCAGCTCACGATGGCTTTGGGCCACGCGCTGTTCGGAGGAGCGCGCCACCTGCGTCACGTACTGGTTAATGTCGTCGTTCAGGATGGCGACTAACGCCTTGATGTGGAACATGTACCAGCTGATGGCGAGGTCGCTTTGCTCAAGCTTCACGGAGAGCGGGGCCAGCTTGCGCAGTTCGGCGTTAAAGTCCGGCAGGATGAAGGCGACGGGCGGATCGGCGCTTTCGGCAGGCACGCCCGCCATCACCACGTCTAACTGGCGTACTGCCGAACGTGGTGTGGGCGTTTCAATCGCGGCGGTGATTAGCCTGTCCATTTCCAGCAGCAGACGTCCGTCGAGCGCGCCTTCACCGGGCCGCTGGTTGATGGCTTCCAGATGACGCAGATAGCTCTGGTTCTGATAGAGCGAACTCAACAGCGCGTTGCGTTCCAGATGACGCTGCTGCCCGCGTTGCAGCATACCCGCCACGCTTTGCTGAAGTTCATTGCTACGCTGGATGATGCGCTGCACCAGCTCCGGTTCATGGCTGGCGAGAGGGGCCGCCGCCAGCTGCTCGAGGGAATGTTTGAGCGCTTTTTGCGTCGCCTGTAAACGCTCCGCTTCGCCTTTGTACTCCAGCGCGCCCACCACCTGCGAAAGCCGCACTGCCGCCGTCGCCACGTTCGCCGTGTCGCGCGCCAGGTTCATGCTGCTGGTGACGTCATCGAAGGTTTGCTGCTGCACCTGCTCCTGAATTTGACTGGCGTTACGAAACCCCAGCACCGCTGCCGCGCTCACCATTAGCGTCACCGCCACCACCAGCAGATTGAAGAACAGCAGGCGGCCGCGGGCGCTCACGAAAAATGACGGTCGGCGTAGTGGCATGGTGTCTCCTGTGGTTTGCGGTGATTACCCTCTCCCGTAGGGAGGAGGAACGGTTCAGAGCAGTCCTTCGGGCACGGTTACAAAGTTCACGATAAGGCAGCTTTTATCTTATTGAAAGGCCTTACATTTCAAAAACACTGCTCACCAGACGCATCCGTTCAGGGGAGCACCCTAATAAAAAGGTGAAGAATGGCCTTTACCCGGCACACGCATCACTTCAATACCTTTGATTGTGGATGGTTTCTGGACAACAGGCGGTATTTGTCCATAGCTGTGGTGAGAGTTTTATTTTACACCCGCATGCTTCATCAGGAATTTTTTCGCTTCAAGAAGAACGGCTCCATCTGCTTGTTTTCTCAAAGTCATAGAGTCCGTTTCCAGTGTAGTCCCTTCATACGTTACGACTACATTGCCGGAGAAAACGGTAGCGCCGTTATTTTTTGATGTTTTATCCGCGGAAATTTCGAATTTTTCACCCGGCTTAAACACGATTCGGGCATTTCCATTGTATTCCTGAAGGGTCTGAGTCGCATCAGCGGAAACCTCCATGGAATACGCAGGAACGGCGAAAAAAAGAGCGGCAGAGACAACTGACAAAGTGAGTAGATTTTTCATAAAAACCTCTGGTGGGTAACGGTGAATTTAGCTTTGTATAGGGTGCTGCTTTCCAGCTTTATGTTTATTACAATTTTGTTATCAGATAATTAATCCCCCTCTGTTTAAATAAGAAATGAAGAGAATAAAACTACAGAGGTGTTTTATCGACATAAAAAAATGACCTCTTTTCTTGAAAACTAATAATTGGCAAATGTTGATGTTTTTTTAATTATCTAACTAATTGTTTTATTTAGACTTGCAATAAAAAACAAAAAATCACTCCAGGTCAATCCCTGCAATGACTTAACAAACAACAAGACGTCGCTTATAAAGGCTCAACGTTACAAGATAAGGCTTTGGTCGATGGCTGAAAAACAGCAGGTGGCCGCGAGCGCTGGCGAAAATGAGGGTCGGCGTAGTGGCATGGTGTCTCCGTTGGTTCAAATAGTGGTTGCCCTCTCCCTAACCCTCTCCCGGGGGGAGAGGGAACCGTTCAGCGCGATCTTGTTTTCACCCTCTCCCTTTGGGAGAGGGCCGGGGAGAGGGGAAACTCACGATCAAGTTCAAATTTCACGCACTATGACAAATATGAACGGCCTCTGACATTTTGCATTTACTTTCCTGTGATGGACTGCTGATATCGACCATCCCTCAGGAGTTGCGCCATGAATCAGACGCCGGTACTTGAGATGCGCAATATTGCCAAAGCGTTCGGCAAATTTTATGCGCTGAAGGGGGTGGACTTAACGGTGTTCCCCGGCGAAATCCACGCCCTGATGGGGGAGAACGGCGCGGGCAAAAGCACGCTGATGAAAATTCTTGCCGGGGCGTATACCGCCACCAGCGGTGAGATCCTGATTGACGGCAAGCCGCACGCCATCAAAGGCCCAAAAGACGCGCTGGCGGCAGGCATCACTCTGATTTATCAGGAGATGCAGCTGGCCCCGAATCTGACCGTCGCCGAAAACATTTTCCTCGGCAGCGAGCTCTCTCGCGGCGGTCTGGTGCAGCGCAAAACCATGGTCGCCCAAGCCCAGGAGGTCATTAACCGCCTCGGCGCGCAGTTCAAAGCCACCGATCTGGTGATGAAGCTGACCATCGCCGAACAGCAGCAGGTGGAAATTGCCCGCGCGCTGCACCGCAACAGCCGCATTCTGGTGATGGACGAACCCACCGCCGCCCTCTCCTCCCGTGAAACCCACCGCCTGTTCGAACTCATTCTGCGCCTGCGCGACGAAGGGATGGCCATCATCTACATCAGCCACCGCATGGCGGAGGTGTATGAGCTGTCCGACCGCGTCAGCGTGCTGCGCGACGGGCAGTACGTCGGCAGCCTGATGCGCGACAAGCTCAACGCCTCCGAACTGGTGCGCATGATGGTGGGCCGCCCGCTGAGCGATCTGTTCAACAAGGAACGCGACATTCCCCACGGCCAGGCGCGCCTCAACGTCCATCATCTGACGGACGGCGGCAAAGTCCAGCCATGCAGCCTGCTGGTGCGTTCGGGGGAAATCGTCGGTCTGGCAGGTTTAGTCGGCGCGGGCCGCTCCGAGCTGGCGCAGTTGATATTCGGCGTACGCAAGGCCACCGGCGGCGTGATTGAAGTGGACGGCGAACCCGTACTCATTCACTCCCCGCGCGAGGCCATTGATTTAGGCATCGGCTTCCTCACTGAAAACCGCAAAGAGCAAGGGCTGTTTCTCGAACTGGCGGCGCAGGAAAACATCACTATGGCGACGCTCGAGCGCGATGCGCACTACGGCATGCTCGACCGCAAAAAGGCGCAGACCATCTCCGACGACGCCATCAAGCTGCTGAATATCCGCGTACCACATTCTCAGGTGCGGGCGGGCGGTCTGTCCGGCGGTAACCAGCAGAAGCTGCTGATCTCCCGCTGGGTGGCGATTGGCCCGCGCATTCTGATCCTTGATGAACCCACGCGCGGCGTGGACGTCGGCGCGAAAAGCGAGATTTACCGCATCATGAACCAGATGGCGCGTCAGGGCGTGGCCATCCTGATGATCTCCAGCGAGCTGCCGGAAATCGTTGGCATGAGCGACCGCGTGTACGTCATGCGCGAAGGCAGCATTGCCGGAGAGCTGCTGAACCACGACATCACCCAGGAAAATATTATGACGCTGGCAACCGGCGTGAACGAATCCCATCACCAGGCGGTGCAACCATGACCACGCAAAACGCGCCACAGCAGGTGGCAAAGGCCTCAGCCCGTAAAATGCTGATGGGCGATCTGATGCAAACGGTCGGGATCTTACCGATCCTGATCCTGATAGTGGCGGTCTTTGGCTTCGTTGCGCCAAACTTCTTCACTGAAAGCAACCTGCTGAACATCACCCGCCAGGCGTCGATCAACATCGTGCTGGCAGCAGGGATGACCTTCATCATCCTGACCGGCGGGATCGACCTCTCCGTAGGCTCGATTCTCGGCACCACGGCGGTGGCAGCGATGGTGGTGTCGCTGATCCCGGAATTCTCCATGCTGTCCATTCCCGCCGCGCTGATGCTCGGCCTGCTGCTCGGGCTGTTCAACGGCGCACTGGTGGCTTTCGCGGGGCTACCGCCGTTTATCGTCACCCTCGGCACCTACACGGCGCTGCGCGGTGCGGCATACCTGCTGGCGGACGGCACCACGGTGATCAACTCCAACATCAGCTTTGAGTGGATAGGTAACAACTACCTCGGGCCGATTCCGTGGCTGGTGGTGATCGCGCTGGCGGTCATTGCGGTGTGCTGGTTCATTCTGCGCCGCACCACGCTTGGCGTTCATATTTACGCGGTGGGCGGCAACATGCAGGCGGCGCGCCTGACCGGCATCAAGGTGTGGCTGGTGCTGCTGTTCGTGTACGGCATGAGCGGCCTGCTCTCCGGGCTTGGCGGCGTGATGAGCGCCTCGCGGCTTTACAGCGCCAACGGCAACCTCGGCATGGGCTACGAGCTGGACGCCATCGCGGCGGTCATACTCGGCGGTACCAGCTTCGTCGGCGGCATTGGCACCATCACCGGCACCCTGGTCGGGGCGCTGATTATCGCCACCCTCAACAACGGCATGACACTGATGGGCGTCTCCTACTTCTGGCAACTGGTGATCAAAGGGGCGGTGATCATCATTGCGGTACTGATCGACAAATACCGTACCCGACACCATCAAAGTGCATAACAACAACACCCTACGACAGAGGATCACAACATGCGTTTAAAGCCACTCGTCCTCGCACTCTGTGCAGGCACCCTGCTCGCCGCCGCGCCATTTGTGCAGGCCAAAGAGCTGAAATCCATCGGCGTGACGGTCGGCGATCTCGCCAACCCGTTCTTCGTGCAAATCACCAAAGGGGCTGAGCTGGAAGCCCGTAAGCTTGCGGGCGACAACGTGAAGGTGACGCTGGTCTCCAGCGGGTACGATCTCGGCCAGCAGGTGGCGCAGATCGATAACTTTATCGCCGCGAAGGTCGACATGATCATCCTCAATGCCGCCGATTCGAAAGGCATTGGCCCGGCGGTGAAGCGGGCGAAAGAGGCAGGCATCGTGGTAGTGGCGGTTGACGTGGCGGCCGAAGGGGCCGATGCGACCATCACCTCCAACAACACCCAGGCGGGCGAAATGGCCTGTAAATACATCACCGACCGCCTGAAAGGTAAAGGCAACGTGGTGATCATCAACGGACCGCCGGTCTCTGCTGTGCAAAACCGTGTGGAAGGCTGTCAGACCGAATTCAAAAAACACCCGGATATCAAGGTGCTCTCTGACAACCAGAACGCCAAAGGCAGCCGCGAAGGCGGGCTGGAGGTGATGACCTCGCTGCTGGCGGCGAATCCGAAGATCGACGGCGTGTTCGCGATTAACGATCCGACGGCGATCGGGGCCGATCTGGCGGCGAAGCAGGCGCAGCGTAAAGAGTTCTTTATCGTTGGCGTCGACGGCAGCCCTGACGGTGAAGAAGCCCTGAAGCGTGAGAACTCGCTGTTTGTGGCGACCCCTGCGCAGGATCCACAGGTAATGGCGGCCAAAGCGGTGGAAATCGGCTATGACATTTTACAGGGCAAGCCCGCGCCGAAAGAGCCGGTGCTGATCCCGGTGACGATGATCGACAAGAAAAACGTCGGAACTTATAAGGGCTGGACGGTTAAGTAAGGATTGCACTCGCCCTCTCCCTAACCCTCTCCCGGAGGGAGAGGGAACTGGTTCTGTGCGGCTTTCCGATGACTGCACCGGGTCTGGTTTTCTCCTTCTCAATAGGGCGAAGGAACTGGCCACTGCGGTTTTTGCTCCTGGTTTTCTCCCTCTCACAGGGCGAGAGAACTGGCCGCTGCGATTTTTGAACCTGATTTTCTCCCTCTCACAGGGCGAGAGAACTGGCCGCTGCGATTTTTGAACCTGATTTTCTCCCTCTCTCAGGACGAGGGAACTGGCCGCTGCGGTTTTTGAACCTGATTTTCTCCCTCTCCCTTCCGGGAGAGGGCCGGGGAGAGGGCCTTCCACCGACTTCAAGGAGATTCCATGAAACGCTCCGACATCAACAACATGCTCGGTCAGACGCGGCAATTTTTCTCGATGCACGACGTGCACCTGCCGCCGTTTGCCAGCTTCCCGCCGACGAAGTGGCAGCAGCTCGATCCTGACACCTGGCATGAAGTGTTTGCCCTGAAGCTCGGCTGGGACGTGACCGCCTTTGGCGGCAGCAATTTTCTGGCGCAGGGGCTGACCCTCTTCACCCTGCGCAACGGCTCGCCCAACGCCATGCCCTATGAAAAGAGCTATGCGGAGAAAATCATGCACGTGCGCGACGGACAGGTGACGCCGATGCATTTCCACTGGCGCAAGCGGGAAGACATTATCAACCGCGGCGGCGGTAATCTGATTATCGAGCTGTGGAACGCCGACGCGCATGAACAAACCGAAAACACCGACGTCACCGTCACGATTGACGGCTGTCGGCAAACCCATGCCGCAGGCAGCCAGCTTCGGCTGTCACCGGGCGAGAGCATCTGCCTGCCGCCGGGGCTTTATCACAGCTTCTGGGGCGAGCGTGGCTTTGGTGACGTGCTGGTGGGCGAAGTGTCGACGGTCAACGACGACGACCACGACAACCACTTCCTCTACCCGCTTGACCGCTACAACAGCATTGAAGAAGACGAGCCAGCGCATCTGGTGCTGTGCAACGAATACCGCCTTTTCATCAACCATACCCTATAGATTTCAGGTTGCAGAAAGGCGGCAAGAGAGCAAACCCCGATGAGCTTACTTCAGCAAGTGATTCGGGTTTGTGAACACCGCCAACGCATCTGCAGCCTGAAAGATGACGGGTATGAAGGAGAAGATAATGCCTCTGATCTCCCTTGCCGACGGCCTCGCCCACGCCCGCGAGCATCGCTACGCGCTGGGGGCGTTCAACGTCCTCGATTCCCACTTCCTGCGTGCGCTGTTTGCCGCCGCCGAGCAGGAGCGTTCGCCATTTATCATCAACATCGCCGAGGTGCATTTTAAGTACCTGTCGCTTGAGTCGCTGGTGGAAGCCGTGCGCTTTGAGGCCGCGCGCCATGACATTCCAGTGGTGCTGAACCTCGATCACGGCCTGCATTTTGAGGCGGTCGTGCGCGCCCTGCGTCTGGGCTTCAGCTCTGTGATGTTCGATGGCTCAACGCTCGACTATGACGAAAACATTCGCCAGACCCGCGAAGTGGTGAAGATGTGCCACGCGGTGGGCGTGTCGGTGGAAGCGGAACTCGGCGCAGTCGGTGGCGATGAAGGTGGCGCGCTGTACGGCCACGCTGACGAGGCGTTCTTCACCGATCCGAATCTGGCCCGTGAATTCGTCGACAGAACGGGCATTGACGCCCTCGCCGTCGCCATCGGCAACGCCCACGGCAAATACAAAGGCGAGCCAAAACTCGACTTCACGCGCCTCGATGCCATTCGCGAACAAACCGGCCTGCCGCTGGTGCTGCACGGAGGCTCCGGCATCAGCGATGCAGATTTCCGCCGCGCCATCGAGCTCGGCATTCACAAAATCAACTTCTACACCGGCATGTCGCAGGCGGCGCTCGGCGCGGTAGAGCAGCGCATGGCGAACCGTCAGCCGATTTATGACGAATTTGCCGAACTGCTGCTCGGCATCGAAACCGCTATTACCGATACCGTCGCCGAACAGATGCGTATCTTCGGCAGCGCGGGGAAAGCCTGATGGAGCGCGTCGGCATTATTGCCGCCGGGAATATGCTGGTCGATCACGTGCATAAAATCGTGCAGTGGCCGGAGCGCGGCTGGCTCGCGGAGATCACCCACAGCGAACGCTCCACCGGCGGCGCACCGCTGAACGTGCTGCTGACGCTCGCCAAAATGCGCAGCCATCTTCCCTTGCAGGCTGTCGGGCTGGTGGGCGAGGACAGCGACGGCGACTACATCATGGCAATGCTCGACCAGTATCACGTCAACCGCCAGCACGTGCAGCGCACCAGCTTTGCGCCAACGTCGATGTCGCAGGTAATGACCGATCCCAGCGGTCAGCGGACGTTTTTCCACTCGCCTGGCGCGAACCGCCTGCTGGACCTGCCCGCCTTCGACAGGCTGGAAGGATCGATGAAGATCTTCCATCTCGGTTATCTGCTGCTGCTCGACAGCCTCGATCTGGCGGACAAAGAGTACGGCACCCGCGCCGCTCGCCTGCTGGCGCAGATGCGTGACAAAGGCTACGAAACGTCGCTGGATTTGGTGTCGCGTAAAGGCGACCCGCGCTATCAGCCGCTGGTGCGCCCGGCTTTGCAGCACCTTGATTACTTAGTGATTAACGAACTGGAGGCGGGCGAATTCAGCGAATTGGTGATTCGGGCCGAAGAAGGCGAACCGCTTGTCGACAATATCGCCGCTGCCGCCGCGCTGTTGTTAAAAGCGGGCGTCCGGCAGCGGGTGGTCATTCACTGCCCGGAAGGCGCGTGGTGCCAGACGCCAGAGGACAAAGGGCAATGGGTGCCGTCGTGGCGGCTGGAGCAACGTGAGATTGTCGGCAGCGTCGGGGCCGGAGATGCCTTCTGTGCCGGATTCCTCTACGGCTGCCACGAAGGCTGGGGATTAAAAGAGAGCGTGCAGCTCGCCCACGCCTGTGCCCGCGCCAGCCTGCTGTGCGCCAATGCGATTGACGGCGCGAAGTCCCTCGATGAGCTGCAGCTGTTTATCCGTGAGAACGGAGTTTAGATTGTCGGGTGGCAGACTATTTGCCTGGGTTACGGATTTTTGTAGGTCAGGTAAGCGCAGCGCCACCTGACAAGGCATTGCCCGGCGGCGCTTCGCTGGCGCGGGCCTACAGTTTTTGTAGGCCGGATAAGCGTCAGCGCCATCCGGCAAAACTACGCAGCTTTATCGCCATGAACCACGTCGGCAGCAAACACATATCCCAGCCCACGCAGGGTTTTAATCAGCGTCGGCTGGTGTGGATTGGTTTCGATTTTGCGGCGCAGGCGCATGATCAGCACGTCGATGGTGCGGTCAAACACCTCGATGCTTTCGCTGTGGGTTAGCTCCAGCAGCTGCTCGCGGCTCAGCACTCGCCGGGCGTTTTGCGCCAGCGCCAGCAGCAGACCGTATTCACCCTGCGTCAGCGCCACCGCCTGCTGAGTGGGGGCGAACAGCTCGCAGCGTTCGGTGTCCAGCCGCCAGCCGTTAAAACTCATGCCGCTTCCCTGCCCGCTGCGCGCTTCAACCGCCAGCGCGCCGCTGCGGCGTAATACTGCCTTCAGGCGAGCCACCACGATGCGCGGGTTGAACGGCTTACCGATGTAGTCGTCAGCGCCCATTTCCAGCCCCACCACCACGTCGGACTCGCTGCCCATACCGGTCAGCATCACCACCGGCAGCTCCGGGCGCAGCCGCTGGATCTGCGTCAGCACCTGTAAACCGTTAATGTCGGGTAGCATCATGTCGAGCAGCACCAGCGCGATATCAGGCCGCTGCGCCACCGTTTCTACGCCAGACTGCCCGAGATGGCACACTGCCACATCAAACACGTGTTCGGCGAGCACGTCCCGCAGGAGTTCGCAGATTGCCGCGTCGTCATCAATCACCAGTATGACCGGTTTCATCGCCATTCCCCTGCCTGGTTCGCCATGGAGTAAGTCTGGATGATTCTGCGGCGCACTCCAGCCAATGCCAGCATCCAATGATGAATCTTTAACCGCCGTCACATCACGGCGTTTTTCGACACGTCAAAACTGTCGAGTCGTCCGGTTTCGTCATGCCGATGCCCGCCAGACCCCGCCAATACCCACACAGTAAAGAGTGGCATAAAACCTGCATTAGCGGGTGCTGAACGCATTGTTAACTGGAGCGAAACCGATGAAAAAAGTCGTCACGGTTTGCCCTTACTGCGCATCGGGCTGCAAGATAAACCTGGTGGTGGATAACGGCAAAATAGTCCGGGCGGAAGCGGCGCAGGGGAAAACCAACCAGGGCACGCTGTGCCTGAAGGGTTTTTACGGCTGGGATTTTATCAATGATACCCAAATCCTTACCCCACGCCTGAAAACCCCGATGATCCGTCGCGAGCGCGGCGGCAAGCTGGAAGCGGTGTCCTGGGATGAAGCGCTGAACTACGTGGCCGACCGTCTGAGCGCTATCAAGGCCAAATACGGCCCGGACGCTATTCAGACCACCGGTTCCTCACGCGGAACGGGCAACGAAACCAACTACATCATGCAGAAATTTGCGCGCGCCGTTATTGGAACCAATAACGTCGACTGCTGCGCACGCGTCTGACACGGCCCTTCGGTTGCAGGTCTGCACCAGTCGGTCGGTAACGGCGCTATGAGCAATGCCATCACGGAGATTGATAACACCGATCTCGTGTTTATTTTCGGGTACAACCCGGCAGATTCACACCCTATTGTGGCGAACCACGTGATCAACGCCAAACGCAATGGGGCGAAGATTATCGTCTGCGATCCGCGCAAAATTGAAACCGCGCGCATTGCCGACATGCATATCGCACTGAAAAACGGCTCGAACATCGCGCTGCTGAACGCCATCGGCCACGTGATCATCGAAGAGAATCTCTACGACCAGGCGTTTGTTGCCAGCCGTACCGAGGGCTTCGAGGAGTATCGCAAAATCGTCGAAGGCTATACGCCGGAGTCGGTGGAAGCCATTACCGGCGTGAGCGCGCAGGAAATTCGTCAGTGTGCACGGATGTACGCGGCCGCGAAATCTGCCGCTATCCTGTGGGGCATGGGCGTGACCCAGTTCTATCAGGGCGTGGAAACCGTGCGCTCGCTGACGAGCCTCGCAATGCTGACCGGCAACCTCGGTCGTCCAAGCGTGGGCGTGAACCCGGTGCGTGGGCAGAACAACGTGCAGGGCGCGTGCGACATGGGCGCGCTGCCGGACACCTATCCGGGCTATCAGTACATCAACAACCCGGCCAACCGCGAAAAATTCGCCAAAGCCTGGGGCGTCCCAAGCCTGCCTGAACACACTGGCTATCGCATCAGCGAGCTGCCGCACCGTGCGGCGCATGGCGAAGTGCGCGCGGCGTACATCATGGGCGAAGATCCGCTGCAAACGGACGCCGAACTCTCTGCGGTACGCAAAGGGTTTGAAGATCTCGAACTGGTTATCGTGCAGGACATCTTTATGACCAAAACCGCTTCGGCGGCGGATGTCATTTTGCCGTCCACCTCCTGGGGCGAGCACGAAGGCGTTTACACCGCCGCTGACCGTGGCTTCCAGCGCTTCTTCAAGGCGGTAGAGCCGAAGTGGGATCTGAAAACCGACTGGCAAATCATCAGCGAAATCGCCACCCGCATGGGCTACCCGATGCACTACAACAACACCCAGGAAATCTGGGATGAGTTGCGTAACCTGTGCCCGAGCTTCAAAGGGGCCACTTACGAAAAAATGGGTGAGCTGGGCTATGTGATGTGGCCGTGCCGCGATGAGTCCGACGAAGATCAGGGCACGTCCTATCTCTTCAAAGAGAAGTTCGACACGCCGAACGGACTCGCACAGTTCTTCACCTGCGACTGGGTGGCACCTATTGATAAGCTCACCGAAGAGTATCCGATGGTGCTCTCCACCGTGCGCGAGGTAGGCCACTACTCCTGTCGTTCGATGACCGGTAACTGTGCGGCGCTGGCAGCATTAGCCGACGAACCAGGCTACGCGCAAATCAACACTGCGGATGCCGCAAGGCTCGGCATTGAGAACGAAGCGCTGGTGTGGGTGAATTCGCGTAAGGGCAAAGTCATCACCCGTGCGCAGGTCAGCGATCGTCCGAACGTCGGGGCGGTGTACATGACCTACCAGTGGTGGATTGGCGCCTGTAACGAGCTGGTGACCGAGAACCTGAGCCCGATAACCAAAACGCCGGAATACAAATATTGCGCCGTTCGGGTGGAGCGTATCGAGGATCAGCATGCCGCAGAGCAGTACGTGATCGACGAATACAACAAGCTGAAATCCCGTTTACGTGAGAGTGCGCTGGGTTGAAGCTGATTCGTTGATGGCTTTAGGGGTGAATTTATTTCACCCCTTTTTTTGGTACCGATGCGCCATTTCAATCTTTTTGGTCGCCCTTTATACTGCGTGTCCTTCCTTACAGATGAAAAATGATGATGAAACGCAGCACCTGGTTGCTTTTATTCCCATTGCTGGCTCACGCCGATGAGATTGGCTCACAGTATAAAGAGCAGGCCGAAGCGGGCGACAGGCGCGCGCAGTATTATCTCGCCGATACCTATTACAGCTCCGGTGATGAGCAGCACGCTCGTTTCTGGGCAGAGAAAGCGGCGCAAAACGGCGAACCGGATGCCGTTGCTCTGCTGGCGCAGATGATGATGAAAACCAGCCTGCCCGATGCGCGTAAGCTTGCCGAACAGGCCACGCTTGCGGGAAGTACCAACGGTGAAATCACCCTCGCCCACACTCTGGTGAACAGTCAGGCGGGCAAAACTGATTACCCACGAGCCCTTTCGCTGTTGGAAAAAGCGGCAGAGAAGACCGACGACGACGCCGCCGTGGATGCACAGATGCTGCTCGGGCTGATTTACGCCAACGGCAGTGAGATCAAAGAGGATGACGCGAAGGCGACAGAGTACTTCAAAAGTAGCTCAATGCTGTCGCGCTCTGGCTATGCCGAATACTGGGCGGGCGAGATGTTCCGCGTGGGGGAAAAGGGCTTTATCGAACCCAACAAGCAGAAGGCACTGAGCTGGTTTAATGTCAGCTGTCTGGAAGGGAATGATTCAGGCTGTGAAGCGCTGGATGCGCTGAGCGGGGAGTAACATCCCTCCTGACGGAGGGATGTTTTCAAACATTAACGGTCCGCGGTCCTGTCAAATTTGCCCAGCATTTCGCGCTCGTAAGCCTGCGCTTTTTTGTGGTCGAATTTGTGTTCCCATTTGGCAATCACCAGCACCGCCAGTGCGTTACCCACCACGTTCAGCGCGGTACGCGCCATGTCGAGGATACGATCGACGCCGGCAATAAACGCCAGGCCTTCCAGCGGAATACCCACGCTGCCCAGGGTCGCCAGCAGTACCACGAATGACACGCCAGGCACGCCTGCAATCCCTTTTGACGTGACCATCAGCGTCAGCACCAGAATGATTTCCTGACCGAGCGACAGATCAATGCCGTAAAGCTGCGCGATGAAAATTGCCGCGATGCTCTGGTACAGCGTTGAGCCATCGAGGTTGAAGGAGTAGCCCGTCGGCACCACGAAGCTGGTAATCGACGAAGGCGCGCCGTAGGCTTCCATCTTCTCAATAATACGCGGCAGCACGCTCTCGGAGCTTGCCGTGGAGTACGCCAGAATCAGCTCGTCCTTCAGGATGCGAATCAAAATCCAGATACTCAGCCCACACATTTTCGCGACCGCGCCAAGCACCACCAGCGCAAAGAACAGGATCGCGACGTAGACCAGAATCACCAGCTTGGCGAGCGGCCACAGTGAAGCAAAACCGAAGTTAGCAACGGTCACCGAGATCAGCGCGAACACGCCAATCGGCGCATAGCGCATCACCATGTGCGTCACTTTGAACATCGTTTCAGACACGGAGCGGAACACGGTGACCAGCGGTTCACGATGCGCTGACGGCAGTGACGACAGACCAAGGCCAAACAGCACCGAGAAGAAGATAATCGGCAGCATTTCGCCTTTCGCCATCGAGGCGAAAATGTTGGTCGGCACCAGCGACAGGATCGTGCCCATCAGGCCATGCGCGTGGCTGGCCACTTCGGCGGTGGTGTTCTGGTATTTAGAAATATCGACCGTGGCCAGCGTCGACATATCAATGCCCGCACCCGGCTGGAATACGTTCGCCAGCGTAATGCCGAGAATGATGGCAACGGTGGTAATGATTTCAAAATAGATGATGGTTTTTGCGCCGATACGCCCCAGCGATTTGGCATCGCCCACGCCCGCAATCCCGACAACCAGCGTCGAAATAACAATCGGCACCACAATCATTTTGATCAGGTGAATAAAGATATCGCCGGCAGGTGACAGCAGGTTGGCAATCAGCCATTCGCGGCTGTCACTTTGGTAATGCAGGTAGCTTCCCAGGAGAATACCCAGCACCAGCGCCAGCAGAATCTGCCAGGCCAGGCTGACTTTCGCTTTTTTCATAATTACAGACTTCCTCAATGCACAGCGGCATTCATGTTAATGAATGTCACTCACTGAAAGGGGGATGATTTGTGTTGCGTATTTAAGTGGAGTTTTTTAACGCGGCGTATCAGTACCACCTGCACGGCATGTCGTGCAAGCCTTTCAGAACGGGGCTTTGGGCTGACAAAAGCGAGATTAGTGCGAATTAAGTTCGGTTACGGAAATTAACCTTTTGTTATAGAAAACTTTTCTCATCGTAAAAAACTATAAATTCATTGTCGTTATTATTTGCCTTCAAAGATTCATTTGGCGATTTTTCATACTCTACAAACAATGCGTGATCTGTCGCCCAAATAATAAACAAAGCCTGTGATAACTCTATTATTAACGATTGTTTGACATATATTTAACATTCTAATAAGGAGAGCAAAAGCCATGAGCCAGGTACACAAACACTCCATTCCCGCAAACATTGCGGAAAACTGCCTGATTAACCCGGAACAGTACAAGACGAAGTATCAACAGTCGGTCAGCGACCCGGACGCCTTCTGGGGCGAGCAGGGGAAAATCCTCGACTGGATGAAACCCTACAATACCGTGAAAAACACCTCCTTCGCGCCGGGCAACGTCTCCATTAAATGGTATGAGGACGGCACCCTGAACCTGGCAGCGAACTGCCTTGACCGCCATCTGGCGGAGCGCGGCGACCAGACTGCCATCATCTGGGAAGGCGACGACGCCAGCCAGAGCAAGCACATTACCTATAAAGAGCTGCACCGCGACGTGTGCCGCTTCGCCAACGTCCTGACCGATCTGGGCATTAAAAAAGGCGACGTGGTGGCGATTTACATGCCGATGGTGCCGGAAGCCGCTGTGGCGATGCTCGCCTGCGCACGCATTGGCGCAGTGCATTCGGTGATTTTCGGGGGCTTCTCACCGGAAGCGGTTGCCGGGCGTATTATCGACTCCAGCTCCCGGCTGGTGATCACCGCCGATGAAGGCGTGCGCGCCGGGCGTTCGATTCCGCTGAAGAAGAACGTCGACGACGCGCTGAAGAACCCGAACGTCAAAACCGTTGAGCACGTCGTGGTGCTCAAGCGCACCGGCGGCAAAACCGAGTGGCACGAAGGCCGCGACCTGTGGTGGAGCGACCTGACCGAAAAAGCCAGCGACCAGCACCAGCCAGTGGAAGTGGGCGCGGAAGATCCGCTGTTCATCCTCTACACCTCCGGCTCCACCGGCAAGCCAAAAGGCGTGCTGCACACCACCGGCGGCTATCTCGTTTATGCGGCCACCACCTTCAAATACGTCTTTGATTATCATCAGGGTGATATCTACTGGTGCACCGCCGACGTGGGCTGGGTCACCGGCCACAGCTATCTGCTGTACGGCCCGCTGGCCTGCGGCGCAACCACGCTGATGTTCGAAGGCGTACCAAACTGGCCGACGCCTGCGCGCATGAGCGAGGTGGTCGACAAACATAAGGTCAATATTCTCTACACCGCACCAACCGCTATCCGCGCGCTGATGGCCGAAGGCGACAAAGCCATTCAGGGCACAGACCGCTCAACTCTGCGCATTCTGGGCTCTGTCGGCGAGCCGATTAACCCGGAAGCCTGGGAGTGGTACTGGAAGAAAATCGGTAACGAGAAGTGCCCGGTGATGGACACCTGGTGGCAGACCGAAACCGGCGGCTTTATGATCACCCCGCTGCCGGGCGCGACTGAACTGAAAGCAGGCTCGGCAACGCGTCCATTCTTTGGCGTGCAGCCTGCGCTGGTCGATAACGAAGGCAACAAGCTGGAAGGCGCGACCGAAGGCAATCTGGTTATTACTGACTCCTGGCCGGGCCAGGCGCGCACGCTGTTTGGCGACCATGAGCGTTTCGAGCAGACCTACTTCTCCACCTTTAAAAACATGTACTTCAGCGGCGACGGCGCGCGCCGTGACGAAGACGGTTACTTCTGGATCACCGGCCGTGTGGATGACGTGCTGAACGTCTCCGGTCACCGTTTGGGTACCGCTGAAATTGAGTCTGCACTGGTGTCGCACCCGAAAATCGCCGAGGCGGCGGTGGTCGGCATTCCGCACAGCATCAAAGGCCAGGCGATTTATGCCTACGTCACCCTGAACCACGGTGAAGAGCCGAGCCCGGAGCTGTACACCGAGGTGCGTAACTGGGTGCGCAAAGAGATTGGCCCGCTGGCAACGCCGGACGTGCTGCACTGGACCGACTCGCTGCCGAAAACCCGCTCCGGCAAAATCATGCGCCGTATTCTGCGCAAGATTGCTGCCGGGGATACCAGCAACTTTGGCGATACCTCGACGCTCGCCGACCCGGGCGTGGTGGAAAAACTGCTCGAAGAGAAGCAGTCCATTTCGGTGCCGTCTTAACAAGCGTTTTCCCCCTCTCCCTGTGGGAGAGGGCCGGGGAGAGGGCATCAGACCGCTCTTTCCCCCTCTCCCTAACCCTCTCCCTCAGGGAGAGGGAATAAAACCAAAAACCTCTACCCTCGCTTTACCCTCTGGAGACTCTGTGATGAATCAAGATATCTGTCAGCAGATAGAAGACAGCGCGCATTTCAGGGAGTTAGTCGATAAACGGCAACGGTTTGCCACCATTCTGTCCATTATCATGCTTATCGTGTACGTCGGTTTTATTCTGCTAATCGCCTTCGCGCCCGGCTGGCTTGGTACGCCGCTGCATGCGGGCACCAGCGTCACCCGCGGCATTCCCATCGGAATTGGCGTGATCGTTATCTCTTTCCTGCTGACCGGCGTGTACGTCTGGCGGGCCAACGGGGAGTTCGACAAGCTGACCAAAGCGGTGATGCGTGAGGTGAAAGCATAATGAAAAAGCTACTGACGGCGCTGGCCGCCACTCTTCCGCTGGCGGCAAACGCTGCCGACGCTATCACCGGCGAGGTGCAGCGTCAGCCGACGAACTGGGAAGCAATCATCATGTTCCTGGTGTTCGTGCTGCTGACGCTCTACATCACTTATTGGGCCTCCAAGCGCGTGAAATCGCGTAACGATTACTACACCGCGGGCGGCAACATTACCGGTTTCCAGAACGGGCTGGCGATTGCCGGGGACTTTATGTCCGCCGCATCGTTCCTCGGGATTTCTGCACTGGTTTACACCTCTGGCTACGACGGGCTGATTTACTCCCTCGGCTTCCTCGTCGGCTGGCCAATTATTCTGTTCCTGATCGCCGAACGTCTGCGCAACCTCGGGCGCTACACCTTTGCCGACGTGGCGTCCTACCGCCTGAAGCAGGGGCCAATCCGCACCCTTTCCGCCTGCGGTTCGCTGGTGGTTGTGGCGCTGTACCTGATTGCGCAGATGGTGGGTGCGGGCAAGCTTATCGAGCTGCTGTTCGGCCTCAACTACCACGTTGCCGTGGTGCTGGTCGGCGTGCTGATGGTGATGTACGTGCTGTTCGGCGGCATGCTGGCCACCACCTGGGTGCAGATCATCAAAGCGGTGCTGCTGCTGTTCGGCGCAAGCTTTATGGCGTTTATGGTGATGAAGCATGTCGGCTTCAGCTTCAATAACCTGTTCACCGAGGCAATGGCGGTGCATCCGAAAGGGGCAGCGATCATGAGCCCTGGCGGCTTAGTGAAAGACCCGATTTCCGCGCTCTCACTGGGCCTCGGCCTGATGTTCGGCACCGCCGGGCTGCCGCACATTCTGATGCGCTTCTTCACCGTCAGCGACGCCCGTGAAGCGCGTAAGAGCGTCTTCTACGCCACAGGCTTTATGGGCTACTTCTACATCCTGACCTTTATCATCGGCTTCGGGGCGATCATGCTGGTCGGCGCGAATCCTGCGTTTAAAGACGCGGCGGGCCAGCTGATTGGTGGCAATAATATGGCAGCGGTGCATCTGGCGGACGCGGTGGGCGGCAGCCTCTTCCTCGGCTTCATTTCCGCCGTAGCCTTTGCCACCATTCTGGCGGTGGTTGCAGGTCTGACGCTGGCAGGCGCGTCGGCGGTGTCTCACGACCTCTATGCCAACGTGTTCCGCAAAGGTGCTTCAGAGCGTGACGAACTGCGGGTGTCGAAAATTACCGTGCTGATTCTGGGCGTGGTGGCAATCCTGCTGGGCATTTTGTTCGAGAAGCAGAACATCGCCTTCATGGTGGGCCTGGCGTTCTCCATCGCCGCGAGCTGTAACTTCCCTATCATTCTCCTGTCGATGTACTGGTCGAAGCTGACCACGCGCGGGGCGATGATTGGCGGCTGGCTTGGCCTGCTGACGGCCATCATTCTGATGATCCTCGGCCCGACCATTTGGGTGCAGATCCTCGGCCACGAAAAAGCCGTGTTCCCGTACGAATACCCGGCGCTGTTCTCCATCGCCGTGGCGTTTATCGGGATCTGGTTCTTCTCGGCAACGGACAATTCAGAAGCCGGACTGCGCGAACGCGAGCAGTTCCGCGCCCAGTTTATCCGTTCCCAGACCGGGCTTGGCATCGAGCAGGGCCGCGCGCACTAAAGAAATGCCCGGTGGCGCTGATTGCCAGGTGGCGGCTAACGCCTGACCTGGCCTACAAACCAGACCTGCAATCAGGTAGGCCGGGTTAGCGCAGCGCCACCCGGCAATGAGGGCTTTCAGAACATCACCCACGCCACCAGCGGCGCTGCCAGTACCGTGGCGACGCCAGAAAGCATCATCACCAGGCTTGCGACAACCCCTTCCTGCGGCCCTAACTCATAAGAACGTGCCGTCCCGGCACCGTGCGAGGCAGCACCAAACCCGGCCCCTTTTGCCATTCCTTCACGAATCGCCAGACGCATAAACAGCGCATCGCCCACTGCCATGCCGAACACGCCCGTGATCACCACAAACAGCGCCACCAGCTCCGGCTGACCGCCAATCGGTTTAGCTGCCGCAAGGGCGAAGGGTGTGGTGATAGAACGCACCGCGAGGCTGCGCTGAATTTCATCAGGGAGCGTGAACAGGCGCGCCAGCCAGACGGAACTGGTCACCGCAACGACCACAGCCGTCGTCACGCCTGCGGTGAGCGACATCCAGTGACGCTTGATCACCGCCAGGTTGTCGTACACCGGCACCGCAAAGGCGATGGTCGCCGGGCCGAGCAGCCACAGCAACCAGTGCGCTTCGCCCATGTAGTTCTGATAAGAGATATGGCCGAACACCAGCATCAGCACCAGCAGGATCGGCGTGAACACCAGCGGCATCAGCGGCAGTTTGCGAAAGCGTCGATACAGACGTTTATTGGCGTAATAAAGCCCGAGGGTGATCGCCAGGCAGAGCAGGCTCAGCGTTAAGCTACTCATGCTTCATCCTGCGTATTTCATAGCGATAGACTTTATCCACCACCCAGGCCGTCGCGCCCAGCACCAGCAGCGTGCTCAGCGCAATCACCAGAAAGATTTTCCAGCCGTCAACCATCAGCAACTGGGCGTAATTCACCACCGCCACCACGGCAGGCACGAAGAACAGCAGCATTTCCGCTAACAGCCAGCGGGAGCCCGCGCGCACCCAGTTAAGAGGCAAAACGCGGCAGACAATCAGCGCCAGCATCAGCACTAAACCCACCAGGTTGGCGGGCAGCGGCAGATGTCCCCACGCCACAAGATGCTCCGCCAACACAAACAATCCGGCATACAGAACCACCTGCACCGGAACCTGAAGATGATGCAGGACAGCAGGCGTTACGCGCCCTAAGGCCACAGCCATGAAAGGAATTCCTGAAAAAAGTGAAGGCGCTCAGTATAGTGAGCCGCCGACTGCGACTGAAATGAATTAAAATCATTGAAGGTATAGTTCCGAGGAATAATCATGGATATCAGAACGCTGCGCTATTTCGTGGAAGTGGTTCGCCAGCAGAGCTTCACCCGCGCGGCTGAGAAGCTGTTCGTCACCCAGCCCACCATCAGTAAGATGCTGAAAAATCTGGAAGATGAGCTCAACTGTACCCTGCTCATTCGCGATGGCCGCAAGCTACTGCTGACCGATACCGGGCGCGTGGTGTTCGAGCGAGGCGTGGCTATCCTGACTGAATTTCGTCAGCTGGAAGCCGAACTCAGCGACATCAATCACCTGCACAAAGGCCTTTTGCGTCTCGGAATACCTCCCATGGTTGGCATGCTGATGGCGGGACCTATTAGCCTGTTTCGTCAAAGCTACCCCGGCGTGGAGCTGAAAATTTCCGAGTTTGGCGGCCTGACCGTGCAGCAGGCGGTGGTCAACGGCGAGCTGGATGTGGCAATGACCGCTCTGCCCGTGGATGAAGAGAGCGGCCTCGCCACGCTGCCGCTGTTCAGCCATCCGCTCTGCGTGCTGGTGCCACGCTCCGGCGAGTGGCTGAATGTGGAAACCATCAGCCCCGAGCAGCTCGCCGCGCATCCGCTATTGATTTACAACGAAGATTTCGCCCTCAGCCGCCAGCTGATGCAGCTCTTTTCCGAACACGACGTCAAACCGCGGATTGCGGTGCGCAGCGGTCAGTGGGATTTCCTGGCGGCGATGGTGCAGGCGGGCGTGGGCGTGGCGATTTTGCCGGAGCCGATTTGCCAGCGGCTCGATAAAAACACCCTGCGCTGGATCCCACTCGACAGCCCGCTGCTCTGGCAGCTCGGGCTTATCTGGCGTGAAGGCACTTACCTCTCCCACAGCGCCCATGCGTGGCTTAAATGCTGCGAGGGATTCTGGCCGCCGAAGGCCTGATTTAAGATAGCTGGCGCGTGGTGTTTCCACCGTCAGCAGCTTTGGGTTTCTGGCCTCCGATGTTTTCCCCTCTTCGCCATTCCCCTGTTCTGCCTGCAACGTTTAAAGCTTATCCACCAGTATCCGGCTCTCGGAAACCAGTTGACGACGTCCGGCATCCCCCTGCTGAAGCAAGCAGACGAAAAGCAGGTCGATCAACGTATGCTGCGCCGTGCGCACGGAAATTGACGAACTGTGGGTTTTGCTGCCGTCGGCAAGGGTGTCGAGAGTGAGATCCGCCACCTGACGCAGCGGCGAGTGCTGGAGCGACGTCAACGCAACCACTTTTGCCCCGCGCGCTTTCGCGGCTTCCGCCGCAACCTGCACCTCACGGCGGTTACCGGAGAACGAAATGGCAATCTGCAAATCGGCCGCCGTGAGCGACTGCGCCACGGTGATCTGCACATGGCTGTCCATCTCATGCATCACCGGATAGCCGATTTTCATCAGCTTATAGGCGAGGTCTTTGGCGATAAGCGAGGAGCCCCCGATGGCCGTGATTTGCACGCGTCCGGCAACGCGGATCAAATCCACAACCTGAGTCAGCGTAGTAAAATCAAGCGCGCTCGTGGTGTCACGCAGCGCCTGCTGTTTCTCCAGCAGCAGCTTTTCCGCAATCTGTGGGAAGGTATCTTCGCTGCTGATTTCATTGTGGATCCAGGCGACATCGTTTTTACGCTCGGTGCTCTGCTGACCCCACTCTTCCACCAGCGCCATTTTGAAATTGGTGTAGCCCTTGAAGCCGAGCTTCTGGGCGAATTTAATGATGCTCGACTGGCTGATGCCGAGCACCTGCGCCAGCTCCGGCGAAGAGAACTGCTTCACGCGGCCGGGGTTATCAAGAATGAAATCCGCAATCTTGCGCTCGCCGGGGGTAAACAGCGCTTTGTTATGCAGGATGGTGTTGATGTGTTTCATAAAACGCTCGGTTTTGCAGGCTCAGCCGGGAGTAAAATGATAAGTCATCCCCGGGCGTATTACACCTCTTCATCCTGTTTCAGGCTGTAACACCATCAGGGTGACAAAGATCACAGAACCGCCTTTGGGATAAAATATTACTTCTATCATTTTTTTAAGGAATATATTATTCCATCCATTAAGCACGTTATTCATCGAGGTCGTTATGAAAATTGATTTATCCGCCCTGACCACCGAAAGCCGCAACCAGGCGAGCGAAAACATCGATAACCTCTCCACCCTGGAGATGCTGAAAGTCATCAACGCGGAAGACCAGAAGGTCGCGCTGGCGGTGGAAGCACAGCTGCCCGCTATCGCGCAGGCCGTCGATGCGATAACCAAAGCATTTGCCTGCGGCGGCCGCCTGATTTACTGCGGCGCGGGCACCTCGGGCCGTCTGGGTATTCTGGATGCCAGCGAATGCCCGCCAACCTACGGCACGCCTCGCGAAATGGTAGTCGGCCTGATTGCTGGCGGTCACACCGCGATTCTTCAGGCGGTTGAAAACGCCGAAGATAACGTCCAGCTCGGCGAGCAGGATCTGCGTGACCTGGCGCTGAACGAGCGCGACGTGGTCGTCGGCATCGCCGCCAGCGGCCGTACTCCGTACGTTATTGGCGCGCTGAACTATGCCCGCAGCGTGGGCGCAACCACAGGCGCAATCGCCTGCAACCGCGGCAGCGAAATTGGCAAACTGGCCGACATCGCCATGGAGCCGCTGGTCGGCGCAGAAGTGGTGACCGGTTCTTCCCGCATGAAAGCAGGCACCGCGCAAAAACTTATCCTGAATATGCTGACCACCGGCGCGATGATCCGCTCCGGCAAAGTGTTCGGCAACCTGATGGTCGACGTGGAAGCCACCAACGCCAAGCTGCTCCAGCGCCAGGTGAATATCGTGGTACAGGCGACCGAGTGCGATCCCGCCACCGCAGAAGCTGCGCTGAGTGCCTGCAACCGCCACTGTAAGACCGCTATCGTGATGATTCTGGCCGGCCTTAACGCAGCAGAAGCCAGCGAAATACTCACCAAAAACAACGGCTTTATTCGCAGCGCCATTCAGGGCATCGGGGGCAACTAATCATGGCGAAAATCACAGCCCCAATGGTTGAGCAACTGCTCCGGCTGGCAGGCGGCAAGGCCAACATCAGCGTCTGCGGTAACTGCATGACGCGCCTGCGCCTGACGCTTGTCGACCGCGATATTATCGATATCGATCAGCTGAAAGCCGTGCCTGGCGTGATGGGCGTTATCAACGGCGACGACCAGCTGCAAATCATCCTCGGCCCTGGCAAAGCACAGACCGCCAGCGAAATGATGAATGAGATGATCAAAGCCGATGGTGAGGATATCGCCCCGGCGGCAGGTGCCGATCTGAAATCACAGGCCAGCGAAAACAAGGCGAAGATGAAAGGCAAGCAGAACAGCGCGGTGCACAACTTCCTCACCAAATTCGCGACCATCTTCACCCCGCTGATCCCCGGTTTTATCGCCGCGGGCCTGCTGCTGGGTATCGCCACGCTGCTGCAGCAGATCTTTGTGGTTGACGGTGCAACCCCGGCCGCCTGGCTGGTGCATCTGATTGCCTATATGAAGGTGTTCAGCATTGGCCTGTTTACCTTCCTCAGCATTCTGATTGGCTTCAACACCCAAAAAGCCTTCGGCGGTTCGGGCGTGAACGGCGCGATCATCGCCTCGCTATTTATTCTGCGCTACGTGCCGGAAGGCAAAGTGGGCTACTACGCCGGGATGCAGGACTTCTTCGGCCTGGCGATTGACCCGCGTGGCAACATCATCGGCGTGCTGCTGGCCTGTATTCTAGGGGCATGGATTGAGCGCCAGGTGCGCCGTTTTATCCACGACTCGCTGGATATGATCCTGACCTCCGCCATCACGCTGCTGATCACCGGGGCCATTACCTTCACCGTCATCATGCCGATTGGCGGCGAGCTGTTCAAAGGGATGTCCTGGCTGTTCCTGCACCTCAACGGCAACCCGTTTGGCACCGCGGTGCTGGCTGGCCTGTTCCTGATTGCGGTGGTGTTCGGTATTCACCAGGGCTTCGTGCCGGTGTACTTCGCGCTGATGGACGCCCAGGGCTTCAACTCCCTGTTCCCGATTCTGGCGATGGCCGGTGCCGGACAGGTAGGCGCATCGCTTGCCCTGTACTTCCGCGCCAAACACGGCTCCGTGCTGCGCACGCAGATTAAAGGCGCCATCTTCCCGGGCCTGCTCGGCATCGGCGAACCGCTGATTTACGGCGTCACCCTGCCGCGCCTGAAACCGTTCGTGACAGCCTGTATCGGTGGCGCGGTCGGTGGATTCTTTATCGGTCTGGTGTCCTGGATGGGCTTGCCTATTGGCCTGAACACCGTGTTCGGCCCGTCTGGCCTGGTGTCGATTCCGCTGATGACCTCATCACAAGGCATCTTTGCCGGGATGGCGGTTTACGTGGCGGGCATCCTGATTTCTTATGCTGCTGGTTTTGTGCTGACCTGGTTCTTTGGCAGTAAAGACGTCGACCTGCAATAGCGGTTGATTGTTCCCCCCTTTGAGCCGCCCTGGAGGCGGCTCTTTTTTTGGGGAAATTACTGATCTTCTATCAGCAGCGCTTCCAGCAAATCGAGGTCGTGCAGCAACTTTTGCAGCGTTTCGTTGCTGATTTGGCGGGTGGCGCGCAGATGGTACAGCTCACCACGCTCGGAGCGCAGCGCCGCAAGGCGGAAACGGCGTTCGAGGCTCTCTTCCAGCATGGAGGTTTCCACATCGTTACGCCCGTCGGCACGGCGGCGCAGGTTACCGATTACGCGGGAACTGACCTCCGTCAGCAGCTGGTTATCGATGTTCTCTTTGGTGTCCTGCGCCAGACGCTCTTCCATCTTCTGGATGGCGACAATCGCCACGTCCGCCGTTGCGGCACGCGCCAGACGCTCCTCTTTGTGCTGCTGCGAGTGGTCAGCCACTTCAATATGACGCAGCAAAATCGGCATCAGTATTACCGCCACAAACAGCGAGAACAGGATCACACCCGCCGCCAGGAACACCAGTTCGTAGCGGGCCGGGAAGACGTTGCCATCGGAAAGCAGCAGCGGAATCGACAGCACACCGGCCAGGGTAATTGCCCCACGCACACCCGCAAACGTGGCAATCAGCAGTTCACGCGTGGTCCAGCTGCCAAACTCCATCGGTTTCTTTTTCAGGAAGCGCTGGCTGAAGCGCTGCATGGTCCACAGCCAGCCAAAGCGCACCAGCATCAGCGCCGCATAAATCAGGATGATGTCGGCAAACAGCATCCAGGTTTCCACGTTCGGATCGGCTTCGGCCGCCACCAGCGAGGACTCAAGAATGCCCGGCAGCTGCAAGCCGAGCAGCAGGAACACCATGCCGTTGAACACAAACTCCAGCATCGCCCAGGTGCTGTTCGCACGCAGGCGCATTGCCAGCGGCGCGGTACGCATCACGCCTGAACGGGTAATGGTCATCCCGGCGGCGACAGCGGCGAGAATGCCCGACACGCCGATGTGTTCGGCAATCAGGTATGAAGCGAACGGCAGCAGGAACAGCAGCACAATCTGCGTGGCCGGTTCGTCACCGCCCCAGCGGCTGAGGAATCGCAGGGAACGCCCATAGAGCCAGCTGACGATAAAGCCTGCCAGAATGCCGCCAGTCGCGACTTTGAAAAATTCGAGCGTGGCCCCACCAACGGTAAAGATCATCGTCCCCATCACCACGGCGACGGCAAACTTCAGCGACACCAGGCCGGAGGCGTCGTTCATCAGCGCCTCGCCCTGCAAAATGCCCATAATTTTTTTCGGGATGCGCCCTTCGCCTACGATGCCGGAGAGCGCCACCGCATCGGTCGGCGACAGCACCGCCGCCAGCGCAAACGCCGGGATCAGCGGAATGCCTGGCACCACCCAGTAAATCAGAAAACCAATCCCGACCACCGTCACCAGGACTAACGCCAGCGCCAGGCCAAAAATCTCTCGTCCGTGCTCGATAAACTCGCGGGTCGGCGTCTTCCAGCCGTCGGCAAACAGCAGCGGTGGAATGAAGAGGACGAGGAACAACTCCGGGTCAAACTCAACGTGCAGGCCAAAGGTCGGCCACGCCAGCGCCGCCCCGATGAAGATTTGCATCAACGGCAGCGGAACCTGAAAGGGCAAGACGCGGGTAACGACCCCGGAGAGAGAGACCACGAGGGTCATGATCAGTATTGTGAAGAAAATTTCCATGCTATCCCTGTATGCGTTGTCTTAACTCTTATGCTGTGTCTGATAATACGCCTTTCAGCTTATCGCAAAGCACAACAGGATGTTCCCTAAAATAGCAAAGGTTAAACAATTCATTGAGTTGAATGACTTATCGTGCGCTCTCAGTCGCAGCGCTTCTGCCCTGAACGCATCTGAAAAAACAAAAACGGGCGGCCGAAGCCACCCGTTTTTATGCACAGCCGGAGGGCTTAAATCGCCCAGCCGCCTGCATAGAAGGCTACCAGTGCCAGGGCAATCACCACGGTGCCGATGTTCAGCTTGCGCCACTCACCGGAGACCACGCGGCCAATCACCAGGGTCGCGAAACCGATCATGATGCCGGTAACGATGTTACAGGTCAGGACGATAAATACCGCCGTGATCAGGCCAGACATCGCGTCAACGAAGTCAGCGAAGTCGATTTTCGCCACGTTGCTCAGCATCAGCAGACCCACGTACATCAGCGCCGGAGCGGTGGCGTAGGCAGGCACCAGGTAGGAGAGCGGGGAGAGGAACAGGATCAGCAGGAACAGTACGCCGACGGTGATCGCCGTCAGGCCGGTTTTGCCGCCTGCCGCCGTACCCGCTGCGGATTCGATGTACACCGCCGCCGGGGCCGCGCCCACCAGGCCAGAGAACACGCTGCTCAGGGAGTCGGTGGTCAGCGCTTTACCGCCGTTGATGATCTGCCCGTCTTTATCCAGCAGGTTCGCCTGACCGGCTACCGCACGGATGGTGCCCGTGGCGTCAAACACCGCGGTCATCACCAGCGCCAGCACGCTTGGCAGAACAACCGGGTTCAACGCACCCATGATATCCAGGCTGCCAATCAGCGAGTTGCCGTGCTCATCGCTGAGAGAAGGCATAGCGAAGATGCCGGAGAAATGCACGCTCGGATCAAAAATCAGGCCGACGACGGAGACGCCGATAATGGTCAGCAGAATGCCGCCCGGCACTTTCATTTTTTCCAGACCGATGATCACCGCCAGGCCAATCAGCGACATGATCACCGGGAAGCTTGCGAAGTGGCCGAGAGCCACCGGCAGGCCGTCCAGCGGGTTTTTAACAACCAGGCCCACGCCGTTCGCCGCAATCAGCAGCAGGAACAGGCCGATACCGATGCCGGTCCCGTGCGCAACGCCCTGCGGCAGGTTGCGCAGGATCCAGCTACGGATGCCGGTGGCGGAAATCACCGTAAACAGCACACCCATCAGGAACACGGCGCCCAGGGCAACAGGAATACTGATGTGCTGACCAAGTACCAGGCTGAATGCGGTAAACGCGGTCAGCGAGATGGCGCAGCCAATGGCCAGCGGTAAGTTGGCCCACAGACCCATCACCAGTGAACCCACACCCGCGACCAGGCAGGTTGCCACGAAGACGGCGGCTGGCGGGAAGCCCGCTTTGCCGAGCATGCCCGGCACGACGATAACGGAGTAGACCATCGCCAGGAAGGTGGTTAAACCGGCAACAATCTCCTGACGTACGGTACTGCCACGAGCTGAAATTTTGAACCAGGCGTCCAGACCGCCGGTACGCGCTGAAGGCGTAGACATAGAAAACATCCCCTGAGAGTTTTTATCATTCGTCCGTCTGCGTGAGGGACAATCCACTGCCAGCTAAGCGTCATCTCCCTGTGCTACATCGCGGCTAAGGGGAGCCACAAAAAAGCAAACGATTAACTCCGCGCAGACAAAAACGGTATTCAATGTGACCTGCCCTGCGGTTTATCCATAAGAAAACCAGGGCGGGCAAAAAAGGCAAACGATTATCTGGCTTTTGCGCTGCCCTTTTCAACTGATGTTTGCGTCATTTCGCTAAATTTCGCTTATGACGGCGAAGAAATCGCCAACGTATGCGCAAACGATATCGTCCCTGCGCAATCTGGCAACAATTTTATGGCAGATTATTTTCATTTCGCCCGGTCATCGCTTTTTATGATGATGAATCACCCTCCGGGAAAGTCGAGCGGGCCACCCTGCTGAATGGCCCGCTGCCAGGCCGGACGCATTTCGACGCGTTTTTTCCACGCCGTCAGATGCGGTAAATCACCCTGACCGCCTCTCGCCAGCAGTGCCATCGCCGGATAGCTCATCTGGATGTCGGCCATGCTCAGTTGCTCCCCGGCAAACCAGGTGTTTTGCGCCAGATGCTCTTCAATAAAGGCCGCGTGGGTTGCCAACTGCTTGTTGAGGTACGCCTTCTGTACGCCCTGCCCGAGAATTTTTCCCACCGTTCGCAGCCCGATGGGCACCGGTGGCTTGCCGAGGCTGCCGAACACCAGCTTCATCAGCAGCATCGGCATCAGTGAACCTTCGGCATAGTGGAGCCAGAAGCGATATTGAATGTTGTCCTGCGGGCTCTGCGGCTTCAGGCGCTGTTCCGGGTCGCGCGTTTCCTGAATATATTCCAGAATCGCCCCGGACTCGGCGAGGATCGTACCCTCGTCTTCCAGCACCGGTGACTTGCCCAGAGGGTGCACCTTTTTCAGCGCTTCAGGTGCCAGCATCGTTGGCTCACGCTGATAGCGCACAATCTGGTAGGGCAGCTCCAGCTCTTCTAAAGCCCAGAGCACGCGTTGGGAACGCGAAAGATTCAGATGATGCACGGTCAGCATGGAGATCTCCTGTGAGTTGTTCAAAATAACTATAGGAACTGTGGTGCAAGGCGGGAAAAATTTCGGCGAAAAAATCACCCTTTCAGGTGGCAAAAAAAGGGGTTCGGCATAGACTTAAAGTGTCAGTACAAACCGGAACCTCCAACCACTTTTGATCGACTGAGGCGTACTGATGTCGGGGGAAACCCTCCCGTGTACCAGCGGGATAGAGAGAAAGACAAAGACCGGAAAACAACTAAAGCGCCCAATTGTGGCGCTTTAGTTTTTTCAGTCGTTCTCATCCGGGAAATGCGCCCCTGGCCCTTTCTCACTCAGCATATCGCCGGGGTTGCGCAGCGGACAATCACGATGAGACAGGCAGCCACAGCCGATGCAGCCATCCAGTTGGTCGCGCAGCGCGGTCAGCGTATGGATACGCTCGTCCAGTTCTTCACGCCATTTTGACGACAGCTGTTTCCAGGCTTTGGGGCTGAGATTATGCCCTTCTGGCAATACCCCCAGCGCATCGCTGATGGTGGAAAGCGGAATGCCGATACGCTGGGCAATCTTAATGATCGCCACATAACGCAGCACATCACGCCGGTAACGGCGCTGATTGCCGCCGTTGCGCGTGCTTTCAATGAGTCCTTTGCTTTCATAGAAATGCAGCGCCGAGACGGCCACGCCGCTGCGTTTTGCCACTTCGCCCGGCGTCAGCAGCGATTTTATGCGGGGGGATTTCTTTTCCATAAAGCGCTTTACCTCAAGTTAACTTGAGGAATTATACTCGCCCGCAGACCAAACGACGAATCGAAAATGTGAGAGAGAGGCCGCTTATGTCCCATCACGACATCATTGAAACCCTGACTGAATGGATTGATGATCATATTGATCAGCCGCTTAACATCGACGTGGTGGCAAAAAAATCAGGCTATTCGAAGTGGTATCTGCAGCGGATGTTTCGCACGGTGATGCACCAGACGCTGGGGGATTACATTCGTCAGCGCCGGTTACTGATGGCCGCAGAAGCGCTGCGCACCACCAAGCGGCCGATTTTTGATATTGCGATGGATTTAGGTTACGTGTCGCAGCAGACCTTTTCGCGGGTCTTCCGCCGGGAGTTCGACCGCACGCCGAGCGACTATCGCCATCAGATTTCGGCGTGAGCCACCTGCGGCTTCGCCCCCTGCGCTGAGCCCTGTTGCCACTGAACAAACTCCTGCGGCGGCATGGCTTTCGCAAAGTGCCAGCCCTGACAGTACTGCACCCCACGCTTGAGCAGCCAGTTAACCTGCTCGGCGGTTTCCACCCCTTCCGCGATCGTTTTCAGCCGCAGGCTTTGCGCCATATCGATGATATGCTCGGCAATCAGGTGGCTGGTGCTGTTGGTGGTGAGCGTGTCGACAAAGGATTTATCAATTTTCAGAATGTCGACATTCAGGGAATAGAGATTGTGAAGGTTGGAGTAGCCGGTGCCAAAATCATCGATCGCCACCTCGTAACCCGCCTGGCGGAATGCCTGAATCACCGGCGTGGTTTTCGCCACATCAATAAATCCTCGCTCCGTCACTTCGATTTTGATCTGCTGGGCGCGCACTCTGTGCTCCTGAGCTTTATCAGAGATCATCGCGATCAGGCGTGAAGAGTGAAAGTCTGAGGCCGACAGATTAATGGAGACATACAGCTTCGGGTTGTTCTGCAGAAAATCACCTAAATCGGCAAACACGGCCTCCACCACGTAATCCGTCACCTGTTCAATTAAGCCTTCTTTCTCCGCCAGCGGAATAAATTCGGCCGGGCTCATCACCGGGCCATCAAACCCGGGCCAGCGAAGCAATGCTTCCGCCCCCACGCATTCATTATGTTTGATATCAATAATGGGCTGATAGTGCAGCCTCAGCTGCTGCCTGTTCAGCGCACGCTGTAAAAGCCGCTTCGGTGAATTAAAGCGTCGACGTGAACGGCTCCAGACCAGCAGCAACAAAATGCTGCAAATTAACCCAAGCGGCAGCGTCAGCGTCGTCTGATGACGCAGGTTCTGGTAATAGCGTGAATCTGAAGATGAAACAATAACGGCAACAGGGCGGCGCTCAGAACGTGCAATGGTGTAAAACCGGCCATCACTCTGGAAGGCATAATCCACATCACGTATAAGCGGCTTTAACGTCTGTGGATTAGTGTTTTCACTAACAGAGAAAAAGGCATTGGTTTTAGTGTCATACACGCCAAACGCCAGGCTGCTATCGTCGGTAACGATTTCTCCCCACGAGAGAGGATTAATCACCGCCACATAATTCCTACGCTGCATGTAGGTCATTTGGTAGCCGGGATAAAAAGGCGTGTCGCGGTAATAATAAATGGCAACCGCAGGGCCTCGCCGGTAATTCGGTGCAGGCATTGACCAGCGCTGAGCGGGACGCACAGAGGTCGAACAGATAAACTGGTTATTCTCAGCGTAAATTAAATCTTCAACATATAGCCGCCCGCGAACAATATTTAACATCTGCTTTTGATGTTCTGGCGAGCAAATAGCACCGGTGTAACGCTCAGCGGCATCCCGGGCAAGATCGGCCTGATGTATCACCGATTCCGTTTTATTCAGTGCAATACGGGCATAGGTTCGAAGCTGGTTATGGGTTTCAGACTCGGCACGGAGCTGCGAAAACCAAAGCGCAAGCATCACCGGCAAGAGCACGACGATGATCACCCCCAAGCCCCTCAGCACGTTGCTTCGCGCACTCTGATTCATATTCAGCCTGATATCCCTGCATTTTATGTGCCTGACATTCAGGCTGGACGCTTTCTGACAGGTGATTACGTTGCATGAATCATTCAACATTAGCAACCGTCTTTTACCTTCAAAAATCGAATATTTAGTTATGACGATAATATTTTCCCGTAAGGCAAACTAAAAGTCGTGCCGACGTTTTTATTAAGTCCACTATTTATTAAACGTTTGGTGATATTGCTGTGTAAAACACAGGCAAAATGAAAATCAGTGAAGCCCGATAAAATTAGCAGGCGGAGAGGCAATACCGCCCACATTCCGCATTAAGCTGTTGGCAAGGCAATCACCGTTTTACCACGACCGGTACGTTTGGCATCATAAAGTGCATTATCCACGAGGGTTAATAAAACCGCCCGCTCATGGTTATTTCGCGCCACCACAATGGCACCGGCGCTAAAAGAGAGCGTGACTGCCGCTTCCCCAATCATGAAGGGTTCTGCACAAAGTTGCGCACGAAGCTTGTCGGTGAACGCAAGCGCTTCGCCGCTATCAGCAATGGGAAGTAACAGAAGAAACTCTTCTCCCCCCAGTCGCCCCAGTCTGGGTGCCCCTTCGCACTGTTGGCGAATGTTCTGACAGAAATAGACCAGTACGTCATCGCCAACGAGATGGCCCCAGCGGTCATTGATCTGCTTGAAGTGATCCAGGTCGATCATCAGCATCACAAAATGCGAGTCATGCTGTTCAGAGTGGCAGTTATCCAGGCAGTGCTGAAGGTGATCGAGGATAGCCAGCCGGTTGTAGCAGCGGGTTAGCGCATCGGTGGTCGCCTGCAACGCCAGCAGATTTTCCGCCCGTTTGCGTTCGGTAATATCCACCCCAATATTCATGATTTCGCCATCCGGTAACAGGATATTAGACCACAGCGTCGCCAGCACCGTGCCGTCGCGGCGATGGGGATACCATTCATGCATTTCGAGGGTGGGGGTGACATTAACAGACTCGCGCACGCGCCGACGCACATCGGGGTCGGGATAAAACAGCGCCAGCGGATCGGGCTGACGATTTAATTCTTCCAGCGTCCAGCCAAATACCCGTTCACATTCACCGTTCCATAATGTACAGCGGTTATGTTTATCAAACGAATTCATTAATACCGGTGCTCTGTCGAAAAGCATTCGGTATTGATTAATGATGTTTTTTAATTCTACGGCGGTGCGTTCCCGGGAAATAATCTCCGTCATGGAATCATGGAGTTTTTCGGCAATTATCTGCGCCACGCTGCGCAGCACAGCCGGTGCCAATAATGGTTGATCGAATGCGAGAAAAAGGAAAGCGCGCGCATCGTCCTGCATCGGGAATATTCGGCAAAGTACACCACACTTTAATTCCTCAGCCAGCGGATGACCTTCGGAATAGAGCAGTTTGCCCACGTCCCGGTGCCAGCACTTTACCCGCCACGGCGTCTGATGCAGACGCAAAGCGGCCAGAAGCCCCTCAGCCCTGCCGCTCTCCAGCCGATCGCCCAAAACTTCTAAATGGCGCAGTTCGTCCGTCTCCAGCATGATCCAGGAGAGGCGCGCGCCAAAGACGTCATGAATCAGCTGCAGGACATCAGCCAGCGTCCGGTGTGCAGACAACCCGGGCATAAGCTTCGCCAGGCGATGCAGGCAAAGCTCAGCATCGTTGATTGCTGTGTGTAGTTTCTCTTTTCTCATTTTTCGATCACAGGTTCGTTAATGAATGACAAAACCCGCAATGAATAAATCAGACACTGATTTGCATGATTAAGCAGAGGTTAATCATAAGCTGTAAGCTAAAACTAACAAAAATGAGTGTATTGTCTAAAAAGAAGTACAAAATATTAAAATAGCCAATAAAATCAATAACTGATTAATTGATCGCAAGTAAAATATATTGTCCAGAAAGCATAAGCCAACTATTTCACAATGTAAATATTGTACAAATACTTAACTTTCGTCACACTTTGCTATCTTACTGAATTGTCAAACAACCCCTCTCTGCATCCGTGAAGAATATATTCTTCAGATGAATGTTATCCACACTGACCCGGCCTTCAACTGATGGATTTTTTTACCATACCAGTGGCGAATAAAAAGACAAACGTGATATAGTTCACATTATCTTGTGAAACACAAAACGGTGTTTCATTGCATTGGTCGATGCCTGCCGATAGCCAGAGTGTGTTGCAACTGAGCCACGCCGCGCTATTCCTGGCTCCGTTCTCTGAGGGTTCATTTAATGGTTTCTGTCACTACCGGCATGGTTCTCCTGCGCTGGCCGCTCGTGAGCGCCGTGCTGATGTTTCTTGCCAGCACGCTGAAAATTCAGTTCCGTAAATCTGATTATGCCGGTCTGGCGGTGATCTCCAGCCTGCTTGGCGTCGCTGCCGCCTGCTGGTTTGCTACTGGCCTGTTAGGCATCACCCTCGTCGATATGGCGCTGGTCTGGAACAACATCAAAGATGTCATGATTGAAGTGATGAGTCAGACCCCGCCGGAGTGGCCGGTGATGGTGAGTTGAGTCTCACACAACATCTGAATACCCAATAAAAAAGCGCTTCCCGAAGGTAAGCGCTTTTTTTATGCGACATTTCTGTCAGACAAGGTTCGCCGTTATCAGAACGGGATGTCGTCGTCGAAGTCCATCGGCGGTTCGTTAGACGGAGCCGGTGCAGAAGAAGGCTGCTGCGGGCGAGACTGCGCGCCGCCGCTGAACTGGTTGCCGCCGCCCTGAGGCTGCTGTGGCTGGCCCCAGCCACCCTGCTGCTGACCACCACCTGCCGGTGCACCGCCGCCCTGACGGCCGCCGAGCATCTGCATGGTGCCGCCAACGTTCACCACAACTTCGGTGGTGTATTTTTCAGCGCCGGACTGATCGGTCCATTTACGGGTACGCAGCTGGCCTTCAATATAAACCTGAGAACCTTTACGCAGATATTCACCGGCCACTTCGGCCAGTTTGCCGAACAGCACTACGCGGTGCCATTCTGTCTGCTCTTTCATTTCGCCGGTCGCTTTATCACGCCAGGATTCGGAAGTCGCCAGCGTAATGTTGGCCACTGCACCACCACTCGGCATGTAGCGTACTTCCGGGTCCTGGCCCAGATTACCGACGAGAATCACCTTGTTTACGCCTCTGCTGGCCATGATCGTGTCTCCTGAAAATGATACTGAATAGTTTAAGCGGGGGATTCTAACATTACAAAGCGGCCCTTTGATAGTTTGCGAGCCTGATTCCAGGAAACTGATGCGGACAACTTTCGTTGCAGCGAAACGTGGAAGCACGATTCCAGTACTGTATATTCATTCAGGTTAAACTGTGTCATAATTAGCCGTTTCTGCCGTTTGTCTCTCTGACAAACCTGCATGCCGAGTCTCTACCGGGAAAGGTGAATGGATAAGATCGAAGTTCGGGGCGCCCGCACCCATAATCTCAAAAACATCAACCTCGTCATCCCTCGCGACAAACTGATCGTCGTGACCGGGCTTTCGGGGTCAGGTAAATCTTCGCTGGCGTTTGATACGCTGTATGCCGAAGGGCAGCGGCGCTATGTTGAATCACTCTCTGCCTATGCGCGTCAGTTCCTGTCGCTGATGGAAAAGCCCGACGTTGACCATATTGAAGGTCTGTCGCCTGCCATCTCTATTGAACAGAAATCCACGTCGCACAACCCACGTTCCACCGTGGGGACCATCACGGAAATTCACGACTACCTGCGTCTGCTGTATGCCCGCGTGGGCGAGCCGCGCTGTCCGGATCACGACGTTCCGCTGGCCGCGCAAACCGTCAGCCAGATGGTGGATAACGTGCTGTCTCAGCCGGAAGGCAAACGCCTGATGCTGCTGGCACCGGTCATCAAAGAGCGTAAAGGCGAGCACACCAAAACGCTGGAAAACCTGGCAAGCCAGGGTTACATCCGCGCCCGTATCGACGGTGAAGTCTGCGACCTTTCCGATCCGCCGAAGCTCGAACTGCAAAAAAAGCACACCATCGAAGTGGTGATTGACCGCTTTAAGGTGCGCGAAGACCTGGCACAGCGCCTGGCGGAGTCCTTTGAAACTGCGCTGGAGCTTTCCGGTGGCACCGCCATCGTCGCCGATATGGACGATGAGAAAGCAGAAGAGCTGCTGTTCTCCGCCAACTTTGCCTGCCCGATTTGCGGCTACAGCATGCGCGAACTGGAACCGCGTCTGTTCTCGTTCAACAACCCGGCGGGCGCCTGCCCGACCTGCGACGGCCTCGGCGTGCAGCAATATTTCGACCCGGACCGCATCATCCAGAATCCGGAACTCTCGCTCGCGGGCGGCGCCATTCGCGGCTGGGATCGTCGTAACTTCTACTACTTCCAGATGCTGCGCTCGCTGGCGGAGCATTATGAATTCGACGTCGAAGCCCCGTGGGGCAGCCTGAACGCCCACGTGCAAAAAGTGGTGCTGTACGGTTCAGGAAAAGAGTCGATTGAATTCAAATACATGAACGATCGTGGCGACACCTCCGTGCGCCGTCATCCGTTCGAAGGCGTGCTGCACAATATGGAGCGCCGCTACAAAGAAACTGAATCTAACGCCGTGCGTGAAGAGCTGGCGAAGTTCATCAGCAATCGCCCGTGCACCAGCTGTGACGGCACCCGTCTGAACCGCGAAGCGCGCCACGTGTTTGTGGAAAACACGGCGCTGCCAACCATTTCCGACATGAGCATCGGCCACGCGATGGACTTCTTCAATAACATGAAGCTTTCCGGTCAGCGCGCAAAAATCGCCGAAAAAGTACTGAAAGAGATTGGCGATCGCCTGAAGTTCCTTGTCAACGTCGGCCTGAACTACCTGACGCTTTCCCGCTCGGCGGAAACGCTCTCCGGCGGCGAAGCCCAGCGTATCCGTCTGGCAAGCCAGATTGGCGCGGGGCTGGTTGGCGTGATGTACGTGCTGGATGAGCCCTCCATCGGCCTGCACCAGCGCGATAACGAACGCCTGCTCGGGACGCTGATTCACCTGCGTAATCTCGGCAACACGGTGATCGTGGTTGAGCATGATGAAGACGCTATTCGCGCGGCAGACCACGTCATTGATATCGGCCCTGGCGCTGGCGTACACGGCGGTGAAGTGGTCGCCGAAGGCCCCCTTGAAGCGATTATGGCCGTGCCGGAATCGCTGACCGGGCAGTTCATGAGCGGCAAGCGCAAAATCGAAGTACCGAAAGAGCGTGTGCCTGCCAATCCGGAAAAAGTCCTGAAGCTCACTGGCGCGCGTGGCAACAACCTGAAAGACGTGACGCTGACGGTGCCGGTTGGCCTGTTCACCTGTGTGACCGGGGTGTCTGGTTCAGGAAAATCGACGCTGATTAACGACACGCTGTTCCCGATTGCGCAGACGGCGCTCAACGGTGCAACGCTTGCAGAACCTGCGCCATACCGTGAAATCAGCGGCCTGGAGCATTTCGATAAAGTCATCGACATCGACCAGAGCCCGATTGGCCGCACACCGCGTTCAAACCCGGCAACCTATACAGGCGTATTCACGCCCGTACGTGAGCTGTTCGCTGGCGTGCCTGAATCGCGTTCACGCGGCTACACGCCTGGCCGTTTCAGCTTTAACGTGCGCGGCGGGCGCTGTGAAGCCTGTCAGGGCGACGGCGTGATCAAGGTGGAGATGCACTTCCTGCCGGACATCTACGTGCCGTGCGACCAGTGCAAGGGCAAGCGCTATAACCGCGAAACGCTGGAGATTAAGTACAAGGGCAAAACCATCCACGAAGTGCTGGACATGACCATTGAAGAAGCCCGGGAGTTCTTTGATGCCGTGCCTGCGCTGGCGCGCAAGCTGCAAACCTTGATGGACGTTGGCCTGACGTATATTCGCCTGGGGCAGTCTGCCACCACGCTCTCTGGCGGTGAAGCGCAGCGCGTGAAGCTGGCGCGCGAGCTGTCAAAACGCGGCACGGGCCAGACGCTGTATATCCTCGATGAGCCGACCACCGGTCTGCACTTTGCCGATATTCAGCAGCTACTGGAAGTACTGCATCAGCTGCGCGATCAGGGCAATACCATCGTGGTTATCGAACACAACCTGGACGTGATTAAAACCGCGGACTGGATTGTCGATCTCGGCCCGGAAGGCGGCAGCGGCGGCGGGGAAATTCTCGTCTCCGGTACGCCGGAAACGGTCGCGGAGTGCGAAGCCTCCCACACGGCGCGCTTCCTGAAACCTCTGCTGTAATTACTCTGAAAGCTGCTGTCGGACAGTTTCCGGCAGCAGCCCCATCGCCTGCTGATAAGACGCATCCACCAGAAAATAGATTTGTGAATCCGGCAGTGAGCCGTCGAGATAGACCGTGCTCCAGTGCGCTTTGTTGAGATGCTGGCTCGGTCGCACATCGTTGTGCTTCTCACGCAGTAAGTCTGCCAACTCCGGGCTGGTTTTCAGCGAGGTGGCCGGACGCCCCTCCACTTCTTTCACCATCGCAAACAGCACGTCAGACACCTTGATCTGCGTGGCCTTCCAGTCGCTGTGCACGCTCTGCTCAGCACCCGGCTTGTTCATGCAATATTGCAGCAACTCCGAAATGGTCATGGCATTCCCCTGAAGAGACGTGAATCTGTACTTAGTGTGCAACAAGCGGGGGAAAGGGGAAAGGGATCTGGTTAAAAAAACGGCAACCCCTGTGGATTGCCGCTATTCGTGCTCAGTATTCAGAATTAACGATAACCTCTTCACCGTACGCCCCTGCGTTTGGCAAAGGTTTGTAGGTGGAGTTAGAAGCCCGCAATACGCGGATGCCGCGCGCACCAACATCATGGGCCGCGGTGATGTCGTTATCAGAGTCTCCGTAGAAGACCTTGATGCCTTTCTCCTGCAACCACTGCGTTTTGGTGTTCTGCCCGGGCTTGTCGCCTGCGAAAATTACCGGGTTCATATTGGCGGCCGGGATCAGGAAATCATCCTGCAACGTTTTACTGACGGTTTCCGTTTTGGTCTGGCTGCGGCCAGTCACGAAATAGATGCTGTCGCCGCGCTTAACGTGCATGGCAATCAGTGAACGGGCCACTTCTTTCGGGATACTGAATTCATCCCAGCCGTTGTTCATCTTTTCCCAGAATTCCGGGTTTTTCAGATAATCTTCGCTCTCTGGCGAAAACGTTTTTTTACCGCGCCAGAAGCCTGGGCTTGAGAACAGCACGGTGTCATCGATATCGAAGCCAACGGCCATCGGCGCGCGGCCCAACAGACTGTTTTCAATCTGCGCCACGGATACCCAATGGATCGGTGCCTGTTCGGCGAGTTTCGCCACATTTGTGCCGACATAAAGCGGAGATGGCGACGATGCATGAGCATCCGCTATGGTGCTGTTTAGGGTAAACAACAAACAGATAGCGCTGAACGCTAAAGTAACCTTGCGCATAATTATCCCTGAATCATCCGATTGTTATTATTGAAAGCCTGTGGCTCGTCAAAAAAGCTTTTTGACCTTAACCGTGATGGGGGATGAAAGGAAGGAATATCTCGCCTGGATGTCATAGAAAAAGGTGATGATCACACTCAGAGTCTTATCACCCGCCAGGCATAACTTTGACGCCCCTTAAAACGGAGCGCCAAAGTCAGTGAGCACTTACATCACAGCAGAGAAAGCCTGTGCCACGCGCTGGACGTTACGGGTGTTCAGGCCCGCCACGCACATACGCCCGCTGGCAATCAGATAGACGCCAAACTCTTCGCGCAGGCGCTCCACTTGAGCGGCGCTCAGGCCGGTGTAGCTGAACATGCCACGCTGCTTCAGCAGGTAATCGAAGTTACCTTCTGGCATCGCCTGTTTCAGCACGTTTACCAGCTCCTGACGCATGGCCAGAATACGGGTGCGCATGGCTTCCACCTCCGCCAGCCACGAGGCTTTCAGCTCCGCGCTGTTCAGCACCGCCGACACCACCTGCGCCCCGAAATTCGGCGGGCTGGAGTAGTTACGGCGAACGGTTGCCTTCAGCTGCCCAAGTACACGACCAGCCGTTTCGCTGTCTTCACACACCACGGACAGGCCGCCGACGCGCTCGCCATACAGTGAGAAGATTTTGGAGAAGGAGTTGCTGACGAGCACCGGCAGGCCAGCGCTGGCAATGGTGCGAATCGCGTAGGCGTCCTCTTCCATTCCTGCGCCAAAGCCCTGGTAGGCGATGTCGAGGAAGGGGATCAGGTTGCGCGCTTTCAACACTTCCGTTACCGCATCCCACTGGGCGTTGGTCAGGTCTGCGCCCGTCGGGTTGTGGCAGCAAGGGTGCAGCAGGACGATGTCTTTTTCAGGTAACGAATTCAGTTTTTCCAGCAGCGCCTCAAAACGCACGCCGTTGGTTTCTGCATCAAACCACGGGTAAGTGCTTACTTCGAAGCCAGCCCCTTCAAATATGGCGATGTGGTTTTCCCAGGTCGGGTCGCTGACCCATACTTTCGAGCCCGCGAAGTAGTTTTTGAGGAAATCTGCCCCGACTTTAAGCGCTCCGGAGCCACCCAGCGTCTGAATGGTTGCCACGCGTTGCTGCTGCAGCACCGGATGATCGGCCCCAAACAGCAGCGGAGCGATGCCATTACGGTAAGTGTTTAACCCTTCCATCGGCAGATAAACGGAAGCCCCGTGCGGTTTGGCATTAAGCTGTGCCTCCGCGGCGGCAACCGCCTGTAATTGCGGGATAATGCCGTCTTCGTTGTAGTACAGGCCGATGCTGAGGTTCACTTTGTCGCTACGGGGATCTTCTTTGAATTTTTCCATCAGCGAGAGGATGGGATCGCCTGCGTAGGCGTCAACGTTCTGAAACACGCGATGATTCTCCAGGGTTATACAGGGCAGGAAACATCACAATAAACCGGAAAGCGGGGAAGATCGAGGGGATGTTGGGGTGAAAGCCGCAGATACCCTCTCCCAAAGGGAGAGGGTGAAAACGGGTAAATTACTCGTCGAGATACTTCATCGACACCCGTGACGTCAGACGCGTGATAAGTTCGTAAGCACTCACTTTCACCACTTCAGCGATGCGCTCAACCGGCAGGCCTTCACCCCACAGAATGACAGGATCGCCCGCTTTTTCGCAGGCTTCGGGGCCAAGATCGACGCAAATCATATCCATCGCTACGCGTCCTACAATCGGCACTTCGCGGCCGTTCACCAGCACGGGCGTGCCTGACGGCGCAGCGCGCGGGTAACCATCACCGTAGCCCATCGCCACCACGCCCAGGCGCGTATCGCGCTCGCTGGTCCAGGTGCCGCCGTAGCCCACGGGCTCTCCCGCTTTGTGATCGCGCACGGCAATCAGGCTTGAAGTCAGCGACATGACTGGCTGGAAGCCAAAATCCGTGCCCCACGGTTTTCCTTCGAGTGGCGATACGCCGTAAAGAATGATGCCCGGACGCACCCAGTCGAAATGGGATTGCGGGAACAGCAGAATGCCGCCAGACGCCGCGATAGAGCGCTGCCCCGACTTGCCTTCAGTGAAGGTCATGAAGATGTCGAGCTGCTGTTCAGTTGCACCGCATTCGGGCTCATCGGCACGCGCAAAGTGGCTGACCACATTGACCGGCTGGCGCACGTTTGTGCACTTACTCAGACGCTGGTAAAAGTTATTCGCCTCTTCAGGGCGCACGCCCAGGCGGTGCATGCCGGTGTCGAGCTTCATCCAGACAGTCACAGGTTCAGGCAGCGTGGCCTTTTCCAGCGCTTCCAGCTGCTCAAGATTGTGGATGGCGGTATGCATCCCCTGCACGGAGATCACCGGCAAATCTTCGGCGTTGAAGAAGCCTTCCAGCAGGAGAATGGGCTGAACGATACCGCCCGCCCGCAGGCGCAGCGCCTCTTCCAGGCGGGCGACGCCGAAAGCATCGGCATCGGGGAGCGTTCGCGCGGTCTCCAGAAGACCGTGTCCGTAGGCGTTCGCTTTCACGACCGCAACCAGTTTGCTGGCAGGGGCCAGTTCACGCAGGCGTTGCAGGTTGTGTCGCAGAGCGCGGCGGTTAATGACTACAGTTGCCGCTTGCATTTGAATTCCTTAGATATTACTCATCGTCATACTGAGGTCCGGCGTAGTTGTCGAAACGCGACCACTGTCCGTTAAAGGTCAGACGCACGGTACCGATCGGGCCGTTACGCTGTTTACCCAAAATGATTTCCGCGATCCCTTTCATGTCACTGTTCTCGTGATACACCTCATCACGGTAGATAAACATGATTAAGTCGGCATCCTGCTCGATGGAGCCGGACTCACGCAGGTCGGAGTTGACCGGACGTTTATCCGCACGCTGCTCCAGGGAACGGTTAAGCTGCGACAGCGCCACCACCGGCACCTGAAGCTCTTTCGCTAACGCTTTAAGCGAGCGAGAAATTTCCGCGATTTCTAGGGTACGGTTGTCCGACAGCGACGGCACGCGCATCAGCTGGAGGTAGTCGATCATAATGAGGCCGATGCCACCGTGTTCACGGGCGATTCTGCGCGCGCGGGAGCGCACTTCCGTTGGCGTCAGGCCGGAGGAATCGTCGATATAGATGTTACGTTTTTCCAGCAGAATGCCCATCGTGCCGGAAATGCGTGCCCAGTCTTCATCATCGAGCTGTCCGGTACGGATACGGGTCTGGTCGACGCGCGAAAGCGATGCGAGGGAGCGCATCATAATCTGTTCGGAGGGCATCTCGAGACTGAATATAAGTACCGGCTTATCTTGCAACATCGCCGCATTTTCAACGAGGTTCATTGCAAATGTGGTTTTACCCATCGACGGACGCGCCGCGACGATGATCAAGTCCGACGGCTGTAGTCCTGCGGTCTTTTTGTTGAGATCGTCATAGCCCGTATTCACGCCGGTAACACCGTCGTGCGGCTGCTGGAAAAGCTGTTCGATACGAGCGACGGTCGCATCGAGCACGTCGGCAATATTTCTTGGCCCTTCGTCTTTGTTCGCGCGGCTTTCGGCGATTTTAAACACGCGGGATTCGGCTAAATCCAGCAGGTCTTCACTGGTGCGGCCCTGCGGGTCAAAACCGGCTTCGGCGATCTCATTGGCGACCGAAATCATCTCACGCACGACGGCTCGTTCACGCACGATGTCTGCATAAGCGCTGATGTTCGCCGCACTTGGCGTATTTTTCGATAACTCTGCCAGATAGGCGAAGCCACCTACGCTGTCCAGCTGCCCTTCCCGCTCCAGCGATTCCGCAAGGGTGATAAGGTCAATCGGGCTGCCCGATTCCTGCAGGCGCGCCATCTCGGTAAAGATGTGGCGATGCGGGCGGGTGTAGAAATCTTCGGAGACAACGCGTTCGGCCACGTCATCCCAGCGCTCGTTATCCAGCATCAAACCGCCCAACACCGACTGTTCCGCTTCAATCGAGTGCGGCGGTACTTTCAGCCCGGCGACGATGGGATCGCGCTCGCGTGGCTCAGTCTGTTGTTTGTTGAAGGGTTTATTTCCTGCCATAGTGAATGGAGTTACCGGTTAAAGAGTGGGCCGTAAGATTATCATATCTGAGGCTCCTTCACATCTGGAGGAAAAATGGCAACGCGAATTGAATTTCACCAGCACGGTGGGCCTGAGGTGCTAAGCGCCGTGGACTTTACCCCTGCGGATCCCAAAGAAAATGAGGTCCAGGTAGAGAACAAGGCCATCGGCATTAACTACATCGACACCTATATCCGCAGCGGACTTTACCCACCGCCGTCTCTGCCAAGTGGCCTGGGTACGGAAGCGGCGGGCGTGGTGAGTAAAGTCGGCAGCGGCGTGAAGCACATTAAAGCGGGCGACCGCGTGGTGTATGCGCAATCCGCACTTGGCGCGTACAGCACCGTGCACAATGTGCCTGCCGATAAGGCAGCCATTCTGCCCGCCGCTATCTCTTACGAACAGGCGGCTGCCTCGTTCCTGAAAGGGCTGACGGTCTTCTACCTGCTGCGCAAAACCCACGAAATCAAGCCTAACGAGCCGTTTCTGTTCCATGCCGCCGCCGGGGGCGTGGGCCTGATCGCCTGCCAGTGGGCAAAAGCGCTGGGCGCGCAGCTGATTGGCACCGTCGGCTCGCCACAAAAAGCGCAGCGTGCATTGCAGGCCGGCGCCTGGCAGGTGATCAACTATCGCGAGGAAAACCTCGTGGAGCGTGTGAAAGAGATTACCCACGGCAAAAAACTGCGCGTGGTGTATGACTCCGTGGGCAAGGACACCTGGGAAGCCTCCCTCGACTGCCTGCAACGCCGCGGCCTGATGGTCAGCTTCGGCAACTCTTCCGGCGCGGTGACGGGCGTGAACCTCGGTATTCTGAATCAAAAAGGTTCGCTGTACGTCACCCGCCCTTCGCTCCAGGGCTACATCACCACCCGCGAAGAACTGCAGGAAGCCAGCAACGAGCTGTTTTCACTCATCGCCAGTGGCGTTATCAAAGTGGATGTGGCGGAGAGTCAGAAGTTTGCCCTGAAAGATGCGCGCAAAGCGCATGAAACGCTGGAGAGTCGGGCGACGGAAGGGTCGAGTTTACTCATTCCTTAACGGCAATGCTGACAAAGAATTAGGGCTTCCCGTGGGAAGCCCTTTCTTTTTTTATCGTTCGCTGTATGTAGGGTACAGCGCGATGAATTCGTTATCGCACTAAGAATGACAGATTTATGACGAACTGCCTACGCCGCCCTTCTCAGGTTGTGACCCAACCCGCACTCCCTTAATAACGCCAGCGATCGTCCCGGCGATACTGCGGCACTTTTGGCGCTTTTACCGCACGGATGATCCATACCACGGCGATGGCCAGCAGCAGCCACGGCAGCAGTTTGATCATCATTGCCAACAGGCCGCCAAAAAACATCAGCACGGTTGCCACGACAATCGCCGCCAGAATGCCCAGCACCGACACACCCGTTACCAGCAGCATGACAAAGAATCCGATGATAAAGAGCAGTTCAAACATGGCATTTTCCCCTTAAAAATAACCCACTGCCTTTTTCATTACAAAAATCATGCCAGAGTGTAAATGGTTGAATAAAAACGAAAACGCCTCGCAGCACAGTGCGAGGCGTGGTCAATCTGACTAACTTTTAGCGAATATTTTAGCGCTTGTTCGCCACTAACTGCAGCGCCTGCTCGAGCACTTCAATATCCGCGCCCGCTTTATGCGCATTCTCGCTCAGGTAACGACGCCACTGGCGTGCGCCAGGAATCCCCTGGAAAAGGCCGAGCATATGGCGGGTCACGTGGCCCAGATAAGTGCCATTGCTCAGTTCGCGTTCAATGTACGGATACATCGCGCGCACCACGGCAACCGGGTCGGGGTCAGCGGTATTCACACCAAAAATTTCGCGATCGACGGACGCCAGAATACCCGGGTTCTGATACGCTTCGCGGCCCACCATCACGCCGTCCATATGCTCCAGATGCGCTTTGGTTTCTTCCAGCGACTTGATACCGCCGTTGATGGACATTGTCAGATGCGGAAAATCACGCTTGAGCTGATAAACGCGCGGGTAGTCCAGCGGAGGAATTTCACGGTTCTCTTTCGGACTCAGGCCGGAGAGCCACGCTTTACGGGCGTGGATGATAAACATTTCGCACTCGCCGTGGCCGGACACGGTATTGATAAAGTCGCAGAGAAACTCGTAGCTGTCCTGATCGTCGATGCCGATACGGGTCTTCACCGTCACAGGAATCGACACGACGTCGCGCATCGCTTTCACGCAGTCAGCCACCAGCTGTGCGTTGCCCATCAGGCACGCGCCGAACATCCCGTTTTGTACGCGATCGGACGGACAACCCACGTTGAGGTTGATCTCATCGTAGCCGCGCTCTTCTGCCAGTTTCGCACAATGGGCCAGCGCCGCCGGATCGCTACCGCCAAGCTGCAACGCGACCGGATGCTCTTCCTCGCTGTAAGCCAGATAGTCGCCCTTGCCATGAATGATCGCCCCGGTGGTCACCATTTCGGTATACAGCAGCGTGTGGCGGGACAGCTGGCGCAGGAAGTAACGGCAGTGTCTGTCCGTCCAGTCGAGCATGGGCGCGATGGAGAAACGGTGGGCAGGGTAAGCAGTGCGGGTATCTGGCAGCATGGCGAAATTATGAGCGTTTATGAAAAAAGGGCGGCTACTATAGCATAAAGATAAAATGGAGGCGCGAAGCCTCCGTGATTGTCAGAACGTCAGGCCCAGCTGGACGCCAGCGCCCCAGGTTTGATCCTCACCGTAAAGGCCCATCAAATCGACGTGAACGGTGTTCATCGGCGCAAAACCAACGCCTGCGGTGAACACATTGCTGTCGTTGCCCTTCACATCCGCACGATAACCCGCACGCACCGCCAGCCAGCTCAGTGGCGTCACTTCCGCCCCGACGCCAACATACTGTGAATTGTCTTCACTCTTGAAGCCTTTGGTTTCTGTAAGATCGCCGTCAGCGGTCAGCGTCAGCAAATCGGTGTGCCATGCGACACCCGCCGTCACCAACGGGCGAATCTGATAAGTATCTTTGTAATTGGTGGTGACGCCCGTTGTGCCGTTGGTGATGCGCACATCTTTGGTATCGATATCGCGAGACATCAGGTTCTGCCCGCTCAGGCCCACCGTCCAGTTTTCGCCGAAATCTGCCGCTATACCGACATCGACGTTAAAACCAGTATCGTCATTGCGGTACTTATCCTTCTTCCAGTCGTCACTGTGATAGTTATCGATGGAGGTGGTGTAGTTATAAAGCCAGGTTTGCTGCAATTTCGGCGTGACGCCGAGCGATACCGGCACGCCGCCAATATCGAATTTTCGGGCAATCGCAATCCCATAATCAGAAACAATCGCCGCTTTACCGGAAGCCGTTGAATTGAGGTTGTTGGTGAGTTGGTCGCTGCCGTTGATCAACGCCCCGGCGGCCTGCCCGGCAGCAAACGCATCGGAGTTCTGGATGTTGCGCAGGTAGTCGATATCGCTTTGGTCTATGTTCGAGCTGACGCGGGCGTGCGCATAAGCTTTGGTGACGAACGCCAGAGACACGGCCGAGGTCGGTACGCTCACCGCAATCCCTGCCCCCGCGTTCGCGCGAGCCGTTTTGCCGCGCAGATCTTCCAGTTGGCCCGCCAGATCGCCCGCTGCGCTCTGGAACTGATTCATCGTGCCTTGCGGATCCAGCAAGATCCCCGTTGGCGTCAGGTTATCAATAACGTTTTCGTAGCGATCGATATCGTTACTGATGTCATCAATTTGATCGCGAAGATTGTCTTTGTCGGTAATCTGCGCCCCCACGGAAGGAATAACGACAGAGACATCATCATCCGGCTGGGACTTCGCCAACAGCGCGGGGTTAATCATCACCGCGCTGCCGTAGTTCGCCGACGCCACGCCGGTTCCGCCCATGGCGTCATTTCTTGCCTCTGACCAGGTGTTGGCCGCTCCCGCCTGATTTGCCATTAACAGTGATACTGCCGCTGACACCACTGAATATCTGAATGTTTTATTCACAAGTTTCTCGTTATTTGCAGATGAAGTTTATCCCACTCCAGTTATGCGCTGGAAAGGGCCGAACTATTGCTGTGAATAACGATGTAAAAGACGCCTTATTGGCCGATTTAAGTTAGGAAGAGCGCCGTTATCAGAATTGGAATAGAGGGCGCCCTTCACTATTTATAGAAGAGAATGCTATTTCTGCGAGGGCTTGCCGTCGTGCGGGCCGAAGAACTGCGGGGGATGATCGACCCAGCGGTCCTGCCGCGTGGCCGCATACTCCTGATTTAACGGGTAGTAAATGCGGTTGTGTTTCTTATTCGCCTCTCCTACCACAATCAGATTTACCTCAGTATCACTGTTATTAATAAAGGTGTGACACACACCGGTTCCGGCTGGAAAACCCACACAATCACCCGGCTCTAATTGCCACAAATAACCGTTAATCCATGCCTGTGGACGGCCCTCAATAACATAAATAAATTCTTCCTCATCACTTTCTGCGTGGGGATATGAGGTGCGTCTGCCTGGCGGAATACGTTCGTGGTGAATGCCGATATGCCTTAACCCCAGCTTACGGGCCAGTGGCGCACCGATGGAGAACAGCTCACTGCTGTCGGGGTAGGTGGAATCATCCGGCTCTTCGAGTTCACGCCAGTGACGAATACAGTCTGGTCTTTTCATCGTGTTTCCTCAGAAGGTTACGCGTCAGGTATAGCACACTCGGGGAGATATCGGTGTTTCAGTCATAACATGGTAAAGTAGGCGTTTACTTCATACCCGATCCGAGGCGCCTATGGACAAGACCACTCCACAAGACATGCTCGTGCAGGCCGAAAAGCTCTGTACCCAACGTGGCGTTCGTCTGACCCCTCAGCGCCTCGAAGTCTTACGCCTGATGACCCTGCAACAGGGCGCTATCAGCGCTTATGACCTGCTGGATTTGCTCAAAATCAGCGAACCGCAGGCGAAACCGCCGACCGTCTACCGCGCGCTGGAATTCTTACTCGAGCAGGGGTTCGTGCATAAAGTAGAGTCCACCAACAGTTACGTGCTCTGCCATCTCTTTGATAAACCCTCGCATACTTCGGCGATGTTTATCTGCGATCGCTGTGGCGTGGTGAAGGAAGAAGCGGCGGACGGCGTGGAAGATATCATGCATACGCTGTCGGCCCGGATGGGGTTTGCGCTGCGTCATAATGTGATTGAAGCGCACGGGTTGTGCTCTGCATGTGTAGAAGTGGAGTCCTGCCGCACGCAGGACTGCTGCGGCCACGATCATACGATTCAGATTAAAAGAAAGCCGGGCCAGAAATAAGAGCGGGCGGCTCTGAGCCGCCCTGAGGGTTGTACTTCCTTGTACGCACGGGTAGTGCTTTCGGTTACCAGCGGTAATCGTTGCGGGTTTCCCAGTCTTTGACCTCTTTCTCGGCCTGATCTTTCGCGTATCCGTAACGCTCCTGGATTTTCCCGACCAGCTGGTCGCGCTTACCTTCGATGACGGTGAAGTCATCATCGGTGAGCTTACCCCATTTCTCTTTCACTTTACCTTTGAGCTGTTTCCAGTTACCGCCGATTTCGTCTTTATTCATAATACTTTCCTCATCGTTCGGTGGAGCAGAGTGAAATAACGTCGTCCGTAATACCTGTTTCTGCTGGACGTGAGATTCAGTATAGGTAAGGATTTTGCCTTTCAGGAATTATTCAGAATCTTTAACCATCTGGAGAAATAAAATCCCTACGAAAACCAGGTGCCGTGCTGCCAGTGACGCCGCCAGATCCACGCCAGCGACAGGCCGCGAAGCCCAAGGAACACCGCCAGCGACAGCCACAGGCCATGGTTACCAAGAACGGGCACGCTCAGCAGCGTAACAGCGAAACCTGCCGCCGCGACCGCCATGCTGTTACGCATTTCCGCCCCGCGCGTCGCGCCGATAAACATGCCGTCCAACAGATAGCACCACACGCCAATCACCGGTAAAACGACCTGCCAGATAACGTAGCGGTCAGCCAGCTCCCTTAACGAAGGAATGGACGTCAGCATGGCAACGATATGTTCCCCGGCGAGGGCGTAGATCAACGCAAAGGCCAGCGCCACCAGCCCGGACTGCCGACAGGCCGCTTTCCAGACGTGCAGCAGCTGGCTGTCATCCTTCGCACCAAATGCTTGCCCGGAATGTGCCTCTACCGCATAGGCAAAGCCGTCCAGCGCGTAGGCCGTGAAGGTGAGCATCGTCATCAGCACGGCGTTGACGGCCACAATATCGCTGCCAAGCCTTGCGCCATAGATCGTCAACGCGCCAAAGCAGAGCTGCAGCAACAGCGAGCGCAGCATGATGTCGCGGTTCAGCGCCAGCAGGCGGCGAATATTGCCGCGCCAGGCGTCTTTCAGTTGCGCCAGGGAAATCCCCCGCAGGTGCAGCACACGCCGCACCATCAGCAGGCCGATGAAGAAAGTGGCGTATTCGGCACACACCGTAGCCAGCGCCGCGCCCTGCACGTTCATATGCAGGCCCATTACCAGCCACAAATCGAGCACGATATTCAGCACGTTACCGACAACCAGCAGAATCACTGGCGCACGCGCATACTGCACGCCAAGCAGCCAGCCCAGCAGCACCAGGTTTGCCAGCGAGGCGGGCGCGCTCAGCCAGCGAATTGAGAGGAAACGTCGCGCCTGTTCGAGCACCGCATCGCTACCGCCGACAATGTGCAGCGCAAGATCGATAAGCGGCGTACGCAATAGCACGATGGCAAGGCCCGCGCCGAGAGCCAGCAGCAGCGGCTGCACCAGCGCCCGCGCCAGACGAACAGGGTCTTTGGCGCCATAGGCCTGAGCGGTGAGGCCGGTGGTGCTCATACGCAGGAAAAGCAGCAGCATAAACAGGAAACTGGTCGCCATGGAGCCGACCGCCACGCCGCCGAGGTAAACGGGGCTGTCGAGATGGCCGATCACGGCTGTATCTACCAGCCCAAGCAGCGGGACGGTGATGTTGGAGAAAATCATTGGCAGCGCAAGACGCCACAATGCTTTGTCTGCAGCGGTGAAGAGCGACATGAAAAACCTGTGATAATGCGTTGGTAGAGAGAAGTGGCGCCTGAACAGCGCCACTGAAAACTTGATGGGACTACGCCGAAGGCATTACAGCCATTCGCCGTTGCGGATCACGCCGACCGCCAGCCCTTCGATGGAGAAGCTCTGCTCGCGCAGATTCACCACAATCGGGGAAAACTCGCTGTTCTCAGGCAGCAGCTCAACGGTGCTGCCCTGCTTTTTCAGGCGCTTCACCGTGACTTCATCGTCGATGCGCGCCACGACAACCTGGCCGTTACGCACGTCCTGGGTTTTGTGCACCGCCAGCAGATCGCCATCCAGAATACCGATGTCACGCATCGACATACCGCTGACGCGTAGGAGGAAATCGGCGCTCGGTTTAAACATGGACGGATCGACCTGATAATGGCCTTCAATATGCTGCTGTGCCAGCAGTGGTTCGCCTGCCGCTACGCGGCCAATCAGCGGGATGCCGGACTCTTCTTCAACCAGCAGACGAATACCGCGAGAAGCACCGGAGACAATCTCGATCGCGCCTTTACGCGCCAGCGCTTTCAGATGCTCTTCAGCCGCGTTCGGTGACTTGAACCCCAGGCGCTGCGCAATTTCCGCACGCGTTGGTGGCATGCCCGTCTGGCTGATGTGATCCCGGATAAGATCGAACACCTCTTGCTGCCTGGTCGTTAACGCTTTCATTCCGCCCCCTGGGTGTATATACAGTTATGCTGTGAGTATATACAGTCAATGGCGATTTTGGAACCGCTAAACGCACAAAAAACCAGACATTTGCCTCATTCTGCGGGCGTTATCGGAAATGTGACCACAGCAGCGTCGCCCAGGTGATGACCGCAACGAAAATCGACAGCAGCACTGCGGCAGACCCCATATCTTTGGCGCGCCCGGACAGCTCGTGGCGTTCGGTGCCGATGCGATCGACCACCGCCTCAATCGCGCTGTTTAAAATTTCCACTATCATCACCAGAAGGACTGAGCCAATCAGCAGTACACGGGTGATGGCATCCACATCCAGCCAGCAGGCAAGGATCACCGCGATAATAGCGACGGTGCCCTCCTGGCGGAAAGCCGCTTCGTTTTGCCACGCGGCACGAAAACCTTTCCAGGAATAGCCTGCTGCTTTAACGATTCGGGTGAGCCCGGTGGTATCATTAGCCATCAAAAGAACCTTTTACATTATTTAGCGTCAATGTCACTGCGCGCCGGGCGTACCAGAACAGATATTCTGTGCACTTTCTGTTATCCTTGCGGCGCATTTGCATGATTAACCAGAGGCTTTACATCGTTTATGTCTGGCTGGCCACGAATTTACTATAAATTACTGAATTTACCATTAAGCGTACTGGTAAAAAGTAAGTCCATTCCGGCAGAACCTGCCCAGGAACTGGGACTCGATACGTCACGTCCTATTATGTACGTTCTGCCGTATAACTCGAAGGCAGATCTGCTGACTTTACGCGCCCAGTGTCTGGCGCACGATCTCCCGGACCCGCTGGAGCCGCTGGAAATCGACGGTACCGTGCTGCCGCGCTACGTGTTCATTCACGGCGGGCCGCGCGCGTTCACCTATTACACGCCAAAAGAAGAGTCGATCAAGCTGTTCCACAACTATCTGGACCTGCACCGCAGCAATCCGGATCTCGATGTGCAGATGGTACCGGTTTCGGTCATGTTTGGCCGCTCTCCGGGTCGCGAAAAAGGCGACACCAACCCGCCGCTGCGCATGATGAACGGCTTCCAGAAGTTCTTTGCCGTCACCTGGCTTGGTCGCGACAGCTTTGTGCGCTTCTCGCCTTCCGTGTCACTGCGCCGCATGGCCACAGAACACGGCACCGATAAGATTATCGCCCAGAAACTGGCCCGCGTGGCGCGTACCCACTTTGCGCGTCAGCGTCTGGCTGCCGTTGGCCCACGTCTGCCTGCACGCCAGGATCTCTTCAACAAGCTGCTGGCATCCAAAGCGATTGCCCGCGCGGTGGAAGACGAAGCGCGCAGCAAGAAAATTTCCCACGAGAAAGCCCAGCAGAACGCCATCGCGCTGATGGAAGAGATTGCGGCCAACTTCTCGTATGAAATGATTCGCCTGACCGACCGCGTGCTCGGCTTCACCTGGAACCGGTTGTATCAGGGCATCAACGTCAATAACGCCGAGCGCGTGCGCCAGCTGGCCCACGACGGTCACGAAATCGTCTATGTGCCCTGCCACCGCAGCCACATGGACTATATGCTGCTGTCCTACGTGCTTTACCACCAGGGCCTGGTTCCGCCGCACATCGCCGCGGGCATCAACCTGAACTTCTGGCCAGCGGGCCCGATTTTCCGCCGCCTGGGTGCGTTCTTTATTCGTCGTACCTTCAAGGGCAACAAGCTCTACTCTACGGTGTTCCGCGAATACCTCGGCGAGCTGTTCAGCCGTGGCTATTCCGTTGAATACTTTGTGGAAGGCGGGCGCTCTCGCACCGGTCGTTTGCTGGATCCAAAAACCGGCACCCTGTCGATGACCATTCAGGCCATGCTGCGCGGCGGCACCCGTCCTATCACGCTGGTGCCTATCTACATTGGCTACGAGCACGTGATGGAAGTGGGCACCTACGCCAAAGAGCTGCGTGGCGCGACGAAAGAGAAAGAGAACCTGCCGCAGATGCTGAAAGGCCTGAGCAAGCTGCGCAATCTCGGCCAGGGCTACGTCAACTTCGGCGAACCGATGCCGCTGATGACTTACCTGAACCAGCACGTGCCTGAATGGCGCGAGTCTATCGACCCGATTGAGTCCATTCGTCCGGCCTGGCTGACGCCAACGGTGAACAACATCGCCGAAGACCTGATGGTGCGTATTAACAACGCAGGCGCGGCGAATGCCATGAACCTGTGCTGTACCGCGCTGCTGGCATCGCGTCAGCGCTCCTTAACGCGCGAACAGCTGACCGAACAGCTTGAGTGTTACCTGCAGCTGATGCGCAACGTGCCGTATTCGCCGGATGCAACGGTGCCGACAGTGAGCGCCAGCGATCTTATCGATCACGCGTTGCAGATGAACAAGTTTGAGGTCGAGAAAGACACCATCGGCGACATCATCATTCTGCCGCGCGAGCAGGCGGTGCTGATGACCTACTATCGCAACAACATCACGCATATGCTGATGATTCCGTCGCTGCTGGCCGCCATTATCACTCAGCATCGCAAAATCTCCCGCGAAGCGCTGGTGCATCACGTCGAAGCGCTCTACCCGATGCTGAAGGCCGAGCTGTTCCTGCGCTGGGAAAAAGCCGAGCTGGCGGGCGTGATTGACCAGTTGCTGGCAGAAATGCAACGTCAGTCGCTGGTCGCTATCGACAATGACGACGTTCGCGTGAACCCGTCTCACTCCCGCACGCTGCAGCTTCTGGCCGCCGGTGCACGTGAAACGCTGCAACGCTATGCCATCACCTTCTGGCTGCTGAGCGCCAACCCGTCCATCAACCGCAGCACGCTGGAAAAAGAGAGCCGCACCCTGGCTCAGCGTCTGTCGGTGCTGCACGGCATTAACGCACCGGAGTTCTTCGACAAAGCCGTGTTCAGTACCCTGGTGCTGACGCTCCGCGACGAAGGCTACATCAGCGATACCGGCGATGCCGAACCTGCTGAGACGATGAAAATCTACCAGATGCTGGCGGAGCTCATCACCTCGGATGTTCGACTGACGATTGAAAGCGCCAGTCAGGATAACTGACAGAAAACGCAATAAAAAAGCCGGGGAATCCCGGCTTTTTTGCGTCTGGCTACTTGCCTTTTCGGGACAAGTTTTGCCATAAAGAAGCACATTCTTTTCAGGAGCCCGGAGAGCCGCATGTCGATGAGAGAACGCATGACCAAAGGACAGCTGTTTACGGATATGTGTGAAGGCCTGCCCGAAGAGAGGCTGCGCGGTAAAGAGTTGATGCACGACTTCAACCACACCCGGCCATCAGAGGAAGCCAGAAGGATTAGCCTGCTTCAGGAAATGTTCGGCAAAGTGGGCAAAAACCCGTGGATAGAGCCGCCCGTCCATTTCGCCTACGGCAGTCATATTACGTTAGGGGATAATTTCTACGCCAATTTTAACCTGACCATCATCGATGACTGTCAGGTCACCTTCGGCAATGACGTGTTCATCGGCCCGAACGTCACTATCACCGTCACCGGCCACCCCATAGATGCCGAATTAAGAAATACCGGACAGAAATATGCTTTCCCCGTGACCATCGGGAACAACGTCTGGATAGGCAGCCGTGCGGTGATAAACCCGGGCGTGACGATTGGCGATAACAGCGTGATTGGTTCGGGCAGCGTCGTCACCCGTGATATTCCTGCCAATGTGGTTGCCGCAGGCGTGCCTTGTAAAGTGCTTCGTCCCGTTGGAGACAGAGACAAAGAGTTTTACTTCCGCGAGAGGACCATTGCCGAAGGAAAGCTGTGAGTGCCGAAAAGATAAGCCCGGGCGATTTCCCCGGGCCCGATGCATCAGAGCAGATAACTCATCGCCAGCCCGATGAACAGCACCAGTCCGACGTAGTTATTGTTTAAGAACGCCTTAAAGCAGGCGTCGCGTTCGCGGTCTTTGATCAGCTTCTGCTGGTAAATAAACAGCGCCCCGGCGATGAAAATCGACCAGTAAAACTCCCAGTGCAGCCCGCTCAGCCAGCCCACTGCGGCCATCAGCGCCAGGGTCATCACCTGCAATATGCCGATGATCAGCTTGTCGTTTTTACCAAACAGAATGGCCGTCGATTTCACGCCGATTTTTAAATCATCATCCCTATCGACCATTGCATACTGTGTGTCGTAGGCCACGGCCCAGCAGATATTGGCGATGAACATCAGCCAGCAGCTGAGCGGCAGCGCTTCGCTCACGGCGGCATAGGCCATCGGAATGGACCAGCCGAATGCCGCGCCAAGCACCACCTGCGGCAGATGGGTGTAGCGCTTCATAAACGGGTAAACCCACGCCAGCGCCAGGCCCACGACCGACAGCAAAATGGTCATGGTGTTGAGCGTCAGCACCAGCAGGAACGACACCAGCACCAGCACGGAGAAGACGATTCTCGCCTCTTTTTCACTCACGTCGCCGCTCGGGAGCGGACGATGGGCGGTGCGCTTCACGTGGCCGTCGAATTTGCGATCGGCATAGTCGTTGACGACGCAGCCCGCGGCGCGCATCGACCAGACGCCCGCGATAAACACCAGCAAAATCCACAGTGGTGGAATGCCCGGGGTCGCCACCCAGAGTGCCCACAGCGTCGGCCACAGCAGCAGCAGCGCGCCAATCGGTTTGTCGGTTCGCATCAGGCGGTGATAGGCCAGCAGCTTATGCTGCGTCAGACTCCACTCCATTCTTCTTTTCCTCTCAATACAGCGGCGATGCAGGTAAAAACAGCTCGGTTAACAGCAGAGGCTTGCCGCTCAGGCGAAGGCGGGAACGACGCCCCCACAGCTCTGCATCTTTACCGACTTCAATAAAATCACGGGTTAAGGTGGATGAGGTAAACAGATAGCGACCCAGCGGCGTGGTGCCGAGCTGCTGAAGCTGAAGCTCCGGCCCGTTGAGGGTGGATTCAGGCACCACCGTACGCCCGGCAAGCCAGGGTTCGCCATCGGCGCAGAGTAAAATTTCACGCAGCCAGTAGCGCGGCTCTTTCGGCAGGAGCGCCAGCTCCTCAACAACCTCATCTTGTCCGACAAAATCTTCCCGGACCAGCGTCACGGTGACGCGTTTTCCCTGCTGCTCAAAGCGTTTGGTCATGGAATCTTCCAGCAGCAGCCAGTCGCGCAGCTCTGCGTCGAGTTCCGGAAGGGTTGTGTAATAGCGTAACGCACGCAGCTGCGTCAGCGCAGGGTGTGACATGCCAGACTCTCCGATACATAACTTATCGGCATTGTATCTTAGAAAAGCGCTGCGGGGAGGAAGAAACGCGAATATACGATCTTCTGCGCAACAGCGATGCAATACCGGCTGCTGCGACAGAAAAAACGGTGCGCCCGAGTGGACGCACCGAATGGCTATAGCCTAAACATCAGCAATGTGGGGAGACTTTCACCCCTTGCCTTTTACACTACTGATAAAGGTGGAACGTGCAGAAGTCGAACCGAGGCGCTCGGCTTCGTTTAACAGCTTCAGGGCTTTGTCGATGTTGCCCTCATTTACGGCTTGCTTAATGGCATTATTGAAGTAGCTTTCGGTGTCATTGAGAACAGGCTCACTCTTCGCCGCCGGTGCCGCAGCCGCGGAAGCGGCAACAGGCGCAGCGACTGCGGTGGCAGCAACCGGGGCAGCTGCCGGAGCGCTGTAGACCGGAGCAGTCGTATTACCGACCATTACCGGGCTTGGGCTGGAAGAGCCAAACAACGGCCCGACAAGAATGCTGGAAGAGGAATTCGTTTTGACTTTCAGTTTCAGTGTGCCGTCAGTAACGTGACGCGCAATAGGATCCGGGATGTCTGGTACCGCATTGCCGTTACCTTTGGCATAGGCTTTGGCAGGATCAACCATCTGAGTGGTTTGCTGCAGATCCTTCGGAGTGGTAAACACCAGCACATAAATTTTCTGCTGACCCAGTGCAGGCGTTAAACGCATTACGCCTTCCAGGCGATTGGCGCTCATGACGCCCGGCTCCTGATAGGCAAAATAGCTGCTCGGGAAGTACGCCGATGGCGTCATGTTTTGATCAAGAATCAGCACGTTTGGTGCATAAACACGTGCATCTTTATTCACTTCACTGGTAAGCGTGATGTTCAGCTCGCCAATGTTCGCAGGCACGCTGTATGCCGCTACGGGGCCGGAAATTCCCGCTACGTTAAGCTGTTGGCCACCACCGGACAGATCGGTGTTTTGCGTTTTAGACTGATCGACAGGCGTCCAGACTAGCTGCTGCAAGGCAGACGCAGGTATAGCCGGTGCGGCAGAGGTATTCTGCGGGACGAAATTCACTTCTGCGAAGCTGACTGCCGGTACGCTTGTCAACAGACCAGCGGAGAGGCACAGCGCGATGAGACTTTTGTTCATTTTCATTTTATTGACCTCAAAGACAGGGCTCAGCGGTAGCCAGGCAATAGCGCGCTGAGTCTAAAACAGAGGGGCTTTCGCCCCTCTTTATTTGGCATAACAGTGGGTTAAATCAAATTCAACTTACCACCAGATTTCCATCTGGGCACCGAAGCTCCACTCATCGGAGTCACCACGGCCGAAGCCAGCGGTCTGCATACCGAAGTTAGAGTTGTAGTTGGCATTGTTGGTTGCCGGGCTACCACTCGTGTCGTAACCCCATTTCTCATCCCACTTCGCATAGGTTGCGAAGACGCGGATTGCCGGACGGGACCAGATGCTGTCGCCCGCCTGCCACTGCTGGGCCAGGGTGATTTTGTACTGGTTGTTGGTGTCGCCGGTGTTCTGGGATTTGACGTTGTCGTAGCCCACTTCCAGCAGGGTGCTCATGATTGGCGTCCATTTGTACATTGGGCGCACGCCCACGGTGTACCACTTGGTGCCGTTGTTGTTATCCCAGTTGATGTCCTGGTACATACCGACGTACATCAGGTCCCAGCTGTCGCCCAGGGAGATTGCGCCGTGGTCGAGGATACGCAGCAGGTGGCCGTTGTTGTTGATGCCGTAAGCGAACAACTGGCCATCTTCATCATTACCCAAACCTATGCCTGCGCCCTGAGACTGGCCTTTACCCTGAGAAGTCATGGCGTCAGTGGCGTACTGCACCACGAACTTGTTAAAGCCTTTCAGCATGCTCTGGGTGTGTTCAGCGGTGAACATCCAGCCGTCTTTGGACGCTTTTGGCTGCAGGTAGTAATCATCGTTGACGTTGGTATGGCCGTAGTCAACGCCCAGTTCCAGAGTACCGCCTGGGTTGATTTCCATCTGACCTAAACGCACGTCAAACACGTCGTTCGAAGTTGGCAGAGTGTAATCACGCAACTGTTGGCTGGCGAAAGCAGAAGAACCACCGGCTTCGGTAGAACGGGTTGCCGCAAAGGAGAGTTTACCAACGCCAACATCAATGTTTTCCAGACCTGCGCCCGGACCGGAGATATCCCAGTAGTAGAAGTCGATCATGTGCACGTCATGACGCTGATAGAAGCGCTTACCGGCCCACATGTTGGCGCCTGGCAGAGCGTCGATCAGGTTTTTACCCACGACGTTAAATTCACGGATTGCTGGCGTGGTGCCGTTCTCCCAGTCGTTCAACTGAGGAGAGGTATAGGCAATGTTGGAGTCGAAATAGAAGCTCTTATCCGCTTCTTTCCACACTTCCTGGCCTAATTTAATTTCGGCGTAGGTTTCGCACTCGTTACCCAGACGGTATTTAGACTGTGCACCAGTCGCCTGGAAACACTGTTGTGGGCCGCCGCTACCGGTCCAGCCGATACCCGAACGGGCGTAACCTTTAAAATCGACAGCGCCCGCGTGCGCAGACAGGATGCCTGCAGTCACGGCGATCGCCAGTGGAAGTTTGCGCAGAGTAATCATCATTCTATCTCCTGAGACCATTGCTTTTCTTTTGTTATGGGATTTAAACGCCCGGTTCTTTGTGCAACCGACGACATGCAGTGCCATCCTCACGGAACAGATGGCAACGCTCTGGCGGCAGACCGATAGCGAATGTGGCTCCCTCTTCTACCAACACCACGTCATTCTGGCGGTATACCAGGTTCTGACGGATGGCGGGGATCTGGATATGAATTTGCGTTTCGTGACCAAGCTGTTCGACGACCTGAACCACGCCTTCCAGAGTGACATCGGCGATGTCGCTTGGCAGAAGATGCTCAGGACGAATACCTAATGACATGTTGGCGCCCACCTGCACGCCGGTACTTTCCACCGGCAGCCAGATTTGCTGACGGTTGGGCAGTTCCACCTGCACCTGCTCGATGGCGGTGGCGGTGACCTTCACCGGCAGGAAGTTCATCTTCGGCGAGCCGATAAAGCCCGCGACGAAGCGGTCTGCCGGGTAGTGATAGAGTTCCAGCGGTTTGCCGACCTGCGCCACGCGCCCGGCGTCCAGCACCACGATTTTGTCGGCGAGCGTCATCGCTTCAACCTGATCGTGGGTGACGTAAATCATCGTGCGGCCCAGGCGCTTGTGCAGGCGTGAAATCTCAATGCGCATCTGCACGCGCAGCGCAGCGTCGAGGTTCGAAAGCGGTTCATCGAGCAAGAACACGCGCGGTTCCGCCACCAGCGTACGGCCAATCGCCACGCGCTGGCGCTGACCGCCAGAGAGCGCTTTCGGCTTGCGCTCCAGCAGGTGAGCGAGCTGCAATACTTCGGCAACCTGGGTCACGCGCTGATTAATCAGCTCTTTCTTCGCGCCCGCGAGTTTCAGGCCAAAAGACATGTTTTCCGCAACGGAAAGGTGGGGATACAGCGCATAAGACTGGAACACCATGCCGATGCCGCGTTCAGCAGGCGGCGTGTCGTTCATGCGTTTTTCACCAATCATCAGCTCCCCGCTGGTGATGGTCTCCAGCCCGGCAATCATTCTCAGCAGCGTGGATTTACCGCAGCCTGACGGCCCGACAAACACCACAAACTCTCCCTCATGGATGTCGAGATTGATGTCTTTCGACACCACCACGTCACCCCAGGCTTTGGTTACATTTCGCAGCTGAACGCTCGCCATCCCCTTCTCCCTTCGTTACAACCTGTCACTAACGGAAATACTCAAGATGGGCTGACTATGCGCGTCTAATAACTTTCATGAATCCTCCACCCCCTGCCTTTTTAATGGGGGAGGAGACGGGAGGATGAGGGGGACGGGTCTGAGCCCACATTTGGCGCGCTCTGGCGAAAATCGTGATGTACGCGGCAAAAAGCGGCGTCATTTTGTGTGCGCCATGACTCATAACTTAAATTTATGCAACGCAGATCACACAAACTGGGGGTGGGGCGTAGTGGCGGGGAGGATGGAAAGAGGTTGCTAAGAAAGGAAACTCAACGACGTTAAAGCCACCAGGCGTATCCACGAGCACATCACCAAACAGGACGGGATATATGAAAATCAAAACTGGCGCACGCATCCTTGCGCTGTCTGCATTGACCACGATGATGTTTTCCGCTTCTGCCCTCGCAAAAATTGAAGAGGGTAAGCTGGTTATCTGGATCAACGGCGATAAAGGCTATAACGGCCTCGCGGAAGTCGGGAAGAAATTCGAGAAAGATACCGGCATCAAAGTCTCCGTGGAGCATCCGGACAAGCTGGAAGAGAAATATCCGCAGGTTGCAGCGACTGGCGACGGCCCGGACATCATCTTCTGGGCGCATGACCGTTTTGGTGGCTACGCGCAGTCTGGCCTGCTGGCTGAAGTGACGCCGGACAAAGCCTTCCAGGACAAACTCTATCCGTTCACCTGGGATGCGGTCCGCTACAACGGCAAGCTGATTGCCTACCCAATTGCGGTCGAAGCGCTCTCCCTCATCTACAACAAAGACCTGGTGCCAAACCCACCGAAAACCTGGGAAGAAATTCCTGCGCTGGATAAAGAGCTGAAGGCGAAAGGTAAATCTGCGCTGATGTTCAACCTGCAGGAGCCGTACTTCACCTGGCCACTGATTGCCGCCGACGGCGGGTACGCGTTCAAATTTGAGAACGGCAAGTACGACGTGAAAGATGTGGGCGTGGACAGCGCGGGCGCGAAAGCAGGCCTGACCTTCCTGGTTGACCTCATCAAAAACAAACACATGAACGCGGATACCGACTATTCCATCGCCGAAGCGGCCTTCAACAAGGGCGAAACCGCGATGACCATCAACGGTCCGTGGGCGTGGTCGAACATCGACAAGAGCAAAATCAACTACGGCGTAACGATGCTGCCGACCTTCAAAGGCAAAGCCTCTAAACCGTTCGTGGGCGTGCTGAGCGCGGGCATCAACGCCGCCAGCCCGAACAAAGAGCTGGCGAAAGAGTTCCTCGAAAACTACCTGCTGACCAACGATGGTCTGGCAGAAGTGAACAAGGATAAGCCGCTGGGTGCCGTAGCGCTGAAAACTTACCAGGAGCAGCTGGAGAAAGATCCGCGCATCGCCGCCACTATGGCGAACGCCCAGAAAGGTGAAATCATGCCTAACATCCCGCAGATGGCCGCCTTCTGGTACGCCACCCGCACCGCGGTGATCAACGCCGCCAGCGGTCGTCAGACCGTCGATGCTGCGCTGAAGGATGCTCAGGGTCGTATTACTAAGTAATGCTTTTATCCCCTCTCCCTTTTAGGGAGAGGGCTAGGGTGAGGGTCGGCAGCTATCCCCTCACCCCGGCCCTCTCCCCTGAGGGGAGAGGGAGAACAGAATAAGTTGTAGAGGAAGATCCCCATGGATGTCGTTAAAAAGAGTCACTGGTGGCAAAGCGAAACGCTGAAGTGGTCCGTCATCGGACTGCTGGGCCTGCTGGTTGGCTACCTTATTGTTTTAATGTACGCCCAGGGGGAGTACCTGTTCGCCATCATGACGCTGATTTTAAGCGCTGTTGGCCTCTATATTTTCGCCAATCGTAAAGCCTACGCGTGGCGCTACGTCTATCCGGGCATGGCCGGGATGGGCCTGTTTGTCCTGTTCCCGCTGATTTGCACCATCGCCATCGCCTTCACCAACTACAGCAGCACCAACCAGCTGACCCAGGAGCGCGCGCAGCAGGTGCTGATGGACCGCTCTTATCAGGCGGGCAAAGCCTATAACTTCGGCCTGTACCCTGCGGGCGATGAGTGGAAGCTGGCCCTGACCGACGGCGACAGCGGCAAGAATTACGTCTCCGATGCGTTCAAACTCGGCGGCGAACAGAAAATCGCGCTGAAAGAAGCGGATGCCCTGCCGGAAGGCGAACGTGGCAACCTGCGCATCATCACCCAGAATCGCCAGGCGCTGAACCAGCTGACCGCGATCCTGCCCGATGACAGCAAAGTCATTATGAGTTCGCTGCGCCAGTTCTCCGGCACCCGCCCGCTGTATACCGAAGGCGAAAAAGGCGAACTGACCAATAACCAGAGCGGCGTGAAGTATCGCCCGAACAACCAGATCGGTTTCTATCAGTCGGTGAACGCCGACGGCAACTGGGGCGACGAGAAGCTGAGCCCGGGCTACACCGTCAGCATCGGCTGGGATAACTTCACCCGCGTCTTCACCGACGAAGGCATTCAGAAACCGTTCTTCGCCATTTTCGTCTGGACGGTGGTGTTCTCAGTGCTGACCGTGCTGCTGACCGTCGCCGTGGGCATGGTGCTGGCCTGCGTGGTGCAGTGGGAATCGCTGAAAGGCAAAGCCATTTACCGCGTGCTGCTGATTCTGCCCTACGCCGTGCCGTCGTTTATCTCAATTCTGATTTTCAAAGGGCTGTTCAACCAGAGCTTCGGTGAAATCAACATGATGCTGAGCGCACTGTTTGGCATCAAACCGGCCTGGTTCAGCGACCCAACCACCGCCCGTTCGATGATCGTCATCGTCAACACCTGGCTCGGCTATCCGTACATGATGATCCTCTGCATGGGCCTGCTGAAAGCGATTCCGGACGATCTGTATGAAGCCTCGGCAATGGACGGCGCGGGTCCGTTCCAGAACTTCTTCAAGATCACGCTGCCGCTGCTGATCAAACCGCTGACGCCGCTGATGATTGCCAGCTTCGCCTTTAACTTCAACAACTTCGTGCTGATTCAGCTGTTGACCAACGGTGGCCCGGACCGTCTCGGCACCACGACGCCTGCGGGTTATACCGACCTGCTGGTGAGCTACACCTACCGCATCGCCTTCGAAGGCGGCGGTGGCCAGGACTTCGGTCTGGCGGCGGCAATCGCGACGCTTATCTTCCTGTTGGTGGGTGCGCTGGCGATTATCAACCTCAAAGCCACCCGCATGAAATTCGATTAAGGGAGAATTCGACATGGCAATGGTTCAACCGAAATCGCAAAAGCTGCGCCTGTTTATTACGCACCTGTTATTGCTGATGTTTATCGCCGCGATCATGTTCCCGCTGCTGATGGTGGTCGCCATCTCGCTGCGTGAGGGCAACTTCGCCACCGGCAGCCTTATCCCGGATCAAATCTCCTGGGAGCACTGGAAGCTGGCGCTCGGCTTCAGCGTCGAACACGCCGACGGTCGCGTCACGCCGCCGCCGTTCCCGGTGCTGCTGTGGCTCTGGAACTCCGTGAAAATCGCGGGCATTACCGCAGTGGGCATCGTGGCGCTTTCCACTACCTGCGCCTACGCCTTCGCCCGCATGAAGTTCCCGGGCAAAGCGACGTTGCTGAAAGGGATGCTGATTTTCCAGATGTTCCCGGCGGTGCTTTCCCTGGTGGCGCTGTATGCCTTGTTCGACCGCCTCGGCCAGTACATTCCGTTTATCGGTCTGAACACGCACGGTGGGGTGATCTTCGCCTATATGGGCGGTATCGCGCTGCATGTGTGGACGATCAAAGGCTATTTCGAAACCATCGACGGCTCGCTGGAAGAAGCCGCTGCGCTGGATGGCGCAACGCCGTGGCAGGCCTTCCGCCTGGTGCTGCTGCCGCTGTCGGTGCCGATTCTGGCCGTCGTCTTTATTCTGTCGTTTATCGCCGCCATCACCGAAGTGCCGGTCGCATCCTTGCTGCTGCGCGACGTGAACAGCTACACCCTGGCGGTCGGCATGCAGCAATATCTCAACCCGCAAAACTACCTGTGGGGCGACTTTGCCGCCGCGGCGGTGCTCTCCGCCATCCCTATTACCGCCGTGTTCCTGCTGGCTCAGCGCTGGCTGGTGAATGGCCTGACCGCAGGCGGTGTAAAAGGCTGATTTTCATCGTTATACCCTGTGTAAGTAATGCCACTGTTATCCTCATACTTGTGACTGTTGTTAGGCGCTCTTCGGAGCGCCATTTTTTTATTCCCGCTTCAGCCGCTTCGAATTACACAGCCAAAGGGTGATAACCAACAGCAGGATCGCCGCAGAGTAGATCAGAACATCGAGAGGGGATTTGTGATCGACGATGATCAGCCGCACGATGGCGGTGATCCCGATATAGACAAAATAGCGCAGCGGAAAGTGAAAACCGGACTGAAAGTACTTCACAATCAGGGCGATAAATTCGAAATAGAGGAAGTAAACCACCAGCCCTTCCACCAGCTCATACTTGCTGGTTTGCTCCGGGGCGAACAGCACGTCCGCCAGATGGACGGTTTCTTTCCCGAGAAAGACCACCAGGATCAGGCCGAGGCTGAGCAAGCCCAGGTTGAGGACGGTCTGCAAAATAGTGGAGATAAACTCTACGCGAGGACGAGTGAGCGACGTCATACAGCACCTCCTTCATCAGGGCGAGATCTCTGTATAGCGTAAAAATGTGACGGGGATCTATATTTTTTGCTTATTTTTTGTGCAACCGGAGCGGGTATTTTCCCTCTCCCTAGCCCTCTCCCAAGGGAGAGGGAACAGAATAGAGCGGATTGCTTTACTCCCTCTCCCTAGCCCTCTCCCAAGGGAGAGGGAACAAAATAGAGCGGATTGCTTTACTCCCTCTCCCTCTGGGAGAGGGTCGGGGAGAGGGCAACGCAACTAGCGGAAATTCAAACTCTTGTCACTCGTCATGTCATACAGCTGGAACTTACGCCCAAGCTGCTGACCGCCGTCGCGGGTGAGCGGCGTCCAGCCAATCGCTGCGCGGCTGCGGGTCGGGCCAGACGAGAAGAGATCCAGCGGCACGGAAACATACACGCCTTTGGTGAAGTCGCCCTCGCCATACTCCTGCGCAGAAACGTTGGTAATGGTCGCGTAGGCGCCGACCACCACGCCGCTGTCGAAGTGCTTCGACACCTCAAGCGTGCCGCCCTTATCGCCTGCAAGATACTGGCCGACGCTGGCTTTAATCAGCACATCCTGGGCGAACGGCGGCGTCCAGTAGGCTGCAAGATTGCCGACTTTCGCGCTGTAATCGGTGAATTTCATCATGTCCATCGAGCTGCGCCAGTCACGCTGCTTCACGTAGTTGGCATCAATCCCTAACGCCCAGTTGCTGTCGACCGGACGCCACAGCACTTCCGCGCCCACGCCGCCGTACATGGTTTCCAGATAGCCGCCGTACACCTGACCGTAAAAATCATTCCCCAGATACTGGAAATAGTTCGCCTGCAGGTTGTTCACGTAGACGTCGTTCTCAACGTAGTCACGCACGTGGGTACGCACGCGCGGCAGTGATGAATCGTTCGGCGGATTGGTGTAGTTAAATTTGCCATAGTTGTTGGCGATGTTGCCGAACAGGCTGCCGGTGGTCAGCAGATGGTCGGTGACCCACCAGTCGGCGGTAGCCATCACGCCGAGCTGGTACATGTAGAAGCTTTCCGGGCCGCCAATCGACTGGCTGAGTATCGGGTCGATATGGAAATCAAAGCTGGATTTGTCGATGTACCAGCCCTGCTCGGTTTTCTCCGGCACGATCGGCGTTTCGCGTTTCTGCACCAGCTCCGTTTCCTGCCCCAGCGGTTCACCTTCCAGATGGCGCTTCAGGCTGGCAACGTTGGTTTCGGTCGTCACCTGCGGCATGTTCAGACGGTTTTCGGTAATGCGAATCGTTGAAATGCCATCAGGCAGATCGTTCATGATGATGCGGTTTGCACGCTCGATACCCTCACGTGAGTCGCGGTATTTTACCTGCTCGCCCGTGACGTACAGCGTGTCGCCTTTGGCCTGAATTTTCGGATCGGCGAGTCCGGCGTTGTATTTGAGCAGCGTCAGCTGATTGGCCACCACCGAGTGTTGCAGGATAGCATCCTGCGGCTCTGGCTGATATTTCGGCCGCGGGTTGTCATTATACGATGGACGCAAATCGTTGAAGTTAGTGCGCATCGTCACGCCGAACATAAAGGTGTTACCGCGCTCGTAGCTAAGGTTAACGTCGGCCCAGTCGGTCACGCGGTAAATGGCCCCGACGTTAAACTTACTTTTCTGTTCGAGCTTGCCGGCAAAGTCCTGACTGTAGTCGTTGCCCTCATACTCCAGCTTCAGGCGCAGCGGCTGCCAGGGCGTCTGGTACTCCACGCCGCCGAACAGGGAGGTCGGGCCGTGGAACATCTGACTGCTGTCCATCGATCCCGCCTGGCGATAGCTGTTATTGCGATAGCAGAATTTTTCGTCGTAGCTGCAAAATGGGTTCTTTACGTTACCGCTGGTGCCGAGGTAACCCCAGCCAAGCCCCAGGCTGAAATCAAACGGTCCCCAGGCTTTGTTCGCCACCACGTACTCTGCGTCGAACAGGCCTGTCCCGCCGATATCCCTTGCCCCCACGGACACCTGCGGCAGCCAGTAGCTCTCTTCCCACAGGCGTAATTTCAGGTCGAAGGCTTTGTCTTTATAGGTCTGATCGCCGGAGAAAGATTCGACGTTGCTGTAGGCCTTTGTGCGCACGTCGGTGTAGCGCAGTGTAGTTTCCAGCCACGGGAAAAGTTGCACCGAGGCGGAGTAGTAGCGGTACTGATCGTTATCGCGATAGTTCAGGCTCAGCTCACCCTCGCGCGCCATACGCGCCGTGGGCGTTTGCAGCAGGCCAACGCCGCCAAAATCAGACTGTGAAGGCCCAATGGGCGCCGGGTATGTTTCCGCATGACAGGCCGCGCTGACGCCCAGCGCCAGCAGGCTGTAGAGAAATCTGTTTTTCATTATTCCGGGATCCGCTGTGCAAGGGCCCGAAGAAGCGCGGCGTTCAGGTCGGCATACTTCTTCGTCCAAAGTGAGTCGGCGAAACCGACGAAAATGATGCTGCCTGGCATAGGTTCGATGTGGCGCTTGTTCCAGTAAGCCACCGGGGCCTTTTCACGGCGTCCGTCGGGATAGACCACCCACGCGTAGCTGCGGTCGGCACCGCTCAGCAGGTCCATGCCGTCGAGGTAATCCGTCACGTCTTTTTCAGGGACAAACGCTGTTTTTCCCGGACGGCTGACCAACCCAAAAACGGTGATGGTCGCAGGCTGCTGATTGACCCACAGGCTGTAATGCCCTTCCAGCGGCGGGTTTCTCTGCCGTCCCAGTCGGACCCTGTCCGGGTCGAGGCTGACAAACTGTCGGCCCGTCACGTTCAGCGCCTCAAGCTGCTGGCGCAGGCCACGAGTCGCGGCGGCATCCTCGCCACTTTCGTCGGCAGCCAACGCGTCCAGCTGAGCCAGCAAAGCCAGTTTCTGCTGCTGCGCCACGGCGCTGGCCTGCTTTTCAGCAATCACGGCGCCAGGCCACCAGCTGTTTGCCAGCCGCGGCTGCGCCACCAGATCCCCAAGATGGGCGGCGTCAGTGAGCGTTTTTGGCGTCTTCGCACCGTCGATGTAGACGTCAACGGTGCCCGCAGCAAACGCCAGTGGCGCAACAAGTAGCACCGTCAGCGCGGCAAGAAATGTTGTTTTCATGACTTCGCCGCCTTAATCAACGTGGTTTTCACCGGGAAGAAATGGGCCCCCAGGTATTGTTCGGACCGACGAATCTGCCCGTCGCTGTCGATCCAGAAGCGGTTCTGCCAGTGAGCCTGGTCGGTGCTTGCCTCTTCCACCAGCACGCGGACCGCGGTCCGATCACCCGCAAGCGTCAGGGTATCGGTGCCGTCCCAACGGAAGGTCGATCGGACGGTGGCGTAACGCACCTTCTGGTGCTCCGTCCAGCCCATCGTGCGGGTCCAGCTTGCACCATCGACAATCTGATTCGGTTTCAGCAGCGGATCGGCATCCAGGTTGTTGACGCTGATAAGGTTGTCACCGCCGAGCAGGGTTTTAACGATGCGCCCGTGCTGCGTCACGAGGGTCGCCCGGTCCTGAGTCACCCACTTCTGCTGACCGTTTTCATCGAAGGCGAGCACCACAAAAAGCTGTGGGCCGTTATTGAGCTGCATGTACTGGCTGGCGTAGGGCATGTCCCTGATGTCGTCGGCGGTGAGCTGTACGCCCGGCGTGCCAAACAGGCTTTGCCAGAGCGATTTGCCAAGCCCCTGGGTGCTGGCGGAACAGGCCTGAAGCAACAGGCAAAGAGTGACAATAAGGGGTCGCTTCACGACGCTTCTCCGAAGGGGCAAAATAACCACACCGAAGTGTGGTTAGGGTTAAACCCGCGAGACTTAACGGGTGCTTGTGGTTGTGGTGGTCGTGGTTCCGGTATTGGAGCCATCACCACTACCGGTCGCCGCCAGTGCGACCCCCACGGCCGAACTTACGGCGCTGGCGCTGGTGGCGGCAGAACTGCCCGCGGACACCGACGTCGCTGCCGACCCTGCCGCTTCACCGGTTTCCACCGGAGCCGCGAAAGCAGAAGTCGCCGCAAGCGCAGAAATGGCAAAAATGCCATACAGTGCTTTTTTCATTGCTATTTCCCTTCATTGGTTGAATGAATGGAGAATCACCTGAGAAATTCAGGCGCCATCGAGTATACACAACTGAAACCGCTGAATTACGGCACAGGAAATAAGCAGGCGGGTTTTAGGACTAGAGGAATAAAACAGAATAAATACGTTTTACTAAATCATTTACCTCTTTAAATTCAAACAACTACAAATTGCACACCCTCAAGATAATCCTAAAAATAAAAATACCAGCCAGAAGTCACAATCATTTTTAGGATTAACCTGAACAATGCGGAGAGAATAACCAGCAGGCTTTCGTTCATTTATTTCCCTAAAATTTAAAGGGGGAAGTATTTCATTTTCTCGCTGGTGAACAGGGGCAAATAAGCAATCTGCGATCCGGATTCGCCTCTCCTCTGCCACAGTGCCACCCTCCGCTTTTCACTGTCCATCAGCAACAGGTTTACCGCGGTTGCCCCGCGTAAAGTGACGGCATTCCGTTGCCCTGTTCTGAGGATCCCCATGAAAACATTTACCGTTGGTTTGTTCGGCATTGGTCTGGATACGTACTGGCCGCAGTTTCACGGCCTGCGTGAGCAGCTTGAAGGCTATCTCGGCCAGGTGGAAAACCGCCTGCAAGGTCAGGAGGTCCAGGTGGTGAACGCCGGGTTGGTCGATAATCCGCAAACAATGGACGCTGCCACCGCGCAGTTTTCGGAACAGCGCGTTGATGCGCTGGTGCTGTATATCACCACCTACGCGCTGAGTTCGGCCGTACTGCCGCTGGTGCAACAGCTCAACGTGCCGGTGCTGATCCTGGCGCTTCAGCCAGAGAAAAAAGTGCCCTGTTCAACCATCAATCAGCTTGAAGATCGCGGCGAGCGCACCGGGCAGTGGCTGGCACATTGTCAGGCCTGCAGCGCGCCGGAGCTGGTGAACGTTCTCCAGCGGGCCAATATCGGCCACACGCTGGTACCGGGCTATCTCGACGATCCGCAAGCATGGCAGGAAATCAACAGCTGGCTTGCCGCCGCCGCCGTTGTAAAAACACTGAAAACAACCAACGTCGGCGTGCTCGGCCACTATTACAACGGCATGTATGACGTCTATTCGGACATGACCAACCTGTCGGCCAAATTTGGCGTGCGTTTCAAGGTGCTTGAAGTGTGCGAGCTGGTCGCGTCGCTTCCTTCAGCGTCAGACGCTGAGCGTCAGCAGAAACGCACCGAGGTGTTTGAAGCGCTGAGCGTTGACCCGTCCTGCGAGGAGTACGAATTACAGCGCGCCGTGGCCACGTCTGTCGCGCTGGATAAGCTCGTGGCGAAGCATCAGCTGGGTGCGATGGCGTATTACTACGAAGGCGCATCCGGTTCAGCGCAGGAGAACATCATTACCTCGGTGATCCTCGGCAATACGCTGCTGACGGAGCGTGACATTCCCGTCGCGGGGGAATGCGAGATCAAGAACGTGATTGCGATGAAAATCCTCAGCCTGCTGAAGGCGGGCGGCTCGTTCTCTGAGCCTTACGGCATTGATTTTGAAAACGACACCGTGCAGTGGGGCCATGACGGTCCGGCGCATCCGCTGATGTCCGCAAACAAGGTGCGGCTGGTGCCGCTGCCGGTGTATCACGGCAAGCCGGGGAAAGGCGTATCGATTCAGATGACCGTCAAACCTGGCCCGGTGACGTTTTTATCCGTGGTGGAACATCGTGACGGCAGCGTGACGCTGCAGTACGCCGAAGGGGAGGCCGTGCCGGGCGACGTGCTGGATATCGGCAACACCAACAGCCATTATCGCTTTGCACTTTCCGCACGCGAGTTTACCCGCCGGTGGTGCGAAGGCGGCCCGGCGCATCATTGCGCGATCGGGATGGGTCACGTTGGCGAAAAACTGGAGGCCGTGGCGAAACTTTTGGGGGTGAAGAGTTTGCGGATTGGATGACGAACGGTTCCCTCGCCCCTCTGGGGAGAGGGTTAGGGTGAGGGGAACAAGAGCTGTGCGGCCTGATGCCCTCACCCCGACCCTCTCCCACTGGGAGAGGGTGCAAACACTAAAAAGGCTTCTCCGAGAGAGAAGCCTTTTGCTGTTTATTTCCAGGCTTTATAACGGTTAATCAGGCCGTTGGTGGAGCTGTCGTGGCTGCTGACGTCTTTATCGTCGGTCAGCTCTGGCAGAATGCGGTTCGCCAGCTGTTTGCCCAACTCAACGCCCCACTGGTCGAAGGTGAAGATGTTGAGGATTGCGCCCTGAGTGAAGATTTTGTGCTCATACAGCGCAATCAGCGCGCCCAGGCTGAACGGTGTGATTTCACGCAGCAGAATGGAGTTGGTCGGGCGGTTGCCTTCGAACACCTTGAACGGCACTACGTGATCCAGCGTGGCAGGATCTTTACCCTGATCGCGGTATTCCTGTTCAACCACTTCACGGGACTTACCGAACGCCAGCGCTTCAGTCTGCGCGAAGAAGTTAGACAGCAGCTTCGGATGGTGATCGGAAAGCGGGTTGTGGGTGATCGCCGGGGCAATAAAGTCACAAGGAACAATTTTGGTGCCCTGGTGAATCAGCTGATAGAACGCATGCTGACCATTGGTGCCTGGTTCGCCCCAGATGATCGGGCCAGTCTGGTAATCCACGGCGTTGCCGTTACGGTCAATGTATTTACCGTTGGATTCCATATTGCCCTGCTGGAAGTAGGCCGGGAAGCGGTGCATGTACTGGTCGTACGGTAGGATAGCTTCGGTTTCAGCGCCAAAGAAGTTGTTGTACCAGATGCCAATCAGCGCCAGCAGAACCGGCAGGTTTTTTTCCGGTGCGGTGGTGGAGAAGTGTTTGTCCATCGCGTGCGCGCCGGAGAGCAGCTCAACGAAGTTGTCGAAGCCCACGGACAGAATGATGGACAGGCCAATCGCCGACCACAGAGAGTAGCGGCCGCCAACCCAGTCCCAGAACTCGAACATGTTGGCAGTGTCGATGCCGAACTCGCCAACCGCTTTACCGTTGGTGGAGAGCGCCGCGAAGTGTTTCGCCACGTGCTTCTGGTCACCGGCGGTGTTCAGGAACCAGTCGCGCGCGCTGTGGGCGTTGGTCATGGTTTCCTGAGTGGTGAAGGTTTTGGAGGCGACCAGGAACAGGGTGGTTTCCGGGTTCACTTCTTTCAGCACTTCGGCGATGTGAGTGCCATCGACGTTAGAAACAAAGTGCATATTCAGGTGGTTTTTGTACGGACGCAGCGCTTCGGTCACCATGAACGGGCCGAGGTCAGAGCCGCCGATACCGATGTTCACAACGTCGGTAATCGCTTTACCGGTGTAGCCTTTCCAGCTGCCGGAGATGATCGCTTCGGAGAAGTGCTTCATCTTTTCCAGCACCGCGTTCACTTCCGGCATCACGTCCTTGCCGTCAACGATGATTGGCGTGTTGCTGCGGTTACGCAGGGCAACGTGCAGCACGGCGCGGTCTTCGGTGCGGTTGATTTTCTCACCGGAGAACATGGACTTGATAGCACCCGCCAGATCTGTCTCTTTCGCCAGCGCCTGTAACTTGTTCAGCGTCTCTTCGGTGATGCGGTTTTTGGAGAAATCCACCAGCATCTGATCGTCAAACGTGGCGGAAAACTTGGCGAAGCGGTCGCCATCTTTCGCGAACAGGTCGGCAATCGACACGTCCTTCATTTCATCATAATGTTTCTGTAATGCCTGCCAGGCAGAGGTCTGCGTTGGATTGATGTTTTTCATAGCAATACTCTTCTGATTTGAAAAATGTGACTTCGGTCGATTGTAGCGCCTGCGGCGCTTTTTGTGATGATTTTTGTGTCATTACGCGTTTCGGCCATCGCTGCGTTATCCTGCATATATCGCCCGACGGACAATCTTCCCTCGCACTAAGCGAATAAGGAAAATAAAAAAATGGAGCTACCTGTCCCGTTTCTGCTGGTCATCATCGCTATCGCTTCTCTGCTGGCCCAATGGCTGGCATGGGGTTTACGTATTCCCGCCATTCTGCCGCTGCTGCTGATAGGCGTCGGCCTTGGCCCTGGATTACATATTCTTGAGCCCGACCTGCTGTTTGGCCCGCTGCTGTTTCCGCTGGTATCGCTGTCGGTGGCCATCATTCTGTTTGAGGGCGCGCTGACGTTGCGCTTCGATGAAATTCGTGGCCTCGGCGGCGTGGTACGCAACCTGGTGACCGTGGGAATGCTTATCACCTTTGCCGTTATTTCGCTGGCCTGCTGGGGCATCCTCGGGCTGACGCCGCAAATTTCTGCGCTCATTGGTGCGGTGACGGTGGTCACTGGCCCGACGGTAATCGCTCCCCTGATGCGCGTGGTACGCCCAACGGCTTCCATCAACCAGGTGCTGCGCTGGGAAGGGATTGTGATCGACCCCGTTGGGGCGATTTTTACCCTGCTGGTGTTTGAATTTATTACCGCAAGCGAAGTCTCCAGCGGCGGCTGGCACCTGCTGCTGATGCTGACGCAAACCCTGGCCACAGGCCTTGTCAGCGGCGCGATTTTTGGTTTCTTGCTCGGCACCGCGCTGAAACGCGGCTGGCTGCCGGGCTATTTGCATAATTTTTCGGTACTCGCGATCGTGCTCCTGACCTTTGGCCTGTCGAACACCCTGGCAGATGAGTCCGGGCTGCTGGCAGTGACGGTGCTTGGCATCTGGCTTGCCAATATGAAAGAGGTCGAAACGGCGGATATTGTGGAGTTTAAAGAGGAGCTTTCCGCCATTCTGCTCTCCGCGCTGTTTATCATCCTGGCAGCCCGGCTGGATATTCAGGCGCTCTGGGCCATGGGCTGGCCACTGTTGCTGCTGTTGCTGGTCGTACAGTTTGTTGCCCGCCCTCTCTGCATTCTGGCCTCAACCTTCCGCTCCGCCCTCGAGTGGCGCGAAAAGCTGCTGCTGTGCTGGATTGCCCCGCGCGGCATTGTCGCCGCCGCGGTCAGCTCGTTGTTCGCGCTGACGCTACAAAAAAACGGCTACGAAGGCGCCGATCAGCTGGTGACGGTCGTCTTCGCCATTATCATCGGCACGGTGGTTTTGCAAAGCCTGACCAGCGGCTGGCTCGCGCGCGGGCTTGGCGTGCAGCAGCGTAAACCGCGCGGTATTTTAATTGTCGGGGCGAATACGGTCGCCCGCACCCTCGCCCAGGCACTGAAAAAACTCGATATTCCCGTCCAGCTCAGCGACAACAGTTGGGAATACTACCGCCTGGCGCGAATGGAAGGCTTGCCGACCTACTACGGCAACGTCTGGTCGGAACATGCCGAAAACTACCTGAATCTGAGTGAAACGCGCCAGGTACTCGCCCTGTCGCCTAATCGCCATCAAAATGCGCTCGCTGTGCTGCATTTCAGGCATATCTTCGGCGAAAAGCGCGTATTCTCCATTCGAACAGGTCAGGAAACCAAAGGCCGGAGCGAAAAAGAGACGAGCCATGAGCGGCTGTTTGATAAAGAAATCACCTGGGCACGACTCAGCAGCCTGCTGGCGAAAGGGGCAGTGGTCAAAGTGACACGGCTGAATGAGAACTTTGGCTGGGAGGAATACCAGCAAGCAAACCCGGGCGCAACTCCGCTTTTTGCCCGCAAAGTGGACGGTGTACTGATGGCGATGAACAGCCAACTCACCCCGCCGCTGCCCTGTACATTGGTGGCGATAGTCGAAAATGAAAAATCGACACCATCGTAACATTGACAACCCCCCTTCAACCCTTTAATTATAATCCCCTACCTGCGCATTCGTGCGCAGGCCAGAAGAGGAGCACCGCCCAGGCGAGGTGTTTGAGGAGCCAGTCCACAGACAACACCTTATGGGGAGCGGTGCCGAGATGGCGGAGCACCTGGCAGTGCTCACCATCGGCTACAGAGGCTGAATCCTCTGGGTTGTCACCGGAAGCGACCCGCAGTCGGGCGCTTCACAAGGTGGAGCGCTTCTGGGTGAACTGTAGCCCTCTACGTTGCCCTTCCGCTCTTCCCTTGTGCCAAGGCTGAGAATTTAATTCCCTGACACGAGGTTGTTATGACACAAGCCGTTTCCCCGCTCGTTGTGGCCAAATTTGGTGGCACCAGCGTTGCCGATTACGATGCCATGAACCGCAGCGCCGACGTGGTGCTTACCGACTCTGGCGCACGCGTAGTGGTGCTTTCCGCCTCTGCGGGCGTCACTAACCTGCTGGTTGCCCTGGCCGAAGGCCTTGAAGCCACCGAGCGCTTTGTGAAGCTCGACGCGCTACGCAAAATTCAGTTCGATATTCTTGAGCGCCTGCAAAATCCGAACGTGATCCGCGAAGAAGTCGAGCGCCTGCTGGAAAACATCACCACTTTGGCGGAAGCCGCTTCGCTTGCCACCTCCACCGCGCTGACCGACGAACTGGTGAGCCACGGCGAACTGATGTCGACGCTGCTGTTTGTCGAAATCCTGCGTGAGCGTAGCGTTGCTGCACAGTGGTTTGACGTACGCAAAGTGATGCGCACCAGCGATCGCTTTGGTCGTGCTGAACCGGACGTTGCCGCCCTGGCTGAGCTCACCGCTCAGCTGCTTGCCCCGCGCCTGGAAGAAGGTCTGGTGATTACCCAGGGCTTTATCGGCAGCGAAGCGAAAGGCCGCACCACGACGCTTGGCCGCGGCGGTAGCGATTATACGGCTGCCCTGCTCGGCGAGGCGCTGCATGCTACTCGCGTAGACATCTGGACCGACGTGCCGGGCATCTACACCACCGACCCGCGCGTGGTGCCTGCCGCACATCGCATCGATGAAATTGCGTTTGAAGAAGCGGCAGAACTCGCCACCTTCGGCGCGAAGGTGCTGCACCCGGCCACGCTGCTGCCTGCAGTACGCAGCGATATTCCCGTTTTCGTCGGCTCCAGCAAAGATCCAAAAGCGGGCGGGACGCTGGTGTGCAAAAAAACCGAAAACCCGCCGCTGTTCCGCGCCCTGGCGCTGCGTCGTAAGCAAACCCTGCTGACGCTGCATAGCCTGAACATGCTGCATTCCCGCGGCTTCCTCGCGGAAGTCTTCGGTATTCTGGCGCGGCATAACATTTCGGTCGATCTGATCACCACCTCGGAAGTGAGCGTTGCACTGACGCTCGACACCACCGGTTCTACAGCCACCAGCGATACGCTGCTGACGCAGTCTCTGCTGATCGAACTTTCCGCGCTTTGTCGCGTGGAAGTTGAAGAGAATCTGGCGCTCATTGCGCTGATTGGCAACGATCTGTCGAAAGCCTGTGGCGTGGGCAAAGAGGTGTTCGGCGTGCTCGAACCGTTCAACATCCGCATGATTTGCTACGGCGCATCAAGCCATAACCTCTGCTTCCTCGTGCCGGGCGGCGAAGCCGAGCAGGTCGTGCAAAAACTTCATCACAATCTGTTTGAATAAAATCCCTTAGCAGGATAAACAATAGATAAGGCCGGGCTCGAACCCGGCTTTTTTATACCTATAAAAAGACAACACAACTTTAAGGAAAACAAGATGCTCGCTAAATTCACGCGGCTGTTCCCGCTCTGGGCCGTGCTGCTCTCTGTCCTCGCCTACAAAACGCCGACAACCTTCACGCCGATTGGCCCGTGGGTCACCACGCTGCTGATGCTGATCATGTTCGGCATGGGCGTTCACCTGAAGCTCGACGACTTTAAGCGCGTGCTGTCACGCCCGGCCCCGGTGGCGGCAGGCATTTTTCTGCACTATCTGGTGATGCCGCTCGCGGCGTGGCTGCTGGCGATGCTGTTCCGGATGCCGCCTGAACTCTCTGCCGGAATGGTGCTGGTCGGGAGCGTCGCCAGCGGAACGGCGTCGAACGTGATGATTTTTCTGGCGAAGGGTGACGTTGCGCTGTCCGTAACGATTTCATCCGTTTCCACGCTGGTTGGCGTGATTGCCACGCCGCTGCTGACGCGCCTGTACGTCGACACTCATATTCAGGTCGACGTGATGGGCATGCTGCTCAGCATTCTGCAAATCGTGGTGATCCCGATTGCGCTGGGGCTGGTCGTCCATCACCTGCTGCCGCGCCTGGTGAAAGCCATTGAGCCTTACCTGCCCGCCTTCTCGATGGTCTGTATTCTGGCCATCATCAGCGCCGTGGTGGCCGGTTCTGCCTCGCACATTGCCTCAGTTGGCTTCGTGGTGATTATCGCGGTGATCCTGCACAACACCATCGGCCTGCTCGGCGGTTACTGGGGCGGACGCCTGTTCGGTTTCGACGAATCCACCTGCCGTACGCTGGCCATTGAAGTCGGCATGCAGAACTCCGGCCTTGCTGCGGCCCTCGGCAAAATCTACTTCGGCCCGCTCGCAGCGCTGCCCGGCGCACTGTTCTCGGTCTGGCACAACCTCTCCGGCTCGCTGCTGGCGGGCTACTGGTCCGGTAAGCCTGTCGAAAAAGAGAAGATTGCGGTGGCGAAGGAGAGCTAACTCGCAGGACATGGCCCCGAGTGGGGCCATGTTTTAGTTCAGTGCGCAACAAACGCTCGTATTGCAAAATGCTGCGTGCAGCTTTCAGACATTACAATTTAAGCCCCCGCATTCCTTTTTCCTGCTTTCCGTCACATCTCTTTCCTTGCACTCTGACCTGTAGTTTATAAAATACAGGAAAGGATATGAAAATTATTCAGCAAACTCCTGTCTATCAGAAATGGGAATCTCGTCTGAAGGACAGAAGAGTGAAGGCGCTTATTGCCGCGCGTATTTTTCGGCTGGCAAACGGGCAGCCCGGAGATGTGAAATCCATCGGCGACAATATTAGTGAAATACGTATTCACTATGGCCCAGGATACCGCATCTATTTTCAAAGACGGAACGACATAATTATCCTGCTACTCTGTGGTGGAGACAAAAGTTCTCAAAGTAATGACATCGTCGCTGCAAAGTATCTCGCCAGAGAATACGAAACAAAAGAGGCTCAGCCCTATGAAAAATCTGACCATTTATGATCCCGCCAGCGCGCTGGTCGATGACGAGTGCATTGCTATTTTCATGAATGATGCTCTGGAAACGGGCGATGCGGCCTATATCGCTGAAGCACTCGGCGTGGTTGCCAGAGCGAAAGGCATGCACGCGATTGCGACAGAAACTGGGCTTTCACGCGAACAGCTTTACCGCTCTTTCAGCAATAAAGGCAACCCAACCCTCAAATCCACCCTCGCAATGATGAAAGCGCTGGGCCTGGAGCTGACAATCAAGAATACTTAACGGCGTCACTCTTCAATCGAGGTAATCATCATGGCAATCGCCCGTCTGACCCAGCAGGACATGACCGAGAAAGAACAACGCGAGCTGAAAACCCTCCTCGACCGCGCCCGTATTGCTCACGGTCGCCCGCTGACGAACGCAGAAAACAATCACCTCAAAAAAGAGTATATCGACAAGCTGATGGCCGAACGGGAAGCCGAGGCGAAGAAAGCGCGTCAGCTGAAGAAAAAGCAGGCTTATAAAACCGATAAAGAAGCGACGTTTTCGTGGTCGGCGAGCACGCCGGTGCGTGGAAGGCGGTAGTGCTTTTTGCCGGGTGGCAGCTCCGCCCCCGGCTATATAACAGAAGGCTTAGCGCCCTTTCTTCTTACGCCCAGGCGACGTAAAGCGCTTACGGTTGGCTAACTCCGCCGGGGTTTTCGCCATATTTTTTGCACCGCTGCTGGCCGGTTTTTTCGCAGGCGTAGCGGCGGTTTTCGGCTTAGCCTTAGCCTTATGTTTGGCTTTTTCCGATTCGTCTTCCGAGGACGAATGCTCAATTAACTTAAACAGATCGATCAGTTCGTCGTCGGTCAGGTCGCGCCATTCACCGAGCGGCAGGCCCTTGAGATTGACGTTCATGATCCTTGTGCGCTCAAGTTTGGTCACTTCAAAACCGAAATGCTTGGTCATACGACGAATTTGACGGTTCAGCCCCTGCACCAGAATGATACGGAACGTGAACGGACCTTCTTTTTTCACTTTACATTTTTTGGTGACGGTACCGAGGATCGGCACACCTGCGCTCATGCCACGAATAAAATCATCGGTGACGGGTTTATCCACCGTAACCAGATACTCTTTCTCATGATCGTTACCAGCACGCAGAATTTTATTCACCAGATCGCCATGGTTGGTGAGGAAAATCAGCCCCTGGGAATCTTTGTCGAGGCGGCCAATCGGAAACACGCGTTTGCTGTGATTAACGAAATTGACGATGTTATCGCGCTCACCATCTTCCGTGGTGCTGATAATGCCGACCGGTTTATTGAGTGCTATCAGCACCAAATCTTCCTCATCACGCGGTTCAATCAGCTGCCCATTGACCTTCACCACATCACCGGCAATAACCTGATCCCCCACCGAGGCACGCTTGCCGTTGATGAACACGTTGCCCTGCTCGATGTAGCGGTCGGCGTCGCGACGCGAGCAAATCCCGCTTTCGCTGATGTATTTGTTTAATCGGGTTGATTGTTCTGGCAGCATAGTTTCTCCTGTAAGCGTGAACTATACCGCAGGCTGCCGGGCATAGAAAATACCCGACAGCCTTCAGGCAGGATTAATAGTCGTCGCGATCGTCGTCTTCGTCTGGCTGCTCCATCACGCTGTAAGCAACGGCGCAGAACAGCGAGTTCAGACGCTTCATGTCGCCAAGCAACCCCAGGTGGAGCGAACTGGTTTCGATACTTTGCACGTTTTGCTGATGCAGGCGATCAACGTGTGCATGCGAATAGCGACGGTTAAGAATGCGGAAACGGTGCTTATTACGACGCAGGCGGCGGGCGCTGTCGACGTCGCCGGAGAAGAACACCGACATCGCCAGCTGCAGATTGCTGAGCAGTTGCTCGAATAAACCGTCCAGCTCCTTCAGCCCTTCAATGGAGAAGGCCCGCCGCGCGGCGAGGGATTTGTCGGCAATTTCACTGCCCATGCGCTCGATGATGTCCGAGGCCTGTTCAAGGTTCAGCGACATCTCGATGATTTCCGCCCAGCGGCGCGACTCCTCTTCCGCCAGTTCGTCCTTCGGCATCCGCGCCAGATAGAGCTTGATGGCGGTGTAGAGCACGTTGACGTCATCGGCAATCTTACGCAGCTCTTTCTCCTCTCGCGGCTCGCCGTGCATCACTTTGCGCAGGCCATCCATCATGTTTTCCATGGCGTCGCCTATGCGCAGCGTTTCGCGGGCAGCATTCGCCAGCGCGAGCGTTGGCGTGTCCAGCGCCGTAGGATCCAGATGTTTCGGCTTCAGGCGGGCATCAAGCTCCGGCACGTCCTGAATGATGCGCTTGCAGAAGCGTGCCATCGGCTCGGCAAACGGCACCATCGCCAGGCAGCGGATCAGGTTGTAGAAGACGTGGAAGTAGATAACCAGTTCAGATTTCGCTACCGGCAGGCGTGCCATGACATCTGCCAGGATATGCACGAACGGCAACACAATCAGGCTACCAATCAGCTTGAACAGCAGGCTGCCGAGCGCCACGCGACGGGCGGCGGCATTGGCAGCGCTGTTGTTGAGCATCGCCAGCAGGCCCGAACCGAGGTTAGCGCCAATGACCAGGCACAGCGCGACAGGGAACGAAATCACACCCGTGGCGGTGAGCGTGGCCGTCAGCAGCACCGCAGCCAGGCTTGAGTAGGTGATGACCGCGAACAGTGCGCCAATCAACGCATCCAGCATGATATCGCCGGTCAGCGAGGCGAAGATAACCTGCACGCCGTTGGCCTGGGTAATCGGGTGGACGGCCTGCACAATCAGTTCCAGCGCCAGCAGGATCAGGCCAAGGCCAATCCCCACGCGTCCAAGCTGCCCGGCGCGGGTTTGCTTGCGGCCCAGGAAGAAGATAACCCCGATGAAAATCAGCAGCGGCGACAGCCAGGAGAGGTCAAACGTCAGCACACGCGCCATTAGCGCGGTACCCACATCGGCCCCGAGTACAATGACAAGCGCTGGCGTCAGCGCCACCAAATCCTGCGCGACAAACGACGTCACCAGCATGGTGGTGGCGTTGCTGCTTTGCACCAGCGCGGTGACGCCGATCCCCGCGCAGAAGGCGAGTGGTTTCTTTTCGACGCTGCGGCTAAGAACGGTTCGCAGGCGTGCGCCAAACACGCGCATAACGCCGGTTCGAACAATGTGAGTGCCCCACACCAAAAGGGCGACAGCAGAAAGCAGGTGTAACAGAGTCAGCACGGATTTTTGTTCTCCTTATCGTTATAGGTATTCCATCGGATGTCTCCCTCTCCCCGACCCTCTCCCACAGGGAGAGGGAGAATATACGGCACCATTCCGGTTCCCTCTTTCCTTTGGGAGGGAGAGAATATACGGCACCGCTCCAGTTCCCTCTCCCTTTGGGGGGGAATATACGGCACCACTCCGGTTCCCTCTTCCCTTTGGGAGGGGGAGAATATACGGCACTGTTCCGGTTCCCTCTCCTTCAGGGAGAGGGTTAGGGAGAGGGGAAATATAACCCTTTCATCAGTATAGGGGTTTACGCCCCGGAAAGAGACAGGGCACCGTTACGGTGCCCTGTTTGTTGTAAGAAAAGATGACTTAATCAGCGTCATAGCCCAGATTTGGCGCCAGCCAGCGCTCGGCTTCGGCCACGCTCATTCCCTTACGGAACGCGTAATCCTCCACCTGATCGCGCTGAATCTGCGCCACGGCGTAGTATTTGCTGTCCGGGTGGCTGAAGTACCAGCCGGACACCGATGCGCCAGGCCACATGGCGTAGGATTCGGTCAGCTTCATACCTGTGTGCGTTTCCGCGTCCAGCAGCTGCCAGATGGTGGCTTTCTCGGTATGCTCCGGGCAGGCCGGATAGCCCGGTGCCGGGCGAATGCCCTGGTAGTTTTCGCGAATCAGCTCTTCGTTGCTGAGGTTCTCATTCGCGGCATAGCCCCAGTACACCTTACGCACGCGCTCGTGCAGGTATTCTGCAAAGGCTTCCGCGAGACGGTCCGCCACGGCTTTTATCATGATTTTGTTGTAATCATCGTGCTGCGCATCGTAGGCATCCGCCAGCGCATCTTCTTCGAGGCCGCCGGTCACCGCAAATGCGCCGATGTAATCCGCTTTGTTGGAAAGTTTTGGCGCTACGAAATCCGACAGGCAGTAGTTAGCGAAGCCGGTTTTTTCGGTTTGCTGACGCAGATGATGGCTGACCGCCAGCACGTGAGTACGGGTTTCATCGCGATAAATTTCGATGTCGTCGCCTTTGCGGTTTGCCGGGAACAGCCCGACCACGCCGCGTGGGTTCAGCGATTTTTCCGCGCTGAGCTTGTCGAGCATCTCGTTGGCGTCCGCAAACAGGCGCTTCGCCTCTTCACCCACCACTTCGTCTTCGAGAATGCGCGGGTATTTCCCCGCCAGCGACCAGGTCATAAAGAACGGCGTCCAGTCGATGTAGTTACGCAGGGTTTCGATGCTGGCCGTTACCGCCTGCACGCCCAGACGATGGGCCACCGGCGGCGTGTAGCTTTCCCAGTCAAAGGCCAGGTCGTTATCACGCGCAGCCTGCAAGGAAACTGGCGGCGTGCGCGGTTTTTTACGCGCGTGCTGGATACGCACGGTTTCATATTCCTGACGCGTGCGGGCAACAAAATCATCCCGCTGCGTGGTGGAAAGCAGCGACGACACCACGCCAACGGTGCGCGAGGCGTTCTGCACGTATACCGTCGGGCCGCTGTAGTTCTGCTCGATTTTCACCGCCGTGTGCGCCTTCGAGGTGGTCGCCCCACCAATCAGCAGCGGAATGGTGAAGCCCTGACGCTCCATCTCTTTCGCCACGTTAACCATTTCGTCAAGCGATGGCGTGATCAGCCCAGAAAGACCGATCAGGTCGGCATTCACTTCGCGCGCGGTTTTGAGGATTTTGTCCGTCGGCACCATCACGCCAAGATCGATAATTTCGTAGTTGTTACATTGCAGCACCACGCCGACGATGTTTTTACCGATGTCGTGCACGTCGCCCTTCACGGTGGCGATCACCATCTTGCCGTTGCTGCTGCCCTTCTCTTTGCTGGCCTCAATGTAGGGCTCGAGGTAAGCCACCGCCTGCTTCATCACGCGGGCGGATTTCACCACCTGCGGCAGGAACATTTTGCCTTCGCCGAACAGGTCACCAACCACGTTCATGCCGTCCATCAGCGGGCCTTCAATGACCTCAATCGGGCGTGCGGCCTGCTGGCGTGCCTCTTCGGTATCGGCCTCAATAAACTCGGTGATGCCTTTGACCAGCGAGTATTCAAGACGCTTTTTCACGTCCCAGCCGCGCCATTCCGCCTGCTGAGTATTGGCGGCTTCGTCGGTTTTGCTGCCACGGTATTTTTCCGCCAGATCCAGCATGCGTTCGGTGCTGTCATCGCGACGGTTGAGGATCACGTCTTCCACCGCATCACGCAGTTCCGCAGGCAGGTCGTCATAAATCGCCAGCTGCCCGGCATTCACAATCCCCATGTCCATGCCGTTGCGGATGGCGTAGTAGAGGAACACGGCGTGAATGGCTTCGCGCACAGGGTCGTTGCCACGGAACGAGAAGGAGACGTTGGAGACGCCCCCGGAAATCAGCGCGTGTGGCAGCTCGCGTTTGATATCTTCGCAGGCACCGATAAAGTCCTGCGCGTAGTTGTTGTGCTCTTCGATACCGGTCGCCACGGCGAAGATATTCGGGTCGAAAATAATATCTTCCGGCGGGAAGCCGACTTCTTTGGTCAGGATGTTGTAGGCGCGGCGGCAAATTTCGATTTTGCGCTCGCGGGTATCCGCCTGGCCGACTTCGTCAAAGGCCATCACCACCACGGCGGCGCCGTAGCGACGCACTTTTTTGGCGTGATGGATAAAGGCCTCCACGCCCTCTTTCATCGAAATGGAGTTGACGATGCCTTTACCCTGGATGCACTGCAGGCCTTTCTCAATCACATCCCATTTCGAGGAGTCGATCATGATCGGCACGCGGGCGATGTCTGGCTCACCGGCGATCAGGTTCAGGAAACGCACCATCGCCGCTTCGGCGTCGAGCATCCCTTCGTCCATGTTGATGTCGATGATCTGCGCGCCGCTTTCCACCTGCTGACGCGCCACATAGAGCGCTTCGGCGTACTTTTCTTCTTTAATCAGCCGCTTAAATTTTGCAGAACCGGTGACGTTGGTCCGCTCGCCGACGTTCACAAACAGGCTGTCATCGCCGATGTTCAGCGGCTCAAGCCCTGCGAGACGGCAGGCAACAGGAATGTCAGGCAGCTGACGTGGCGCAAGACCTTCCACCGCACGGCTCATTGCCGCGATGTGCTCCGGCGTGGTGCCGCAGCAACCGCCGACGATATTGAGGAAGCCCGACTCCGCCCATTCGCGGATCTGCGCGGCCATGGTCGCTGCGTCGAGATCGTACTCACCGAAGGCATTCGGCAGCCCGGCGTTCGGGTGCGCGGTCACGTAGCATTCGGCAATACGGGAAAGCTCCTGCACGTACTGGCGCAGCTCATCTGGCCCCAGCGCACAGTTCAGGCCGAAGGAGAGCGCATCCGCATGGCGCAGCGAGTTATAAAACGCTTCGGTGGTCTGGCCGGAAAGCGTACGCCCCGAGGCGTCGGTAATGGTGCCGGAAATCATGATTGGCAGATCGACGCCGAGCGCTTCCAGCTCCTCTTTCACCGCAAAAATCGCCGCTTTGGCGTTCAGGGTGTCGAAGACGGTTTCGATAAGAATCAAATCGGATCCACCTTCCACCAGCGCTTTGGTGGATTCGCGATAGGCGGCCACCAGCTGATCGAAGGTGATATTACGGAAGGCAGGATCGTTTACGTCGGGAGAGATGGACGCCGTACGGTTCGTCGGGCCAAGCACGCCCGCTACGTACCGCGGTTTTTCCGGCGTTTTCGCCGTCCATTCATCAGCGCAGGCACGGGCCAGTTTTGCCGCCGCGAAGTTAATTTCCGCCGACAGCGACTCCATCTCGTAATCCGCCATCGCGATGGTGGTCGAGTTGAAGGTGTTGGTTTCAACGATGTCCGCCCCGGCCTCAAAGTAGGCGTTGTGGATGGCGGCGATGATGTCCGGTTGGGTCAGCACCAGCAGGTCATTGTTGCCTTTCAGGTCGCTGGACCACTGGGCGAAGCGTTCGCCACGGTAGTCCTCTTCGCTCAGGCGATAGCTCTGGATCATGGTGCCCATGCCCCCGTCCAGAACCAGGATTCGGTCTTTTAACTGCTGCTTCAGCTGCTTTTCGATGGTGCTCACGCGGACTCCCGACAACGCTCTTATCAACAAGCCATAGTGGCATAATCAACCAGCGTGGAAAAGAGAGCCACCGCGAACATGAGAGATGCTCACGACTACTGCTCCGATCAGTTCTAATAACGGTTGCATTATAATCAAATAAAACGAAAATGATTTCCACGATACAGAAAAGGAGTCCGTCATGGTGGCGACCGTTCCCGCGAAACGCGGCAGAAAACCAGCCCCTGCAGCCGCCGCTCCGGCTGGCGGCCAGGTGCAGTCCTTAACCCGCGGCCTGAAGCTACTGGAGTTCATTGCCGAATCGCACGGTGATGTAGCCCTGACCGAACTGGCACAGCAGGCGGGCCTGCCCAACTCCACGACGCACCGCTTACTGACCACCATGCAGCAGTTAGGGTTTGTCCGCCAGATTGGTGATTTAGGCCACTGGACGATCGGCGCACACGCGTTTATCGTCGGCAGCAGCTTCCTGCAAAGTCGCAACCTTCTGGCTATCGTCCATCCGATTCTGCGCAAGCTGATGGAAGAGTCCGGCGAAACCGTCAACCTGGCGGTGCTGGATCAGAGCGACCATCAGGCGATCATCATCGACCAGGTGCAGTGCACACAGCTGATGCGTATGTCCGCACCGATTGGCGGCAAGTTACCCATGCATGCTTCCGGAGCGGGGAAAGCGTTTTTAGCGCAGCTGAGCGACGAGCAGGTCAGCGGCCTGCTGCACCGTAAAGGGCTGCACGCCTACACGCACGCCACGCTGGTGTCGCCGGTACATCTGAAAGAGGATTTAGCACAGACGCGCAAGCGCGGTTATTCCTTTGATGATGAGGAACACGCGCTCGGCCTGCGCTGCGTGGCGGCCTGTATCTATGATGAACATCGCGAGCCATTTGCCGCCATTTCTATCTCCGGCCCGATTTCACGTATGACCGATGATCGCGTGACGGAGTTAGGTGCCTTAGTGATTAAGGCCGCGAAGGAAGTGACGCTGGCTTATGGCGGGATTAAGTAAGCCTTGATTGCCCGGCGGCGCTACGCTTGCCGGGCCTACAAAACCTTAAGTCTGATTTGTAGGCCAGGTAAGGCATCAGCCGCCACCTGGCAATCAGCGACATCAGGCTATTAGCTATATTTCACACAAAAACGCTGGCGCTTACGGTAGGCAAACACATCTTCGACGTGACCGTCACGGATCCGCGTCTGTAATCCTCGCCAGTATTCCGCACGCAGCAAATCGGCGTGCATCTCCTCGAACAGTGGCCCGATACGGGCATCGGCGCACAGCCAGTGGCGAAACTCCTCCGGAAACACATCGCCCGGCGAAACGCTGTACCACGGCTCGCTGGCAAGCTCATCTTCCGGATAACGCGGCGGCGGAATATTGCGGAAATTCACTTCCGTCATGTAGCAGATTTCGTCGTAATCGTAGAACACCACCCGCCCATGGCGCGTTACGCCGAAGTTTTTGAATAACATGTCGCCAGGGAAGATATTTGCCGCCGCTAGCTGACGAATCGCGTTCCCGTACTCTTCCACTGCATCGCGCAGCATCTGCCCATCGACCTGTTCAAGCCACAGATTTAGCGGCACCATCCGCCGTTCGATGTAGAGATGGCTGATGGCTATACGGTCGCCCAGATCGGTAAGTTTTTGCGGCACTTCCTGCCACAGTAAATCGAGCAAGGCAGGGGAAATTTGCCGCTTCTCCAGCACGAAATTTTCGAACTCCTGGGTATCCGCCATGCGCCCGACGCGATCGTGCTCTTTGACCAGCTGATAGCAGGCGCGAACGTGGGCAGCAGTCATCTCTTTTTGCGGCGCGAAGCGGTCTTTGATCACCTTAAACACCCTGTCGAATCCGGGCAGCGTGAACACCAGCATGACCATGCCGCGAATGCCGGGCGCTTCGATAAACTGTTCATCGGCCTGTCGAATATACGTCAGGTATTCACGATAGCTTTCGGTTTTGCCGTGCTTCTGGCAGCCAATGGCCATATACAGTTCGGCGGTCGTTTTGCCGGGCAGGATTTCACGTAGCCACTCCACCAGTGCGGCAGGCAGTGGCGCATACACCATGAAATAAGAGCGGGCGAAGCCAAAGACGATGCTGGCCTCGGCGCTGGTCGTCAGGCAGGTATCAATGAATAGCTCACCTTCATCACTGCGATGAATGGGCAGGAGCAGCGGCACCATTCCCTGGGGCGTGTGCAGTTTAGCAATCAGCCAGGCCGCTTTATTACGGTAAAACAGTTCATTCGCTACCTGTAAATGCGCTTCCTGCAGCACGTCCTGACCAAAGGTTTCGCTGAGATGCGCCAGGATGTACTCCACGTCACGGGCCAGATTTTGCCAGCGCAGGCGCAACGGCAGCTCCGTAAGCATCTGGCTGAATAACGCTCCCCAGCCGGTGTGCGGGTAGAAATCCTTCGCCAGCGGACGCGAGATCGTGCGAAAGCGTCCTTCAGGCTGGGAGCTAAAGATAAAAAGCCGCTCGGGAGTCAGCGAGCGGTGATCGAAGAGCCGACAATAAACTGAGTTAAAAAAGCTTTCGGCAATTTCAAAGCGCGGATAGTCGGGCAGTAATGCGGTGTAGTGCTCTTTCACCCTCAGCAGAAAGTCTGCGTCGGGGCTTTTACCGTCAGTGATGCAGCGCAGTTGCTCAACAACCAGGCCCACGTGGTGATCGTAGAGGTGAATACGTTGCTTCATCGCCTGCTGCACGGCGTGCCAGTCGGCTTGTTCAAAGCGCTGCTGCGCACCGGAAGTGACTTCCAGAAAGCGGCCATACTGCGCGTCAAAGCCTTGCAGGATGGTTTGGGCGATAAGCAGTTCAAGGTCGCGCGTCATGAGTATCCCCGTCACTATTTCCCCTCTCCCTAACCCTCTCCCTGAGGGAGAGGGAACAGATCGGCGGGATATTGATTAGAACTGTGACTCTTCCGTTGACCCGGTCAGCGCAGTGACGGACGAAGCTCCGCCCTGAATGATGGTGGTCACCTTATCGAAGTAGCCCGTCCCCACTTCCTGCTGGTGGGATACGAAGGTGTAACCGTCCTGGGCTTTCTCAAACTCTGGCTGCTGCACTTTCTCCACGTAGTGGCGCATCCCTTCGCCCTGCGCGTACGCGTGGGCCAGGTCGAACATGTTGAACCACATGCTGTGAATGCCTGCCAGGGTGATGAACTGGTACTTGTAGCCCATCTCAGAGAGCTGCTGCTGGAAGCTGGCGATGGTTTTATCATCCAGGTTTTTCTTCCAGTTGAACGACGGCGAGCAGTTGTAGGCCAGCAGCTTGCCCGGGTATTTCGCATGAATCGCGTCGGCGAAGCGACGAGCCAGCTCCAGATCCGGCGTGGACGTTTCACACCACACCAGGTCGGCGTATGGCGCATAGGCCAGCCCACGGCTGATCGCCTGCTCGATACCTGCCCGGGTGCGATAGAAGCCTTCGCTGGTGCGCTCGCCAGTGACAAATTCGCTGTCGTACGGGTCACAGTCGGAGGTGATCAAATCGGCTGCATCAGCGTCAGTACGGGCAATCAGCAGCGTCGGCACGCCAAGCACGTCCGCCGCCAGGCGCGCGGCCACCAGTTTCTGAACCGCTTCCTGAGTCGGCACCAGCACTTTGCCGCCCATGTGTCCGCATTTCTTCACCGAGGCCAGCTGATCTTCAAAGTGAACCGCCGCCGCCCCGGCCTCAATCATCGACTTCATCAGCTCGAACGCGTTGAGCACGCCGCCAAACCCGGCTTCTGCGTCAGCCACGATCGGCAGGAAATAATCAATAAAGCGTGGATCGTTGGGTTCAATGCCAGAAGCCCACTGGATCTGATCGGCACGACGGAAAGTGTTGTTGATCCGATCCACCACGCACGGCACCGAGTTCGCCGGGTAGAGCGACTGATCCGGGTACATGCTGGAGGCCAGGTTAGCATCTGCCGCAACCTGCCAGCCGGAGAGATACACGGCCTCAATGCCGGCCTTCGCCTGCTGCAATGCCTGACCGCCCGTCAGCGCCCCGAGGCTATTCACGTACCCTTTTTTCGATTCACCGTGCAGCAGGCGCCACATTTTCGCGGCACCGCGCTGTGCCAGCGTGCATTCCGGGTTTACCGAACCACGCAGCTTCACCACCTCTTCCGCGCTGTACGGGCGACGAATGCCTTCCCAGCGTGGGTTTGTCCATTCTTTCTGTACTTCTTCGATTTGTTGGGTACGGGTTTTCATTGGCAGATGCTCCATTTTTATTATCGGTGATGTGTTCAGGCCAGCAGGCGATAGCCGGGCAGCGTTAAGAAGTCGACGAGTTCATCGGAGGTGGTGATTTGCTCCATCAGGCGCGCGGCTTCGTCGAAACGGCCACTGCTGAACCGGTGTTCGCCCAGTTCGTCCTGAACAACCAGCAGCTCTTCGGCGAGCATCTGGCGGAACAGAGCTTTCGTCACTGGCGTACCGTTGCTGAGCGTTTTCTGGTGGTGGATCCACTGCCAGATCGACGTGCGCGATATTTCCGCCGTGGCGGCATCTTCCATCAGGCCGTAAATCGGCACGCAGCCGTTGCCAGAGATCCAGGCCTCGATGTACTGCACCGCGACGCGAATATTGGCACGCATGCCTTCTTCCGTTCGCTCCCCTTCGCAAGGCGCCAGCAGCTGTTCTGCGGTAATCGGTGCATCTTCATCGCGAGTGACAGACAGCTGGTTAGGGTTTTCCCCCAATACGTCGTTAAAGACGGCCATCGCCGTATCCGCCAGGCCCGGATGAGCAATCCAGGTGCCGTCATGACCGTTGTTGGCTTCCAGCGATTTATCGGCTTTCACCTTATTGAGCACCTGCGCATTGCGCGCCGTGTCTTTGCTGGGAATAAACGCCGCCATGCCGCCCATCGCAAACGCACCGCGCTTATGGCAGGTTTTGATCAACAAACGCGAATAGGCGCTGAGGAAAGGCTTATCCATTGTGACAACCTGGCGATCCGGCAGTACGCGATCCGGGTGGTTCTTCAACGTTTTGATATAGCTGAAGATGTAATCCCAGCGACCGCAGTTCAGACCCACGATGTGGTCACGCAGGGCATGCAGGATTTCGTCCATCTGGAACACCGCTGGCAGCGTTTCAATCAGTAGCGTTGCTTTGATGGTGCCGCGTGGTAATTCGAAGCGATCTTCGGTGTAGCTGAACACTTCGCTCCACCATGCCGCTTCCTGCCAGGCCTGCGTTTTCGGCAGGTAGAAATAAGGGCCGCTGCCTTTGGCTAACAGGCGCTTATGGTTGTGGAAAAAGTAGAGTGCGAAATCAAACAGGCTCCCCGGAATAGCTTCCCCACGCCAGGTCACGTGCTTTTCCGGCAGGTGCAGACCGCGCACGCGACACACCAGAACGGCTGGGTCAGGTTTCAGCTGATAGATTTTTCCGTCTTCATTGGTGTGACTGATGCTCCCGTTGACCGCATCACGCAGGTTGATTTGCCCGTCGATAACCTTATGCCAGTTCGGGGCCAGTGAATCTTCAAAATCAGCCATGAACACTTTGACATTGGCATTCAGGGCATTGATCACCATTTTGCGTTCAACCGGGCCGGTGATTTCCACGCGGCGGTCGAGCAAATCCTGCGGAATACCGCGAATTTTCCAGTCACCATTTCTAATGGAATCCGTTTCCGAAATAAAATCAGGAAGCCTGCCGTCATCAATATCTTGCTGCTGCTGGATGCGTGCGGCCAGCAGCTTATTACGCTGCGGGGTAAACCTGGTGACCAGTTCACTCAAAAAATCGATCGCTTCCGGCGTCAGGATCTGCTGCTCCTGCGCGCCAAACGGCTGGCTAAAGGCCAGTTCTTCGGTGGTTGTTGCCTGTTGTGTCATTGCGCGGCTCCTCATCGTTGATCCCAGGTCACTTCCCAAAGTAAACAAAGATCGTTGTATGGTTTTCGTTCAGCTCAGTTAAGCCTACGCAATAATAATTATAAATCAAAAACAATTTCCATTTTTAAATGGAAATACACATAACACATTGATAACAATGAATTTAAAGTTATCATTTAATTTGGCGTGCTTTTCGGAAATAAAAAAGGCACCCGAAGGTGCCTGATGTGGAGTGCTGAATCGCTTTATGATCGTTTAGGCGGTGGATTACTCCAGCGTCGGATTCATATGGCGCAGATCGTATGGCGTGATCTGATAAACGTAATAGTTCAGCCAGTTAATGAACAGCATATTGCCGTGGCTGCGCCAGGTTGCTCGCGGTTTGTTTTGCGGATCGTTTTGCGGGAAATAATTGTGCGGGACCTCGGGGGAAAGACCTGCTTCTTCGTCACGGAAATACTCGCTCGCCAGGGTATGGGCATCATATTCTGGATGGCCGGTGACGAAGGCGATACGCTTATCTTTGCTGGCAAACAGATAAGCGTCACCGTCTTCCGTTTCGGCCAGGATCTCGAGATCGGTGTAGTCGCGAATCAGCACAGCCGGGAAGTCAGCGTAGCGAGAATGCGGAGCCAGGAACGAATCATCAAAGCCACGCGTCAGCAACGCGTGCGGGTGAAGAATATGGTGCTCGTATACGCCAGAGAGTTTTTCCGTTCGGGTTTGTTTGGGAATGCCGTACAAAATATTCAGCGCTGCCTGAACTGCCCAGCAGACAAAGAGCGTTGAGGTGACGTGGTCTTTTGCCCACTCCAGCACCTGTTTAATCTGCGGCCAGTAGGCAACATCGTTGAACTCAACCAGTCCCAGCGGTGCGCCAGTCACAATCAGCCCATCGTAGTTATCTTTACAGATGTCTTCAAAGTTGCAGTAGAAGTTGTTGAGATGCTCGGTAGGCGTGTTACGGGATTCGCGTGCATCAATGCGCAAGAGCTGGACATCAACCTGCAATGGCGAGTTCGACAGCAGGCGTAAAAACTGGTTTTCCGTCTCTATCTTTTTCGGCATCAGGTTAAGGATTAACACCTTCAGCGGGCGAATTTCCTGGTTGGTGGCACGCGATGCCGTCATCACAAAGACGTTCTCATCACGCAAGAAATTGACGGCTGGCAGCTCGTCCTGCACCCGAATCGGCATAACCTTGTTACCTCACAGCATACGTTTACACGTTTAGACATCCAGATAGCTGAAGATAACCGGGAATAAGTCAAATGTCGAGTCTACATGTGAAAGGTGAGAAAGTTTCACGACGTAATTTAGGGTAAGTACTGTGGATATGTCTGTGGAAAGGTTGCGGACAAACGCAAAAAAACCCCATGCTTTCGCATGAGGTTTTCTTGTCTGTTTGATGCCTGGCAGTTCCCTACTCTCGCATGGGGAGACCCCACACTACCATCGGCGCTACGGCGTTTCACTTCTGAGTTCGGCATGGGGTCAGGTGGGACCACCGCGCTAGTGCCGCCAGGCAAATTCTGTTTTCAACATGCACGTCTTACTCTGTGCACATCGACTAATCTGTTATCAGGCTGAAAATGTGTCTGTCTCTCACGCCAAAACAGCTTCGGCGTTGTAAGGTTAAGCCTCACGGTTCATTAGTATCGGTTAGCTCAATGTATCGCTACACTTACACACCCGACCTATCAACGTCGTAG